>JBKBQT010000001.1:0-356143 GCA_046292445.1 Gemmobacter sp.
CCCCGCCGGGCTTGTCGATCACCATCGCCTGGAAATCGGACACCGTCCGCTTGTAGCCGTAGGTGCCCGAGTTGGCGATGTTGTCGGCGATCGTCGCCAGCCGCGTGGCATTGGCGCTGAGTCCGGCGACACTGGCATTGAGCGAGGAAGAGATCGTCATCGGCGCGGCACCTTTCTGCTGACGTGATTCCCGGATCACGCTTCGCAGATTCGCCGCCGCGCCTTAAATTCGCCCTAATCCCGCTCAGCGGTTGCGGCGCAGCAGCACGAGTTCCAGACGATTGTTGCGAACTGCCGCCGGATCGGCGGTCACGGCGCGGCGGTCGGCGTAGCCCGTCACCCGCTGCACCCGCGACGGCGGCAGGCCCGCCTCGCCCAGAAGCGCGCGCATCGCCTGCGCACGCGCCGCCGACAGATCCCACACCGGATCGGTCCGCAGCGTCACGGGATAGGCGCGGACATGACCGTTCACCGCCACATCGTTGGTCACGACCGCAAAGGTCTCGGCCACCACGCCGGCGAGCGCGCGCAAGAGCGCCAGCGGCTCGGCCGTGTCGGCGGCGAACAGCGACGCCTCGGGCCGGTCGAAAAGCTCGATCACCAGCCCCTCGTCGGTCACGCGGGTGACGACATGGCGCAGCGCGCGTTCCATGGTGTTGCTTTCCCCCCCGCGGGCAAGCAGCGCCTGCTCGACCGCACGCAGGGCGGTTTCCTCGGCCGCACGCTCGGCCGCCTCGGCATCGTTGCCGGCCTCGCCGCGGGCCTGCGCGTCGGCGGTTGGTGCCCGGCTGCTGGCGCCGGTGCCGACCTGGGCGAGGACATCTTCGGAAAACACGTTGTCGCCGCCGAACGCCCCGTCGCCGCCGCCCGAGATGCGGTTGACCGGAATGGTCGGATTGAAATAGTCCGCGATACCCTTGCGCTGCTTTTCCGTTGTCGCGTTCAGCAGCCACATCAACAGGAAAAAGGCCATCATCGCGGTGACGAAGTCGGCATAGGCGACCTTCCAGGCGCCGCCGTGATGCCCGCCGTCCGCGATGATCTTTTTCCGCTTGATGATGGCTGGCGCGGCATTCGACTGCCCGGCCATCCCAACACCCATGTCTTCACCCGTCGAGAGGGGTCGCACGGGCGCAGTGAAGGTTCGCTTAACGCTTCGGATTTTAGCCGTGCGGGGCCGCGCCCATGGTGCGGCGCCCGTGGGCGATCTGCGCCGCCCTGGCACGATAGCGGGCGCGCTGGGCCTCGCTGCGGGTGGTGGCGCAATGCGGACAGGCGATGCCGGGGACATAGTCCGGGTGGGCGCGGTCGGCGGCGGTCACGGGGCCGCGGCAGGCGTGACAAAGGGCGACCGGCGCGGGGGCGAGGCCATGGCCGACGGCAACGCGGCCATCGAACACGAAGCAGTCGCCGTGCCAGCGCGATTGCGCAGGCGGGATCGCGGCGAGATAGCCGAGGATCCCGCCGCGCAGTTGCAGCACCGCATCGACCCCCCGCGACAAGAGCCAGGCCGAGGCCTTTTCGCAGCGGATCCCCCCGGTGCAGAACATCGCGACCCGCCGCCCCGCGAGCGCGGCCCGGTTGCGGTCCCACCAGGCAGGAAAATCGCGGAAGCCGGCTGTTCCCGGGTCGATCGCCCCGTCAAAGCTGCCCAGCCGCACCTCGTAGGCGTTCCGGGTGTCGATCGTCACCACGTCGGGCGCGGCGATCAGCGCGTTCCAGTCGGCCGGATCGACCGGCGTGCCCGTCCGGGCGGTGGGGTCCACGCCGGGGATGCCCATCGTCACGATCTCGGGCCGCAGGCGGATGCGCAGCCGGTCGAAGGGCATCGTCGCCGCCACACCCTCGGTCCAGGGCAGATCGGCGAGGCCCGGTTCCGCCGCGAGCGCGGCGCGAAAGGCGGCCAGCGCGGCGGCATCGCCAGCAAGCGATCCGTTGATGCCCTCGCGCGCAACCAGGACCGTGCCGCGCAGGCCCTGCGCAAGGCCGGCCAGCCGGGCCGCAAGCGCATCGGGCGCGGTCACGGGGGCGAAGCGGTAGAAGGATGCGACGCGCAACATTCCCCTGCGATGCCGCAAGCCCGCGCCCGGGGCAAGCCCGCCTGCGGCATTGACGACAAACCCCGCGCAGCCTAGCCAAGATGCAGGACAGCGGAGGATGCGATGCCCGATCCCGGCGAGGCGCTGGTCGTCATCGACATGCAGGTCGATTTCTGCCCTGGCGGTGCCCTGGCGGTGGCCGGCGGCGATGCCATCGTGCCGGGGATCAATGCGGCCATGGCGGCGCATGGCGCCGTGATCCTCACGCAGGACTGGCATCCGGCGGGGCATTCGTCCTTCGCCACCAGCCACTCCGGCAAGGCGCCGTTCGACAGCATCGAGATGCCCTACGGTCCGCAGACGCTCTGGCCCGATCACTGCGTGCAGGGCACGCCGGGCGCGGCCTTCCACCCCGGCCTTGCCACCGACCGGGCAGATCTGGTGCTGCGCAAGGGCTTTCGCCGCGGGATCGACAGCTATTCGGCCTTCTTCGAGAACGACCGCACGACGCCCACCGGCCTCGAGGGCTATCTGCGCAGCCGCGGGATCACCCGGCTGACCTTCGTCGGTCTGGCCACCGACTATTGCGTGGCCTGGTCGGCCATCGATGCCGCCTGGCACGGGTTCAGCGCCACGGTGCGCACCGACCTCAGCCGCGCGATCGACCTCGGCGGTTCGCTCGCCGCCGCGATGGCCGCGATGCGCGCGGCCGGGGTCGAGGTGGTCTGATGGTCGATGTCGCCACCCGCGTCTACAATCACAAGTGGAAGATCGATCCGATCGTGCGATCGCTGATCGATACCGATTTCTACAAGCTTCTGATGTGCCAGTCTATTTTTCGCAACAAGCCGGATACGACGGTCACCTTCAGCCTCATCAACCGCAGCCGGTCGGTTCGCCTGGCCGAGCTGATCGACGAGGGCGCGCTGCGCGAGCAGCTCGACCACATCCGATCGCTGTCGCTCTCGCGCGGGGAAAGCACCTTTCTGCGCGGCAACACGTTCTACGGCAAACGGCAGATGTTCCGCCCCGATTTCATGGAATGGTTCGAGGGGCTGCGCCTGCCGCCCTACCATCTGGAAAAGCGCGACGGGCAATACGAACTGACGTTCGAAGGGCGCTGGCACGAGGTGATGCTGTGGGAAATTCCCGCGCTGGCCGTGCTGATGGAACTGCGCTCGCGCGCGGTGCTCAAGACGCTGGGGCGGTTCGAGCTTCAGGTGCTCTATGCCCGCGCCATGACCCGGGTGTGGGAAAAGGTCGAACGGCTGCGCCGACTCGAGGGGCTCAGGCTCGCCGATTTCGGCACACGCCGGCGGCATTCGTTCCTCTGGCAGGACTGGTCGGTGCAGGCGCTGATGGAAGGGCTGGGCGAGGCCTTCGTCGGCACGTCCAACTGCCTGATCGCGATGCGGCGCGAGGTCGAGGCGATCGGCACCAACGCCCATGAACTGCCCATGGTCTATGCCGCGCTCGCCCGGAGCGATGCCGAGCTTGCCGAGGCGCCCTACCGCGTCCTCGCCGACTGGCACGAGGAACACGACGGCAACCTGCGCATCATCCTGCCCGACACCTACGGCACGGCCGGTTTCCTCGCGCGGGCGCCCGAATGGCTCGCGGGCTGGACCGGCATCCGCATCGACAGCGGCGATCCAGTCGAGGGCGCGGAAACCGCGATCCGCTGGTGGCGCTCGCGAGGCGAGGATCCGGCGAGCAAGCTGGTGATCTTTTCCGACGGGCTCGACGTGGACCGGATCGAGGATCTGCACGCCCGGTTCACCGGCCGCGTCAAGGTCAGTTTCGGCTGGGGGACGATGCTGACCAACGATTTCCGCGGCCTCGTCGCGGGCGACGCGCTCGCCCCGTTCAGCCTCGTGTGCAAGGCGGTGGCGGCGGACGGGCGCCCGACCGTCAAGCTGTCGGACAACCCGAACAAGGCGATGGGGCCGCCGGACGAGATCGCGCGCTACAAGCGGGTGTTCGGCGTCGGCGCACAGGTGGCCGAACCGGTCGTCGTCTGACGCGCGTCAGTCGTCGTCCCCGACCGCCCCGCGCAGCGCCTTGACCTGCCCGCGCTGCACCTTGGCCGCCACGCGCCGCCGCTGGCTGCCGAGGGTCGGCTTGGTCGCGATGCGCCGCTTGGGCGCGACCAGCGCGGCGCGGATCAGCGCGGCCAGCCGTTCGCGCGCGATCTCGCGGTTGCGGGCCTGGCTGCGCGTTTCGTCCACCTTCAGCACGATGGCACCGTCATCGGTCCAGCGCCGCCCGGCAAGGCGTTTCAGGCGGGTCTTGGCCGGCCCGGCCAGGTGCGGCGAGCGCTCTGCCTCGAACCGCAACTCGACCGCCGTCGCCACCTTGTTGACATTCTGCCCGCCCGGCCCGGAGGCCCGGATGAAGCTTTCCGAAAGCTCCCAGTCGGCGATGGCGACAGTATCGGTCACGCGCAGCATCGGGTGTCATCCGGGTTCGTCGGGCGGCGGCAAAGAGAAAGGGTCGCGGCTGGCGCGACCCTTCCCGAGATCGACGAAGATGGTCCAGTTAGGGCGATGTGCCGTCGCACAAGACCCAGCCAGGGTTCTAAGCCTTCGGGGCTGCCCTCAGGCCACGGCCCCCCTGAATGTCCGGGCACCATACTCCACTATCACTCTAGACACTGGACCACCTCCTTTCATTGCGTTGCCGTTGGGTGCAGGCTGCCACAGATTTGGTGGTTGTCAAACGCTTTTATACAACCCGTGTCGCCTTGTTGCGAACAATCAGGCGAAACGGCACCAGCGCGGCAAGGGCGAGCGCAAGCTTGACGCCCCAGTCCGCCACCGCCAGCGACACCCAGAGCGGCGCGACCGGCCCCAGCCCGAGGAGCGGCAGCGCCACATTGGCCCAGGACACGTCGTTTGCCGGCTCGAGCACCGCAAGCCCGGCCGAGAAGGCGATGGAAAAGAACAGCGCGGTATCGGCCGTTGCCCCGACCAGCGTCGAGACCAGCGGCGCGCGCCACCAGCGCCCGGCCCGCAGCCGGTCGAACACCGCGACATCGAGCAGTTGCGCGACAAGGAACGCCGCCCCCGAGGCCAGCGCGATGCGCAGCGTCACCAGCGGCCCGGCGTCGCCGGTGATCTGCGTGCCGACCAGCGAACAGGCGACGCCGGCGAGGAACCCGCCCGCCACGATCCGCCGCGCCACGGCCGCACCATGCAGCCGGTTCGCCACATCGGTCACGAGGAAGGCCAGCGGGTAGGTGAAGGCCCCCCAGGTGAGCCACTGGCCCGCCAGGAACTGCACGAGAATGTTGGACGCCAGCACGATGACGGCCATCGCGAGGACAAGGGGCAGGTGTTCGCGGGTCATGCAGGTTTTCCGTTTTGGCAAGGTCACCGGAGACTTGGCCGCGGGCGCGGCACGCCCCGTTACGCCCGAACGCGCGGGACCGCAAGGGCGGCGGTGCCGCGTCCCGCACCGCGGACACCGTGGCGCCTTGACGCGCCGCGGCATCGGCGTTCCGATGCGCTGTCACGACCGGAGCGCGCACCATGTTCGACCCCGACATCCTGCACCACTGGGTCGAATTCGCGGTGCGCTGGCTGCATGTCATCACCGCCATCGCCTGGATCGGCAGCTCTTTCTATTTCATCGCGCTCGACCTCGGCCTGCGCCGCGATCCGAGGCCGGCCAGCGGCGCGGACGGCGACGAATGGCAGGTCCATGGCGGGGGGTTCTACCACATCGAGAAATACCTCGTCGCGCCCGCCGCGCTGCCCGAGCATCTGACGTGGTTCAAATGGGAAAGCTACGCCACATGGCTGTCCGGCCTCGCGCTGCTCGCCGTCACCTACTGGTGGGGGGCGGAGCTGTTCCTGATCGACCTGACGGTGATGGACCTGTCCGTCGGCGCGGCGGTCGCGCTGTCGGCCGGCTCGCTTGCCGTCGGCTGGCTGATCTACGATGCCTTGTGCAAGTCGCGGCTGGGCGAGAACCCGACCGCGCTGATGCTCGTCCTGTTCGCCGTCCTCGTGGTCATGGCCTGGGGCTATGCGCAAGTGTTCTCGGGCCGGGCGGCGCTCCTGCATCTCGGGGCGTTCACGGCCACGATCATGTCGGCGAACGTGTTTCTCGTCATCATCCCAAATCAGAAGATCGTCGTCGCCGACCTGCGCGCCGGCCGCCGGCCGGACGCGAGATACGGCAAGATCGCCAAGCTGCGCAGCACCCACAACAATTACCTGACGCTGCCGGTGATCTTCCTGATGCTGTCGAACCATTATCCGCTCGCCTTCGCATCGCCCTGGAACTGGCTGATCGCAAGCCTCGTGTTCCTGATGGGCGTGACGATCCGGCATTTCTTCAACACGATGCACGCCCGGCGCGGCATGCCCTGGTGGACCTGGGGCGCGACGGCGGCGCTGTTCGTCGGGATCGTCTGGCTCTCGACGCTGGGCCCGCGCGAGGGGGCGGCCGAGGCGGCGGTGCTGCCGCCGGGGGCGGCGCGGCTGGCCGCCGCGCCGGGCTTCGACGACGCGGTTTCGATCGTGACCGCGCATTGTTCGATGTGCCATGCGGCAGAACCGCTCTGGCCCGGGCTGGCGGTCGCGCCCAAGGGTGTGGTGCTCGAAAGCGCGGCGGACGTGGCGCGGCACGCGCGGGCGATCTACCTTCAGGCGGCGGTCAGCCACGCCATGCCGCCCGGCGGGCTGATCGTGATGGACCAGGCCGACCGCGATGCGCTCGCCGCCTGGGTGCGTGCGGCACGCTAGGCGGGGCGGTCCCCGACGAAGGGCGCATTTCGCCCCGCCGCGCGACCGGCTAGACTGCGCCATAACCGGGGGAGGGACCATCCATGCAGCTTGCCGACACGCGCGACATCGCAGCGCCGCCCGAAACCGTCTGGGCCGCGCTGTTCGATCCCGAGGTGCTCAGGGCCTGCGTGCCGGGATGCGAAAGCATGACCGGAAGCCCCGAGGACGGGTTCGAGGCGGTGGTGGTGCAGAAGGTCGGGCCGGTCTCGGCGCGGTTCACCGGTGTGGTCAAACTGTCCGACATCGATCCGGGTCGCGGCTGCACGATTTCCGGCGAGGGCAAGGGCGGGGCGGCAGGCTTTGCCAAAGGTTCGGCCAAGGTGACGCTGGAGCCGGTCGAGGCCGGCACGCGCCTCGGCTACACGGTCGAGGCGCATGTGGGCGGCAAGCTCGCGCAGCTCGGGAGCCGGATCATCGACGGCTTTGCCCGCAAGATGGCCGACGAATTCTTTGCCCGCTTCCAGACAGCCGTCGAGGGACCGGCCGAACCCGAGGAACCGGACGGGGCCGGCGAGGCGGCGCCGAAGAAGGGCTGGCTCAAGCGTCTCGTTTCCCGCGGCTGACCGCGCTTCACGCGGCGGGCGTCAGGATCGCCGTCGACGGCTCGCGGCCCGGCCGGAGGCCGCCCGCCGGCCCAACCCGCGCGGCAAGCGCCAGAACCGCGTCGAACGATGCCGCCGCGCCCGCCGGGTAGTCGAGACCGGCGGCAAACCCGATCGACCCCTCGGCCAGTGCCGCATCGACGATCGCGGCCATGGCGGCGGGCGCGGCCTTTGCGGTCGAACCGGTCCATCACCCGGTGGCGCAGCGTGATGTGGCCGACGAGCAGGCCGCAGCTCACCGCCGGTGGTGCGTCGCGCAGGGCGGCGACATGATCGGCAAAGCGCGCAAAGCGGAACCATCCCGCGTCAAAGCCCAGCAGGTCGAGCGGCGGCGGCTGGCCGTCGAGCACGAGCGGCGCAGGCGACACGCCGCAATTGCCTGCCACCAGCGTCGTGACGCCTGCGACATCTTCAACGGCATGAGCGGGTGGACAGCAGCGCCCGGTCGTCGTGGGTGTGCACATCGATGGACCCCGGCGCCACGACAAGCCCTGCGGCGTCGATCACCCGCGCGGCCCGATGCGCCAGCGCCGGTCCGACCGCCACGATACGGGCGTCCGTCACCGCGACATCGCCGCGAACACCCGGACTGCCGGTGCCGTCGATGACCGTTCCGCCCCGGATCAGAATATCGCATGTTCCGGTCATGACCTGTCCTCCGCCCGAGGAGCTTGCGGGCGGCGGTGGCGGGGCGGCAAGAAAATTCGGCGGGGTCTCGGACAAGGGAAATCGACGGTCCGGCGGAACCTGCGACACGAACGCCCTGCGCGCCGGCCGGCGCCGAACCCGGCCCAGCGGCGCCCGTCGCCCAGTCGCCTGGCCCCGCGCATGATGCGCCCGGATCACGGTTCGCGTTCCGGCAGATTTTGCGGCGCTGACCTGCCGTGTTGCACGATGCTGCGGCAACGGGGCATCCCGGTGCCAGTCGACGGAAGAAATCCGGGGTCACCGGGCGCGAAGGGTCATGAGAATCGCCATCTGAGCCACCGAAAAATTTATTATATGGCGGATTGACGCATGGTGCGGCCTGTTCCTACGCTTTCCTTCGGGGAAATGTCACTCAGAGGGATCGCACATGGCCGACAAGACCAGGGATACGGCGTTCGATGCGCTGCGCACGGGCGACCGGCAGATGCTTCTGACGATGTTGCGCCGCGGGGCATCGCGGCGCGATGTTCTCGGCTGGATGATGGCGGCGGGGGCCTCTGCGGCGTTTGCCGGTTCGGCCTATACCGGCGCGGCGCATGCCCAGTCGATGACGCCCAAGCGCGGCGGCAAGATCACCTTCGGCGAGGTGGTTCACGGGCCGGACGATTCGCTCGACCCGACGCTGATATCGTCCTCCACCGACTATCACCGGGTGCGGATGGTCTACAGCTCGCTCATCCGGCTCAGCGACAACCTCAGCCCGCAGGCGGAGATCGCCGAGGAGTTCATTCCCAACAGCGACGCGACCGAATGGACGTTTAAGCTGCGCCGCGGGGTGGAGTTCCATGACGGCAAGACGCTGACCGCCGATGATGTCCTCTATTCCATGAACCGCCACATGGGCGACAACTCGGCCTCGCGCGCCAAGGCGCTGGTCGCCGATGTGGAGCGCTGGGAGAAGGTGAACGACCACGAGGTTCGGGCGATCATGAAATCGCCCAACGCCGACCTGCCCATCGCGCTCGGCACCTTCCATTTCAAGATCGTGCAGGACGGCACGACCGACTTCGCCAAGCCGATCGGCAGCGGCCCCTTCCGGGTCGCCGAATTCACCCCCGGCGTGCGGTTCCGCGGCACGCGGTTCGAAAACTACTGGACCGGCGGGCCGTTTCTCGACGAGATCGAGAATTTCGGCATCGCCGACCCCGTCGCGCGCACCAACGCGTTCCTCAACGGCGACATCGACGCGATGCAGAACGTGCCCATCAACGCCATCGACCGGGTGGCGAGCACGCCGGGCCGCACGATGCTCAACACCGAGACCGGCGCCTTCGTGTCGCTGGTCGCGCGGCAGGACATGGCGCCGGGCAACAACCCCGACTTCATGATGGCAGTCCGGTATCTGATGGACCGCGAGCGGTTGCTGAAGGGCACGCTGCGCGGCAACGGCACGCTGGGCAACGACCAGCCGATCAACCGTGTCTATGCCGACTGGTTCGACGGGCTGCCGCAGCGGATGCTCGACCCCGACAAGGCGAAGTACCACTTCGACCGGTCGGGCATCGGCAGCACCGAGATCCCGCTGATCGCATCCG
This sequence comes from Gemmobacter sp., assembly GCA_046292445.1. Classification (GTDB taxonomy): domain Bacteria; phylum Pseudomonadota; class Alphaproteobacteria; order Rhodobacterales; family Rhodobacteraceae; genus CALIZF01. Next base: position 9,678 of record JBKBQT010000001.1, read on the forward strand.
AGGTCGCCCCGGCATCGCTCGAACAGGCGCTGTTCCTGCAGCGCGAGGCGGAAAAGATCGGGATGAAGATCGCCGTGCAGCGCGTGTCGACCGATGGCTACTGGAGCGCGGTCTGGCTCGTGGCGCCGTTCTGCGTGGCAAGCTGGAACATGCGGCCGACGGCGAACATCATGCTTACCCTCGCCTATCATTCCACCGCGCGCTGGAACGATTCCTACTGGAAGAACGAGATGTTCGACGACCTGCTGGTCAAGGCGCGGTCGGTGACCGATCCTGTCCAGCGCAAGCAGGTCTATGCCGATCTGCAGACGATGGTGCACGAGGGCGCAGGCACGATGATCCCGGTCCACCGCAACTTCATCGACGGGATCGCGAGCAATCTGCGCGGCTTCCCCAAGGCGCCGATCGGTTCCTACGGCGGCAACGAGGGGCCGGAATACTACTGGATCGACGCGTGAGCCTTGCGCGCAGGGGCGCAGGCCGAGGGGACGGATCATGCTCCTCGGCCTGATCCTGCGGCGGATCGCGGTCGGGGCGGCGACACTGCTTTTCGTGTCGCTGGTGGTGTTCCTCGGCACCCAGGTGCTGCCGGGGGATGCCGCGCAACTGCGGCTCGGGCAGGAGGCGACACCCGAAAACGTCGCCGTCCTTCGCGAGCGGCTCGGCCTCGACCGGCCCCTGCACGTGCAATACCTCAGTTGGCTCGCAGGCCTCTTCACCGGCGATCTGGGCATCTCGCTGGCCAGCGACCGCCCGGTCCTGTCGATGATCGAGGCGCGGTGGTTCAATACGGTCGTCGTGGCCGCACTGACGGCGATGATCTCGGTGCCGCTGTCGATCGGCCTCGGCCTGATGGCGGCGATGTGGCCGGGCAGCGTCTATGACCGCGGGCTGACCCTTCTCAACGTCGGGCTCATCGCGGCGCCGGAGTTCTTCGTCGCCACCTGCCTTGTTGCGGTGTTCGTCCTGTCGCTCAACCTCGGCTCGGCCGTGGTGATCGGCAGCACGGCCGGCAAGGGGCCGCTGGAGCTGTTGCAGCATTTCATCTACCCCATCCTCACGCTTGCCATCGTCACGTCGAGCCAGATGATCCGCATGACGCGGGCGGCGCTGCTCAACGTGCTGACCGCGCCCTATATCGAGATGGCAGTGCTCAAGGGCGTGCCGCGGCGGCGGCTCGTGGTGCGGCACGCCTTGCCGAATGCGATCGGGCCGATCGTCAACGTGGTGGCGCTGAACCTCGCCTATCTGATTTCCGGCGTCGTGGTGGTCGAGGTCTATTTCAGCTATCCGGGTCTTGCGATCCTGATGGTGCAGGCGGTCCAGACGCGCGACTTCATCGTGGTGCAGACGGTGGGGATGATGTTCTGCGCGGCCTATGTCTTCATCATCATGCTGGCCGATATCGCGTCGATCCTGTCGAACCCGCGGCTGAGGCATCCGAAGTGACCGCGTTGCCCGAAACCGCCCGGCCGGCCCGCAGGCAAAGCCCCCTGACCGCCTTCGGCTGGTTCGGGGTGGTGGTGCTGACGCTCTGGGCGATGATCGCGCTGGTCGGGCCGTCTGTCCTGCCGCTCGGCGAGAACGACCTGCCATTTCCGGACGATTACGGATCGTTTCAGGCGCCGCGGGCCGGGGCCTGGCTCGGCACCGACCAGCAGGATCGCGACGTGCTCACCCGGGTGGTCTACGGCGCCGGGCGCACGCTCGGCATCTCGTTCATGGCGACGGTCCTCGGGTTCACCATCGGCATCTTTGCCGGCGTCGGGTCGGCCATCGTCGGCGGCAGGGTCGATCTGGTGGTCGCGCGCCTCAACGACGCGATCCTGAGCCTGCCGAACATCATGCTGGGCCTGATCGCCATTGCCGCATTCGGGTCGTCGATCCCGGTGCTGATCCTCATCACGGGCTGTCTCTTCGCGCCCATCGCCTTCCGTCTGTCGCGCGCGCTGGGGATGGAGGTGATGACGCAGGATTTCGTCGAGGCGGCGCGGCTGCGGGGCGAGGGGATCCTCTGGGTGATCCGGGCCGAGATCTGGCCGAACATCTGGCTGCCGCTCCTGTCGGAATTCGGGCTGCGGCTGATCTACATCACGCTGTTCGTCTCGAGCCTCAGTTTCCTCGGCCTCGGCATCCAGCCGCCGCAGGCCGACTGGGGGTCGATGGTGCGCGAAAACCTCGGCGCGCTGCAGTTCGGCGACAGCGCCTGGCCCGTCCTCGCGCCCGCCTTCGCCATCGCCAGCGTGACGGTGGCGATCAACTTCATCGTCGATGATGTGACCAACGCCGCCGGCCGCCGGGCGCCGCGGCGAAAGCGGGGCTGACGCGGCCCGGGCCGGGTGCGGCGCAACTTTGCACTTCTGCACCGGGCTTGCCTTGCGCTAAGGCGCAGCATGGTCCGCCCGCATGTCGCCATCCTCGACGACGAACCGCAGATCCGCCGCATCCTTGCCGATGCGCTGGAGGAGGCGGGGTTCCGCACCTCCACCTTCGCCCGCGCGCACGATTTCGAGGCGGCGCTGGCGCGCGGGGTGCCGGACGTCTGCCTCGTCGATCTCGGCCTGCCGGACCGCGACGGGCTTGCGGTGGTGCATCGCCTCGCGCTCGAATCCGGCGCGGCGATCATCATCGTGTCGGGCCGCGCGCAGGTTCAGGATCGGGTCACGGGGCTGGAGCTCGGGGCGGACGACTACATCATCAAGCCCTTCGAGCCGGCCGAGGTCGTCGCCCGGGTGCGCGCCCGCCTGCGCAAGGGCCGCGGCGATTCGCCGAAAGCGGCGCAGACGGCCCGGTTCGACGGCTGGACGGCCCTTTTCGACCGCTACGTGCTCGTCGCTCCGGACGGGGCCGAGGTGCCGTTCAGCCATGCCGAAGGCGAGGTGCTGCGCCTGTTCCTCGAGGCGCCAAAACGCCTCATCAGCCGCGCGCAGATGCAGGAGGCGCTGGGCGGGACGGCCGGCGACAGCTTCGACCGCGCGATGGACGTGCGCATCAGCCGCCTGCGCACCAAGCTCGGCGAAGATCCGCGCAATCCGCGTCTGATCAAAACGATCTACGGCGCGGGCTACATCTTTCTCGGAGATGTGATATGGACGTGACGCGCGGAATTGAACCGCGCGCCGGACGTCTGCGTAGGTGTTCCGAGCGTTTGAAGGAGAGTATGCGTCATGCGTCAGATCGCAGCCATCATCATCGCCGCCCTGCTGCCGCTGTCTGCGGCCGCCGATACGGCGCGGATCGAATCGCGCGACCAGTTCGTGGCGCTCGTCCGCGACCGTGCGTTGCATCTCACGGGCATCGCGGGGGTCGTGGGCGTCACCCTGCGGGTCAAGCCGGACGGGGCCATCGAAGGCAAGGCGAGCGGTTCCGAGGTCAAGGGCGCCTGGACCTGGGACAATGGCCTCTTCTGCCGCAACCTCGTCTGGGGCGAGCGCGATCTTGGCCCGAATTGCCAGGTTGTCGAGAAGCGGGGCGAGCGGTTGCGCTTCATCGCGGACCGGGGGCAGGGCCAGCACGCCGACTTTCGCCTGCGCTGACCGCGGCGGCGCGCGCCGTCAGAAGTCGATTGCCAGCCCCTTGCGTTCCCAGTCACCATACCGCACCGGTTCCGGCCCCTTGCGGCCCCCGAGTTCGACCGGCATCGCCTGATCCGGCGCGGCGCGCCGGCGCGCCTCAGCCTCGGCCAGCGCGCGCCGGGCGGCGGGAGGAAGGGCATCGTCGGGGCGGGCGTCTTCGGGCATGGTGGGCTCTTTCTTCGCGGTCCTTACCACCGGGATATACCCCCGCGTGTCGGTGCGACAAGTGAATCGGCTGCAGGCGGCAACAGATGGCGCCACTGCGGCGCGGGCGGCGGCGGCGCGGCTCGTCACCGGGGTCGTCGGCGCGCAGCAGGCGCTTGACGACCAGCTGGCCGATCCCGCCGGCCCGATTGCGGCACTCGGCCCCCCCGACCGCGCGCGGGCGCAGCGCCTTGCGACGGCGACGCTGCGCCGCATCGGGCCGGCCGAGGCGGTGCTTGCGCCGCTGCTGCGCCGCCCGCCGCCGGCCGTGCTGCGGGCGATCCTGTGCCTTGCCCTGAGCGAGCTTTCGGACCGGCCGCAGGATGCGCATGGCATCGTCGCGGCGGCGGTCGATCTGGCCCGCATGCTGGCGCCTGATGCGCATGCCGAGGGTTTCGTGAATGCCGTCCTGCGCCGGCTGGCAACCGGCGCCGATCCGCTGGACGGCCAGCCGCCGCAGCGCCTGCCCGGCTGGCTGCGCGACCGGCTGGCGGCGGCCTGGGGCGGCAAGGCTGTCGCGGCGATGGAGGCGGCGCATGCGGCCGGCGCGCCGCTCGACCTCACGCCGCGCAGCACGGCCGAGGCGGGGGCGCTGGCCCGTGCGCTCGGCGCCGCGCGCCTGCCGCAAGGCAGCCTTCGGCTGACCGCACCTGGGCAGGTGTCGGCGCTGCCCGGTTTCGCGGAAGGCGCATGGTGGGTGCAGGATGCCGCCGCCGCCATGCCGGCGCGCCTGCTGGCCGCCCGGCCGGGCGAGGCGGTGGCCGATCTTTGCGCCGCGCCGGGCGGCAAGACGCTGCAGCTGGCCGCGGCGGGGGCGCGGGTGACGGCGCTCGATCTCTCGCCCGGCCGCATGGCGCGGCTGGCCGAGAACCTCGCCCGTTGCGGCCTTGCGGCCGAAACGGTCGTGACCGATGCGCGCCGCTATGCCGGGGGGCCGTTCGACGCCGTGCTGCTCGATGCGCCCTGCACAGCGACCGGCACCATCCGCCGCCATCCCGACCTGCCCTTCGTCAAGCGCGCCAGCGATATCGCATCGCTGGCCGCGCTGCAGGCCGCGCTGATCGACCGTGCCGTGGCGCTGACCCGGCCGGGCGGGCGGATGGTCTATTGCACCTGCTCCATCCTGCCCGAGGAGGGCGAGGATCAGGCCCGCGCCGCCCTTGCCCGCCACCCGGGCCTGACGCTGGCGACCGCCGATGCGGGCGGCCTGCCCAAGGGCGCGCGGCGGCCCGAGGGCTGGATCCGCCTCAGGCCCGACATGTGGGCGGATCGGGGCGGGATCGACGGGTTCTTCATCGCGCTGTTCCACCGCGCCTGACGGCACCCGCCGCGCGACTGGCGCCGCGCCGTTGCCGCCGCTATGGTGCGGCCGGGCCGCTGGCCCCAAATCAGGCGGGCCGCAGGTCCCGAGGGCAGGCGATGGCAGAGGCAAGCGCGACGCCGGGCGAGGCAAGTGGCGCGCCGCCGCAGGGGCGGGGCGCGCGGCTGGCCACGCGGCTGCATGCCTGGGCGGCGGGCCTTGCCCGCCCTGCGACCGGGTTCGTCTCGCAGCCCGAGCCGCGCTCGATGGGGATGGTGTCGCGCGGGCGGCAGCTTCTGGCCGGCAATTTCCTGATGGGCGGCTTTCTGGTCGAGGCGCCCGGCACCATCCTGTGGGACATCGCCCCGCCCGACCCCGCCTTTGCCGATGCCGCACACGGGTTCGCCTGGCTCGACGATCTCGCCGCCGTCGGCGACGCCTCTGCCCGCGATGCGGCCCAGGCCTGGACGCAGGTCTGGATCGCGCGCTTCGGGCGCGGGCAGGGGCGCGGCTGGTCGCCCGACCTGACCGGGCGGCGGCTGATCCGCTGGATCAACCATGCCCTGCTGCTGCTGCATGCGCAGGACAAGGCCGCGCAGGATGCCTGGTGGCGCGCGGTCAGCCGCCAGACGGTCTATCTCGCCCGCCGCTGGTCTGCCGCGCAGCCCGGTCTGCCGCGGTTCGAGGCGCTGTGCGGGCTGGTCTATGCCGGCCTCGCCCTGACCGGAATGGAGCGGCGGGTCGACCGCGCCGTGGCCGCGCTCGCCCGCGAATGCGCGCGCGAGATCGACGCCGAGGGCGGCATCCCCACACGCAACCCCGAGGAACTGCTCGAGGTCTTCACCCTGCTGATCTGGGCGGCGCAGGCGCTGACCGCCAGCGGCCGGATCATCCCGCCCGAACATCATGCCGCCATCGCGCGCATCGCCCCGACGCTGCGCGCGCTGCGCCACGCCGCCGGCGGGCTGGCCCGGTTCCACGGCGGCGGGCGCGGTCTCGAGGGGCGGATCGAGACCGCGCTGGCGGCCTCGGGCGTCAAGCCCGAACGGCGGGGCGGCCTTGCGATGGGTTTCGCCCGGCTCGCGGCCGGGCGCACCACGGTGGTCATCGACGCCGCCGCGCCGCCCGAAGGGCAGGCAAGCCTCGCCGCCCATGCCTCGACCCTCGCGTTCGAGCTGACATCGGGCCGCCGGCCGCTGATCGTCAACTGCGGCCATGGCGCGCCGTTCGGGCCGGAATGGGCGCGGGCGGGGCGGGCGACGGCCTCGCATTCGACGCTGGCGATCGAGGGATTCTCGTCCTCGCGCCTCGGCAAGGGCGAGCTTCTGGCGGAGCGCGCGCGGGTGACGGATGCGCGGGTGTCCGGCCTGCACGGCCTCAGCCTCGCCCATGACGGCTGGTCGGCGACCCACGGGCTCACCCATGTCCGCACGCTCGATCTGAGCGCCGACGGGCGGGTGCTCGCGGGCGAGGATACGCTGGGCGCGATCACCGGGGCCGAACGGGCGCGGTTCGATGCGGTGATGTCGGCGATGCGGTTGCAGGGCGTGCGCTTTGCCATCCGTTTCCACCTGCACCCCGAGGTCGAGGCCTCGCTGGACCTCGGCGGCACCGCGGTGTCGCTGGTGCTGCGGTCGGGCGAGATCTGGGTGTTCCGCCACGACGGCGCGGCGGACCTGACGCTCGAGGCCTCGGTCTATCTCGAACGCGGGCGGCTGCGGCCGCGGGCGACGCGGCAGATCGTTCTGTCGGGCGTGGTGACCGATTATGCCTTCGCCGCGGGCTGGACGCTGGCCAAGGCGCAGGATACGCCGCTGGCGATCCGCGACCTGGAAACCGGCGACCCCTTCGCCTTCGATGACCGATGATGCCATGACCGACCGCCTCGCCCCTGCCCGCGCCCTTCTGTCGGTGTCCGACAAGACCGGCCTTCTGGACCTTGCCCGCGCGCTGGCGGCGGCGGGGGTCGAGCTTGTCTCGACCGGCGGCAGCGCGGGGGAATTGCGCGCCGCTGGCCTTGCGGTGCGCGAGGTGGCCGACCTGACCGGCATGCCCGAGATGATGGGCGGGCGGGTCAAGACGCTGCACCCGGCGGTGCATGGCGGCCTGCTCGCGCTGCGCGACGATCCGGCCCATGTCGCGGCGATGGCGGACCACGGCATCGGGGCGATCGACCTGCTGGTGGTCAACCTCTATCCCTTCGAGGCGACCGTGGCGGCCGGCGCCGCGCCCGAGGCCTGTATCGAGCAGATCGACATCGGCGGGCCGGCGATGATCCGCGCCGGGGCCAAGAACCACCGCTTCGTCACCGTGCTGACCGACCCGGCCGATTACGGCGCCTTCCTTGCCGAACTGGCGGCGGGCGGCACGACGCATGACTTTCGCCGCCGCATGGCGTTGGCCGCCTTTGGCCGCACGGCCGCCTATGACGCGGCCGTGTCGGGCTGGATGGCCGGCCTTGCCGGCGAGGCCACGCCGCGCCACCGCGCCTTTGCCGGGCGGCTGGTGCAGGGCCTGCGCTATGGCGAGAACCCGCACCAGACGGCGACCTTCTATGCCGATGGCTCGGGCCGGCCGGGGGTGGCAACGGCGCGGCAGGTGCAGGGCAAGGATCTGAGCTACAACAACATCGCCGATACCGATGCGGCGGTGGAATGCCTTGCCGAACTCGGCGGGGATGCCCCGGCCTGTGTCATCGTCAAGCATGCCAACCCCTGCGGCGCAGCGCGCGGCGCAAGCCTCGCCGAGGCCTATGCGCGCGCCTTCGACTGCGACCGGGTGTCGGCCTTCGGCGGGATCGTCGCGGTCAACCGCCCGCTCGATGCGGCAGCGGCGGCCGCGATCACCGGCATCTTCACCGAGGTGGTGATCGCCCCCGGCGCGGATGACGCCGCGCTGGCGGCCTTTGCCGGCAAACCGAACCTGCGCCTGTTGCTGACCGCCGCCTTGCCCGATCCGGCCGCGCCCGGCCTCGCGGTCAAGCAGGTGGCGGGCGGGTTCCTCGTGCAGACGCGCGATGCGGGCATGGTGACCGCGGCCGGCCTGCGCGTGGCCACGCAGCGCGCGCCGACGCCGGCCGAGACGGCGGATCTGCTGTTCGCCTGGGCGGTGGCCAAGCATGTGAAATCCAACGCCATCGTCTATGTCCGGGGCGGGGCGACCGTGGGCATCGGCGCGGGGCAGATGAGCCGGGTGGACAGCACCCGCATCGCCGCGCGCAAGGCCGAGGACATGGCGGCGGCGCTGGGCCTGCCCGAGCCACCCACGCGCGGCTCGGTCGTCGCGTCGGATGCGTTCTTCCCCTTCCCCGACGGCCTGCTGGCGGCGGCGGCGGCGGGCGCGACGGCGGTGATCCAGCCCGGCGGGTCGCTGCGCGACGCCGAGGTGATCGCGGCGGCCGATGCGGCAGGCCTTGCGATGGTGTTCACCGGCCAGCGCCATTTCCGGCACTGACATGCGGCTTGCGGCGATCACGGGCCTTGTCACCTTCCTCGTCGATCAGGCGCTGAAATACCATGTGGTCCACGTTCTGCGGCTCGACCAGCGGCTCGCGATCGACGTGATCCCGCCGTTCCTCAACCTGCGCATGGCCTGGAACAGGGGGATCAACTTCGGCCTTTTCGCCGGGCATGGCGATGCGGTGCGCTGGGGCCTGATCGCGCTGGCGCTGGCGATCTCGGCGGCGGTGTGGATCTGGGCGCGGCGGGAACGCGGCCGGCCGCTGGTGCAGCTTTCGGCCGGGCTGCTGGTCGGCGGGGCGCTCGGCAATGTGGTGGACCGGGTGATCTACGGCGCGGTGGCCGATTTTCTCAACATGTCCTGCTGCGGGATCGACAACCCCTTTGCCTTCAACGTCGCCGACATCGCCATCTTCGCCGGGGCGATCGGGCTGGCGCTGTTTTCGGGCGGGCCAAAGCCCCGTGACGCCGCCCGCCGCATGCGCTAGAAGGGCGGAACGGATGGGATCGGAGACGGGCATGACGGCCAGGCGGATCGTGCTTGCGGCACTGGCGGCAACAATGGCGCTGTCGGCCTGCGGCAACCGCGACGACGTGCGCCTGCGGTCCGACCGGCGCGCGGGCGCGGGCCCCGACGAATTCGCCATCGTGCCGCCCCGGCCGCTGGAGATCCCGGCCGACCTGCGGGCGCTGCCCGAGCCGACCCCGGGCGGCGCCAACCGCACCGACCAGACGCCACTCGACGATGCCGTGGCCGCGCTCGGCGGTCGGCCGGGTGCCGGCGGCGCGGATGCCGCGCTGGTGGCGGCGGGCACGCGGCTCGGCGTGTCCCCGACGGTGCGCGAGGATCTCGCGGCCGAGGATGCCGCGCTGCGCCGGCGCAACCGGCCGCGCGTGCTCGAACGGCTGTTCGGCACCGACGTCTATGACCGCGCCTATCAGCGCCAGGCGGTCCGGCAGTATCCCGAACTCGAGCGCTGGCGCAGCGCCGGCGCCCGCACGCCCTCGGCCCCGCCCGATCCGGCGACAGCACCCGCGCGGCGCTGACGCCCCCATCACATCCGCGTTCGTCCGCTTGCCGCCGGCCTTCGGGCGCGCGATGTTCGTCGCCTGACCGGGAGTGATCGCCATGCTGCGCGCCGTTCTGACCTGCCTTGCCCTGATCGCCGCCCTGCCCGCCGCTGCGGAACGGGTCACGGGGTTTACCCTGTCCAACGGCCTCGAGGCGGTGGTGATCGAGGATCCGCGCGCCCCGGTCGTGGTCCACATGGTCTGGTATCGCGTCGGTGCGGCGGACGAGGTGCCGGGCAAGTCCGGCCTTGCCCATTACCTCGAACATCTGATGTTCAAGGGCACCGAGACGACCGGACCCGGCGAATTCTCGGCCCTGGTCGAGGCGCAGGGCGGGTCGGACAATGCCTTCACCTCATGGGACTACACCGGCTATTTCCAGCGCGTCGCATCCGATCGCCTGCCGCTCGTGATGGCGATGGAGGCCGACCGGATGGCCAACCTGCGCATCCCCGAGGACGAGGCGCTGACCGAACGCGCCGTCGTGCTCGAGGAACGGGCGCAGCGCGTCGAGGCCAGCCCCGGCGGCCTCTTCGGCGAACAGCGGCGGGCGGCGCAGTTCCTCAACCATCCCTATGGCCGCCCGATCATCGGCTGGCGGCACGAGATCGAGGCGCTGACGCCCGATGACGCCCGCGCCTTCTACGCCCGGCATTACGGCCCGAACAACGCGGTTCTGATCGTGGCGGGCGACGTGACGGCCGATGCCGTCAGGGCACTGGCCGAAGAGCATTACGGCCCCATCCCCGCCAACCCGCGTATCCAGCCCCGCCAGCGCCCTGCCGAACCGCCCCAGCTTGCCGAACGGCGGGTGATGATGGCCGATGCGCGGGTTGGCGAGCCCTATGTGGTGCGCACCTATCTCGCGCCGACCAGGCGCGCGGGCGATCAGCGCGAGGCGGCGGCGCTCACCGTCCTGGCCGAGCTGCTGGGCGGCAATCCGGCGACATCCGTTCTCGGGCGCGCGCTCCAGTTCGATCGCCAGGTGGCCGTGCAGGTCGATGCCTTCTACGATTCCACCGCGCTCGATGCCTCGACCTTCACCCTCGCCGTCGTGCCCGCACCGGGCGTGACGCTCGCCGAGGGCGAGGCGGCGCTCGACGCCGCGCTGGCCGATTTCCTGGCGCAGGGCGTCGATCAGGCCGCGTTCGAGCGTATCCTGCGGCAACTGCGCGCGGCCGAGATCTATGCGCTCGACAACGCCGACCGCCGCGCCCGGCGCTATGGCGAGGGGCTCACGACCGGCCTGACGATCGACGACATCCGCGACTGGCCTGCCGTGCTGCAATCGGTCACGCCGGCCGAGGTGATGGCGGCGGCGCGCGGGGTGCTCGACCGCAGCCGGGCGGTGACCGGCCATCTCGACCGCAAGGATGCTTCGTGATGCTTCGCCTTTTCCTTGTCCTGTTTCTGGTCGTCGCCCTGCCGGCGCGGGCCGAGCTTCCGATCCGCACCGTCACCTCGCCCGGCGGGATCACCGCCTGGCTGGTCGAGGCGCGCGACATCCCGTTCCTCGCGCTCGAGATCCGCTTTCGCGGCGGCACCAGCCTCGATGCGCCCGAAACGCAGGGCGCGGTCAATCTGATGACCGCCCTGCTCGAGGAAGGCGCGGGCGATCTCGATGCGCAGGGCTTTGCCGCGGCGCGCGAGGATCTTGCCGCATCCTTTGCCTTCAGCGCCGGCCGCGATACGGTCGGCGTCTCGGCCCGCATGCTGACCGAGAACCGGGATGCTGCCGTCGATCTGCTGCGCCTTGCACTGACCGCGCCGCGCTTCGATGCCGATGCGGTGGAACGGGTGCGGGCGCAGGTCCTGTCCGGCCTGCGGCAGGACGCGCGAAACCCGCAGCGCATCGCCGGCGCGCGCTTTGCCGCACTGGCCTTTGGCGCCCATCCCTATGGCCGGGACGGCAACGGCACCGAGGATACCGTCGCGGCGCTGAGCCGCGATGACCTTGTCGCGGCGCATCGCGGGGCTCTGGCGCGCGACCGGCTGTTCGTGGCGGCGGTCGGCGACATCGACGCCGAAACGCTCGGCCCGCTGCTCGACCGTCTGCTGGGCGATCTGCCGGGCGCCGGCCTGCCGATGCCGCCCTACGCCGCCGCTGCCCTCGCCGGCGGTATCGCGGTCGAGCCCTTTCCGGGCCCGCAATCGGTCATCGCCTTCGGCCAGCCCGCGATCCCGCGCGACGATCCCGATTTCCTGACCGCCCTGCTCGTCAACGAGGTGCTGGGCGGCGGCCGGTTCGGCACCCGCCTGACAGCAGAGGTGCGCGAAAAGCGGGGCCTGACCTATGGCATCTTCAGCGCGCTGGCCGCGTCCGAATTCGGCTCGGTCCTCACCGGCCGGGTGGCCACGGCCAATGCGACGGCCGCCGAGACGATCGCGGTGATCCGCACCGAATGGGCGCGCATGGCGTCCGAAGGGCTGACGGCCGAGGAACTGGCGGGCATCCAGACCTATATGACCGGTTCCTATCCGCTGCGCTTCGACGGCAATGCGCGGATCGCCGACATCCTTGTGGGCATGCAGCTTCAGGGATTCCCGCCCGACTACCCGGCGACGCGCAACGACAAGGTGCGCGCGATCACGCTGGAGGATGCGAACCGCGTCGCCGCGCGGCTCTATGATCCGGCGGCGCTGACCTTTGTCGTGGTCGGCGAGCCGGAGGGCCTGACGGGCGAAGGGCAGTAGAAGACTCGGATCGTCCATGCTACAGGTGGTGGCATGACCATCGCCGACCGCAACATGTCCGCCCTGCGCCCCGTCATCCGCCAGCTTGACGAGGCGACGGCAAACCGCATCGCCGCCGGCGAGGTGGTGGAGCGGCCAGCCTCGGCCGTCAAGGAACTGGTCGAGAACGCGCTCGATGCCGGCGCCACGCGGATCGCCGTGGATTATGCCATGGGCGGCAAGGCGCTGGTCCGGGTGACGGACGACGGATGCGGAATGACCGCCGCCGACCTGCCGCTGGCGCTGTCGCGGCATGCGACGTCCAAGATCGACGGATCGGATCTTCTCGACATCCGGTCCTTCGGGTTCCGGGGCGAGGCGCTGCCCTCGCTCGGCGCGGTGGGGCGGCTCACGATCACGAGCCGCGCGGCCGGGCAGGAGGCGGCATGCATCACCGTCGATTGCGGCCGCGCCGGCCCGGTCCGCCCCGCCGCCGCCGCGCGCGGCACGGTGGTCGAGCTGCGCGAGCTGTTTGCCGCGACCCCGGCCCGGCTCAAGTTCCTGCGCGCCGACCGGACCGAGGCGCAGGCGATCGCCGACACCGTCCGCCGCCTCGCCCTCGCGGCCCCCGGCGCCGGCTTCGTGCTGCGGGACGTGACCGAGGGCGAGCGGGTGGTCTTTCGCGCCGACCCGGAGACGGGCGATCTGTTCGACGCGCTGCGGGGCCGGGTGGCGCAGGTGATGGGCGCGGATTTCGTCGCCTCCAGCCTGCCGATCACGGCCGAGCGCGAGGGGCTGACCCTCACCGGCCTCGCCGCGCTGCCGACCTATTCGCGCGGCGGGTCGGTCGCGCTCTACCTCTTCGTCAACGGTCGCCCGGTGCAGGACCGGCTCATCCTCGGCGCGGTGCGGGCGGCCTATGGCGATCTGCTGCCGCAGGGGCGCTGGCCGGCGGCGGCGCTGTATCTGACCTGCGATCCGCAGGCGGTGGACGTGAACGTCCACCCCGCCAAGGCCGAAGTGCGGTTTCGCGACCCCGGCCTGCCGCGCGGCCTGATCGTCGGCGCGCTGCGCCATGCCCTCGCCGAGGCGGGGCAGCGCACGGCGGCCTCGTTGACCGGCCTTGCGCTCGGGGCGGCGCGGGCCGGACCGGCGCGGGCCTATCAAATGGATCGTCCGTCGGCGGGCACGCTCGCGCGTGCCGCGCAGTGGCAGGCGCCGGGACTGGCCGAGGCGCCGGCCGCGCGGATCGAGCCGCCGTCGGACGAAACGACCCATCCGCTGGGCGCAGCGCGGGCGCAGGTCCACGGCACCTACATCATCGCGCAGACGGCCGAGGGGATCGTGATCGTCGATCAGCATGCAGCGCACGAACGGCTCGTCTACGAGCGGCTCAAGCGGCAGATGGCGGCGTCGGGCGTGGCGTCGCAGCCGCTGCTGATCCCGGAGGTCGTCGAGCTTTCGGCGACGGATGCCGCGCGCCTGCTGGACGCGGCGCCCGACCTTGCCCGCGCGGGGCTGGTGGTCGAGCCGTTCGGGCCGGGTGCGGTCGCGGTGCGCGAAACGCCGGCCGACCTCGGCCCGGTGGATGCGCGGGGCCTGCTGCGCGATGTGCTCGATGAACTGGGCGAGCGGGGAACGGTTGAGGGGATCGAAGCGAGGCTTCACGCGATCCTGGCGCGGATGGCCTGCCACGGTTCGGTGCGCGCGGGGCGTAGCCTGCGGGCCGACGAGATGAACGCCCTCTTGCGCGAGATGGAAGCGACACCCAATTCAGCGCAGTGCAACCATGGCCGCCCGACCTATGTGACGCTGCGGCTGGCCGACCTCGAGCGCCTGTTCGGCCGCGCCTGAGCGTCAGATGCGCAGGAAACGCTGCGCCATCCGCGGCACGATGCCGCTGAACCGCAGCGGCGCGTCGGTTGCGGCAAGGCAGATGCAATCCTCGCCGGGCTCTGCGATCGGCGTGTGTTCCGTCGCCGTATCGGCAATTTCCACATCGCCGGGACCGAACACGTCCGCCCCGTCGCGGAATGCCCCGCGCAGGACCATCGTCATCTCGAGCCCGCGATGCCCGTGGTCCGGCATCGGCTGACCGGCAGGAATGTGCAGAAGGCGCACCGTCGCGCCCTTTTCGGTCGGCAGGATCGCCTGCCGCACGCCCATGCCCACGGGGCGCCATTTCACGGCGTCCAGATCGCCCCCCACATAATCCTGCAGCGGCGCCGGCAGCACCCCGCGACGCCGGGGCATCGGACGCGGTGCCGGGGCAAGCGTGTCGAGCCGGGCCATCATCGCCTCGAGGCTTCCCTCGCGCATCGGCACAGCGTCGATCCGTTCGACAACGGCGCCGCCGACCGCGTCGAACGACATCAGCCGCGCGCGACACTCGTCACAGACCGACACATGCGTCGCCACGACGAGGCTGAACGCCTCGGGCAACTGGCCGGCGGAATAGGCCATGAGAAGCCGGTCCGAGATGTGGTGCCTGATCGTCATCGTGCCTTTGCCTTACCCGAGCTGCTGGCGCAGCCTGTCCAGTGCCAATCTGATGCGGGACTTGATCGTGCCAAGGGGCAACCCGGTCTCTGCCGCGATTTCCGTATGCGACAACTCGCCGAAGTAGGCCCGTTCTATCAACGCCCTCTGTTTTTCCGGCAACTGGGCGATCGCCTCGCCCAGCCGCTTTGTCTCCTGTGCGGCCTCGTAGGCCTCTGCCTGATCCGGTTCCGGTTCCGGGCCCCAGGGAAGATCCTCGGGCTCGGGCCGCGCCCGGCGCAGCATGTCGATCCTGCGGTTGCGGGCGATGGTGAAAACCCAAGTCGCCACGCTCGCCCGCGCGGGGTCGTATTGGCCCGCCTTCTGCCATAGCGTCGCCATGACATCCTGCGCGCATTCCTCGGCGAGCGCCTCGCTCGCCCCCGATTTCATCAGGAACGCCTTGATCCGGGGCGCGAATTGCCGGAACAGCGCGGCGAAGGCCGCCCGATCCCCGTCATCGCGCACGCGGACCAGCAAGGCCGTCGCGTCGTCGTCAGTTCCGTTCACCGCCATCGGCCCTTGGGTCCGTTCAGCTACCGCCACTTGCCGCGCACCATAGGCGGGGCGCGCAGGCTGTGCATCCGGTATATGGACCGACCGGGTGTCAAGCATCATGCGACTTTTACGCCGCATGAAACTGTCCGGATCACTGGACAGTAGATAAATGATCCGCACGCCGCAGCGCCGCGTATCCTTGCCACGACCTGACCGAAAGGACTGCCCATGCCGCTCTCAACCACCGGGCCCGGAACGCGCCGCATTGCCGTGATCGGCGGTGGCATATCGGGCCTGGCCGCCGCGCATCTGCTGTCGCGCGGCCATGCCGTTGTTCTCTACGAGGCCGAGCGGCGGCTTGGCGGCCACGCCCGGACCGTCGTCGCGGGCAAGCGGGGCGACCAGCCGGTCGATACGGGTTTCATCGTGTTCAACCACGTCAACTACCCGCACCTGACGCGGCTTTTCCGCGACCTCGACGTGCCGGTCGCGAAAAGCGACATGAGCTTTGCCGCCTCGATCGACGGCGGGCGGTTCGAATATGCTTTGCGGGATCTCAACGGCCTCTTGGCGCAGCGGTCGAACGTCCTGCGCCCGGCCTATTGGGGAATGCTGCGCGATATCCTGCGTTTCAACCGCGAGGCGCCGGGCATCGCCGCCACCGATCTGACGATGACGATCGGCACCCTGCTGGCGCAGCTCGGCACCGGCGCGTGGTTCCGCGACCGGTATATATTGCCGTTCTCGGGTGCGATCTGGTCAACGCCGACGGCGGGGATCCTCGATTTCCCGGCCGATGCGATGCTGCGGTTCTTCGCCAACCACGCGTTGCTGAGCTATTCGGGCCAGCATCAGTGGTGGACGGTCCGGGGCGGGTCGGTCGAATATGTCCGCCGGCTCGAATCCGCGCTGCTGCGCGCGGGGGTCGATCTGCGGCCCGGCAGCCCGGTTGCGGGCGTGCGGCGGCATGCGGCGGGCGTTCAGGTGCGCGCGCATGGCGGGGATTGGGAGGCGTTCGACGATGTCGTGCTTGCCACCCACGCCGACGACAGCCTTGCCCTGCTCGAGGATCCCGCCCCGGAGGAACGCTCCGCCCTCGCCGCCGTGCGCTATCAGCCGAACGAGGCGGTGCTGCACGCCGATGCGGCGATGATGCCGCGCCGGCGGGCCGCCTGGTCGTCCTGGAACTACTGCGAGGGCCGGGGCGAGCGGCCCGACCGCATCGCGCTGACCTACTGGATGAACAGCCTCCAGCCGATCCCCAAGGACGATCCGCTGTTCGTCACGCTCAACCCGACGCGGGCGATCCGCGACGATCTGGTGCATGATGTGACGACCTTCCGGCATCCGGTCTATGACGTCGGCACGCTGGCGGCGCAGGCGGCGGTGCGCGGCTTCAACGGTGCGCGCAACACCTGGTTCTGCGGGGCCTGGATGAAGAACGGCTTTCACGAGGACGGCTTTGCCTCGGCCGTCGATGTCGTCGAGGCCATGGCCGCACAGGCCGCGCGGATCGCGGCATGAGCGTTGTCGAGCACATACCGGGCGAGACGTTCCACGGCCGCAAGGGGCCGGTGGCGAACAGCTTTCGCTACGGGGTGGATTACGTCCTGCTCGATCCCGAGGCAACGGGGCCGTTTCCGCGTCTGTTTGCCCGCAACCGCCGCGCGCTGACGGCGGTCTGGGACGTCGATCACGGCGGGCCGCCCGGCCGGGGCCGCGGCGTGGTTTGGGCGCGCGGGGTGCTGGCGGAGCACGGCCTGCCCGGGGCCGAGCGCATCCTGCTGCTGGCGCAGCCGCGGGTCATGGGGCATGTGTTCAATCCGGTGTCCTTCTGGCTCTGCCATGATGCGGCCGGCGCGCTGCGGGTGGTGATCGCGGAAGTCACCAACACCTATGGCGAGCGGCACAGCTATCTGTGTCACCGCGACGACTGCGGCCCGCTCACGCGCGAGGATACGGTCGAGGCGCGCAAGGTGTTCCATGTCTCGCCGTTCCAGCCGATCGACGGGGATTACCGCTTCCGCTTCGACATCCGCCCCGACCGGCTGGGCATCTGGATCGACTACAGCACGGCCGGGGGCGGGCTTTTCACCAACCTGATCGGCCCGCGCCGGCCGCTCACCACGCGCGCCATACTCGGGGCCTGCCTGCGCCGTCCCTTCGGGTCGCGCCGGGTGCTTGCGCTCATCCATCTGCAGGCCTTCCGGCTGATGGGCCGCCGCGTGAGCTTCCGCCCCCGGCCGCTGCCGCCGGCCGAGGAGGTGACGCGGTGACACTCGCCGCCGTCGTTGCCGAGCGCACGCGCCTGCCCGCCTGGGCGGGGTTCGGTGCGCTGATCGCGGCGGCGGGGCTGCCGATCTACATCCATGCGCCCAAGTTCTATGTCGATACCTATGGGGTCAGCCTCGCGGCCCTCGGGGCCGTGCTGTTCGCGCTGCGCCTGATCGACGTGGTGCAGGATCCGCTGCTCGGCTGGCTATCCGAGCGGACGCGGGCGCGGCGGGGGGCGATGGTCGCCGGGGCGGCGGCGCTGATGGCCGCGGCGATGCTGGGGCTTTTTGCCGTCACGCCGCCCGTCGCGCCGCTGGTGTGGTTCGCGCTGACGCTGGTGGTGCTGTTTTCGGCCTTTTCCTTCCTCACCATCACCTTCTATGCCGAAGGCGTGGCCAAGGCGGCAACGCTCGGCCCGGGCGGGCATGTCCGGCTGGCGGGCTGGCGCGAGGGCGGGGCGCTCTTGGGGATCTCGGCCGCGGCTGTGGCGCCGGTGGCGCTGGGTGCGCTGACCGACCGGCCCTTCGCGGGCTTTGCGCTGGCCTTTGCGCTGCTGGCTGTGGTCGCGGCGGCCGGGATGCGCGCCGAATGGCGCGGTGCCGCGACGGGTGGCGAGACCGATCTGCGCGCGCTCCTGCGCCCGGTACTCGGCGATCCGCAGGCGCGGCGGCTGCTGCTGCTCGCGCTGGTCAACGCAACGCCGGTGGCCGTGACCTCGACGCTGTTCCTGTTCTTCGTCGAAAGCCGGCTTGCGGCGCCGGGCCTCGAGGGGCCGCTCCTGTTGCTCTTCTTCCTCGCAGCGGCGGCTTCGACGCCGCTCTGGGCGCGCGCGGCCGGGCGGTTCGGGGCCAAGCCGGCGCTTCTTGCCGGCATGGTGCTGTCGATCGCCGCCTTTGCCTTTGCCGCCACGCTCGGCGCCGGCGATGCCGCCGCCTTCGCGGTGATCTGCCTTGCCTCCGGCGCCGCGCTCGGGGCCGACATGACCCTTCTGCCCGCGATCTTTGCCCGGCGCATGGCGCGGATCGCGCCGCAGGCGGGGGCCGCCTTCGGCCTGTGGTCCTTCGTGTCCAAGTTCACGCTCGCCTTCACCGCCGTCACGCTCCTGCCGCTGCTCGAGGCGCGCGGCTTCGTTCCCGGCGCCGGCAACGATGCCGCCGCGCTCGGCCTGCTCACCACGCTCTACGCCCTTGTCCCCTGCGCGCTGAAGGCGGTTGCCATCGCCTTGCTCGCGGCCACACCCGTTTCGGAGGATCGCCCATGACCCCTGCCCTCATGTTCCTGTTCGGCGCGCTGCTCACCCTGGCGCTCGTCGCCGCGCATGCCCGCTGGCTCGGCTTTCGCGCGCAGGAGACGCGCGAATGGAAGGGGCGCGGTCCCGATTTCGACCTGCGCAAGCATCTGAGCGGGCCGATCCTGTGCGAAGGGGTGATCTACGGGCCCACGGGCCGCGTCACCTCGCGCTTCGTGGCCGACATGGACGGGCAGTGGGACGGCAACCGTGGCGTGCTGGCCGAGCGGTTCCGCTATGACACCGGGGCGGCGCAGAACCGCGCCTGGCGGCTGACCTTGTCGAACGACGGTGCGATCCGGGCCGAGGCCGATGACGTCATCGGCGCCGGCACCGGGCGGCAGGAGGGGGCGGCGGTGCGGCTCGACTATCGCATCCGGCTGCCCGAGGAATCGGGCGGCCATGTGCTGACCGTCACCGACTGGATGTATCTGATGGAAAACGGCACCATCATGAACCGCAGCCAGTTCCGCAAATGGGGCATCAAGGTCGCCGAGCTGGTGGCGACCATGCGGCGGAAGGATGCGGCGTGAGATCGTTCAAGGGCAAGCGCTACTGGCTCGTCGGTGCGTCCGAGGGGCTCGGGCGGGCGCTGGCGCTCAAGCTCGCACGGGCCGGGGCCGAGGTGATCGTCTCGGCCCGCGATGCCGGGCGGCTCGAGGCGGTGGTGGCCGAGATGGGCGGCGGGCGGGCGGTTGCCTGCGATGTGTCCTACACCGCCTCGGTCACGGCGGCGGCGGCCGAGGCGGGGGCGATCGACGGGCTGGTGTTCCTCGCCGGCGCCTACTGGCCGATGCGCGCGCAGGACTGGGATGCGGCCAAGGCCGAGGCGATGTGCGACGTGAACCTGACCGGCTGCGCCCGCGTGATGGGTGCGGCGATGCCGGGGTTCGTGGCGCGCGGCACGGGGCATGTCGTCATCACCGGCAGCCTCTCGGGCTTTCGCGGCCTGCCGGGCGCGATCGGCTATGCCGCGTCCAAGGCGGGGACGATGGTGCTCGCGGAATCGATGTATGCCGACCTGCGCGGCAGCGGGATCACCGTGCAGGTGGCCAACCCCGGCTTCATCCGCACGCGGCTGACGGAAAAGAACGATTTCGCCATGCCTTTCCTGATGGAACCGGATCGGGCCGCGCAGATCATGTTCGATTTCATGCGGACGAACCGGTTCAAGATCAGCTTTCCCTATGGCTTCTCGCTGTTGTTCCGGGTCGGGCAGGTCTTGCCGGACTGGGCCTGGTATGGCCTGTTCGGCCAGCGCAAGGCCTAGCCGCCCGCCTGCGCCGCATCCCATGCCCTGAGCCAGCGCCGCGGCGCCGCATCGCGCCACTGGCGGATCAGTCGCGCGCGGGCCCAGCCGGGGTCGATCCGCCCGGCCCGCACGAGGATCAGCGCATGCGGCGCGTAATGGGGGTGGAGGGCGAAGGTCTCCGGGTCGGCCTCCAGCAGCATCGCGCGTTCGTCGCGGTCGCATTTGAACACCGCCGCATCGACGTATGGCGACCACCAGCACCACATCCGCGCATGCGCCTTGAGCACGGGGTTGCCCCAGGCGGTGGTCTCCACCACCGCGGGCAGGTCGAGGCCAAGGGCGAAGGCGCGCAGATCGGGCCAGGAGGCGATCAATGCGCCGCCGCCCAGTTCGGCCCCGTCCCCGCCTCGACCACCAGCGGCACGTCGAGGTGCACGGCAGGGTGGGCCGCGCCCTCCATGATCGGCCTGACGGCGGCGACGGTGGCCTCCGCGTCGCCCTCGGCCACCTCGAACAGCAATTCATCGTGGACCTGGAGCAGCATCTTCGCGTCCAGCCCCGCGACGGCGGAGGGGATGCGCACCATCGCGCGGCGGATGATGTCGGCCGCCGCCCCCTGGATCGGCGCGTTGATCGCGGCGCGCTTGGCGAAGCCGGCGGTCGGGCCCTTGGCGTTGATCTCGGGCGTGTGGATCTTGCGGCCGAACAGGGTCTGGACATAGCCGGTGCGCTTGGCGAAGGCCACCGTTTCATCCATGTATTCGCGAATGCCGGGAAAGCGCTCGAAATACCGGTCGATGAACCCCTGCGCCTCGTCCCGCGGGATGCGCAGGTTGCGCGCAAGGCCAAAGCCGCTGATCCCGTAGATCACGCCGAAGTTGATCGCCTTGGCGCGGCGCCGGATCTCGGGCGTCATCTCGGCCAGCGGCACACCGAACATCTCGGATGCGGTGGCGGCGTGGATGTCCTGCCCGTCGCGGAACGCCGCCTTGAGCGCGTCGATCCCCGCGACATGGGCGAGGATGCGCAACTCGATCTGGCTGTAGTCGAGCGACACCAGCACCCGCCCCTCGGGCGCGACGAAGGCCTGCCGGATGCGCCGCCCTTCCTCGGTGCGCACAGGGATGTTCTGCAGGTTCGGATCGGTCGAGGCGAGCCGCCCGGTTGCCGCCCCGGCGATCGAATAGGACGTGTGCACCCGCCCGGTGTCGGGGTTGATGTGGTCCTGCAGCGCGTCGGTATAGGTGGATTTCAGCTTCGAGATCTGCCGCCAGTCGAGCAGGCGGGCGGCGAGGCGCGCGCCCTGCGGGTGCGTATCCTCCATCGTGGTGATGTCTTCGAGGATATCGGCCCCGGTGCCCCAGGCGCCCGTCTTGCCCTTGGTGCCGCCGGGCAGGCCAAGCTCGTCGAACAGGATCTCGCCCAGTTGTTTCGGCGAGCCGACGTTGAAGGGGCGGCCGGCAATCTCGTGGATCTCCGCCTCGAGCGCCGCCATCGACTGGGCAAAGGCGGCCGACATGCGCGACAGGGTGCCCCGGTCCACGAGGATGCCGGCCATTTCCATCGCCGCAAGGACGGGGACGATGGGGCGTTCCATCGTCTCGTAAACCGTCGTCACCCGCGCCTTGTGCAGCTCGGGCTTGAAGCGTTGCCACAGGCGCAGGGTGACATCGGCATCTTCGGCGGCATAGCGCGTCGCCGCAGCGATATCGACCTTGTCGAAGGTGACCTGCGCCTTGCCCGACCCGATCAGGGACTTGATGGGTATCGGGACATGGCCGAGGTAGGTTTCCGACAGCGCGTCCATGCCGTGGCCGTGCAGGCCCGAGTGCATCGCATAGGACATCAGCATCGTGTCGTCGATGGGCGCCACCGCGATGCCGTGGCGGGCAAGGATCTTGGCGTCGTATTTCAGGTTCTGCCCGATCTTGAGGATCGCGTCATCCTCGAGGACCGGCTTGAGCGCGGCGAGCGCGGCATCGAGCGGCATCTGCCCCTCCACGGCCTCGGCGAACATGTCCGCGCCCTTGCGGTGACCGACGGGAAGATAGGCGGCGCGGCCCGGCTCGACCGCGAGACTGATCCCGACGAGGTCGGCGCGCATCTCGTCAAGGCCGGTTGTCTCGGTATCCACCGCCACCCAGCCCCGTTCGCGGATCGCCGCGAGCCACGGCGCGAGGTCCTCGGCGGTGCGGATGGTGACGTAGAGCGCAGGGTCGATGGGCACGGCGGCCACGGCGGCGGGCGCCGCGTGGTCGGGCGTGTCGGCGGCCTGCGCCACCTCGGGCACCGCCGGGGGCTCGATCCCCAGCCGTTCGGCGATGCGGCGGGTGAGGGTGCGGAACTCCATCCGGGTCAGAAAGCCCATCAGCGCCTCGGGATCGGGCTTTTTCACCGCGAGCTCGTCCAGCGTCACCGGCAGCGGCGCGTCGTCCCTGAGCGTGACGAGCGCGCGCGACAGGCGGATCTGATCGGCATTGTCCAGCAGTGCCTTGCGGCGGGCGGGCTGCCTGATCTCGCCGGCGCGGTCCAGCAGCGTGTCCAGATCGCCGTATTCCTGGATCAGCAGCGCCGCCGTCTTGAGCCCGATCCCCGGCGCGCCGGGAATGTTGTCCACGCTGTCGCCCGCCAGCGCCTGCACGTCGACCACCCGTTCGGGGCCGACGCCGAATTTCTCGATCACCTCGTCGCGGCCGATCCGGCGGTTCTTCATCGGATCGAACATCTCGACCCCGTCGCCGACAAGCTGCATCAGATCCTTGTCCGACGACACGATGGTGACGCGCCCCCCCGCTTCGCGCGCCTCGCGGGCGAGCGTGGCGATGATGTCGTCGGCCTCGTAATCCTCGACCTCGATGGTGGCGAGGTTGAAGGCGCGGCTTGCCTCGCGCGTCAGGGGGAACTGCGGGCGCAGATCCTCGGGCGGCTCGGGCCGCTGCGCCTTGTAGAGCGGGTAGAGGTCGTTGCGGAACGTCTTGGACGAATAGTCGAAGATCACCGCGACATGGGTCGGCGCGTCCTTGGAGTTGCCGTTCGCCTCGACATAGCGGGCGATCATGTTGCAAAACCCCGAGACCGCCCCGATGGGCAGCCCGTCCGACTTGCGCGTGAGCGGCGGCAGCGCGTGGTAGGCGCGAAAGATATAGGCCGACCCGTCGATCAGGTGCAGGTGGTGGCCCTTGCCGAATCCGTCGTGCATGCTTGCCCCTCGCCGCGCTCTGCGCATCCTTGCCACGGCATCGCGCAGATTGCCACGCATCGCGGCGGCGCGTCTCGCCGATGTCGACGTCAGAGGATGAAGTCGCCGGCGTCCATCGCCCGCAGGCCGAGGACACGGATCGTCATGTCAGGCGTGGTGTCGCCATCGACGATCAGCATCACCGTCGCGAACATTCCGCCGTCATTCCCCGGAAGCACCCTTATCCGGCCCGGCACGATCCCGTTGCCGAAGGCAAAGGCCTGGTTCCCGGCAAGCGTTGCATTCGCGTCGATGGCCGACAGGTCGATCCGGTCCACCCCCCGCTCGAAATCAAGGATCGTCTCGGGCACGTTCCAAGGCCCGCCGTCAGAGAGCGCAAGGTAGCGGAACACATCCGCCCCCGGGCCTCCGCCCAGCTGGTCGCCCCCTTCCCCGCCGATGAGCGTGTCGTTGCCCGCGCCGCCATAGAGGACGTCCCGACCAAGGCCGCCGAACAGCACGTCGTTTCCGTCGCCGCCGAAAAGCGTGTCGTCACCGGCCATGCCGGAGAGACGGTCGTTCCCGCCGCGCCCGTCGAGCCGGTTTGCGCCTGCGTTTCCGGTCAGGATGTCGGCCTGTGCCGTGCCGATGACGTTCTCGACGTTCCGAACCACGTCCAGCCCATAGCCGGTGTTCTGCGCAAGGGGCGTCCCGAGGTTCACCCGCGCGGCGGCAGTCCCGGCGAAGACGAGCGTATCGATCCCCGCGCCGCCGTCGATGACATCGTCGCCAAGACCGCCATCCAGAAGGTCGTTGCCGTCGTTGCCCGATAGCACATCCCGCCCGTCGCCGCCGTAAAGCGCGTCGTTCCCGATCCCGCCGTAAAGCGCATCGTCGCCAGTTTCGCCGCGCAATGTATCGTTTCCCGCATCGCCCCAGAGCGAATCGTTCCCGGCGCCCCCAAACAAGAGATCGCTGTCATTGCCGCCGAAAAGCCGGTCGTTGCCCGCAAATCCGAAGAGCGTGTCGTTTCCGCCCTGCCCGATCAGCCTGTCCGCCCCGCTGCCGCCCGACATGCGGTCGCCGGTGCCGAACAGCAGATCGAACGCGGCGGGGCCCTGTCCGCCGCGCAGAAGCGCGAACACATCGGCGGCCTTGGCGGCAATGCCGGTCATCCGCAGGGTATCGGCGCCGAACTCGCGCAGGGTAAAGCCGGTGATCGTCCCGCCGGTCACGACCGTCTTGCCGGCGACCGTGGCAAAGGTGAAGCCTGCGCCGAACACGGTGAACGCCTTGGCCGTGCCGTCGAAGTAGCGGATCTGCGTGGCCGCGATGCTCTCGCCCGGATAGCCTGTGACAACCGCCGCAAAGCCTGTGCGCATCACGGCAAGGTCAAGGGACGGGCGAAGCACCGGGATCGGGGCGAAGGTCAGGAAACCCATGCTGTGCCATTCCCCCGCCTCGGGTCGATAGCCGAGCATGCGCAAGCATCGCATGCCCTGTCAACGACGCTGCGGCGCGGATGCTGCCGCCCATGCGGCAGAGCGCCGGCCCCAAACCTACCAATGCGGCGGCCGTTCGTCGCCGATCACCACGCCGCCGCCGGCGTCGACCTGCCGGTCGGCCTCGCGCGCCATGAGCATCGCCACCCGCCGCTCCAGCGCGTCGATGGCGGCCTGCTGGCCTGCGACCACCGCAGACAACTCGTCCACCGTCCGCATCAGCTCGGCCACCGCCGCCTCGATCCGTTCGCTCACCTTGCCCCCCCCGGCCCCATCCGCTAGACGCGCGCCAGCAGCCTAACCCGGGGGGCCGACATGGCCAAGGACAAGCCCGCGCGCCGCCCGCGCGCCGAGACGCCGAAGGGCTTTCGCGACTATTTCGGCGCCGAGGTGACGCAGCGCCGCGCGATGCTCGACGCGATCGAAAGGGTCTACCGCCTGCATGGTTTCGCGGCGCTGGAAACCTCGGCGGTGGAAACGGTCGAGGCGCTCGGCAAGTTCCTGCCCGATGTGGACCGGCCGAACGAGGGCGTCTTTGCCTGGGCCGAGGATGGCGACTGGCTCGCGCTGCGCTATGACCTGACGGCGCCGCTGGCGCGGGTGGCGGCGCAGTATCGCAACGACCTGCCCAGCCCCTACCGCCGCTATGCGATGGGGCCGGTCTGGCGCAACGAAAAGCCGGGGCCGGGGCGGTTCCGGCAGTTCTATCAATGCGATGCCGATACGGTCGGCGCGCCCTCGGTCGCCGCGGATGCCGAGATCTGCGCGATGCTGGGCGCGGCGCTCGAGGCGGTCGAGATCCCGCGCGGCGACTACCTGATCCGGGTGAACAACCGCAAGGTGCTCAACGGCGTGATGGAGGCGGCCGGGGTGCTCGACCCGGCCGACGACGGGCGGTTCGCGGCAGAGCGCGGGATCGTGCTGCGCGCCATCGACAAGCTGGACCGGCTGGGCGAGGCCGGGGTGCGGGCGCTGCTGGGCGCAGGGCGGCGGGACGAGAGCGGCGATTTCACACCCGGCGCGGGACTGTCGGATGCGCAGGCCGATATCGTGATCGGCTTTACCCGCGCGCGCGGTGCGACCGGGGCGGAAACCTGCGCGGCGCTGCGTGCGCTGGTCGGCGCCTCGGCCACGGGAGCTGAAGGGGTGGAGGAGCTTGAAACCATCGCAGCCCTTCTTGACGCGCAGGGCCTCGGGCCCGACCGCGTGGTGCTCGACCCGGCGGTGGTCCGCGGCCTCGGCTATTACACCGGCCCGGTGTTCGAAGCCGAACTGACGTTCGAGATCCTCGACGACAAGGGCAGGCCGCGGCAGTTCGGCTCGGTCGCGGGGGGCGGGCGTTACGACGACCTCGTGAAACGCTTCACCGGCCAGTCGGTCCCCGCAACGGGCGTGTCCATCGGCGTGGACCGCCTGCTGGCGGCGCTCACCGCCAGGGGCCGGTTCGCGGCCGAGGCGGCGGGCCCGGTCATCGTCACCGTCATGGACCGCGACCGCATGGCGGATTACTTCGCCATGGCCGCCGACCTGCGCCATGCGGGGATCGCCGCCGAGGTCTATCTCGGCAATCCGAAGACCTTCGGCAACCAGATCAAATACGCCGACAAACGCGCCAGCCCCGCCGCCGTCATCCAGGGCCCGGACGAGGCCGCGCGGGGCGCCGTTCTGGTCAAGGACCTGATTCTCGGCGCCCGCCTTGCGCAGGGCGCCAGCCGTGAGGACTGGGCCGCCCGTCCGGCGCAGGTCGAGTGCGCGCGGGCCGATCTGGTGGCGACAGTGCGCGCCATGCTGGCGGCGTGACATGCCGGTGACGCCCGAGGTTCGCAGCACGGCCGAACGGCTGCTGTCGATGTTCCGCGATGCGGGCGCGGTGCCCGTCGAGGCCGACATCCTGCAACCGGCCGAAGTGTTGCTCGACCTTTACGGCGAGGATATCCGCGCCCGCGCCTATGTCACGACCGATCCGGTGCGCGGCGAGTTGATGCTGCGGCCCGATTTCACCGTGCCAGTGGTGCGTGCGCATATGGAAGGCGGCGCAGAGCCGGCCCGGTATTGCTACAGCGGCGCGGTCTTTCGCCAGCAGGACGGGATCGGCAACCGCGCCTCGGAATACCTGCAGGTCGGCTACGAGGTGTTCGACCCCCGCGCGGCGGCGGCGGATGCCGAGGTATTCGCGCTGTTCGCCCGTATCCTTGCGCCGCTGCCGCTGCGGGCGCAGACCGGCGACATCGGGGTGCTGATGGCGGCGGTGGGCGGCCTGACGACCACCCCGGCGCGCAAGGCGGCGCTCATGCGGCACATCTGGCGGCCGCGCCGGTTCCGCGCGCTGCTCGACCGGTTCACAGGACGCAGCGCGCCCCTGCCTGGCCGCGCGCGGCTGATCGCGCAACTCGGCGAGACGCCGGTCGCCGACCTGATGGCCCGGGCCGGGCCCGCGATCGGCCTGCGAAGCGCCGCCGAAGTGGCCCGCCGCGCTTCGGCGCTACTGGCCGATGCCGAGGCGCCGCCGATCCCGCCGCGCGAGGCCGAGGCGCTCGACGATCTGCTGGCGATCGCGGCGCCCGCGCCGGGCGCGCTGCAGCGGGTGCGCGATATCGCGGTGGATCTGCCGTCCCTCGCCCCGGCGGCGGCGCGCATGGCCGCGCGGCTCGATGCGCTCGATGCCGCCGGGGTGGATGTGGCGGCGCTGCCGTTCGAGGCGTCGCACGGGCGCTCGACGCTCGAATACTACGACGGGTTCGTCTTCTCGTTCCACGCCGACCAGCCCGGCCTGCCGCCCGTCGCCTCTGGCGGGCGGTATGATGCGCTGACGGCGGTGCTCGGGCGGGGGCGGTCGATCCCGGCAGTGGGGGGGGTGATCCGCCCGGCGCTTGTCGCCGCGCTCGGGGGGCTGGGATGACGCTGCGGATCGGGGTGCCGTCCAAGGGCCGGCTGATGGAAAAGGCGTTCGACTGGTTCGGGGCGCGCGGCGTGCCGATGGGACTGGCCGGGGCCGACCGCGAGTATTCCGGCGCCGTCGAGGGGATGCCGGGCGTGTCGGTGGTGCTGCTGCCCGCATCCGAGATCCCGCGCGAACTGGCGGCGGGGCGCATCCACCTTGGCGTGACGGGGACCGACCTCGTGCGCGAAAGGCTGGCCGACTGGCCGTCGCAGGTGACCGCGCTCGCCCCGCTCGGCTTCGGCTTTGCCGATCTCGTGATTGCGGTGCCGGCGTTCTGGGTCGATGTCGAGACGCTCGACGATCTCGATGCCGCCGCCGCGGCCTTCCGCGCAGTGCACGGGCACCGCCTGCGCATCGCGACCAAGTATCACCGCCTGACGCGCGATTTCCTGCGCGCGGCGGGGGTGGCGGATTATTGCCTCGTGGACAGTCAGGGCGCGACCGAGGGCACCGTGCGCAACGGCACCGCCGAGGCCATCGCCGACATCACCTCGACCGGCGAGACCCTGCGCGCAAACCATCTGCGGCCGCTGGCCGACGGCCTCGTGCTGCGGTCCGAGGCGACGCTGTTCCTCACCGCCGCAGCGATCGAGGAGGGCGAGCGGGCGGCCTTGGCCGATCTCGCGCGGCGGCTCGGGCTCGACCTGCCGCGGGCGGAATAGCGCGGCGAAGCGCCCCTAGCGCACCCCCATGTCCGCCAGCGCCGCCGCCAGCGCGGGCGGAAGCCGATCCTCGCGCGCACGGCCGGGGGAAAGGTCGCGCGGCGCCTGCGCCGGCTCGAAATAGCGCCAGCCCTGGAAGGGCGCGCGCGGCACCGGTTCGGTGCGGATGATGGCGCTGTCGAGGATGATCGCGCAGCGCGCGATGCCGTCGCCCTCGTCCACCCGTTCCAGACGGACAAGGCGCTGGCGGGCGAGGATCACCCCCTTGATGACCCAGTAGAGCGACCCGCCCGCCAGCAGCTCGGCCTCGCGCTTGGGCCACATCCGGGTGACATGGACGGCGCAGCCCCTGGGCCAGACGCGCGCCTGGCTCGCCTGCCAGGCGGCGAGGTCCTCGACGCTCTCGGCGCCGACGCAGAGTTTGAGCAGGTGGATCATCGGGGGCTTCCCTTGGCCGCGGGCCATCGATCATAGCGGCCGCGCCGGCGCCGTCCAGCGTTGACCCCCCGAGGGCGCCGGCTTATCTTGTGCGTCCTCCGACTCGCACCCACAACCGGAAGGACAGCGCATGTCCCGCTTTGCCGCGCCCATCGCCGAACAGATCTGGGACATGAAGTATCGCTACAAGGATGCCGATGGCACGCCGCGGGACGTCACGATCGAGGATACCTGGTCCCGCATCGCCCGCGCGCTCGCTGCGCCCGAGGCCGATCCGGCGCTGTGGGAGCCGCGATTCCGCGCCGCGCTCGAGGATTTCCGCTTCCTGCCCGCCGGCCGGATCGTCGCGGGCGCGGGCACCGACCGCAGCGTGACGCTGTTCAACTGTTTCGTCATGGGCACGATCCCCGACAACATGGGCGGCATCTTCGAGATGCTCAAGGAGGCCGCGCTGACCATGCAGCAGGGCGGCGGGATCGGATATGATTTCTCGACCATCCGCCCGCGCGGCGCCCCGGTCGCCGGGGTGGCCGCCGATGCCTCGGGGCCGCTCAGCTTCATGGACGTCTGGGATGCGATGTGCCGCACGATCATGTCGGCCGGATCGCGCCGCGGCGCGATGATGGCCACCCTGCGCTGCGACCACCCCGATATCGAGGCCTTCATCGAGGCCAAGCGCGACCCGGCGCGGCTGCGGAACTTCAACCTGTCGGTCCTCGTGACCGATGCCTTCATGGCGGCGGTCAAGGCCGATGGCGACTGGCCGCTGGTGTTCGCCGGCCGCACCTTCCGCACGCTGCGTGCCCGCGCGCTGTGGGACCGCATCATGCAGTCCACCTACGATTATGCCGAACCCGGCGTGATCTTCATCGACCGGATCAACGCCGCCAACAACCTCGCCTATGTCGAGACGATCGCCGCCACCAACCCCTGCGGCGAACAGCCCCTGCCGCCCTATGGTGCCTGCCTTCTCGGGTCGGTGAACCTCGCGCGGCTGGTGACCGATCCCTTCGGGTCTGATGCGGCACTGGACGAGGATGCGCTGGACGATCTCGTGCGCACCGCCGTGCGGATGATGGACAATGTGGTGGATGCCAGCCGCTTTCCGCTGCCCCAGCAGGCGGCCGAGGCGCGGGCCAAGCGGCGCATCGGGCTTGGCGTCACGGGTCTTGCCGATGCGCTGCTGATGGTCGGCCTGCGCTACGGGTCCGATGACGCCGTGGCCGCAACCGGACGCTGGATGCACCGCATCGCGCGGGCGGCCACGCTGGCCTCGGTCGATCTGGCGAAGGAAAAGGGGCCCTTCCCGCTGTTCGAGGCCGAGCCCTTCCTCGCCTCGGGCATGATGCAGGGGATGGACGCGGATGTGCGCGACGCGATCCGCGCGCATGGCATCCGCAACGCGCTCCTGACCTCGATCGCCCCGACCGGGACGATCAGCCTGCTCGCGGGCAACGTTTCCTCGGGGATCGAGCCGGTATTCGCCTACAGCTACACCCGCAAGGTGACGCAGAAGGACGGCAGCAAGACCGAGGAAGAGGTGGTCGATTACGCCGTCGCGCTCTGGCGCGCGCGTTTCGGCGACGCGCCCCTGCCGGATCACTTCGTCAACGCCCAGACGCTCGCCCCGATGGATCACGTCCGCATGCAGGCCGCGGCGCAGCGCTGGGTGGATTCGTCCATTTCCAAGACGATCAACTGCCCCGAGGACATTTCCTTCGAGGCGTTCAAGGATGTCTATCTCGCTGCCTGGGACATGGGCTGCAAGGGCTGCACGACCTATCGGCCCAATGCGGTGACGGGCAGCGTTCTGAGCGTGGTCGAGGACAAGCCGAAGGAGGCGGCGCCGGCGAAGGGCGAGATCGTCTATCTTGCCGACCCGCTCGACCGCCCCGCCGCGCTCGAGGGCCGCACCTACAAGCTCAAATGGCCCGAGAGCGAACATGCGCTCTACATCACGCTCAACGATATCGTCATCGCCGGGCATGTGCGGCCCTTCGAGATCTTCATCAACTCCAAGAACATGGAGCATTACGCCTGGACTGTCGCGCTGACGCGGATGATCTCGGCGGTGTTCCGGCGCGGGGGCGATGTGTCCTTCGTGGTCGAGGAGCTCAAGGCCGTATTCGACCCGCGCGGCGGCGCCTGGATGGAGGGGCGTTATGTCCCCTCGATCCTCGCCGCCATCGGCGGGGTCATCGAGCGGCATCTGGTCGAGATCGGCTTCATCGCCGGCGAGGGGCTCGGCCTCAAGTCCGATCCGCGGGCCGAGATCAGCGTGACCGGCGGCCGTCCCCGCGGCCCGGCCTGCCCGGCCTGCGGCAGCTACAACCTCCAGAACCTCGAGGGCTGCCTGACCTGCGCCGATTGCGGCCATTCCAAATGCGCCTGACGGGGCGGCTCTAGCGGCGGCGCCTCGGCACGATCCCCCGCCGCGGTGCTGCAACCCCTTTCGCCCGCGCGGCAAAGGGATGTAATAGGGCCCGGCAGTCCAAGAGGCCGATCATGGAACCACGCCAGAATACGGCCGCACCGGCGATGGTGCCGCGCAAGGCGCCGCGCGATCCGCGGCGGCTGCACCTGATCGAGGCGGCCGTCGAGGTGCTGGCCGCCCGCGGCCATGCCCGCATGGCGCTGACCGATGTCGCCCAGGCCGCGCGGCTGCCGCTCGGGCTGGTCAACGTCCATTTCAAGACGCGCGATCTGCTTCTGGCGGAAACGCTCGCCTTTCTGGCCGAGGACCATCGTCAGACCTGGCGTGCCGCGCTCGAGGCCGCGCCGTCCGACCCCGCCTCGCAGCTCGATGCGGTGCTTTCGGCCGGGTTTGCGCCGCATGCCTTCACGCCGGCCCGCCTCGGGGCCTGGTGCGCCTTCCGGGCCGATCCGCAATGCCGCCCGATCTATCTGGCCGAATGTGCGGACGGCGACGCGGACTATGCCGCGCAGCTTGAACGGCTGGTCGCCGCGCTGGTCGCGGCGGGCGGCTATCCGATCGATCCCGCCCGCGCTGCCCGCGTGCTGCGCGCCACCGCGGAGGGCATCCGGCAGGATCTCGGGGCGCTGCGCGGCACGCTGTCGCGCGGCGAGGCGCTGGCGACTCTCTATGCCTGCGCCGCGGCGTTCTTTCCGCGCCATTTCTCCGAGGCGGGGCCGATCGCCGGGGGGCTGGCGCAGCGCCCCGGCCTCGCGATCTAGGCGCCCGTCACGGCAGCATCGGACCGAGCACGCCATGCGCCCGCAGCGCGGCGGCCGTGACGGCGCGGTTGCCCGCCTCGGGGTCGCCCCAGTAGTGCAGGGCGCATACCTCGGCGGCGGCAAAGCCCGAAACCGCGGCCCCGGAATAGCCGCCGATGGTCGAGGCGTCATGCACGATGTCCTGCCCCAGCAGCGCCATCAGCCGCCCGAAGGACAGCCGCTTGCGTTCGTCCGGCATGCCGAAGACCTGCCAGACGTCATCGGGAACGCCCGCCATCCGGCCGGGGTGGCCGATGACGTAAAGATCATCGGGCGGCGCAGCCGCCGCCACCGGCAGGGGCGCCGGCACGCCACCGGCGACGGTAAGCAGCGCCGCATCCACCGGATCGGCCGGCGCCGCGACAAAGGCAATGCCGGTCACCGCAAGCCGCGGCCCGCGCCCCGGCGTGCCGTCGTCATGCGCGCAGTCGAGCACGATATCGAGGCTCGGCTTGAGCGCGGCGCGCGTCGTGCCGGGATAGCGCCGGGCCAGCGCAAGGCCGCCGGCCGGCGGAAAGAGGACGTGCCGGTTGGTGAGCGCAAGGCCGGGGGCGATCAGCACCGCCGTGCCCTGCACCCAGGACGGGCCCCCGGCCGGATCGGCAAAGCCGACCCGCAGCGCGGCGGTCGCCGCTGCGGCCTGCCGCATCGCGCCGTCATGCGCGGCCAGCGCCGCCGCCCAGGGGCCGCTGTCGGGATCGTCCGCGATATCCTCGAACGCATCGTCGAACACGCGCAGCGCCGGGCGGCCGCGCGTGTGCAGCACCGCCTCGAGCGCGACGCCCTCATGCGGGTCGATCGCCGCATCGGGTGCGCCGTCGAGCGCGAGGACCGCCCGCCGCGCGGTCGCGACGAGGCTGCGGGCGAGCCCCTCGGCCTCGGCTTTTGCGATGCGCCGCCCGCGGCGCGCGTTGCGGCCCAGCGCGGCGGCGATGCGGGTCGCATCTGCGGCATCGGGCAGGCCGCTTGCCGCCGGACCTTCGGCCCCGAGGGCGGCGAACATCCGCCGCGTGCGCTGCGCGGTGCAGTCGGGATCGGGCGTCATGGCGTGCCGGCGCCGCGCAGCGCCTCGGCCGCCGCCCGGCCGATCCGTGCGTGCAGGCCGGCCGAGAGGCCCGGCATCGGCGGTGCCTCGGCCGCCGCCCGGCGCGACGGGGCAAAGCGCGCGCGGTCGAAGGCGAGGCAGGCAAGCTCCAGAAGGCTCTGCGGATCGTCGGCGACCCGCGCCACTGCCTCGAGCCCGCCGGTGCCGAGCGTCGCCGCCACCAGTTCGCCCACCAGCGCCGGGGTGTTGCGCGGTGGCGGCTCGACCGTCTCGCCCGCCATCACCCCGTCGAGGTCCAGCGCCAGCAGCGCCCGCGCATCGACGATCCCGGCGCCGAAGCGCGCGGTGTCGAACCCCGCCGGCCGGCGCGCCGATGCCCGCAGGGCGCGGTGGAACAGCGCCTGAAGCGTCATCCCCCGCGGCAGCCGCGCAATCAGCGCATCGCGCCCGTGATGCGCCAGCCAGCAGGCCGCTACCCCGGCAAGCTGCGCGGTGGCAAAGGACGTGCCCTGCCCGCCGCCCACCTTGCCCGGATCGGCCGGATCGCGCGCATCGGCGCGCAGCACGAATTCCGCCGGGCCGGCGATATCGACGGCGGGCCCGCGGCAGGAACCCTTCCAGGGCTGGTCGCGCTCGTTCACGCCGGCAACCGCGATCACCTCGTCATAGCGCGCGGGCCAGACCACCTCGCCCACGCAATTGCCTGCGGCAGCGACGACGATGACATTCTGCGCCACCGCCAGCCGCACCGCCTGATGCAGCGCGGTCGAGAAGAGGCCGCCGAGGCTGAGCGTGACAACATGGGCCCCGGTCCGCCGCGCATGGTCGATCGCCTGCGCAACCCGGCTCTGGTCGAACACGGTGACGGCGCGGATCGCCCGGATCGGGACAAGCCGCGCGGCCGGCGCCGATCCTGCCATCGCCCCCGCTTCGGGGCTGGCCGCAACGCTGCCCGTCGCGGTGCCGTGGCCGTCGTTGCCGCCAGTCATCGGGTCGACAGGCCTGCCGCCCTCGACGAAATTCGCGCCCTTGGGATCGTCCTTCCACGCGTCCGGGACCTCGCGGTGTTTCGCAACGCCGGTATCGGGCTGGGCGATGACGATGCCGCGGCCCCTGGCGGGCCGCCCCGCCGCGGCGGAAAAGGCCCAGGCTTCGGCCACGCGGGCCTTGGCCGCGGCCCAGTCGGGATGCGACGGCAGGTTCTGCTGGGTCTCCTTGACCCAGCACCAGAAGGCCCAGTCGGCGCTTTCGGCCGAGCCCTCGGGCGGTGCCGTGCTGCGGTCGTCGTCGAAATAGTCGCTGCCAAGATCGGGCTCCACCGTCTCGGCCCCGGTCAGATCGCGCAGGGCGCGGGCGAAATCGAACAGGTCCGCCCGGTCGTCGGCGAGCACATCCGTCACGGTGATGAGGCGAAAGCGGTCCGTCTCGCGCCCCGGCCCGAACAGCGGCCCGACGGTCAGCGCAAGGCCGGTGGCGGCGGTCAGTTCGGCCGCCAGCGTCTCGTCGCCGACCGGGGCGGTCAGGGTGGCGACGAACCGCGCCGCCGCGCCCGCCGGGGTGGTCCCGCCGTCGCCCGCCTGCATCCCCTTCCAGAAGGCGATGAGGTCGCGCACGGTCGGCGGCAGCGCCGCCGGGACGCCGGGCGGGTCGGGCGGGGCCGGCGCGCGGTCGATCCCCGCAGTATCGCAAAGCCGCCGGCCGGCGGCCTGCCCGTGCTGGTCGGCCTCGCGCAGGTTCCGGGCGAAGTCGAGGCCGGTCAGCGCCTCGATCTGCGCCAGCGGCACGAGGAAGCGGCGCCAGCGGTCGGGCACGGCGAATTCCCACTGCACCGCCGTCAGATCCTGTTCGAGCAGGAAGGCAAAGACCTGAAGCCCCCCGTCCCCGTTCGCCGCGATCGCCTTCCAGAACCGCACCGGGATCGGCACGGCGACGGCGCCGGCATCGTCCACTCCGGCGAACACCGGATCGTCCGCGGCCAGCACCGGCCCGCCGAGCACGCACAGCCGCTCGGTCCTGGCCGCCTGTTCGACCAGCACCTCCAGATCGCCCCAGTTGTCGGTCCCGTGCGGCGCCTGGTTGAACGCCTTGGTCTGCGGCGAACAGTTGGTGACATGGAACGTGTCGCCGTTGGCGCGGCGCATCTCCTCATAGGTCGCGCCCCAGGCGACATCGTCGCGCCGCACGATATGGCCGCGGTCGAAACTGCCCCGGTCGCGCATGTAGAACCGGTCGGGCAGTTGCGCCTCGGGCGGCAGGCGCGGGTCGGGAAACCAGCGTTCGGTGTCGCGGGGGCCCATCCCGGCCAGACCCTTGCGGCTGTAGTCGCCCTCGGGCCGGTTCTCGGGCCGCCGCATCGCGGCACTGCCGTCCACATTGGCCGCGGTCAGCAAGGCAAGGCGGCGGCGGGCGTCCATCACGACCGAAAAGTGGTAATAGGGCAGGACATGCCCGCTGTCGGGCAGGGTCAGCACGCGGGCCGGGTCGCGCGGGACGGGCATCGGCACGGGGGCGCCGATGAAATCGGGGTCATAGCCGGGGCGGTCCGCATAGTCGCGGTGCCGATAGGGTTCCACCACGCGCTCGGCCTCGGCGGCGGCGGGCGGCGCGACTGCAAGCGGGGCGGCAGAAAGGCCGGCGACGGGGGCGGTGCCGATCCGCACCGTGATCTCCAGCGGCAAGGTGATGCGGGCGGCGCCGTCGGCGGTGAGAACGACCTGCGCGGGGCCGGCAGCAGGGCCGGCGGCCGGCGCCGGTGCGGGTGCGGCCGGCGGATCGTCGCCCGCCCGCTCCGCCCCGGCCCAGGCATCGTCCCAGGGCCCGCCCGGCTCCGGCACGGTCCCGGCCACCTGCACGCCGGCATCCACGACCCGCCCGTCCCGCACCAGCGCGCCGGCCGGCACCGCATGGTTGGTCACGAGGTAGCGCCCGCCGAAATGCAGCCCCAGCACCGCGCCGGTGGCGAGGTCGATCAGGCAGGATCCCGAATTTCCCCCGAGGGTCGAGGCATCGTGCAGCATCGCCGGCACCGTCCCCGCGATGCTGGCGGCCGGCGCAGTCCCGGTGATCCGGCCCGGTTGCAGCCGCTTGACACCGAACACCCCGCCGAAGACCTCCATCTGCACATCGGCCGGGTTGCGCGGGTCGAAGGCGGGAAATCCCACCACTGCCACGCGCCGGCCCGCCAGCGCCTCGGCCGGCTCGGGCGACAGGGCGAGCGGCGCGACCGCCTCGGGCAGGCCCTCGACCGTCAGCAGCGCCATGTCCCAGTAGGGATGGATCATCACCGGCGCCGCCAGCCGCAGCAGCGGCGCATCGGGGGCGTGCCGTTCGCGCCGGAAATCGACGCCGGCACCGAGGCCCGGCAGGAACCGCAGCCCCTGCCGCCCGACCCCGGCGGTAAACACCTGCGCCACATGCCGGTTGGTCATCAGCAGGTTCGGCCCGACGACAAAGCCCGTCCCGGCATAGGGGATGCGCGGGTCGCCCGGCACGTCGATGCGCCCGATGGTCGGAAACCGCGCCTCGAGCCGCGCCCGCACGCCCGCCTCGTCAAGGTCGAGCCACAGCGGATGGAGCACCGCATAACTGCCGTTCAGGATGTCGATCGCCGGGCGCTGGTCGGGCAGGATGATCGCCTCGAGGTGAAACCGCTCGTCGCGGTCGAGCGGGCGGGCGCGGGCGAGCTTTTCGAGCACGAGGCGCGTGTCCGGGATCGCGCGCATGCGGTCAGGCCGCATCGCAGCGGTGGCGAACTCCGGCCCGGCGGCGGCGCGCGCCACGGCCTCGTCCAGCGTCCCCGAGGGCATCAGGCCCCGCAGGTAATCGGCAATCTGGGCGTCCGTGACGGGCGGCATCGGCAATTCCCCCGGTGCATGAAACGATGACGTCAACGGCAAAAGATGACGCAACGTTAACCGGGGCGGGCAAACCGGGCAACCGATTCGCCCTATGCGGGTGGTGTCAAGTCAGCCGAGCGGCACCACGTCGACCTCCTGCGCGCTGATCTGCCCGCCGGCCGTGCGCAGCACGCCCCGCACCGGGGGCACGTCGTCATAATCGCGCCCGACGCCGACAACGATGTGATCGGCCGCCACGAGGCAGTCGTTCGTCGGGTCGAAGTCGATCCACCCGGTCTCGACGCCGCACCAGGCGCGCACCCAGGCATGCATCGCATCGGCGCCCTGCAGGCGCGGCCCGCCCTTGGGCGGAATGGTGCGCAGATAGCCGCTGACATAACCTGCCGGGATGCCGAGCGAGCGGAGGGCGACGATCATGATATGGCTGAAGTCCTGACAGACGCCATGCCGCGCGGCAAAGGCTTCGGACGCATCGGTGCTGACGGTCGTCGCGCTGGCGTCGAACCGCAGGTCGCGGTGCAGCGCGCCGCCGAGGGCGGCAAGCGTCGCCAGCGCGGTCGCACCCGGCGGCGCGTGATCCTGCGCATAGGCCGCGATGGCCGGATCGGGCGCGATCCGCGCCGACGGCCCGAGGAAATGGTGCGGCGCATCCGGGCCGAGGGTCGAGGGGGCGTCAAGCTCCTCGGCCAGCCGGGCGAGCGGCGGCGACAGGTCGAGCTCGGGCGCCGCGCCGGTGCGCTCGACCCGCGCGACGAGCCGGAACCGCGCCGTATCGGCGGCGGTCCGGAAGGTGAGCTCGGTGACGCGGTTGCCGAAGAAATCGTCGCGGTCCACCCGTTCGGCCGGGGCCGGCTGCGCCTCGATCCGCCCGGCGACCAGCCGCTGCGCCGCGCCCGACCCCAGCGGCATCAGCCGCAGCAGCGTGCGCCCGGCCACGGCCGGGGCGTCATAGCTGTAGGTGATGGTTGCGGTGATGTCGTAGAGCATGGCCTATCCGAAATACTGCGTGCCCAGCAGCGAGGACAGCCCCCCGATCCCCGCCCGCAGGCCGAGCAGCCGCGCCGTCGTCAATTCCTCTGCCGTCGAGACCGCAAGGTCGGTGTGCAGCCGCAGCAGGTGCCGCCCGAGCGGGCTGAGCGGCCCCTGCGGCGCGTTGCCCGGCAGATGGGCAAGCTGCGCCCGCGCCTCGCTCAGCTGGTAGAGGACCGACCGCGGGTTCATCTCGTCCAGCGCGAGGAGGTCGATCACCGTCGCACGGCTGGTCGCCACGGCAAAGCGCCGCCGATGGGTCATCACGCTGTCGCCGACCTCGACCGCGAGGTCGAGCGATCCGTCCGGCGCGCGCGGGTCGGCGAAGGTGGCGAGCGTCCAGGCCATGTTGTCGGCGCGTTCCACCGCGCGGCCGAGCGACAGGAAACGCCATGCGGCAAAGCGATACATGTTGTCATGCACAAGGCCGGTGAAGGCCGCCAGCCGGTGCAGCAGCCGACCGAGCGCGCGCGCCGCATCGTCGCCCGCCGCCGGATCGTCGGCAAGCCCCGCCACCGCACGCGCCAGATCGCCGAGCGAGGCCCAGCCATCGACCGAGAACCGGTCGCGCACCTTGGCCGCGCAGCCGCGCGCCGCCGCCACCCGGTCGGCCAGCACCGGGCCGTAGGCGCGCCCCGGCTCGAACCCCAGGAGCGCCAGATGCCGGCCGAGCGCGGCGAGCAGCGGGGCGTCGGGCGTGCCGGTTTCGGCCAGCCGCAGGTGATAGGCGCGCAGCAGGCGCACGGCATGTTCGGTCCGCTCGACATAGCGCCCGAGCCAGTAGAGGTTGTCGGCCGCCCGCGCCGGCAGCACCGATGCCTCGGCCCGCGGCTGGACGGCACCGGCCAGCGGCAGCATCGAATCGGTCGGCACCGGCCGGTCCGACATGATCCAGACATCCGCCACCGATCCGCCGCGCTGCAGGGCGATGGCGGCGGTATCCTTGCTACGGCCGATGCGGGCGAAGCCGCCCGGCATCACCTGCCAGCCCTCGGGCGTGCGCACGACGAAGGCCCGCAGGCTCATCGGGCGGGGCACGAGGCGCCCGTCCGCCCAAGCCGGCGCGGTGGAGATCGTCACCCGTTCCTGCGCGATGAGCGATGCGCCCTCGTCCTCCAGCCGTCGCTCCAGCGCCGCGGCATCGCCGTCGTCGGCCGGCCAGTTCTCGCCGGCGTCGAAGGGCAGGCTTCCCGACAAAGCCGGGGCCAGCACCATGCGGTGGCGGTTGGCGCAGACAAAGGCGCGCTCGCGCGCCGTGCCGCACCACCAGGTCGCGATGTTCGGGAGCAGCAGCGGCTCGCCCAGCACAACCTTGGCCAGCCGCGGCAGGAACGCCATCATCGCCCGCGCCTCGACCACCCCGGACCCGAGCGCGTTGACCATCGCCACCCCGCCCGCCCGCAGTGCCGAGACAAGGCCCGGGGTCCCGATCCGGCTCGCCGCGTCCAGTTCCAGCGGATCCGCGAACCGCGCATCGAGCCGGCGCCAGAGCACATCGACGGGGCGCAGCCCGCCGACGGTGCGCACCAGCACCTGCCCGTCCTGCACCACCAGATCCTCGCCCTCCAGCAGCATGAAGCCGAGATAGCGGGCGATGTAGGCGTGTTCGTAATAGGTGTCGTTCATCGGGCCGGGTGTCAGGATGCCCACCCGGGTGTCCTCGCCTGCCCGCAGGCTGTTGAGCCCGTCGCGGAACGCGCGGAAGAACCCCGCAAGGCGATGCACGTTGGCCTGCGCGTAATGTTCGGGAAAGGCCCGCGCGGTTGCCACGCGGGTTTCCAGTGCAAAGCCCGCACCGGACGGCGCCTGCGTCCGGTCGCCCAGCACGAACCACGACCCGTCCGGGTTGCGGCCGATCTCGAAGGCGAGGAAATGGAGAAAATGCCCCCCCTTCGGCGCGATGCCCACCATTGGG
Source organism: Gemmobacter sp. (assembly GCA_046292445.1). GTDB lineage: Bacteria > Pseudomonadota > Alphaproteobacteria > Rhodobacterales > Rhodobacteraceae > CALIZF01. The sequence continues at coordinate 49,610 of JBKBQT010000001.1, forward strand.
CGCAGCCATTCGGGGTTCTGCGCGACCAGCGGTGCGGGCAGGTGCCCGTCCGACACCAGCGTGCCGGGACCATAGAGGTCGCGCACCACCGCCTCGAGCAGGTCGGCCCGCTGCACCAGCCCGGCGGCGATGGCGTCCCATTCCGCCTCGGCGACGATCACCGGGATATGGCTCAGCGGCCAGTCGCGCTCGCCCGCGACCGTGTCGGCGTAAAGCCGGTAGAACACGCCCGCATCGCGCAGATACTGATCGCCCCGGGCAAAGGCGGCCTCGGCCCGCGCTGTCGAGAGGCCCGCAAGGTGGCGCAGGAACGGCAGCCAGACCGGCCGCACCGCGCCGTCGGCGTCCAGCATCTCGTCCGCGACATCGGGCTGCGGCGCATAGCCCGCCAGCAGCCGGGCGACCGGATCGGGCAGGCGCGGCGCGCGTTTGTCCATCACAGCCCCGCAGGCCGGCGCAGATCGAGCGTCATGGGGAATTCCGGGTGGGGCTGTTCCGGCACCGGGTGATAGCGGCCGGGATTGTGCCCCTGCGCCTCGAACCGCGCGAGCCGCCGCGCCTCGGCCTCGTTGCCGTTCACCGGAAAGGTGGAATAGTTCCGCCCGCCCGGATGCGCGACATGGTAGACGCAGCCCCCGAGCGCCCGGTTCGACCAGGTGTCGAAGATGTCGAAGGTCAGCGGCGCCTGCACCGGCAGGGTGGGGTGCATCGCCTCGGGCGGCCGCCACGCCTTGAACCGCACGCCCGCCACCGCCGCGCCGCTGCCGGCCGCGCGCAGGGGCAGGCTGCGCCGATTGCAGGTGACGGTGTAGCGCCCCGGATCGGCGGCGGTCAGTTTCACCTGCAGCCGCTCGGTCGAGCTGTCGGTATAGCGCACCGTCCCCCCGATCGCGCCGGTCTCGCCCAGCACATGCCATGGCTCGAGCGCCTGGCGCAGTTCGATCCCGACGCCCTCGTATTCCGCCTCGCCGCAGAACGGGAACCGGAATTCCGCCTGCGCCCTGAACCAGTCGGGGTCGAGGTCGAACCCATGGGCGCGCAGGTCGCCCAGCACGTCGAGGAAGTCGGCCCAGAGGTAATGCGGCAGCATGAAGCGGTCGTGCAGCGCCGTTCCCCAGCGCGTCAGCGGCCCGCCGGCAGGCGCCGCCCAGAACCGCGCGATGAGGGCGCGGATCAGCAGTTGCTGCGCAAGGCTCATCCGCGCGTTCGGCGGCATCTCGAAGCCGCGGAACTCCACCAGCCCCAGCCGCCCCGTGGGACCGTCGGGGGAATAGAGCTTGTCGATGCAGATCTCGGCCCGGTGGGTGTTGCCCGTCACGTCGGTCAGCAGGTTGCGCAGCAGACGGTCGGTCAGCCACGGCAACGGCGGCGCCCCCTCGCCGGGCCGGGGGATCTGCGCCAGCGCGATTTCCAGCTCGTAAAGCGCATCGTGCCGGGCCTCGTCGATCCGGGGCGCCTGGCTCGTCGGCCCGATGAACAGGCCCGAGAACAGGTAGGACAGCGACGGATGCCGGTTCCAGTGCAGGATCAGCGAGCGCAGAAGATCGGGCCGCCGCAGGAACGGGCTGTCGTTCGGCGTCGCGCCGCCGACCACCACATGGTTGCCCCCGCCGGTCCCGGTATGCTTCCCGTCGATCATGAACTTGTCGGCGCCAAGCCGCGACTGCCGCGCCTCCTCATAGACCGCCTCGGTCGTCGCCACCGCCTCGTCCCAGCTATGGGCGGGGTGGATGTTCACCTCGATCACCCCGGGGTCGGGTGCGACGCGGATCACGTTCATCCGCGGGTCGTGCGGCGGGGCGTAACCCTCGATATGCACCTTGAGGCCGAGGCGCAGCGCCGCCGCCTCGGCCGCCGCGACGAGATCGAGGTAATCCTCGAGCTGCACCATCGGCGGCATGAACACGCACAGCCGCCCGTCCCGCGGCTCGACCGTGACGGCGGTGCGCACGAAACCCTCGACCTCGGTCGTCACCTGCTCGACCTGCCCCGCGTTGGGCACGTTGGCCACGAAGGATGCCATCGGCTGCGTCCGCCGCACCGGGTCGGGCGGCGGCGCGGGCGGCAGGGGCGGGCGGTCGTCGGTCGGGTCGGCGGGGTTGATGTAGGGGTATTGCGCCGGCGTCAGATAGGGCAGCGACGACAGCGGCAGGCGATAGCCCACCGGGCTGTCGCCGGGGACAAGAAACATGTGCCCCCGCCGCAGACGCCATTTTTCCGATATCCACCGCCGCCCGTTCGCCCGCCGCTGCCACGCCTGCACCGGCAGCACGAACCCGACCGGCGTCGTCAGCCCGCGGTCGAACACGGTCGCGATGCGGTGCCGCGCCTCGGGATCCTCGAGTTTCGAGTTCTGCGGCGTCACGTTGGGCGGAAGGTTCGCCTCCTTCACCAGCCATTCGGCGGGGTCCTCGTAGGCGGGCAGGATGTTGTCCTCGGGCACCTCGAGCTCGGCCGCGATCTCGCGCAGGAATTCCTGCGCCTGCAGCGGGGTTGCGCCAAGGTCGATGCCCTCGGCCGCGATCAGGTCGGGGTTCTGCCAGACCGGCGCACCGTCGCGCCGCCAGTAGAGGCTGAAGGTCCAGCGCGGCAGCGTCTCGCCCGGATACCACTTGCCCTGCCCGTAATGCAGGAACCCGCCGGGGGCGAAGCGCGCCTGGAGCCGGCGGATCAGCCGGTCGGCCAGCACCCGCTTGGTCGGCCCGACGGCAGCGGTGTTCCACTCGGCGCTCTCGAAATCGTCGATGGACACGAAGGTCGGCTCGCCCCCCATCGTCAGCCGCACGTCGCCTGCCGCCAGCGCCGCGTCCACCCTGTGCCCCAGCGCGTTGAGCGCGGCCCAGCCGTCGTCGTCGAAGGGCCGCGTGATGCGCGGATGCTCGGCCACCCGAGTCACGCGCATGTCGAAGGCGAAATCGACATTGGCCGACGATGCGAGGCCCGCGATCGGGGCGGCGTTGCGGTAATGCGGTGTGGCGGCCAGCGGGATGTGGCTTTCCCCCGCCAGAAGCCCCGATGTCGGATCGAGCCCGATCCACCCCGCGCCGGGCAGATAGACCTCGACCCAGGCATGCAGGTCGGTGAAATCCACCTCGGTCCCCGACGGCCCGTCGAGCGCCTTGAGGTCGGGCGCAAGCTGGATCAGATAGCCCGACACGAACCGCGCGGCGAACCCCAGATGGCGCAGGGCGTTCACGAGCAGCCAGGACGAATCCCGGCAGGATGCGGTTGCCTTGGCGAGCGTTTCCTCGGGCGACTGCACGCCCGGCTCAAGCCGGATCACATAGCCGATCTCGCGCGCGACACGGGCGTTGAGGTTCACCACGAAATCGACGCTGCGGATGCGGTCCCGCGGCACGTCGTCGAGGAACCGCTGCAACAGCGGCCCGGCAGGCTGCGTCTCGCGGTAGATCACGAGGTCGGGCGCAATGTCCTCGGGATAGTCGAAGGGCCAGGTCTCGGCACTGTCCTCGACGAAGAAATCGAACGGGTTGTAAACCGTCATGTCGGCGACGAGATCGACCTCGATCCGCAGTTCGGTCACCGGCTCGGGGAAGACATAGCGGGCCAGCCAGTTGCCGTAGACATCCTGCTGGTGGTTGACGAAATGCGGCTGCGGGCCGACGCGCAGGCTGTGGCTGATGACGCGGGTGCGGCTGTGCGGCGCCGGGCGAAGGCGGATGACCTGAGGCGACAGGATCACGGGGCGGTCGTAGCGATAATGTGTGAGATGATGGATCGCTGCCTTGATCGACATCCTCTGCCCCCTCGACTGGCTATGAGCGGAGACCGTCGCACGGATCGTGCACGCCTGCCAAGGCACCAGCGATCCGCGCCGCCCCGCGACGGTCGGGTGCCGAAAAATCGGGCACCGGTTCGTGGCTGGCCCTGCGCGCAACGTCGCCAGCCGGCCCGGCCGGCGGCGCCTCAGCGCCCCCAGACCACCGCGTTTTCGTGCCGCTTGATGAGGTGGCGCAAATCCTCGAACGCATGGGCGATGTGCTGGGCGAACCGGTCGGCGGCGATCGGGCGCGGCGCGCTGATCCGGCGCAGGATGCCGAGGCTGCGCGCCGGCTGCGGGATGCCAAACGGCAGCACGGTGACGCGGTTTTCCTTGCGGGCGGCGAACACCACCGAATGCGGCAGGACCGCCAGCCCGTCGGTGTCCGCAAGATAGTTCATCACGCTCATCAGCGAGCCGCCGGCATAGCGGATGTTGAGATCCGACATCCCGATCGCCAGCAGGATCGCATGCAGGTCGGCCAGCAGGGGCGAGCCCGGCAGCGGCGCCACCCAGGGGTATTCTGCAAGATCCGTGACCTGGAGCCGCCGCTTGCGCATCAGGGGATGCGCCGGGCGGCAGGCGACGATGTTGCGCCCCGGCAGGATCTCGAGAAACTCGAAGCCCCGCGGGGCCTCGACCTGCGCCATCGGCACGATGGCGAGGTCCAGCTCGCCCGCCTCCAGCGCCGCCTGCATCTCGGGCAGGTTGCCGTATCCCTGCTGCACGCTGACGTCCGGTTCCTCATTCTGGAATTCGGCGATCATCCGGCTGATGAAGGCATCCATGAAGAAGGGAACGCCCGCGACCCGCACGAGCCCCTTCGTCCCCTTCTGAAACCCCAGCACCGCCTCGGATGCCTTGCGCGAGGCAGCGAGGATCGCCCGGCCCTGGATCGCCAGCTGCTGCGCCAGAAGCGTCGGCTGCGTCGGCCGCCTGCCCTTGACGAACAGCGGCTGGCCCACCCGCGCCTCGAGCATCGAGAGCGCGCGGCTGACCGCCGGCTGGGTCAGGCCGAGGAGGGCGGCACCCTCGCTGACCCCGCCGGCGTCGATCACGGCGGCAAGCTGCATCAGGTGGCGTTCGTTCAGCTTCATAGCACAATGCTATACGAACCTGGCCAGAAATCATCAACGCCATGCGATCGCGTTCTATCCTTGCCGGATGGGTCAGGGAGGATTCCGGTCGATGGACGGGCGAACGGACGGGCGCGGGCAGCGTGCACCGGGCGAGGCATTTTGCGAACGGCTGTCCGCCGCCGGCACCGGGACGCCGCTGGCGGCATCGGTCGGCGCCGCCGTGACCCATCTGCATCGCCTGATCGCCGAGACACGCCCGTCGCCTGACGATCTGCGCTGCGCGCTCGACTTCCTGACCGAGGTCGGGCTCGCCTGCGACAAGCGGCGGCAGGAATGGGTGCTGCTGTCCGATGTGCTCGGCATCTCGACAGCGGTCGAGGACCTGGCCCGGCCCCGCCCTGCCGGAGCGACGCCGAACACCATCGCCGGGCCCTTCTACCGCGCGGACGTGCCCGAGATGGCGCCGGGCGCCACCATCTCGCGCGATGGCAGGGGCGAGGCGGTCGCGGTCACGGGCCGGGTCGCCGACACGGCGGGGCGGCCGGTGCCGGGCGCGATGGTCGAGGTCTGGCACGCCGATGCCGACGGGCGCTACGAGAACCAGGAGCCGGACCGCCAGCCCGAATACAACCTGCGCGGCCGCCTGCGCGCCGATGGCGAGGGGCGGTTCCGGTTCTTCACGATCCGTCCGCGCGGCTATGCGCTGCCCGGCGACGGGCCGGTGGGGCGCCTGTTCGCCGCGCTCGGGCTGCCGATGGACCGCCCGGCGCATATCCACTTCCGCGTGACCGCACCGGGATTCGAGGTGCTCACCACGCATGTCTTCGACAAGGGCGACCCCGCCATCGGACGCGATGCGATCTTCGGCGTGAAACCTGCCCTGCTGGGCGAGTTCCGCGCCGCTCCCGCGGGCGATGGCGCATGCTGGGCACTCGATGTCGCCTTCGTGCTGGCGCGCGCGGGCGAGACCGACGGACACCACGATCACCGGGAAGGATAGGCCCATGGCCCTCGTGCGCCGACATCGCCACCCCATCCCGGCCGCGCAGGGCGCGTCCGCGCACTCGGAAATCCGCAGCGCGATGCCCGCCCGCGGCGCGACCGGGCGCGGCTTGTCCGTCGGGGGACCGACCCCGGACCGTCATCGCAACCATCGGCGCGGGGCGGGACCTGCATTCGCCGGCGCCTTCGGCGCGGCGCAGGCTGATGCGGCCATGGCGGCATGCGCCGTCACGCGTCCCGCCCGCGCAAGCCCCCGAGAACGCTCGACCGGGGCAGCATGATGGAACCCTTCGTGTTTCCCGGCCTGGCGACCCGTGTGATCTTCGGGCACGGCACGCTCGGCCGGGCAGGCGAGGAACTCGACCGCCTCGGCCACAAGACCGCCCTGGTGCTCGCGACGCCGCATCAGAAGGCCGAGGCCGAGGCGCTGGCGAGCATGCTCGGCCGGCGGGCCGCCGGCGTCTTTGCGGGCGCGGCGATGCACACGCCAACCGACGTGACCGAAACGGCGCTCGCCGCCTACGGGGCCAGCGGCGCGACGGCCGTCGTCAGCCTCGGCGGCGGATCGACCGTCGGGCTCGGCAAGGCGATCGCGGTCCGCACCGGCGCCGATCAGATCGCCATCCCCACGACCTATGCCGGGTCCGAGATGACCGACATCCTGGGCGAAACCGCCGGCGGGGCCAAGACCACCCGGCGCGACCCCGCGATCCGGCCCGAGGTGGTGATCTACGACGTCGATCTGACGCTGACGTTGCCGGCCGCGATGACCGTCACCTCGGCGATGAACGCCATCGCCCATGCTGCCGAGGGCTTCTATGCCCCCGACCGCAATCCGGTGGTCATCGCCATGGCTCGCGACGCGATGCCCGCGTTCCGCGATGCGCTGCCCGTCCTGATGCGCGATCCGCAGGACCGGGGCGCGCGGGCCATGGCGCTCTATGCCGCCTGGTGCTGCTCGACGATCCTCGGCACCATCACGATGGCACTGCACCACAAGCTGGCGCATGTCCTCGGCGGCTCGTTCGGCCTGCCCCATGCCGAGACGCATGCGATCCTGCTGCCGCACACGATCGGGTTCAATGCCGCCGCCGTGCCGCATCTGATGGCGCCGCTCGACGATACGTTCGGCGCGCCGACCGGCGCAGGCCTGTGGGATTTCGCGGTCGCCGTCGGCGCCCCGACCCGCCTGCGCGATCTCGGCCTGACTGAGGCCGATCTGTTGCGCGCCGCCGATATCGCGGTGCAAAATCCCTATGCGAACCCGCGGCCATTCGACCGCGCGGACATCCTTTCGCTTCTTCGTGCGGCGTGGGAGGGGCGCCGACCGGAGGCCGCCTGAGCCACAGCCCGCACCAACACACCCAGACCACCGAGGGAGGACGATCCATGCTGACCCGCCGCAGGTTCCTGCATACCACCGCCGCCACGGCGCTTGCCGCCCCCGGACTGCTTGCCGCGGGCCTTGCTGCCCCCGCGCTCGCGCAGGGCGCGCGGATCAAGCTCGGCTATGTCTCGCCGCAGACCGGCGCGCTCGCCGGTTTCGCCGAAAGCGACGACTACACCATCCGCACCTTTCTCGGCACCGATGCCGGCAGGAACTTCGAGGTCATCGTCAAGGACAGCCAGTCCAACCCGAACCGCGCCGCCGAGGTCGCCAAGGACCTGATCGTCAACGACAACATCGACATGATGCTGGTTGCCTCGACGCCCGAGAACACCAATCCGGTCGCGACGACCTGCGAGGCCGAGGGCGTGCCGGTGCTTTCGACGATCGCGCCGTGGCAGCCGTGGTTCATCGGCCAGCAGGGCAACCCGGGCAACCCGGGGAGCTGGCAACCCTTCGATTTCGCCTTTCACTACTTCTGGGGGCTCGAGGATGTCATCGCCGTCTTCATCAACATGTGGAACCAGATCGAGACCAACAGGCAGGTCGGCGGCCTTTTCCCGAACGACGGCGACGGCAACGCCTGGGGCGACCCGAACGTCGGCGTGGCGCCAGGCTTTGCCGCCGCCGGCTACACCACGACCGACCCGGGACGGTTCCAGAACCTGACCGATGATTTCACGGCCCAGATCAACGCCTTCAAGGCCGCCAACGCACAGATCGTGACGGGGGTCGTCATCCCGCCCGATTTCACCACTTTCCGCAACCAGGCGATCCAGCAGGGGTTCAACCCGCGCATCATCACGGTGGCCAAGGCGATCCTGTTCCCGCAATCGGTCGAGACGCTGGGCCAGTCCGGGCACAACCTGTCGTCCGAGGTCTGGTGGTCGGCCACGCACCCGTTCAAATCCTCGCTGACGGGCCAGTCGGCGGCGGAACTGGCGGCCGATTTCACCGCCAGGACCGGGCGCCCGTGGACGCAGCCGATCGGCTTCATCCACTCGCTGTTCGAGATCGCGACCGACGTCATGGGCCGCGTGTCCGACGTGACCGATGCCGAGGCGGTGGCGGCGGCCATCGCCGCGACCGACATGGACACGATGGTCGGCCGCATCGCCTGGAACGGCGCGGGCGTGCCGCCCTTTGCGGCCGCCAACGTGACCAAGACGCCGCTCGTCGGCGGCCAGTGGCGGCGGTCGGCCGGCGGGAGCTTCGACCTCGTGGTGGTGGACAACCAGACCGCACCGGACATCCCCACGGGCGGCGTGATGGAGGCGCTGGCCTGACGGCCGACCAGAGGCGGGCGGCCCGGTGGCCGGGCCGCCTGCGCGCCGGCGAGCATGCAAAGGGGCGGCCCTTCCAGAAGGGCCGCCCGCCCGTCCCGACCGAGGGTTGCCGCGTGACCACCATCCTCAGCCTTTCCAGCGTGTCGAAAAGCTACGGGGCCCTCAGGGTCACGGACGATGTGTCCTTTGACGTGGCAACGGGCGAGGCGCTGGGCATCATCGGGCCGAACGGGGCGGGGAAATCGACGCTCTTCAACCTCATCACCGGCAATGTCGCGCCCGATGCGGGGCGCATCGCCTTGATGGGCCGCGACGTTACCCGCCTGCCCGCGATGGCGCGGGTGCGGATGGGCGTGGGGCGCAGCTTCCAGATCCCGCAGCCGTTCGAGGGGTTGACGGTGTTTGAAAACCTCGTCGTCGCCGCAGCCTATGGGCAGGGCCGGTCCGAGGCGGCGGTGACGGACGGTTGCGCCGCGATCCTCGCGCAGACCGACCTGATGCGCCTCGCCAATACGCCCGCCGGCGGGTTGTCGCTGCTCGACCGCAAGCGGCTCGAACTGGCCCGCGCGCTGGCCACCGGGCCGGAACTCCTGCTGCTCGACGAGATCGCGGGCGGGCTGACCGAGGGCGAGTGCCATGCCCTTGTCGCCACCATCCGCGCCATCCATGCTCGAGGGGTGACGATCGTGTGGATCGAACATGTGCTCCACGCGCTCAACAGCGTCGTCACGCGGCTTTTGGTGCTCGACTTCGGCAAGGTGATCGGCCTCGGCGCGCCCGAGACGATCATGGCATCGAAAGAGGTGCGCGAGATCTACCTGGGGATCGAGGCATGAGCCTGCTGGAGGTTCGGGGGCTGGAGGCCGGCTATGGCGATTTCCGCGCGCTGTTCGGGATCGACCTCGATGTGGCGCCGGGCGAGACGGTGGCGATCATCGGCGCGAACGGGGCTGGCAAGACGACGCTGCTGCGCGCCATCACGGGCGTGGTGCGCCCGCGCGGCGGCACGGTGCGCCTGCGCGGGCAGGCCATCGGCGGACAGGCGCCCGACCGGGTGATGGCGCAGGGCATCGCCATGGTGCCCGAGGGGCGCAAGCTGTTCCCCTCGCTCTCGGTCGAGGAAAACCTGATGATCGGCGCCCATGTCCGCGCCGGATCGGGGCGCTGGAGCCTCGATGCGATCTACGACCTCTTTCCGATCCTGCGCGAGAAACGCCGGGTGCCCGGCACCGCCCTGTCGGGCGGGCAGCAGCAGATGGTGGCGATCGGGCGGGCGCTGATGTCGAACCCGGACCTTCTGCTGTGCGACGAGATCAGCCTCGGCCTTGCGCCGGTGGTGATCCGCGACATCTACGCCGCTTTGCCGCGCATCAAGGACGGCGGGGCGGCGGTCGTGATCGTCGAGCAGGACATCGGGCAGGCGCTCCGCGTCGCCGACCGGGTCTATTGCCTGATGGAGGGCCGCGTGACGCTGACGGGCCGTGCGGCGGAGGTCAGCCGGGCGGCGATCCATGATGCCTACTTCGGAGCGCAGGCGTGACGGGCGGGGCGAAGATCGAGCGGTGCGGCGGCGGAGGGGGCGGGAGCCTCCGGCGGGAGTATTTCGGGAACGATGAAGCGGGTGGTCGTCCGTGGCGCGAGGCCGGTGCGGGGGGTGCTGCGGGGGGGCGGTCATGATCTGGATCGACACCATCGTGCAGGGGATCCTGCTCGGCGGGCTCTACGCGCTGTTCGCGGCAGGGCTGAGCCTGGTGTTCGGGATCATGCGCCTGGTGAACCTTGCGCATGGCGACATGATCGTTGCGGCGGCTTTCCTGATCCTGATCCTGGTGTCGCTTCTGGGGCTCAACCCGTTCGTTGCGGCGGCGGTGGCGGCGCCGGTGATGTTCGCGGCCGGGTGGCTCTTGCAGCGGTATGTTCTGAACCGGACGCTGGGCAAGGACATCCTGCCCCCGCTGCTGGTGTCGTTCGGGCTGTCGGTGGCCTTGCAGAACGCGCTGCTCGAGGGGTTTTCGGCGGACAGCCGGCGGATCCCGGCAGGGGCGCTGGAGACGGCGTCGCTGAACCTCGGGGTGGTGACGGTGGGGGTGATGCCGCTGCTGACCTTTGCGACGGCGGTCGGGGCCATCCTCGTTCTCAACCGGATCTTCTACCGCACGGCGCTGGGGCGGGCGTTCCGGGCGACCTCGGACGATCCGGTGACGGCGAGCCTGATGGGCATCCGGCCGCAATCGGTGTTCGCGGTGGCGACGGGGCTGGCCATGGTGGTGGTGACGCTGGCAGCGCTGTATCTGGGCATGCGGTCCAACTTCGATCCCTCGATCGGCCCGGCGCGGCTGATCTATGCCTTCGAGGCGGTGATCATCGGGGGCCTGGGGAGCCTCTGGGGCACGCTGGCGGGCGGGATCATCATCGGCGTTGCGCAGACGGTCGGGGCGGCGATCAACCCCGAATGGCAGATCCTTGCGGGGCATGTCGCGTTCCTGATCGTGCTCCTGGTGCGGCCGAGGGGCCTTTTCCCGCGGGCGGTGGACTGATGGCTGGATGGCAGGTTCGGACGCGGACGCGGGCGGGGACCGTCGCGGGGGTGGCGGCGCTGCTGCTCGTGGCGGCGGGCCTTGCGCTGCCGGCCCTTGCGAGCCGGGGCCTGATCGTCGATCTGTTCTTCATCCTGACGATGCTGGTCCTGGCGCAGTTCTGGAACCTGCTGGCGGGCTATGGCGGGCTTGTGTCGGTCGGGCAGCAGGCTTTCGTCGGGATGGGCGCCTATGCGATGTTCGCGGGCGTGGTGTTCTGGGGGATGGATCCGGTCGCGGCGATTCTCGTGGCCGGCGTGGCGGGGTTCCTGCTGGCGATCCCGACCGCGTTCTTCGCCTTTCGCCTTGCGGGGGCCTATTTCGCCATCGGCACCTGGGTGATTGCCGAGGTCACGCGCCTTGTGGTGGCGCAGTGGAAGGCGCTGGGCGGCGGCACCGGCACGTCGCTGCCGCGCGAGGCGACGCGGTCCATGATGCTGGTGTCCGACATCGGCGCGCTGTTCGGGGTGCGCGATGCGGCGGCGCGGGATATCCTCGCCTACTGGCTGGCGCTGGCGCTGGCGGTTGCGACGATCGGGGGCATCTACTGGCTGATGCGCACACGGTCGGGCCTTGCGCTTGCGGCCGTGCGCGACAACCCCGAGGCGGCGCGGTCGGTCGGCGTGGATGCGGCCCGGATGCGCTGGATCGTGTTCCTGACGGCGGCCTTCGGCACCGGCCTCGCCGGGGGGCTGATCTATGTGCAGAAGGCGCGCATCTCGCCCGATGCAGCCTTCAGCGTCACCGACTGGACGGCCTATGTGATCTTCATCGTCGTCATCGGCGGCATCGGCACCATCGAGGGGCCGATCGTCGGGGTGCTCGTGTTCTTCCTGCTGCAGAAGCTCTTTGCCGATTACGGCTCGTGGTATCTGCTGGCGCTCGGGTTGATCGGCATCGTGGTGATGCTGTTCGCGCCCAAGGGTCTGTGGGGCCTGTTCTCGGCCCGCACGGGCATCCAGCTCTTTCCGACGCGGCGCCGCCTGACCGGCGGCCCGCCCCCCAAGCCCACAGAACGGGAGACCGGCTGACATGGCCGACATCGACACCGACGTCCTCATCATCGGCACCGGCCCGGCAGGGTCGGCGACCGCCGCGCTGCTGTCCACCTACGGCGTCGAGACGCTTGTGGTGAACCGCTATCGCTGGCTGGCCAATACGCCGCGCGCGCATATCACCAACCAGCGCACGATGGAGGTGCTGCGCGACCTCGGCCCCGAGGTCGAGGCCGAGGCCTATCTGCATTGCGCGCCGCAGGAGCTGATGGGCGAGAACGTGTTCTGCGAGAGCATCGCCGGCGAGGAGCTCGGCCGGATGAAGAGCTGGGGCAACCATCCCCTGTCCAAGGCCGAGCATCTGCTGTCCTCGCCCTGCATGATGAACGACCTGCCGCAGACATTCATGGAACCGATCCTGTTCAAGGCCGCCTGTTCGCGCGGCGCGAAGGCGCGGATGAGCACGGAATACCTTAGCCATGTGCAGGACGGGGCGGGCGTGACGACCACCTGCCGCGACCGGCTGACGGGGCGCGACATCACCATCCGGTCGAAATACCTCGTCGGGGCCGATGGCGGGAACAGCCTTGTGGCCGAGCATGCCGGCCTGCCCTTCGAGGGCCGGATGGGCGTGGGCGGCAGCATGAACATCCTGTTTCGCGCCGACCTCGGCCGCTATGTCGCGCATCGGCCCTCGGTGCTCTACTGGGTGATGCAGCCGGGTGCGGATGTGGGCGGCATCGGCATGGGCCTTGTCCGCATGGTGCGGCCCTGGACCGAATGGCTGATCGTCTGGGGATACGACATCAGCCAGCCGCCGCCGGACGTGACGCCGGAGTTCGCGACCGGCGTGGCGCGGCAGCTCGTGGGCGTGCCCGACCTCGAGATCGAGCTGATCTCGGCCAATACCTGGACGGTCAACAACTGCTATGCCACGCACATGCAGAAGGACCGGGTGTTCATCATGGGCGATGCCGCCCATCGGCACCCGCCGTCGAACGGCCTCGGGTCGAACACCTCGATCCAGGACGGCTTCAACCTTGCGTGGAAGCTCGCCGCGGTGGTCAAGGGACAGGCGGGGCCGGGGTTGCTGGATAGCTACAGCGTCGAACGCGCGCCGGTGGCGCGGCAGATCGTCACCCGCGCCAACCAGTCGATCGCCGAATTCGGCCCGATCTTCGAGGCGCTCGGCATGGACGGCGGGGTGGACCACGACAAGATCCAGCGCAACATGGATGCCCGCTGCGATGCGACCGAGGCAGGCGAGAAGCAGCGCGAGGCGCTGCGGGCCGCGATCGCGTTCAAGAAATACGAATTCGACTGCCACGGCGTCGAGATGAACCAGCGCTACCGGTCCACCGCTGCGGTGACGGACGGCCAGCCCGAACCGGCGTTCGAGAAGGACGCCGAACTGCACTACGCCCCCACGACCTGGCCCGGCGCACGCATCCCCCATGTCTGGGTGTTCGACCGGGCGGGGCGCAAGCATTCGACGCTCGACATCACCGGCAAAGGGCGGTTCACCATCCTGACCGGGATCGGCGGCGAGGGCTGGGCCGCGGCCGCCGGGACGGTCGGCGCGGAATTCGGGCTCGACATCCGATGCCATGTGATCGGCCCCCGGCAGGCGATCGAGGACCACACCGGCGACTGGGCCCGGGCGCGGGAGATCCGCGATGCCGGCTGCCTGCTCGTCCGCCCCGACCATCACGTGGCCTGGCGGTCGGTCGGCCCGGCGGCCGACCCGGCGGCCGAACTGCGCCGCGTGCTTGCCAGGATCCTTTCACGATGACGGAGGCGAGGATGACGATAGCAGCCCATGAGCGCGGTTTCTTCACAGAGGAAACCTCGGCCGATGTGGTGATCGCCCGCAACGCGCAGGCGGCCGATGCACGTCTCGCGGAGGTTATGGCGGTGCTGATCCGTCACCTGCACGCCGCCGTGAAGGAGATCGAGCCGACTCAGGACGAATGGATGAAGGCGATCCGGTTCCTGACCGAGACCGGGCAGATGTGCACCGACTGGCGGCAGGAGTTCATCCTGCTGTCGGACGTGCTCGGCGTGTCGATGCTGGTCGATGCGATCAACAACCGCAAACCCTCGGGCGCGACGGAATCGACGGTGCTCGGGCCGTTCCATGTGGACGACGCGCCCGAACTGCCGAACGGCGCGAACATCGCGCTCGACGGCAGGGGCGAGCCGATGCTGGTCCACGGCCGCGTGACGGACACCGCCGGAAAGCCCATCGCCGGCGCGCGGCTGGACGTCTGGCAGGCGAATGACGAAGGGTTCTACGACGTGCAACAGAAGGGCATCCAGCCCGAGTTCAACCTGCGCGGCGTATTCACCACCGATGCCGAGGGGCGATACCACTTCGTCGGCGCCAAGCCGCTGCACTATCCGATCCCCGATGACGGGCCGGTGGGCAGGCTGCTGGCCGCGCTCGGCCGGCATCCGTGGCGGCCGGCGCATCTGCACTACATCGTGTCGGCGCCCGGCTACAGGGCCGTGACGACGCATTTCTTCGATCCCGACGACCCCTATATCGGGTCCGATGCGGTGTTCGGCGTCAAGGAAAGCCTGATGGCGAAGTTCGAGCAGGTCGCCGATCCGGGCCGCGCGGCCGCTCATGGCATCGCCGCACCGTTCTGGGAGGTGCGCAACGATTTCGTGCTCGTCCCGGCCTGAGGCACCGCAGCCGCGGCATGCTTGCGTTGCGCGCCGGGGGGCCAGCCCCCCGGACCCCCCGGAGTATTTGTCGAACGATGAAGGGGGCGGCGGGACGGGTCAGGCGAGGCGGCACGGCCGGGGGGCGAGGCATCCCGCGGTGCCCCGTGGGTGGCAGAGGGGCGCGGGCAGCGTGGCGATCGGCACCGCCCGAGCGGGTTCGGCAGGATGGTGGCGGGCAGCGGCAGGGGATCGCCCCGGGCCCTGCCGCGGGCTGCGGGTCGGTCCGGGCTTGCCGCGCGGTTGTGGCGGTGACGAGGCTGCGCCGGTCGCGGTCCCGTGGCGCCTTATCCGCCCTGGGCCTTGTCGAGGAGGTTGACGACCTGCGGCCCGAGGCCGGCCACGATCCTGCGCACGCCTTCGGCATTGGGATGGATGCCGTCGGCCTGCAGGAAGCGCGCGATATCGGCCGGGCTGCCGGTGCCGTCGAGCAGCGGGGCGAGGAAGGCGCGGGCGAGGATCGCGTCATATTCGGCGGCAAGCGCGGCGTAGATACCGTCGAATTCCGCCTTGTATTCGGGCCCGTAGTTCCCCGGCGCCTCCATCGCCACAAGCAGGACCGGAACGCCCTTGTCGGCGGCGGCGCTGAGGATCGCGGCGAGGTTGGCGCGGCTGGCCGCCGGGTCGATGCCGCGCAGCAGGTCGTTGCCGCCGAGCGTGACGATCATCGCATCGGCCCCGTCGGCCAGCGCCCAGCCGACCCGCGCGGCGCCGCCCGCCGTGGTATCGCCCGACACGCCGGCGTTGATGACCCGCGCCGGGCGGCCCTGATCGGCCAGCCATGCCTCGAGCTGCGGCACGAAGCCCTGCGCCTCGGGCAGGCCGTAGCCCTGGGTGAGGCTGTCGCCGAGCGCGACGATCACGGGGGTGTCACCGAAGGCGGGCAGGGTCACGAGGATGAGGGTGGCGGCAAGGTTGCTGATCCGCCGTCCCGCCCCATATGCGCAGCGGGAGAGATGACGAAAGGCCGCACGGATGACCGACCCGGTACTGCAACTCAAGGACGCCCGGCTGACGCTGGCCGGCAATGCCGGGCCGGTCGAGATCCTGCGCGGCATCACGCTGGACGTGGCGCGGGGCGAGACTTTGGGGCTGGTCGGGCCTTCGGGGTCGGGCAAATCGTCGCTCCTCATGCTGATGGGCGGGCTGGAACGCGCCACCGGGGGACTTGTGAAGGCGCTGGGGCAGGATCTGACTGCAATGGACGAGGACCGGCTGGCACGCTTTCGCCGGGGGAATATGGGTGTGGTGTTCCAGTCCTTCCACCTCATCCCGACGATGACGGCGCTCGAAAACGTCGCCACGCCGCTCGAATTGATGGGGGCGGGCGATGCCTTCGACCGGGCGGAGGCAGAGTTGAAGGCGGTCGGCCTCGGCCACCGGATCGACCACTACCCCGCGCAGCTGTCGGGGGGCGAGCAGCAGCGTGTGGCGCTGGCCCGGGCCGCGGCGCCGCGGCCCGCCATCCTGCTGGCCGACGAGCCGACGGGCAACCTCGACGGCGCCAACGGCGAGGCGATCATGGCGATGCTCTTCGGCCTGCGCGACCGGCATGGGGCGACGCTGGTGCTTGTCACCCATGCGCCCGAGCTTGCCGCGCGCTGCGACCGGGTGGTGCGTCTGGCAGATGGGCGCGTGATCGAGGACGGGCTGCGCAGCGCGGCCGAATAGGCGCGAGCTCCGCCGCGACAGTCCGGGGCCTCTGGCCCGTGAACGGAGAGGTTGATCCATGGCCCTTGCCCTTGCCGCCCGCATTGCCCGCCGAGAACTGCGCGGGGGTCTTGCCGGTTTTCGCGTGTTCCTCGCGTGCCTCGCGCTGGGCGTCGCCGCCATTGCCGGGGTGGGGATCGTGCGCGCCGCGATCCAGCAGGGGCTGAGCGAGCAGGGCGCGATCCTTCTGGGCGGCGATGCGCAGATGCAATTCACCTATCGTTTCGCCTCCGAGGACGAGCGGGCGTTCATGGCCGCCAATGCCGCGGCCGTCAGCGAGGTGGTGGATTTCCGCTCGATGGCCGTGGTGGGCGAGGGCGAGACGGCCGAGCGGGGCCTCACGCAAGTCAAGGCGGTGGATGGTGCCTATCCGCTGATCGGCGCGGTCACGCTCGATCCGCCGATCCCGCTCGACGCGGCGCTGGCGGGGGCGGACGGCGTTCCTGGCTCGGTGATGGACCGGGTTCTGGTGGACCGGCTGGGGCTCGAACTGGGCGGCACCTTCCGGCTCGGCCTGCAGCCGTTCCGGCTGTCGGCCGTCCTGCTGCGCGAGCCCGACACCTCGGCCGCCGGCTTCGGCCTCGGGCCGCGGACCATCGTTGCCACGCCGGCGCTGGCGGACTCGGGCCTGCTGGTGCCGGGGACGCTGTTCGAGACGAAATACCGGCTGATGCTTCGCCCCGAGGCGAGCCTGCCGGCGGTGCGCGAGGCGGCGATCGGCGCCTTTCGCGATGCCGGCCTGCGCTGGGCGGACCGCAGCGCGGCGGCGCCGGGCGTGTCGCAGTTCGTGGACAGGATCGGGGCGTTCCTCGTGCTCGTCGGCCTTGCAGGGCTTGCGGTCGGCGGGGTCGGCGTGTCGGCGGCCGTGCGCGCCTATCTCGAGCGCAAGGTGACCACCATCGCCACGCTCCGCACGCTGGGCGCCGATTCGACAACGATCTTTCAGACCTACCTGATCCAGATCGGCGCCCTGACGGCGCTCGGCGTCGGGATCGGGCTGGTCCTCGGTGCAGGGGTGCCGATGCTGCTCGCCCCGGTGATCGAGGCGCGGCTGCCCGTGCCGGCGGTGTTCCGTCCCTATCCCGGCCCGCTGCTCGAGGCGGCGTTCTACGGCACGCTGACGGCATTCCTCTTCACGCTCTGGCCGCTGGCGCGCGCCTCGGAAATCCGCGCCGCCGCGCTTTACCGGACGAGCGGCGGGCGGCCGGCGGGCCTGCCGCGCGCCCGCTGGATCGTGCTGACAGGTCTTCTGGCGGCGGCGCTCATCGGCGGGGCGGCGGTGCTTTCCGGGGTGGCGGCGCTTGCGCTGTGGTCGGCGGCCGGGATCGTCGGCGCGCTCGGCGTGCTCGTGCTCGCCGCCTGGGGGCTGCGGCGCCTGGCGCGGGCCGGCGCGCGGGCGCGCGCCGTGCGCGGGCGGCCGGCGCTGCGCCTTGCGCTGGCGGCGATCGGCGGGCCGCGGGAAGAGGCGACATCGGTGGTTCTCTCGCTCGGTCTCGGGCTGGCGGTGCTGGCGGCCGTGGGGCAGATCGACAGCAACCTGCGCGCGGCGATCGCGCGCGACCTGCCGGCGCGGGCGCCGACCTATTTCGTCGTCGACATCCAGAACGACCAGCTTGCAGGCTTCCGCGCCCGCCTCGCCGCCGATCCGGGGGTCGAGAAGGTGGACAGCGCCCCGATGCTGCGCGGCATCATCACCCGCATCAACGGCCGCCCCGCGGCCGAGGTCGCCGGCGATCATTGGGTGATCCGCGGCGACCGCGGCATCACCTATTCCGCCGAACCGCCCCCCGGAACCGAGATCACTGCCGGCACCTGGTGGCCGGCGGACCATGCCGGCCCGCCGCAGATCAGCTTTGCCGCAGGCGAGGGGGCGGAACTGGGGCTGAGCCTCGGCGACCGGCTCACCGTGAACATCCTCGGGCGCGACATCGAGGCCGAAATCACCAGCTTTCGCGAGGTCCGCTTCGAGACGGCGGGGATCGGCTTTGTCATGAGCATGTCGCCCGACGCCCTCGCCGGCGCGCCGCATACGCATATCGCCACCGTCTATGCCGACCAGGCGCGCGAAGGGGCGATCCTGCGCGACCTCGCGCAGGCTTATCCGAACATCACCGCGATCCGGGTGCAGGACGCGGTCGATCAGGTGACCGAAGCGCTCGGTGCGCTTGCCTCGGCGACCGCCTGGGCGGCGGGGGCGACGCTGGTCACCGGCTTCATGGTGCTGATCGGCGCCGCGGCCGCCGGCGAACGGGCACGGGTCTACGAGGCGGCCGTGCTCAAGACGATCGGCGCCACGCGGGCGCGAATCCTCGCCTCCTTCGCATTGCGCGCGGCCGTCATGGGCGCGGCGGCCGGCATCGTGGCGATTGTGGCGGGCGGGCTCGCAGGCTGGGCGGTCACGACCTTCGTGATGCGCACCGGCTATGCCTTCGAGCCGGTCTCGGCCACCGCCATCGTCGCCGGCGGCATCCTCGCCGTGCTTCTGGCCGGTCTTGCCTTCGCGCTGCGCCCGCTCGCCGCCCGGCCGGCCCAGGTGCTGCGCTCCGAGGCCTGACAGCGCACCACCCCGGCGGGATCGCGCGCGGAGAGCTGCGCCTCCGGCGGGGATATTTTTGCCAGCCTGAAACGGCAACCGACAGCGACAGAATTCAGGCTGGCCCAAATGTCCCCGCCGGAGGCGCACGGCCGTTCCGGGCGATCCCGCCGGGCGCTGCGCCCGGCGGTTCCGTGGGCCGCCCCGGCAGTCGGGGCTTTCGCCGCGGCGTCGGTGGCGCTATGGCGCGGCATGGGATATGGTCTGACCGCACTCGCGCAGTGGGCTGCGCATGGCTTCGATAGCGTGATTGATGTGCGCTCGCCGGCGGAATATGCCGAGGATCATCTGCCCGGCGCCATCAGCTTGCCGGTCCTGTCGAACGAGGAACGCGCGCGCGTCGGCACGATCTACAAGCAGCAGAGCCCTTTTGCCGCGCGCAAGATCGGCGGGGCCATCGTGGCGCGGGCGGTCGCGGCGCATCTGGACGGGCCGCTGGCGGGCATGGGCGGCGGCTGGCGGCCGCTGGTCTACTGCTGGCGCGGGGGGCAGCGGTCGGGGGCCTTTGCAACGATCCTGCGGGCGGTCGGGTGGCGGGTCGAGACGCTGGAAGGGGGCTACAGGGCCTGGCGGCGGCTGGTGGCCGAGGCGCTCTATGATGCGGTCTGGCCGATACCGGTGGTGGTGCTCGATGGGCTGACTGGCACGGCCAAGACCGATCTGCTGCCGCGTCTCGCCGCCCGCGGTCTGCAGGTGCTCGATCTCGAGGGGCTGGCGAACCATCGCGGCTCGCTGTTCGGGGCGCGGCCGGGTGGGCAGCCGTCGCAGCGCGGGTTCGAGGGGCGGCTGGCGATGGCGATGGTGGCGCTCGATCCGGCGCGACCCGTCGTGGTCGAGGCGGAAAGCGCGGCGATCGGGGATGTGCGCATCCCCCCCGCGCTCTGGGTTGCGATGCGCGCAGCGCCCCGGGTGGCGGTGGCGGCGCCGCTTGATGTGCGCGCGGCGTATCTGGCGCGGGCCTATGCCGATCTGACGGTGGATCCGCTTGCCCTGCACGCTGCGATCGACCGGCTGCGTCCGATGCAGCCGCGCGAGCGGATCGAGGCCTGGCATGCGCTGGCGGGCGCGGCGGATTTCACCGCGCTCGCCGCCGCCCTGATGGAGCACCATTACGATCCCCGCTATGCCAAGAGCCGCTCCCGCCATGGCGATCCGCTGGTGACAGTGGCTGCCGCCGATCTCTGCGCGGCCGCTCTCGACCCGCTGGCCGACCGCGTTGCGGGCGCCATTGCGGCGGTCAGTCGCTGAGGCCGGGTTCGTCGAGCAGGGTGCGGCCGGCGCGATCCTCGATCTCCAGGATCCACAGGTCCGGGTCGCGGGCGCGGCCGCGCGCCAGCGCGGCGTCGACTTCGGCTTCGGGCCCCTCGACCAGGATCCGCCAGACCCGCCTGCCCGTGTCGAGGTCGAAGGAGCGCTGGAATGCGCGGGCCCGCCCGTCGAGCGTTGCGCATTTCACCACCACGGCGCCGGCGGTCGCATCGCCCCGGGCGGTCACATAGGCCGGGATGGCCGCGAGGCGCAGGCGGGCGAGATAGGCCTGCACCCAGACCCCTGCGGCAAGGCGCGGGGTCATGGCCGCTGCCGTCGCGCAGAGCCGTTGTGCCGGATGCCGCCCCCGTGCCGCCGCCCCCAGATCCGCCCCCAGACTGGCCCGCAGACTGACCCGCAGACTGGCCCGCAGACTGGCCTCCAGACCCGCCCCGCGTCAGTCGCCATCGCGGAAATCGAGCCCCATCTCGGTATAGCGCTCGGCCTCGTTCAGCCATTCGGGGCGCACCTTGACCGTCAGGAACAGGTGCACGGGCCGGCCCAGGAATGCGGCCAGTTCCGTCCGCGCGGCGGCGCCGATCGCCTTGATCGTCTGCCCGCCCGCGCCGAGGACGATGGGCTTGTGCGCCTCGCGCGCGACATAGACCAGCTGGTCGATCCGGGTGGAGCCGTCGGGCCGGTCATCCCAGGATTCGGTTTCGACGGTCAGCTGGTAAGGCAGTTCCTCGTGCAGGCGCAGGGTGAGCTTTTCGCGCGTGATCTCGGCCGCGATCATCCGCATCGGCAGATCGGCAAGCTGGTCCTCGGGGTAGAGCCAGGGGCCCTCGGGCAACGCGCCGGCCAGCCAGGCCTTGAGATCCTCGACCCCATAGCCGCGTTCGGCCGAGATCATGAAGGTGCGGGCGAAGGGATAGGCGGCATTGGCCGCTTCGGCGAGCGCAAGGAGGGTTTCGGCCTTGACCTTGTCGATCTTGTTGATCGCCAGCGCCACGCAGCGGCCCTGCGCGAGCCGGTCGCGCAGGCCGTCGAGGATCGACCGGACGCCTTCGGTGAGCCCGCGATGCGCCTCGATCAGCAGGACGATCACATCGGCATCCGCCGCCCCGCCCCAGGCCGCCGCGACCATCGCGCGGTCGAGCCTGCGCCGCGGCCGGAAGAGGCCGGGGGTATCGACGAAGACGATCTGGGCCTGACCGGCCATGCAGACGCCGCGGATGCGGGTGCGGGTCGTCTGCACCTTGTGCGTCACGATGCTGACCTTGGCCCCGACCATGCGGTTGAGCAGGGTCGATTTGCCCGCGTTCGGCTCGCCGATGAGCGCAACGAACCCGGCCCGTGTCGGTTCTTCCGTCATTCCGCACCCTCGCCAAGTTGCGCGCGCAGGCTTGCCGCCGCCGCCTGTTCGGCGGCCCGTTTCGAGGCCGCCTGCGCCGAAGCCTCTGCGCCCGAGGCGAGGCGCACCGTCACGGTGAACACCGGCGCGTGATCGGGACCCTCGCGCGCTGTTTCGACATAGTCGGGGGGCGGCAGGCCGCGGGCCTGCGCCCATTCCTGCAGCGCCGACTTGGCATCGCGCGCCGTTTCGCGCGCCTCGGCGATCCGGCTGCCCCAGAGCCGCAGGACGACGGCGCGCGCCGCCTCGAACCCGGCGTCGAGATAGACCGCCGCGATCACCGCTTCGAGCGCGTCGCCCAGCAGCGCCTCCTTGCGCCGGCCGCCTGTCATCGCCTCGGACCGCCCGAGCCGCAGCGCATCGCCAAGCCCGAGGCCGCGCGCGACCTCGGCGCAGGTCTCGAGCCGCACCAGGGCGTTGAACCGGGGCGCAAGCTGCCCCTCCGAGGCGGTGCCGTCGGCGCGGTAGAGCGCTTCGGCGATGGCAAGCCCCAGCACGCGGTCGCCGAGGAACTCGAGCCGTTCGTTCGAGGGCCGCGACGGCCCCGAGAGCGAGGCATGGGTCAGCGCGCGGACAAGCAGGCCCGGGTCGCGGAAGCTGTGGCCGAGCCGCGCGGCGAGGGCGGCGATGTCGGCGCCCGGCTTCAATCGACCGCCTTGAGGTAGCGATCGCTGCGCCAGGTCCAGAAATAGAGCATCGAAGTGCCGGCAGAGGAGAACATGATCCGGTCGGCCCGCCCGATCAGGTTTTCCGCCGGCACGAAGCCGACACCGCCGACGGCCCGGCCATAGCGGCTGTCCTGGCTGTTGTCGCGATTGTCGCCCATGAAGAAATATTGCCCCGGCGGCACGGTGAACACCGGCGTGTTGTCGCCGAAACCGTTCTCGTCGA
Source organism: Gemmobacter sp. (assembly GCA_046292445.1). Lineage (GTDB taxonomy): Bacteria > Pseudomonadota > Alphaproteobacteria > Rhodobacterales > Rhodobacteraceae > CALIZF01. Next base: position 72,299 of record JBKBQT010000001.1, read on the forward strand.
TGTTGAGCACGCTGTGCGCCCGCCCCCCCGGCAGCGTCTCGATGAACCGCGACTTGAGGCAGGTGCCGCCCTGGCCGACCGGCGCGTTCTCGCAGCGCGGCAGGCCGCGCAGCGGGCCCTGCGGTTCGAACACCTCGGCGAACTGGCCGGCCGGTTCCTGCGGCACGGGCACGCCGTTCAGGACGATCCGGCCGTTCACCATCTGCACCGTATCGCCCGGCAGGCCGATCAGGCGCTTGATGAAATCGGTGCCGTTCACCGGATGGCGGAAGACCACCACATCGCCGCGTTCGGGTTCCGAGAACAGGATGCGGCCCGGGAACGGGCAGAGCGAGAAGGGGCAGGAATGGCGCGAATAGCCGTAGGCCATCTTGTTCACGAACAGGAAGTCGCCGATCAGGAGCGTGTCCTTCATCGACCCCGAGGGGATCCAGAACGGCTGGAAGAACAGCGTGCGGAACACCCCCGCGATCAGGAGCGCGTAGACGATCGTCTTGACCGTCTCGACAATCCCGCCTTCGGATTTCGCCTTGCTCGCCATCATCGTCCCCTTGCCGCACCGGGCCGTCTTGGCCAGCGGCGGGGGACAAGTCAAGGCGCGGGGGCGTGATCGGCACGGCGGGCGGGGTGCGCCGTCCCGGTCGGCGGGCAGGCGCCGGCCCGGGCTTGAGTATTTGGGGAACGATGAAGTCGCAGGTCAGGCGCGGGGGGCGGCGGGCGGGAGCGGCCTTGCCTCGATCACCACGAAGGCCTGGGCCCAGGGGTGATCGTCGGTCAGGCTGACATGGATGACGGCGGTGTGCCCGGGCGGGGTGAGAGCGGCCAGCCGCGCGGCGGCCCAGCCGGTCAGCCGCATCTGCGGCTGGCCGCTGCGCAGGTTGGTGACCGCCATGTCCCGCCAGGCGATGCCCATGCGCAGGCCGGTGCCGAGCGCCTTGGAGCAGGCCTCCTTGGCGGCCCAGCGTTTGGCGAAGGTGGCGGCGGCATCGGCGCGGCGGTCGGCCCGGCGCTGTTCCTCGGGGGTGAAGACGCGCGCCCGGAAGCGGTCGCCGAAGCGGGCGAGCGTGGCCGCGATGCGCTCGATGTTCGCCAGATCGGTGCCGATGCCGAGGATCACGGGCGGATCAGGCGCGGGCCGCGTCCATCAGGCGGCGCATCTCGGTCACCGCCGGGCCGAGGCCGACGAACACCGCCTCGGCAATCAGGAAATGCCCGATGTTGAGTTCCCTCACCTCCGGGATGGCGGCGACCGGGCCGACCGTCTCGTAGGTAAGCCCATGGCCCATATGCACCTCGAGTCCGAGTTCATGGGCGAGCGCGGCGCCGCGGATGAGGTTGAGCAGTTCTGCATCGCGATCGGCATGGCGCCCCTCGGCGTGCAGGTCGCAATAGGTGCCGGTGTGGAGTTCGACCACCGCCGCGCCGATCCGGGCCGCGGATTCGATCTGGCGCGCGTCATGGCCGATGAACAGCGACACGCGGCATCCGGCGTCGCGCAGCGGGGCGATATAGTCGCCCAGCCGGTTCTCGTCGCCCGCGACGTCGAGCCCGCCCTCGGTCGTGCGTTCCTCGCGCTTCTCGGGGACGATGCAGACGGCATGCGGCCGGTGGGCGAGCGCGATGGCCTGCATCTCGGCGGTGGCCGCCATCTCGAAGTTCAGCGGCAGGCGGATCGCCGCCATGATCTCGGGGATGTCGGCATCGCGCATGTGCCGCCGGTCCTCGCGCAGATGGGCCGTGATGCCGTCGGCGCCCGCCGCCTCGGCGAGAAGGGCGGCGCGCACCGGGTCGGGCCAGGTGACGCCGCGGGCGTTGCGCAGGGTTGCCACGTGGTCGATGTTGACCCCGAGGCGCAGGCGGGATGCGGGCGGCGTGCTGGACATCGGGGCCTCTTGTCTGGCATGGGTGGCTGCAGGCAGCCTGTCGGCGAGCCTAGCGCGTCGTGCGGTCGGCGTCAGCCTCGGGCGGGGCGGCATCGGGACGCGCTGCCGCGGCGTCATCAGGGCCTTGGGGCGGCGGCGGGCCTTCGTGCCGGGCCGCCACGGCGGCCGCTTCGGCCTCGGCCCGGGCGAGGGCCGCGGCACGCTCGGCCAGCCGGCGCTCCACCCGCTCGCGCGTCTGCTTGGCGCGCAGCTTCTGATAGCCGACGATGACCGGCAGGCTGAGGAAATAACCGATCAGCCCGGCGACGATCCCGGTCGGGATGCCGCCGACGAAATAGGGCAGGAACACCTGCTGGAAGAACCGGTGCAGGTTGCCCCAATGGGTCGGACGGCCGTGCAGCAGCGCGACCATGTTGTGCCAGAGCTGCGAGGCGGCGGCGCCGAAGGCGTCGATCACCGCCGACATCGGCGCCGAGTGATCGCCACCCAGCATCCAGTAGCCCGCCTCGAGCGCGACCCAGGCGATCGCCGGGAAGGTCAGCGGGTTGCCGACCAGCGTGCCGAAGACGGCGGCGAGCATGTTGCCCCGGATCGCGAGCGCGAAGGCCGCGCCGGAGAGCATGTGAATGCCGTAGAAGGGCATGAACGACACGAAGATGCCGGCGAAGATGCCGCGGGCGATGCGCTGCGGACTGTCGGGCAGGCGGCGCAGGCGGTGCATGACGTAGGAGCCTGCGCGGCGCCAGCCGCTTTGCGGCCAGACCGTTTCCGCGGCGAGGCGGGCCCATGAACGCGGCGTGCGACGCTTGAACACCGACACTTCGATCCCTCAACAGCCCCGTTCAGGGCCTGCGCTGCATGTCCCGATGCCGTGCCACCCGGGCGACGTCCACCTCGGCCTCGAGCGCGGTCAGCACGGTGTGGAGATGTTCCACGTCGCGCAGGTCCGCGTCGATCACAAGGCGGTAATAGTCGGGCTTCTTGTCGGCGAAATGTAGGTCGGAAATGTTCGCCTTGCGATCCCCGATCAGGGTGCAGATGCGGCCGAGCACACCGGCGGCATTGGCGATGGTGACATCGAGGCTCACGGTATGGACGGGGGCGTGCCGGCCCGGCTGCCAGTGCAGATCGACCCAGCGTTCGGGCTGGTCCTCGAGATCGACCAGCGCCGGGCAGTCGATGGCATGGGCGATGATCCCCTTCCCGCGATAGGCGATGCCGACGATCCGCTCGCCCGGCAGCGGCTGGCAGCAGGGCGCGCGGCGAAAGGCCTGGTCGTCCGGCAGGCCGAGCACGGGGCGCGATGCATCCACCTCGTCCTCCGCGCCGCGGCGCTGCACCTCGGGGTAGAGCAGTTCGACGACCTTCTGCGCCGTCACCTCGGCCGAGCCGATCCGTGCCAGCAGTTCGGTCTCGTCGGGCAGGCCGAGCGTGCGGGCAGCGGTCAGCAGCGCCTTGTCGGTCGCCTTCTTGCCGACCCGCTCGAAGGTCACGCGGGCCAGCTCGCGCCCCAGCTTGACGAAGCGGCCCCGGTCCTCCTCGCGCAGGGATTTGCGGATGGCGGCCTTGGCGCGGCCGGTGGTCACGATGTCGATCCACGAGGCCTGCGGCTTCTGCCCCTCGGCGGTGATGATCTCGACCGACTGGCCGTTCTTGAGCCGCGTCCAGAGCGGCACGCGGATGCCGTCCACCTTGGCCGAGACGCAGGCGTTCCCGATCCGGGTGTGGATGGCATAGGCATAGTCGAGCGGCGTGGCCCCGCGCGGCAGTTGCACCACATCGCCCTTGGGGGTGAAGCAGAACACCTGATCGGAATACATCTCGAGCTTGACATGTTCGAGGAACTCGTCGTTGTCGCCCTCCTCGAAGCGTTCGGTCAGGGCGGCGATCCACTTGGCCGGATCGACGGCAAAGGGGTTCACGCTGCGCACGCCGTCGCGGTAGGCCCAGTGGGCGGCGACGCCGGCCTCGGCGACCTCGTGCATCTCGCGGGTGCGGATCTGCACCTCGACGCGCTTGCCGTCGCGGCCCGAGACCGTGGTGTGGATGGAGCGGTAGCCGTTGGTCTTGGGCTGGCTGATGTAATCCTTGAACCGCCCCGGCACCGCCTTCCAGCGCTGGTGGATCGCGCCGAGCGCGCGATAGCAGTCGGCGACATCGCGCACGATGATGCGAAAGCCGTAGATGTCCGACAGGCGCGAGAAGGCGAGGTTCTTTTCCTGCATCTTGCGCCAGACCGAAAAGGGTTTCTTCGCCCGGCCATAGACATCGGCCTCGATGCCGGCGCTGTCGAGTTCGACGCGGATGTCGCCGGTGATCTTGGGGATCGCCTCGCCCGTCTCGCGCTGGAGCGTCACGAACCGGCGCAGGATCGAATTGCGCGCATCGGGGTTGAGGACGCGGAAGGCGAGATCCTCGAGCTCCTCGCGCATCCACTGCATCCCCATGCGCCCGGCGAGGGGGGCATAGATCTCCATCGTCTCGCGCGCCTTCTGGGCCTGCTTGTCCGGCTTCATCGAGCGGATCGTGCGCATGTTGTGCAGCCGGTCCGCGAGCTTGACGAGGATCACCCGCAGGTCGCGCGACATGGCGAAGAAGAGCTTGCGGAAATTCTCGGCCTGTTTCGATTCCGCCGAAGACAGCTGCAGGTTGGTCAGCTTGGTCACCCCATCGACGAGTTCGGCGATCTCCGGGCCGAACCGTGCGGCAATCTCGGAATAGGTGGACTTGGTGTCCTCGATCGTATCGTGCAGCAGCGCCGTCACGATCGTCGCATCGTCCAGCCGCATCTCGGTCAGGATCGCGGCAACGGCGACGGGGTGGGAAAAGTAGGGCTCGCCGGACTGGCGCAATTGCCCGTCGTGCATCCGGCGGCCGTAGTCATAGGCCCGCCGGATCAGGTCGTCCTGGGTGCGCGGGTTGTAGTTGCGGATGAGCGCGATGAGATCGTCAACGTCGATCATCCGCTCCGCCGTTCCCGCAGCCGGTGTCACCCTTGGCCTTGCGCCTCCAGCAGGGCGCGCAGCATGCGCTCCTCGCTCATGTCGTCATGGGCGGGCCGGTCGGCCTCGGCGCCCATGAGAAGCGCCATCTTGTCCTCCTCGGGCTCGTCCACCTCGATCTGGGTCTGGAGGCCGGCGATCATCCGTTCGCGCAGCGCGTCGGCGGGCTGTGTTTCCTCGGCGATCTCGCGCAGGGCGACGACCGAATTCTTGTCGTTGTCGCGCTCGACGGTCAGGGGCGCGCCCGCCGCAATCTCGCGCGCGCGGTGCGCGGCTAGCATCACCAGCTCGAACCGGTTCGGAACCTTGTCAACGCAATCCTCGACCGTCACGCGGGCCATGGTCTCTCCAATTCTGGGCGGGGGGCATGGAAAGGCCCGTATAGGATGACCGCTGGGGGTTGACAAGCGACGATTGCGCCGCATCGCTCACAGTCTTGCCATCCCTTCATGCGCGGATGCCGGCAGCGCCGCGAGCATCTCGGCCACGCTCCGGCCGGTCAGCGGGTGCCGCCACTGCGGCGCCACCTCGGCCAGCGGGACGAGCACGAAGGCCCGGTCGGCCAGGCGCGGATGCGGCAGCACCGTCCGGTCGGGCACCGCGCTCATCTGCGCCTCGGGCGGCAGCCGGCGCCAGAGCGTCTGCGTCCCCGCATCGGGCCGGATGGCCTGCCCGAGCGCCAGCAGGTCGAGGTCGAGCGTGCGCATGCCCCAACGCTGGGCCCGCACGCGGCCATGGCTTGCCTCGATGGCATGCAGGGCGCGCAGCGCGCCCTCTGCCCCGCCCGGTCCGGTCCAGCAAGCGGCGGCGGCGGCGTTCACATAGTCGGGCCCCGCCCCGGGCGGAAAGCAGGGCGTCCGCCAGAACCGGCTGCAGCGGATGTCGGCAAACCCGGCCGCGGCCATCGCGGCGAGTGCCTGGCGCAGGGTTTCGTCCGGCGGTTGCGCGCCGATCGGCAGGTTGGCCCCGAGCGCCACGAGCGCCGCATGGCCGAAAGGGGCAGCGAATGCTACACTTTCGTATGATTCGTGTTGCGGTTCCATGGCGGTCGCCTAACTGTCGCATCGGGCACATACCGGTTTCTCCGACGTCACTCACGGAACCGACTGCCTTACGGACATTTTGAGGGGACCAGGATGTTTTACAAGGATGACCGGTTGGCGCTGTTCATCGACGGCTCCAACCTCTACGCGGCTGCGCGCGCACTGGGTTTCGACATCGACTACAAGCTGCTCCGGCAGGAGTTCATGCGCCGCGGCAAGCTGACGCGGGCATTCTATTACACCGCCCTGCTGGAGAACGAGGAATACTCGCCCATCCGGCCGCTGGTCGACTGGCTGCACTACAACGGCTTTGCCATGCGCACCAAGCCGGCCAAGGAATATACCGACAGCCAGGGGCGGCGTAAGGTGAAGGGGAACATGGACATCGAGCTGACGGTCGATGCCATGGAGCTTGCGCCCAAGGTCGATCACATCGTGCTGTTCTCGGGCGACGGCGACTTCCGCCCGCTGGTCGAGAGCCTTCAGCGCCAGGGGGTGCGGGTGTCGATCGTCTCGACGATCCGCTCGTCGCCGCCGATGATTGCGGACGAACTGCGCCGGCAGGCGGACAATTTCATCGAGCTCGACGACCTCAAGGAGGTCATCGGCCGCCCGCCGCGCGAGCCGCGAGAGCCGCGGACATTCGAGCCGCGCAGCTTCGAGCCGCGCAGCGGCGCGGCGCCCGCCGCGGTGCCGGACGAAACGCCCGCCGAAGGCTGATCGCGCGGGCGCGGGCTGGTTGACAGACAAGTCCGCGCCGCGCACCCTCGCACTCATATGTGCTGCGGGGCGGCGATGAAGCGCTGGCGAGGGGGAACGGTCGGTGCGGGCCTTCTGGCATGGGCGGCGCTGCTGGCGCCGCCCGTCGCGTCGCAGCCGCACGATCCGGCCGCCCCCTGCGGCCGCGACGAAAACGGTGTTCCCTACGACTGCCGCCGGATCCCGATGCTCGAGGCGACGTGCCAGACCTCGGCCGATCCGCGGTATTGCGTGCCCTATCACCAGATCGCCTGCCAGGTGCACGGGTTTGCCGCTGCCTGCCGGCTCTGGCAGATGGGGGCGCAATGCTATGGCGGCGATCCGGCCATCTGCGCCCATTATGCCGGCCTTCTGGCCGCCAACCGGGACTGCACGCTGGGCGGCCATGCGCCGGCGTGCCAGTATCTCGCCGCGCAGGGGTTCTGAGCGCAGGCGTTCCGAGCGCAGGGTTCCGCACGGGGCGCATTGCGGCTGGACGGGCCGCGCCCCGTCCCCTACCTCTGTCCCGTGACCCGAGCGCCCGGACCTGCGATGACCCATCCCCCGCTGACCCTCTACCTTGCCGCCCCGCGCGGGTTCTGCGCCGGCGTGGACCGGGCGATCAAGATCGTCGAGCTGGCGCTCGAGAAATGGGGCGCACCGGTCTATGTCCGGCACGAGATTGTGCACAACCGCTATGTCGTCGATGACCTGCGGGCCCGGGGCGCGGTGTTCGTCGAGGAACTCGACGAATGCCCCGATGACCGGCCGGTGATCTTTTCCGCCCATGGCGTGCCGAAATCGGTGCCCGCAGCGGCGGCGGCCCGCGCCATGATCGCGGTGGATGCGACCTGCCCGCTGGTGACCAAGGTGCATATGGAGGCCGCGCGCCACCATGCCGAGGGGCGGCAACTGGTGATGATCGGCCATGCCGGCCACCCCGAGACGGTCGGCACGATGGGCCAGCTTCCCGAGGGCGAGGTGCTGCTGGTCGAGACGGTGGCCGATGTCGCGGGCCTTGCCCCGCGCGATCCCGGCCGGCTGGCCTTCATCACCCAGACGACGCTCAGCGTTGATGACACCGCGGCCGTCGTCGCGGCGCTGCGGGCGCGCTTTCCGTCCATCATCGGGCCGCAGCGCGAGGATATCTGCTATGCCACGACCAACCGGCAGGCGGCGGTCAAGGCCATCGCCGCCCGCATCGACGCGCTGCTGGTGATCGGCGCGCCGAACTCGTCGAATTCGCGCCGCCTGGTCGAGGTCGGGCAGGCGGCCGGCTGTGGTTACGCGCAGCTTGTCCAGCGCGCGGCCGATATCGACTGGCGCGCGCTCGAGGGGGCCCGCGCGGTGGGGGTGACGGCCGGCGCCAGCGCGCCGGAGGTTCTGGTGAACGAGGTGATCGACGCCTTCGCCGCCCGCTATGCGCTGACCTGCGAGACGGTCGAGACGGCGGTGGAGCGGGTGGAGTTCAAGGTGCCCCGGGCCTTGCGCGAACCGGCCTGACAGATGCGCATCCCGGCCGCCGCCCTGATCCTCGGCCTTGCGGGGCTGATCCCCTTCGTCTGGGGCGCGCTGACGGTGCTTGACCCCGGCTTGCAGGACTGGGGCCTGCGCACCCTCGGCCCCCGCTTCGTCGGGCCCTATGTCGGGCTGGCCTACGGCACCGTGATCCTCGCCTTCATGTCCGGTGTGCTCTGGGGCTTTGCCACACGGGCCAGCGGCACGGCGGCGGCAGTCGGCTATGCGCTTTCGGTGATCCCGGCGCTGTGGGCCTTCCTGATGATCGGCGGCGGGCCGGTCTCGGCGGCGATCAACCTGATGGCGGGATTTGCGGGGCTGCTGCTGCTCGACTGGTCGTTCCAGCGGCAGGGCCTCGCGCCCGACTGGTGGATGCGCCTGCGGGCGGGGCTGACGGCGATCGTGCTGCTGTCGCTCGCCCCCATCGCGCTGTGACCGGGGGCCGGCGAGCGGCCGTGCTTGCACGGCCACCTGCAAGCGGCTAACCCGGCAGGCATGCCCGCGCTTTTCGCCTATACCGACGGTGCCTGTTCCGGGAACCCCGGCCCGGGCGGCTGGGGTGCGCTGCTGGTCGCGCGCGAGGGGGATGCGACCCTGCGCACCCGCGAGCTGTCCGGCGGCGAGGCGGCGACCACCAACAACCGCATGGAACTGCTGGCCGCGATCAGCGCGCTCGACGCGCTCGAGAGGCCATCGCAGATCACCATCGTCACCGACAGCGCCTATGTGAAGAACGGCGTGACGCAGTGGATCCACGGCTGGAAGCGCAACGGCTGGCGCACATCGGACGGCAAGCCGGTCAAGAACATCGACCTGTGGCAGCGGCTCGATGCGGCGCAGGCCCGCCACAAGGTGGCCTGGGAATGGATCAAGGGTCACGCAGGCCATGCCGAGAACGAACGGGCCGATGCGCTGGCCCGGGCGGGGATGGCGCCGTTCAAGGCGGCGCGGGCATGACGCTTGTCGCCCTTCTCGATTATGCGGCGGTCGCGGTCTTTGCGCTCACCGGGGCGCTGGTCGCCTCGCGCGCGCAGCTCGACATCGTCGGCTTTGTCTTTGTCGCCTGTCTGACAGCGGTCGGCGGCGGGACGATCCGCGATGTCGTGCTCAACCGCGAGACCGTGTTCTGGGTGGCCGAACCGGCCCATATCGCCGTCGCCTCGACCGCCGCGATCCTCGTGTTCTTCACCGCCCATCTGCTCGAAAGCCGGATGCGGGCGATTCTCTGGCTGGACGCCTGCGCGCTGGCGGTCGCGGTGCCGGCGGGCACCGGGGTGGCGCTGGCGCTCGACCATCACCCGACCATCGTCCTCATCATGGGGGTGGCGACGGGCTGCTTCGGCGGCCTGATGCGCGATGTGGTCTGCAACGAGGTTCCGCTGGTGCTCAGGCAGGGCGAGCTTTACGTCACCGCCGCTTTTGCCGGCGCGGGCGCGGCGCTGCTGGGCGGGCTTGCGGGGATGACGACGCCCGGGGCGCTGGTGCTGTGCGCGGGCGTCACCTTCGCCCTGCGCGCCGGCAGCCTTGCCTTCGGCTGGCGGCTGCCGGTCTACAAAGCCCGCCCGCCCCGACCGTGACCCCTTCCGGCACGGCGCACGCGCGGTATAGTGCCGCATGGCCCGGCCCCGCAGCGTTCCCGACGACGTGGTGCATGACACCGTCCTTGCCCTGCACCGCGCGGGCGGGGTCAAGGCCGTGACCTTCAGCGCCGTCGCTGCCGGCGCCGGCCTTGCCGCCTCGTCGCTGGTGCAGCGGCACGGGTCGGTCGAGGGCATGCTGCGCGACGCGCGCGCGGCGCTCTGGGCGCGGGTCGAGGCGGCGACCGATGCGGCGGCGTCCGAGGCCGCGACATCGCCCAAGGGCGCTGCCGCCTTCCTCAAGGCGATCGAGGATGCGGCGGGGCCGGTGCTCGCGCATATGCCCGAAGATCCCGTCTTGATCGCCCGCGCCGCCGACTGGCGCGGCCGGGTCGAGGCGGAACTGGCCCTGCGCCTCGGCGGCGGCTCCAAGGGGCGCGAGGCCGCGGCGATCCTGTTCGCCGCCCTCGCCGGGTCGAGCGCATGGGCACCCACGGGCGCGCGGCCCTTCAAATGGCGCGACGCGGTCAAACGCCTCGGCTAGCGCCGCCGCGGCGCCTCAGTCCCGCGTCAGGAATGCCTCGACCGCCGCCGCAAAGGCATCGGGCCGGTCGGCGTGCAGCCAGTGGCCCGCCCCCGGGATGCGCGCCACGGCCGAGGCCGGGAACAGCGCCCGGATGGCGGCGCGATGGTCGGGCCGGACATAGTCCGACCCGGCCCCGGCGAGAAACAGAACCGGACCCGCGAACTGCCGCCCGCCCATGTCCGGCCAGCCGAGGATCGCCCCCATGTTCGCCGTGAGCGAATCGAGGTTCAGCCGCCAGCGCGGCCCGCCCTCTGCCTTGAGGTCCAGCGACTGCAGGAAGAACGCCCGCAAGGCCGGATCGGCCACCGTCGCCGCCAGCCGCCGGTCGGCTTCGGCCCGCGTTCCGACGCCGGCCAGGTCGAGACCCCGCATCGCATCGATGTTGTGCTGTTGCGTATGGTCATAGGCGACCGGCGCAATATCCCCCACCACCAGCCGCCGCACCGCACCGGGATGCAGCAGCGCCAGCGCCATCGCCGCCTTGCCGCCCATCGAATGCCCGACCACGTCGAGCCCGCCGCCGTGGCGCGCGCAGATCTCGGCCAGATCGCCGGCGAGCGCCGGATAGTCGTGCAATGCGTCCCACGGGCTGTCGCCGTGGTTTCGCATGTCCGGCACGAGCACCAGCCGCCCGGCCGCCAGCCGCCGCGCCATCGCCGCCCAGTTGCGCGCCGACCCGAACAGGCCATGCGCGATCAGCAGCGGCGGCCGGTCCCCCGGCGCGCCATGTTGGACGACATGCAGCATCCCTGCGTCCTAGCGCGCCGCCGCAGCCTGCACCAGCCTTGTTGAGCGCGCCCGGCCCAGCCGCTAGTGTCGGGCCCAAGGCCGGCAGGGGACGGGCATGGGTGCGATCACGGTGCAGCAGATGGCCGACCGCGTGGCCGCGCTGATGGAGGAACGGCTCGGCGTCCGCGGCAGCGGCCTGCGCGACAAGCTGCGCCGCGGCGGGCGCCGCCTGCCTCGCCGCGTGCGCAAGGAGGCCGAATACCTCGCCGAGGTCGCCTTTCTCGCGCAGAACCCCAAGGTGCAGACGATGCTGGACGATGCCCGCATCGCCGCAGCCTATGACGCCTGCGTCAGGCACCTTCAGGGTGCTGCCGGCAAGGGGCGGGCGGCGGCGTTCCTCGTCAACCTCGCCGGGTCGGTGGTGTTCCAGCTCGCCGTGGTCGCCGGCCTTGCCCTGGCAGTGGCGCGCTGGCGCGGGCTGCTCTGACCGGGCCGCTCAGAGCCCCGGATAGATCGGATACCGCGCGCAGAGGGCCGCAACCTCTGCCTTCACCCGCGCCTCGACCGCCCCGTTGCCCGCCTCGCCATGCGCGGCCAGCCCGTCCACGACGGCAACGATCCAGTCGCCGATCTGCCGGAACTCGGCCTCGCCAAAGCCCCGCGTCGTCCCGGCCGGGCTGCCGAGCCGCACGCCCGACGTGACGGTCGGCTTTTCGGTGTCAAAGGGGATGCCGTTCTTGTTGCAGGTGATATGCGCCCGGCCCAGCGCCTGTTCGGTCGCATTGCCCTTCACGCCCTTGGGCCGCAGATCGACCAGCATCAGGTGGCAGTCGGTCCCCCCCGTCACGATGTCGAGCCCGCCCTTCATCAGCTGATCCGCCAGCGCCTGCGCATTGGCGATGACCTGCGCCTGATAGGCCCTGAACTCGGGCCGCAGCGCCTCGCCGAAAGCGACCGCCTTGGCCGCGATCACATGCATCAGCGGGCCGCCCTGGATGCCCGGAAAGATCGCGCTGTTCACTCGCTTCGCGATGTCGGGATCGTTCGTCAGGATCATCCCGCCCCGCGGGCCGCGCAACGTCTTGTGCGTCGTCGTGGTGGCGACATGGGCATGCGGGAAGGGGCTGGGGTAAAGCCCTGCCGCAATCAGCCCGGCGAAATGCGCCACATCGGCCAGCAGCACCGCGCCGACAGTGTCGGCGATCGCGCGCATCCGCGCAAAGTCGATGTGCCGCGGGATCGCGCTGCCCCCGGCGATGATCATCTTCGGCCGGTGCTGCGCGGTCAGATCCGCGATCTGGTCGTAGTCGATGGTCAGATCCTGCGCCCGCACACCGTATTGCAGCGCGTTGAACCATTTGCCCGACTGGTTGGGCGCGGCGCCATGGGTCAGATGCCCGCCGGCATCGAGGCTCATCCCGAGGATCGTGTCCCCCGGCTGGAGAAGCGCGGTGAACACGCCCTGGTTGGCCTGGCTGCCCGAATTGGGCTGCACATTGGCGAAACCGCAGCCGAAGAGCGCACAGGCCCGTTCGATCGCCAGCGTCTCGGCCACATCCACGAACTGGCAGCCGCCGTAATAGCGCCGGCCGGGATAGCCCTCGGCATATTTGTTCGTCATCACCGAACCCTGCGCCTCGAGCACGGCGCGGCTGACGATGTTCTCGGATGCGATCAGCTCGATCTCGTCGCGCTGCCGGCCAAGCTCGTCCGCGATCGCCGCCGCCAGCGCCGGGTCGCGCGCGGCAAGCGCCTCGGTGAAGAAACCCGGATCGCGGTGCGGGGCATGCTGGGGGGCGTTCATGGCACAGTCCTTTCGCAGCAGGGCAAGGGGCATTGCTGTTCCTAGACGATGCGCGGCCCCGCGAAAAGCGGCGAAAGCGGCCCGCGGCGGGGCAGCGGCAACGCGCCGCCCCGCCGCAGGATCCCACGGGCGGGGTTGAGTTCCCGCCGCCCGGCACCCATGATCCGCGCACAACGACAGGGAACGGCGCAGCATGACGACGACCGGCCTCGCCTTCCGCGCCTCCAGCTCCGATCAGGCTCGGGCGGCCCTCGCCACCCTCACCGCCCGGCATGGCCAGATGCCCGAGGGCGAAGCCGATGTCATCGTCGCGCTCGGCGGCGACGGCTTCATGCTCCAGACCCTGCACGAGACTGAGGCGCTGGGCATTCCTGTCTACGGCATGAACTGCGGCACCGTGGGCTTCCTGATGAACGCCTACGACCTCGAGGATCTTCCCGCCCGCATCGCCGCCGCCGGCGAAGAGGTGCTCAACCCCCTCGCCATGATCGCTCATACCGTGGACGGCCGCACCGAACACGCGCTTGCGATCAACGAGGTCTCGCTCCTGCGCGCCGGCCCGCAGGCGGCGCGGCTGCGTATCAGCGTGGACGGCAAGGTGCGGCTCGAGGAACTGGTCTGCGACGGCGCGCTCGTCTGCACCCCGGCCGGATCGACCGCCTACAACTATTCGGCGCACGGGCCGATCCTGCCGATCGGGGCCGATGTCCTCGCCCTCACCGCGATGGCCGCCTTCCGCCCCCGCCGCTGGCGCGGCGCGCTCCTGCCGAAATCCGCCGTGGTGCGCATCGACGTGCTCGAGGCGGCCAAGCGCCCGGTGATGGCCGATGCCGACAGCCGCCAGGTCAGCAACGTGATCGCGGTCGAGATCCGCTCCGAGCCGCGCGTGCGCCATCGCATCCTCTTCGACGCCGGCCACGGGCTCGAGGAACGCCTGATCCGCGAACAATTCGTCTGACCTGCGCCATCCGGACGGGCCTCGGCGCGGACCCGGGGCTTCAGGCTGGCCCAAATATCCCCGCCGGAGGCTCCCGCAGCCCGGCACCCGCGCCGCCGGCGAGGATGGTGCGGCAGGTCAGAGCCAGTCGCGCAACACCGGGATGAGCGGCAGGTCGGCCGGCGGCATCGGATAGTCCCGCAAGGCCGCCGGCCGGATCCAGGCAAGCCGCTGGCCCTCGCGCGGGCGCGGCGTGCCGTCCCACCGGCGGCAGGCGAAGAGCGGCATCAGGAGGTGGAAGTCGGCATAGGCATGGCTGGCGAAGCTCAGCGGGGCAAGGCAGGACGACCATGTGTCGATCCCCAGTTCCTCGCGCAATTCGCGGATCAGCGCCGCTTCCGGCGTCTCGCCCGGCTCGACCTTGCCGCCGGGAAACTCCCACAGACCGGCCATCGCCTTGCCCTCGGGCCGCTGCGCGATGAGGACGCGGCCGTCGGGGTCGATCAGCGCCGCCGCAGCGACGAGGACGAGGCGGGTGGGGTTCGTCATGCCGGAGGCCTGTGCGGGACGGCGGAACCCGGGGCGCTGCCCCGGACCCCGGAGTATTTGCGGAACGATGAAGCGGCGGGATCAGGACCGGTAGTCGGCGTTGATGTCGATGTAGCGGTGTGTCAGGTCGCAGGTCCAGACCGTGCGGGCGGCGGTGCCGAGGCCGAGGTCGACGGCCAGCACCAGTTCCTGCCGGCGCATGTAGGCCGAGGTTGCGGCCTCGTCGTAATCGGGGGCGCGGGCGCCGTTGCGGGCGACGGTGATGTCGCCGAAGCGGATCGAGAGGCGGTCGCGGTCGGCGCGCGCGCCGGATTTGCCGACCGCCATCACGACGCGGCCCCAGTTCGCGTCCTCGCCGGCGATGGCGGTCTTGACCAGCGGCGAATTGGCGATGGCCATGGCGACGCGGTGGGCATCGGCGGCATCGGCGGCGCCGGTGACACGAACCTCGACGAGCTTGGTTGCGCCCTCGCCGTCGCGCACGACCTGGAGTGCGAGATCGTGCATCACGCGGTGGAGCGCCGTCTCGAAATCCTTCGCGAGCCGGCCGCGCAGGTCGCCGATGGGCTCGCCCGCGCCCTGGCCGGTGGCGCAGACGAGGAGCGCGTCGGAGGTGGAGGTGTCGCTGTCGACCGTGATGCAGTTGAAGGTCGCATCGACCTGCCGCGTGACCATCCGCTGCAGCGCGGCCGGGGCGATGGCGGCGTCGGTGAAGATGTAGACGAGCATCGTGCCCATGTCGGGCGCGATCATGCCCGAGCCCTTGGCGATGCCGGCGATGCGGATCGGGCCGGTGGCGGTCGGCACTTCGGCGGCGGCGCCCTTGGGAAAGGTGTCGGTCGTCATGATCGCGCGGGCCGCCATTTCGATTCCGGCCGGGTCGAGTCGGGCGGCGAGATCGCCCAGCACGGCGGTGATGCGTCCATGCGGCAGGGGCTCGCCGATCACACCGGTGGAGGATGTGAACACCCGCCCCTCGGGCACCCCGGTCGCCGCGGCGACACCGGCGCAGACGGCGGCGACGGCCGCGGCGCCGGCCGCGCCGGTGAAGGCATTGGCGTTGCCGGAGTTCACCAGGATCGCCGCGCCGTCATCCGAGGGTCGGGACTGCAGCTTGGCCTCGCAGTCGAGCACCGAGGCCGCCCGGGTCGCCGAGCGGGTGAAGGCGCCGGCGACGGCCGTGCCGGGGGCGAGGCGGGCGAGCATCACATCCGTGCGCCCATGATAGCGCACGCCGGCCGCCGCGCTGGCGAAGGCGACGCCCGCGATCACCGGCAGGGCGGGAAAGCCGCCAGCCGGGGCGAGGGGCGAGACCGGTGCGGGGGCTTTCGCAGCGGGGGCCGCGCCGGCCGCCGCCTCGAGGGCCTTGAGCCTGCGCCGCAGCTTGGCGACCTTGTCCTTGAGCGCCTTGGCCTCGGCCTTCCAGTCGGTTCCCATGCCTGTCCCCCGGGGTCTGTCGGCCCGCGGCCGCAGGCGGTGCGGCGGGGCCCTGGTCAGTCGAAGAGGGTTTGATCGCGCATCAGCGCCGGGTCAACCCCGTCGTCGCTGCGGGTGACATCCGCGGCCGCCATGAGTTCCGCGAGGCGGGCGTCGACCGCCGCGCGCTCGATCTCCTGCACGAGTTCGCCGCGCACGGCTTCGAGCGGCGGTGTGGCGGCGAGGCGTTTGTCCGTGACGGTCACGATGTGCCAGCCGAATTGCGTCTGCACCGGATCGCTGATCTGCCCCGGCTCGAGCGCCGTCACCGCCGCCTCGAATTCCGGCACCATCATGCCGAGCCCGAACCAGCCGAGCGCGCCGCCCTGCTGGGCCGAGCCCCGGTCGGTCGAATGTTCCTGCGCCTTGGCGGCGAAATCGGCGCCGGCGGCGATCTCGGCCCGGATGCGGGCGGCCTCTTCCTCGGTCGCAACGAGGATGTGCGAGGCGCTCCATTCCGTCTGCGGCGCGGCCTCCGCGTAACGGGCGCGATAGGCGGCGTCGAGGGCGGCGTCGGTGACCGCCGCGCCGCCGATCGCGGCCAGCGCGATGCGGGCGATGTAGTCGCGGCGGGCGTTTTCGAGCCCGGCGGTGGCGCGGGCGTCGAGCGTGCCCTCGGCGGCCTGGGCCAGCACCGTCTGCTGGATGAGCTGGTCGAGGATCGCCCGGAAGAGGACCGGATCGGGGATCGCCTGGTATTGCGGCGGCAGGCCCTCGCGCAGGACGGCGACATGGCCGAGCGTGATTGCCGTGCCGTTCACGGTCGCCAGCACCCGGTCGGCCTCGCCGGCACTGCCTGCGCCGCCCAAGCCCGCCGCCAGCGCCAGCGCCGCGGCGCCGATCCATCCGTGAAGTCTCATCGCCCCTGCCTCCGTTGACTATGCGCCGGCCGCCGCTTACATCGCTTGGGTCCGCGCCTTCGGGTGCGGTCCGGCCCCGCCCCGTGCTTTAGGCGCGGCCGAGGGGGGCGGCAAGGCCACGCCCCGCACGTTCGTGTCAATGGGCCGTGGCGGAGAGACGATGCTGGGACTGGGAACGCTGGCGCGCAAGGTGTTCGGCACGCCGAACGACCGCAAGGTGAAGTCGGTGCGCCCGCTGGTCGCGCGGATCAACGCGCTCGAGCCCGAGGCGCAGGCGCGGTCCGATGAGGGGCTGATCGCCAAGACCGCCGAGCTGCGCGCGCGGGTGGCGAAGAGCGAGAGCCTCGACGACGTCCTGCCCGAGGCCTTTGCCAATTGCCGCGAGGCGGCGCGCCGGGCGCTGGGCCTGCGCGCCTTCGACGTGCAGCTCAAGGGCGGGATTTTCCTGCATCAGGGCAATATCGCCGAGATGAAGACGGGCGAGGGCAAGACGCTCGTCGCGACCTTTCCGGCCTATCTCAACGCGCTGACGGGCAAGGGCGTGCATATCGTCACCGTCAACGACTATCTCGCCAAGCGGGACGCGGAATGGATGGGCAAGGTCTATGCCGCGCTCGGCATGACCTGCGGCGTCGTCTACCCCTGGCAGCCCGAGGACGAAAAGCGCGCGGCCTATCGCGCCGACGTGACCTATGCGACGAACAACGAGCTCGGCTTCGACTATCTGCGCGACAACATGAAGGCGCGGATCGAGGACATGGCGCAGCGGGGCCATTACTTTGCCATCGTGGACGAGGTGGACTCGATCCTCATCGACGAGGCGCGCACCCCGCTCATCATCTCGGGGCCGAGCCAGGATCGCAGCGAGCTTTACGTTGCCGTGGACCGGTTCATCCCGAACCTGACAGCCGCGCATTACAAGCTCGACGAGAAGACCCGCAACGTGACCTACACGGAAGAGGGCAACGAATACATCGAGACGGCGCTGCGCGAGGCGGGGATGCTTCCCGAGGGGCAGAGCCTTTACGACCCCGAAAGCACGACGCTCGTCCACCACGTCACCCAAGCGCTGCGCGCGCACAAGCTGTTCACCAAGGACCAGCAGTATATCGTGCGCGACGGCGAGGTGATGCTGATCGACGAATTCACCGGGCGGATGATGCGGGGCCGGCGGCTGTCGGACGGCCTGCATCAGGCCATCGAGGCCAAGGAAGGCGTGACCATCCAGCCCGAGAACGTCACGCTCGCCTCGGTGACGTTCCAGAACTATTTCCGGCTATACGAAAAGCTCGCCGGCATGACCGGCACGGCGGTGACAGAGGCCGAGGAATTCCGGGAAATCTACGGCCTCGGCGTGGTCGAGGTGCCGACCAACCGGCCGGTCGCGCGCAAGGACGAACACGATGCCGTCTACCGCACCGCGCGCGAGAAATACGACGCGATCGTCGAGGAGATCCGCAAGGCGCACGAGCGGGGGCAGCCGATCCTCGTCGGCACCACATCGATCGAGAAATCCGAGATGCTCTCGGGCCTTCTCAAGCAGGCCGGTATCCCGCACAACGTGCTGAACGCCCGCCAGCACGAGCAGGAGGCGCGGATCGTCGCCGATGCGGGCCGGCCGGGCGCGGTGACCATCGCGACGAACATGGCGGGCCGGGGCACCGACATCCAGCTCGGCGGCAATGTCGAGATGCAGGTGATGGAGGCGCTCGCTGCCGACCCCCATGGCGACCCCGAAGCGGTGCGCGCGCGGATCGAGGCGGACCATGCCGCCGACAAGGCGAAGGTGATCGCGGCGGGGGGGCTGTTCGTTCTGGCGACCGAGCGGCATGAAAGCCGGCGGATCGACAACCAGCTGCGCGGCCGGTCGGGCCGGCAGGGCGATCCGGGGCGGTCGGCGTTCTTCCTGTCGCTCGAGGACGACCTGATGCGCATCTTCGGGTCCGAGCGGCTGGACAAGGTTCTGTCCACGCTCGGCATGAAGGAAGGCGAGGCGATCGTTCACCCCTGGGTCAACAAGAGCCTCGAAAAGGCGCAGGCCAAGGTCGAGGCACGCAACTTCGACATCCGCAAGCAGCTCTTGAAGTTCGACGACGTGATGAACGACCAGCGCAAGGCGATCTTCGGCCAGCGGCGCGACATCATGCAGGCCGAGGATCTGTCGGACATCGTCGGCGACATGCGCCATCAGCTCATCGACGATCTGGTGGACCAGCATCTCCCGCCGCGCAGCTATGCCGACCAGTGGAACGTCGATGGCCTTGCGGCGGCGGTGCGCGACCAGCTCGGCGTCGATGTGCCGCTGGCCGACTGGGCGGCGGAAGAGGGCGTGGATCAGGACGCGATCAAGGAACGGCTTGTCGCCGCGGCCGATGCCTTCATGGCCGAGAAGGCGGCAGCCTTCGGCCCCGAGGTCATGCGCGACATCGAGAAGCAGGTCCTTCTCCAGACGATCGACGGCAAGTGGCGCGAACATCTCCTGCGGCTCGAGCACCTGCGCTCGGTCGTTGGCTTTCGCGGCTATGCGCAGCGCGACCCGCTGAACGAATACAAGTCCGAAGCCTTCCAGCTCTTCGAATCCATGCTCAACGCGCTGCGCGGCGAGGTCACGGCCAAGCTGGCGCAGATCCGTCCCCTGACGGCCGAGGAACAGGCCGAGATGATGCGCAGCCTCGTCGCCCAGCAAAAGCAGATGGCCGCAGCGATGGCCAATGCGGCCTCGGGCATGGTGCCGGGTGCAGCCTCCGGCGCCGCGCCGGCGGCCGAGGAGGGCGGCGATGTGGCCACGCTCGCCGCCCCTCTCGTCGCCGGTTTCGACGAGGCCGATCCCGCGACCTGGGGCAATCCTGGCCGCAACGAACCCTGCCCCTGCGGATCGGGCAAGAAGTTCAAGCACTGCCACGGCCGCCTTGCCTGACGCCGATTGTGGCACGCCCGCGGCGGCGCGCCACGCAATTGCCGCAGGTCTTGCCACGCTGGCGCCCCGAATCGGGGACAGTCTGCCGCCCATCGGGTGAAGGACGGAGGGTGCCGTGGCCACCAGAAGGCGCAGACTGGCAAGGGTCGTGGCGGTCGTGGCGATTGCGGCGGCCGCGGGTCATTTCATGCAGGCCGGAACACCGGACAGGGCCGCCTCGGCTGCGGCCGTGCGGCCTGCGCCCGCGGCGGCGCCCGCGCCGATGGTCGCCTCGGCGTCGATGTCGGGCGCGCGGGCCGCCGACCTGGTGCCGCCCGCCCCGCCCGAGATCGCCCATGCCCCGCTCTTTGCCGCCGCCGCCGCCGTGCCGACCCCGCCGCTCGCGATAGCAGCGGGGATCGGGGGCCGCTTTGCCGCCGCGCTGGCGCGGGACACCAGACCGGCGGCCGTGCCTGTTTCCGTGACCGCCGCTGCGCCGGAGACGAGCCTGCCGAGCCTGCGCGCCGCCGCCGCTGCGGACGAGGCCGTGCCCGGCTGTATCGAGGCGCTCGATGTCGCCGCTGCGCCGGGGGGGATGCTGGTCCTCGCGCTGACCGCGCCCTGCCGCGCCGATGCGCGCGTGGTGCTGCGGCATGGCGGGCTTGCCGTCACCGGCCGCACCACCATCGCAGGAACGCTTGCGGCGGTGCTGCCGGCCTTCGACCCGGCCGGCGCCGTGACGGTGCAGTTCGACGACGGGCGGCGCGTCACCGCGGCCGCCGCAGTGCCCGACCTTGGCGGGCTCACCCGCTTTGGCGTGCAGTGGATGGGCGATGACGCCTTCCACCTCCACGGCTTCGCCGGCGATGCGGGCTATGGCGCGCCCGGCCATGTCAGCGCGGGCATGCCCGGCGGGCCGGCGGGCCATGTCGTGACGCTGGGCGATCCGGCAGTCGACAGGCCGCTCCTCGCCGAGGTCTACACCTTTCCTGCCGACCGGTCGGCGGTGCGCCTCGACCTCGAGGCGCCGCTGAACGCCGACACTTGCGGGCGCGAGATGCTGGGCGAGACGCTGCAATGGTCGGACGGCACCCTCACCTTGCGTGACCTCTCGGTGCCGATGCCCGATTGCGGCGAAGGCGACGGGTATCTTGTGTTGCAAAACCCGCTGGCCGACCTGACACTCGCCGCCAACTGAGGGGGCAACGGGGCGGTGCATGCGCGGAGCGGGATGGGGCGCGGCGATGGTCGCTGCGCTTTCGCTTGGGTCCGGCGCGGCTTGGGCCGATGACGTGACCCTCGTGTCTGCGGGGGGCGGCCTGACGGTCAGCGGCACGTTGCGCAGCTATGACGGCGCGGTCTACCGCGTCGAGACCGTCTACGGCTTGTTGACCCTCGATGCCTCGGCCGTGACCTGCGAGGGGCCGGGCTGCCCCGACCTGACACGCTTCGTGCCCCGCCTGACGATCGCGGGCGAGCGTTATCCCGGTGCTGCCCTGATCGCGGCGCTTGTCGCGGATTATGCCGCGGCCATCGGCGCGGGCCTCGCCCGGACCGAGACGGCGGAGGGGTTCACCCTGTCGCTGGCCGCCGAGGGCCGTGGGATCGCGGATATCGCCTTCCATATCGAGGCCGACACGGCCGCGATCCGCGCCGCGCTCGACGACGGGGCTGCCGACCTCGCCATCCTTGCCGCCGACCCCGGCCGGGACGAGGGGCGGATGCTCGCGCTCGACGCGCTGTTGCCGGTGGTCTGGCCGGGCAACCCGGTGCGCCAGCTCGGCCTGCGCGACCTGCGGGCGGTGCAGGCGGGTGCGGTGGCCAACTGGGCCGATCTCGGCGGGCCGGACATGCCGGTGGCGGTGCATGCGCTGCGGGCGGGGATGGGGCTGCAGGGGCTGGTGGACAAGTGGCTGGGGGCGCCGCCGCCGCCGGGCGCAGTGCGCCACGACGACCCGGCGGCCCTCGCCGCCGCCGTCGCGCGCGATCCCTGGGCGCTGGCGCTGGTGCCGGCATCGCAGGCGGCGGGTCTGGCGCCGCTGCTGCTGGCCGACAGTTGCGGTCATGTCATCCGGCCGGGCCGCTTTGCGGTCAAGGCCGAGGATTACCCGCTGGCCGCCGCCGTCCATCTCGTCGCCCCGCGCCGCCGCCCGCCGGCCATCGCGCGGGCGCTGCTCGACCATGCCGCGACCCCCTCGGCGCAGTCGGCCATCGCCGCGGCGGGGTTCGCCGATCTCGCCGCCGAGGCGCAGCCGGTGACCGACCAGGGCGGCCGGATCGTCAATGCGATCCGTGCAGCGGGGCCGGAGGTGCCGCTGGC
This sequence comes from Gemmobacter sp., assembly GCA_046292445.1. Lineage (GTDB taxonomy): Bacteria > Pseudomonadota > Alphaproteobacteria > Rhodobacterales > Rhodobacteraceae > CALIZF01. Next base: position 94,217 of record JBKBQT010000001.1, read on the forward strand.
CGAGCTCCAGCGCCTGGCCGATGCGATGACGGGGGTGGAGCGGCTTTCGCTCACCTTCCGCTTCGACGGCGGGGCGCGGGCGCTCGATGCCGCGTCCCGCACCCATCTCGCGGATCTGGCGCGGATGATCGAGGCGGGGCTGTTCGACGGGCGGGATCTGGTCTTTGCGGGGTTCAGCGACGGCGACGGCGATGCCCGCGCCAACCTCGCCCTTTCGCGCGCGCGCGCCGAGGCGACGCGGGCGGCGGTCGAGGCGGCAGCGCCGCTGCGCGATCCGGCCCGCGTGGGCCTGTCGGTCGCGGCCTTTGGCGAGGCGCTCCCCATCGCCTGCGACGAAACCCCCCTCGGGCGGCAGGTGAACCGGCGGGTCGAGGTCTGGCTCCGCCCGCTTACAGATAACCCTGCGCGCGGAAACTGACCTCGCGCCCCTTGCCGACGATCAGGTGGTCGTGCAGCGCGAGGCCCAGAACCTCGGCGGCATCGCGGATCTGCAGCGTCATGGCGATGTCGGCCTGGCTGGGCGTCGGATCGCCCGAAGGATGGTTATGCACGAGGATCAGCGCACTGGCGTTGAGTTCCAGCGCACGCTTGACCACCTCGCGCGGATAGACGGGCACGTGATCGACCGTGCCCTTCGCCTGTTCCTCGTCCGCGATCAGCACGTTCTTGCGGTCGAGGTAGAGCACGCGGAACTGCTCGGTCTCGCGATGCGCCATGGCGGTGTGGCAGTAATCGAGCAGCGCATCCCAGGATGCGATGACGGGCCGCCCGATCACCCGCGCCCGCGCCATCCGCTCGGCCGCGGCGGCGACGATCTTGAGCTCGAGCACCACGGCCTCGCCGACGCCCTTCACGGCCATGAGCCGCGCCGGGGCGGCGGCGAGCACGCGGTTGAAATCGCCGAACGTGTCGATCAGCGCCCGGGCGAGCGGCTTGACGTCCTGCCGCGGGATCGCGCGGAACAGCACCAGTTCCAGCAGTTCGTAATCCGGCATCGCGCCCGCCCCGCCTTCGGCAAAGCGGGCGCGCAGCCGGGCGCGGTGGTCGCGGATGTAGGAAGGCATCCGGCCTTCGCCGAGCGGCGCCCCGGGTGCCTCGTCGCTGTCCGCAAGGGGCGGGCCGGCAAAGAGCGGCATCGCCGCGGCGTCGTGGAAGGCATGGAATTCGGGGCGGCCGCGCTTGTGCATGCGTCGATCCTGCACCGGGCATGGTGAACGCAAGGTTAATCGGACCGGCCGCGCGGCCCCCGCCTTGTGCGCCCTCCGCGGCCGGTCTATGTGCCCAGCCTGACCGCAGGGGTTCCCGCCATGACCGTCGCGCTGCACTACTTCCGCTGGGCCTTTCTGGTGACCGGCGGGGGCCTCGCTGCCGCATTCTGGCTCGGCTGGGTGCAGTCGGGGGGCCTGTCCGGCGCGGCCGGGTTCCTGCTGATCGGCGCCATCCTCGCGGTGCTGGAGATCTCGCTGTCCTTCGACAATGCCATCGTCAATGCCAACAAGCTGAGGACGATGACGCCGCTGTGGCAGCGGCGGTTCCTGACCTGGGGCATCCTGATCGCGGTTTTCGGCATGCGGGTGATCTTTCCGCTGCTGGTCGTCGTGATCGCGGCGAAGATCGGCCCCGTCGCGGCCGTGCAGCTTGCCGCCAGCCAGCCGGCGGAATACGCCCGCCTGATCGGCGAGGCGCATCTGGGGATCGCCGCCTTCGGCGGGGCGTTCCTCATGATGGTCGCGCTCACCTATTTCTGCGATGCGGGCAAGGATGTGGACTGGATCGCCGCGCTCGAACGCCGGATGCGCCGGTTCGCCAGCATCCGGGGGCTCGAGATGGCGCTGGTGCTGGCGGTGATCCTCGTCTTCACCTGGATCCTGCCTGCGGGAGAGGAGACGACATTCCTCTTTGCCGGCGTCTCGGGGCTGGTGACCTTCCTCGGCGTCGAGGTGCTCGGCCATGTGCTCGATGCGGCTGAACAGACCGCCAGCCTTGCGGCGCGCGGCGGGCTCGGGGCGTTCCTCTATCTCGAGGTGCTCGATGCCTCGTTCAGCTTCGATGGGGTGATCGGGGCCTTCGCGCTGACGCAGAACCTGTTCCTGATCGCGCTCGGCCTTGGCATCGGGGCGATGCATGTGCGCTCGATGACAATCATGCTGGTCGAGCGGGGGACGCTGGCGCAGTTCCGCTATCTCGAGCACGGGGCGTTCTGGTCGATCCTCGTTCTGTCGGGGATCATGTTCACGCAGACCCTCGTGCATGTGCCCGAGGTGGTGACGGGCCTGCTGGGCGCCGGCTTCATCGGGCTGTCGCTGGTCTCGTCGATCCGGCACAACCGGGCCGCGGCGGCCTGAAGGGCCGCAGCGCCCGGCCGCCCTCACTCACCCGCCGCACGGCCCCAGAACCCGCGGACCTTCGAGAAGAACGAATCGCCCTCGGGGTTGTTCTCTTCCGACAGCCGTTCGAACTCGCGCAGCAGGTCGCGCTGGCGTGCCGTGAGGTTCACCGGCGTCTCGACCGCCAGCTCGATCACCATGTCGCCCGACCCGCCGCCGCGCAGTGCCGGCATGCCCTTGCCCCGCAGGCGCATCTGCTTGCCGGTCTGGCTGCCCGCCGGCACCTTGACCCGGCTCTTGCCGCCGTCGATCGTCGGCACCTCGACCTCGCCGCCGAGCGCCGCCGTGGCGATGCTGATCGGCACGCGGCAGTAAAGATGCACCCCGTCGCGCTGGAAGATCGGGTGCTCCTTGACCTCGATGAAGATGTAGAGATCCCCCGTCGGACCGCCGCGCAGCCCCGCCTCGCCCTCGCCGGCAAGCCGGATGCGGGTGCCCGTCTCGACCCCCGCGGGGATGTTGACCGACAGCGCACGTTCCTTTTCCACCCGGCCCGCGCCGCCGCAGACCTTGCAGGGGTTCTTGACGATCTGGCCTGCGCCGCCGCAGGTCGGGCAGGTCCGTTCGACGGTGAAGAAACCCTGCTGCGCCCGCACCTTGCCCATGCCCGAACAGGTCGGGCAGACGACCGGCTCGGCCCCGCCCTCGGCGCCGGTTCCCTTGCAGGCGTCGCAAACGACCGAGGTCGGAACCTGGATGGTCTTCTGCACCCCCGCCCAGGCCTCTTCGAGGCTGATGCGCAGGTTGTAGCGCAGGTCCGACCCGCGCTGCGCCCGCGAACGCCCGGCGCCGGCACCGCCGCGCCCGCCCATGAAATCGCCGAACAGATCCTCGAACACGTCCGAAAACGCGCTCGCGAAATCGCCCTGCTGGAACCCCGCGCCGCCCGGCCGCCCGCCGCCGCCCATCCCGCCCTCGAAGGCGGCATGGCCGAACCGGTCGTAGGCCGCCTTTTTCTGCTCGTCCTTCAGGACGTCATAGGCCTCGTTCACTTCCTTGAACTGCGCCTCGGCCTTGGGGTTGTCGGCGTTCCGGTCGGGGTGGAGCTCCTTGGCCTTGGTGCGATAGGCCTTCTTGATCTCCTCGGGCGACGCGCCGCGCGCGATGCCGAGCACTTCGTAGAAATCCCGCTTCGCCATGTCTGACCCTCCCGGGGAACGCAGCAGGCGGCCCCCGTGTCGGGGGCCGCCCTAGCCGCGTCGCGGTTTGCGTTACTTGCGCTTGCGGTTCTCGCCGAGATCCTCGAAATCGGCGTCCACGATGTCGTCGTCCACATCGCGCGGGCCATCCTCGGCGCCGCTGCCGGCCTCGGCGGCCTGCGCCTTGTAGATCGCCTCGCCCAGCTTCATCGCCGCCTCGGTCAGGTTCTGGATGGCGCTGCGGATCTTGCCGGTATCCTCGCCCTTCAGAGCATCCTCGAGCGGGCTCATCGCCAGTTCGATCGCCTCGACGGTGCTCGGATCGACCTTGTCGCCGTGTTCGGCCAGCGACTTGCGGGTCGAGTGCAGCAGGCTTTCGCCCTGGTTGCGCGTCTCGACCAGCTCGCGCCGCGCCTTGTCGGCCTCGGCATTGGCCTCGGCGTCGCGCACCATCTTTTCGATCTCGGCATCAGACAACCCGCCCGAGGCCTGGATGGTGATCTTCTGCTCCTTGCCGGTGCCCTTGTCGCGGGCCGAGACCGACACGATCCCGTTGGCGTCGATGTCGAAGGTTACCTCGATCTGCGGCATGCCGCGCGGCGCGGGGGGGATGTTCTCGAGGTTGAACTGGCCGAGGATCTTGTTGTCCGCCGCCATCTCGCGCTCGCCCTGGAACACCCGGATCGTCACCGCGTTCTGGTTGTCCTCTGCGGTCGAGAAGATCTGGCTCTTCTTGGTCGGGATCGTGGTGTTGCGGTCGATCAGCCGGGTGAACACGCCGCCCAGTGTCTCGATCCCGAGGCTGAGCGGGGTCACGTCGAGCAGCACAACGTCCTTGACGTCGCCCTGCAGCACCCCGGCCTGGATCGCGGCGCCCGCTGCAACAACCTCATCCGGGTTGACGCCCTTGTGCGGCTCCTTGCCGAAGAACTTGGTGACCTCCTCGATCACCTTGGGCATCCGCGTCATGCCGCCGACCAGCACCACCTCGTCGATGTCGTCCTTGCTCACGCCCGCGTCCTTGAGGGCGGCCGCACAGGGCTTGAGCGATTTCTTGATCAGATCGTCCACAAGGCTTTCGAGCTTGGCCCGCGTGAGCTTCATCACGAGGTGCAGCGGCTGGCCCGAGTTGCGGTCCATCGAGATGAACGGCTGGTTGATCTCGGTCTGCGACGACGACGACAGCTCGATCTTGGCCTTCTCGGCGGCCTCCTTGAGCCGCTGGAGGGCCATCTTGTCGAGCGTCAGGTCAACCCCGTGCTCTTTCTTGAACTCGTCCGCGAGATACTGGACGATCCGCATGTCGAAGTCCTCGCCGCCGAGGAACGTATCCCCGTTGGTCGATTTCACCTCGAAGAGGCCATCGTCGATTTCCAGGATCGTGATGTCGAAGGTCCCGCCGCCGAGGTCGTAGACCGCGATCGTCTTGCTGTCCTTCTTGTCGAGCCCGTAGGCCAGCGCCGCCGCCGTGGGTTCGTTGATGATGCGCAGGACCTCGAGCCCCGCGATCTTGCCCGCGTCCTTGGTCGCCTGCCGCTGCGCGTCGTTGAAATAGGCGGGGACCGTGATGACGGCCTGCGTCACCGGCTCGCCAAGATAGCTTTCGGCGGTTTCCTTCATCTTCTGGAGGATGAAGGCGCTGATCTGGCTGGGCGAGTATTTCTCGCCGCGCACCTCGACCCAGGCATCGCCGTTGCCGCCATCGACGATCTTGTAAGGGACAAGCTTCTTGTCCTTCTCGACCTCCGCATCGCCGATCCGGCGCCCGATCAGGCGCTTGACGGCAAAGATGGTGTTCTGCGCGTTCGTCACCGCCTGGCGCTTGGCCGGCTGGCCGACGAGGCGTTCGCTGTCCGTGAAGGCGACGATCGAGGGCGTCGTGCGCGCCCCTTCCGAATTCTCGATGACCCGCGGCTGCGACCCGTCCATGATGGCGACGCAGGAGTTCGTCGTCCCGAGGTCGATCCCGATGACTTTACCCATGTGCAGTTCCCTTTCCGGCGATATGCTGGGGCGCGGACCCGAGCGCGGCATCCTGCCCCGATCCCAACTGGGCCGATCCGGCGCCTTGCGGGGCGCTCCTTCACGGCTACCGGGCGTATATAAGTTGGGGTCATGGGGCCTGCAAGCGTCACAGGGCCGTGATTTTGGGCCGTGATTTTGGGCCGTGATCTGTCGGACCGCATCGATGCCGGAACCCGCAATTGCCGCACCGCTTTTCGTCAACGGCTTCGCCCTGTGGCCGGGCCTGCTCGACGCGGGCGCGCAGGCCGCATGGGTCGATGACCTGCGCGCCGTCGCGGCGGCGGCGCCGTTCGTGCGGCCCGTCACGCCGGGCGGGCGGGCGATGTCCGTCCGCATGACGGCCGCCGGGCGCGTCGGCTGGGTGACGGACCGCGCGGGATACCGCTATGCCGCCCGCCACCCGGCGGGCGGGCCATGGCCCCCGATCCCGGCGCGCATTCTGGGCCTGTGGCGGCGGGTGACGGGGCTGGCCCGCGACCCCGACTGCTGTCTTGTCAATTTCTACGACGCCGGCGCGCGGATGGGGCTGCACCAGGACCGCGACGAAGGCGATTTCGGCTTCCCCGTCCTGTCGGTGTCGCTGGGCGACGACGGCCTTTTCCGCATGGGCGGCCCGGCGCGGGGCGATCCGACGGTGTCGCGCTGGCTCGCCTCGGGGGATGTGGTGCTGATGGGCGGCGCGGCGCGGCTGGCGTTCCACGGCATCGACCGCATCCGCCCCGGCAGCTCGGCCCTTCTGCCGCAGGGCGGGCGCATCAATGTGACCCTGCGCGTCGTCGCCGGTTGATCCGGCGCGGCCGCGCAGCTAGGTGCGTCGAAACAGGCCGTGAAAGGAATTCCCATGCTGCATGTCGATATCCCCACCGATGGCGAGATTCAGGCGCTGTTTCTGCGCCGCGCCCATCCGGCGGTCAGCTTCTATGTCCCCACCACGCCCGAGACCCAGCACATCGGACAGGCGCGGATCGAGCTTGGCAACCTGCTCAAGGATGCCGAGGCGCAGATGGAGGCGGGCGGGATCGAGAAGCGGGCGATGTGGCCGATCTCCGAGCAGGTGTCCGATCTCATCGACGACGATGCGTTCTGGTCGCACCAGGCGCGCAGCCTGGCCGTTTTGGTGACGCCCGAGGGGCTGCAGAGCTTCCGGCTGCCCAACAACCTCGCGGCCGTCGTTCAGGTCGCCGACCGCTTCTACCTCAAGCCGCTGCTGCGGGCGCTGACGGTCGGGCAGCATGCCTTCGTCCTCGCGCTCGAGGAAAACGGCGTGCGGCTGGTCGAGGTGTTCCCCGATCTTCCGGCGCAGACGGTCAAGGTGCCGGGCATGCCGCGGGATGCCGCACAGGTCGCGGGGACGGCAAATGTCAACAGCCGGTCCTACAGCCGCCGCCTGGGCGGGGGCGAGGGGCAGAACGTGCTGCTGCGCGCCTATGCCCGCGCGGTCGATGCCGCGCTGCGCCCCGTTCTTGCCGGCCGGTCCGAGCCGCTGATCCTTGCCGCGGCCGATCCGATGCGCTCGGTGTTCCGGTCGGTGTCGTCCTACGGCGGGCTCGTGGCGGCGACGATCGACGGCGCCCCCGGGCGCGACAGCGACGCGGCCCTGGCCGAGGCCGCGCGCCCCATCCTCGATGCGCTGCATGCCGAGCATATGGAAAAGACCCGGTCCCTCTTTGCCGCGCGGGGTTCCGAGGGGCGGGCGACGACGCAGATCACCGATGCCGCCCGTGCCGCGACGATGGGCGCGGTCGATACGCTGATCGTGGACATCGACGTGGTGATCCCCGGCACTGTGGACGATGCCGGCGTCGTCTCGCTGGCAAGCGGCGAAAGCGCCGCGACCTATGGCGTGGTGGACGAGATCGCGGGCCGGGTGCTCGCCAACGGGGGCCGCGTGCTGGCCGTGCGCGCCGAGGACGTGCCCGAGGGCGCGCCGCTCGCGGCGATCCTGCGCTACGCGGTGTGACCGGCGCGGGGCGGGCCCTGCCCGCCCCCTTACCGCCCCGCGCTCCAGCTCGCCGAGGCGCGCTTGCGGGTGTAGAACTCCCCCATCAGCCCGACCATGAGCAGGGCGAGGCTGACATAGAGCGCGTATTGCCAGCTGCTGAAATGCGGCTCGTAGTTGAGAAAGACATAGCCGCGCGCCTGGTCGATCGTGTGGAACAGCGGGTTCCAGTCGAAATAGGCGAGGATATAGCCCGGCGTCATGTTGGCCACGAACATCTTGCCCGAGGCGATCATGTTCATCCGCTGGTAGATCAGCGTGATGAGGCCGACAAGGTCGGGCATCCACGGCTTGGCCGCGAGGAACACCATCCCGACCGCGATCCCCGAAAACCACGCCAGCAGCACCATCCCCATCGTGCCCACCGGGTCCTCGATGGTGATCGGCGTCATGATGACGTGGTAGGCGAAGACCGTGACCGCCCCCGACAGCACCTGCATGTAGAGCGTGGACAGCGCCGCCGCCCCGATCGCCACGATCGTGTTCATCGGCGCGTGCTTCATCATGGGCGAGGTTGGCCCCTCGGCCCCCGAGACGGCGCCGACCGTCTTGGTATGCACCATGAACAGGAACACGCCCGACATGATGTAGAGAAAGAAATCCCCCCGGATCGTCGCGCCGCGCAGGCCCAGAAGCTCGAACATCACATAGAACACGACGACGAAGAGCACCGATTGCAGGATGTTCAGGATCAGCCCGAGGATGGCGTTGCCATGCCCCTTGCGCACCTGCCGGACGGCGGCGTGGTAGATGAGCTCCAGCAGCTCGACCGCGCCGCCCGCCCGTGTCCGCCTCAGCCTTGCATCGAACATGCCCCGTCCTGCCGTCGCCCTGCCGTCCCCCGTGCCGCCCCGATTATCGTCCGGGACGTCTTGCCGATCCCCTGCCCGCGCAGGATAAGGCTCGCGGTGGCCTGCGGCAACGCCGCGCATGGGGCCGGAACGCCGAAACCGGAGCTTGGACATGGATTACGACGATCTGGCGGCGGTGATGCGGCGCCTTACGCTCGAGGCAGGGGCGGCGATCATGGATGTCTACGGGCGCGCCGACATGGGCCTGCGCGCCAAGGATGACGCAAGCCCCGTGACCGAGGCCGACGAGGCCGCCGATGCCATCATCGCCGCCGGACTGCGCGCCGCCTTCCCGGGCGTCCCGCTCGTCACCGAGGAACAGAGCGCGAGCCACGATCTGTCCGCGTCCACCTTCCTCATCGTCGATCCGCTGGACGGGACCAAGGAATTCGTCCAGCGGCGCGGCGATTTCACCGTCAACATCGCCTATGTCGAGGACGGCGTGCCCCGCGCCGGGATCGTCTATGCCCCGGCGCAGGGCCGCCTCTTCGCCACGCTGCCGGGCGGCGGCGCGGTCGAGGAGCGGCTGGGGTCGGGCGGCCCGGCGCCGATCCGCGTCGCCGAGGCCGACAATGCCGCCCTGCGCATCGTTGCGTCCAAGTCGCATTTCGATGCTGCCACGCAGGCCTGGATCGACCGCTATGCGGTCGGCGGGCTGGTCAACGCGGGCTCGTCGCTCAAGTTCTGCCTTGTCGCGGCGGGCGAGGCCGATCTCTATCCGCGCCTCGGGCGGACGATGGAATGGGACACGGCGGCGGGCGATGCGGTTCTCAGGGCGGCCGGGGGCCGGGTGCTGCGGGCCGATGACCTGACGCCGCTGGCCTATGGCAAGCCGGGCTGGGGCAACCCGCATTTCATCGCCTGCGCCCCGGGCGTCACCCTGCTGCCCTGACGCCGGCATGACGCCCGCCGCGCCCGCCCCGGTGCCGGCCGCAGCGCGGGCCGGGGCGCTGCCGCTCAGCGTGGTTGTCGTCAGCCGCGGACGGCCTGCCGACCTGCGGCTGTGCCTGACGGCATTGGCGCAATCGGACCATCCCGCGCTCGAGATCGTCGTGGTTGCCTGCCCGGCGGGGGTGGCGGCGGTCGGGGCGGCGGGGCTGGCTGCGCGGCTCAAGCTCCAACCCTTCAACGTGCCCAACATATCGGCCGCGCGCAACCGCGGCCTTGCCCGCGCGGCGGGCGAGGTGGTCGCGTTCATCGACGACGATGCCCTGGCCGAGCCGACCTGGGCCGGACGCCTTGCGGCTGTCTTCGCCGACCCCCGGATCGGCGCCGCCTGCGGCTTTACCCGCGGGCGCAACGGGATCAGCCACCAGTGGCGCGCCGAGACGGTCGATGCGTCCGGCGCGGATGCGCCGCTGCCGGTCGATCCCGACCGCCCGTCTGTCCATGCCGGGACGGCGGCGCGGGCGGTCAAGCCGGTGGGGACAAATTGCGCCTTTCGCCGCGCGGCGCTGGCGGCGGCGGGTGGGTTCGATCCCTCCTTCCGGTTCTATCTCGAGGATGCCGATATCGGGCTGCGGCTGGCGGCCGCGGGCTGGCTGACGGCCGTGGTGCCGCGGGCCGAGGTGCAGCACGGCTTTGCCGCCTCGGCGCAGCGCCGCGCCGACCGCGTGCCGCGAAGCCTGCACGAGATCGGCGCCTCGCTTGCCGTCTTCCTGCGCCGCCATGCCCCGGAGGCCGACCCGGCGCCGGTGCTGGCCCGGATGCGGGCCGCGCAGCGGCGCCGGCTGGTCGGCCACATGCGCGACGGTCGGCTCGGGCCCGAGGCGGTGGGGGCGATCCTCGCCACCTTCGACGCAGGGCTGGCCGAGGGCGCGGCGCGCCCGCTCGGGCCGCTGACGGCGGTGCCCGCGCCGGACGCGCCGTTCATGACCTTCGGGGGCACCGGCCCGGCACCCGGCTGCATGATCCTGTCCACGCCGCGTACCCGTGCGGCAGCCGAGGCGGCGGCGCGCGCGGCGCGGGCCGAGGGGCGGATCGTCACGCTGCTGTCGCTCGCCCCCGGCTGGCGGCGGCACCGGATGCGCCTGCGGCCGGACGGCATCTGGGAACAGGCGGGCGGCCTGTGGGGCCGGTCGGACCGGGCCCGGCCGCCGCTTGCCCCCTGGTCGCCCGCGGCGCGGCCCGATGCGCGGGTCGCCGCCGAAGCCCGCCGCATCGCGCCCGTCCGCCCGGTTGAACCGGCGGAATCCCGCCCGCCGCGCCCTTGATCTCGCCATGGCAGTGTCAGACATTCGCCGCCGGCCGGTATTATGCCATAAGCGCGCCGCAAAGCGCAGCGTGCACGACGCCCCTGAAAGGTGAATTTAGAATGCCCAGTCCGAAATACCCGCGCGTGACCAAGGCCGTTTTTCCCGTTGCCGGCCTCGGCACGCGGTTCCTGCCGGCGACCAAGTCGATGCCCAAGGAAATGCTCACCCTCGTCGACCGCCCGCTCATCCAGTATGCCATCGACGAGGCGCGCGCGGCCGGCATCACCGATTTCATCTTCGTGACCTCGCGCGGCAAGTCGGCGCTCGAGGATTATTTCGACTATGCGCCCGACCTCGACAACACGTTGCGCGCCGCGGGCAAGACCAAGCTGCTCGAGGCGATGGCCTGCACCAACATGGAATCCGGCGCGATCGCCTATATCCGCCAGTATCGCGCGATCGGCCTCGGCCATGCGGTCTGGTGCGCGCGCCGCCTGATCGGGGACGAGCCCTTTGCGGTCATCCTGCCCGACGACGTGATCTCGGGCGACGTGCCCTGCCTTGCGCAGATGGTCGAGGCCTATGAACGCACGGGCGGCTGCATGGTCGCCGCGATGGAGGTCGCGCCCGAAAAGGCGAGCGCCTACGGCGTTCTCGACTTCACGCCCACCGACGGGCCGCTTGTCCGGGTGCGCGGCATGGTCGAGAAGCCGGCGCCGGGCACGGCGCCCTCGAACCTTGCGGTCATCGGCCGCTACATCCTTACCCCCTCGGTGCTCGAAACGCTCAACGATGCGCAGACCGGCGCGGGCGGCGAGGTTCAGCTGACCGATGCCATCGCGCGCGAGACGGGGCCCGAGGGCAACGTCTGGGGCCTGCGGTTCAAGGGCGAGCGGTATGACTGCGGGTCCAAGGCGGGCTTCCTTCAGGCAACGGTCGCCTTTGCCCTGTCGCGGGACGATCTGCGCGACGAACTGGCCGAGTATCTCAGGGCGCTCGATCTCCCCGCCGCCTGACGCGCGATGCAGGGTGCTGCCCGGCTGATCGACCTGAGCCGGACGGCCTCGCGCCTGTGGCGGGGACCGCCGACCGGGATCGACCGGGTCGAGCGGGCGTGGCTCGCGGCCCTGCTGGACCGGCCGGAGGAGCTATTTGCCCTGGTGCGCACCGGGGCGGGCTTCTGTCTGCTGGATCGCGCCGGGGCGGCGGCGCTCGGCGGTCTTGGTGCCGCGGCCCCGCCGGATGCCGACCTTCTGTCGCGGCTCACGCGGCGGGGCGATCCCCGCGCGGCGGCGGCCGATACCGCGGTGCGGGCCCATGCCCTTGCCCGCGCCCCCTCGATCGGGCTGGCGGCCATGCTGCGGCGGCGCCTGCCGGGCGGCACGCGATACCTGAACCTCGGCCATGCCAACCTGACGCATCGCGTCCTGTCCGCCGCAAGGGCGGTGCCGGGCGGGCGGGCGGCCGTGTTCGTTCACGACATGATCCCGCTCGACCATCCCGAATTCTCGCGCCCCGACCGGGTGACGGTGTTCGGGCGGCGGATGCGGGCGGTCTCGGCCCTTGCCGACCTTGTCCTTTACAATTCCGCCCATACCCGGGACCGCGCCGAGGCCTGGTTCGCCCGCTGGGGCCGGGTGCCCCCGGGGCTGGTCGCCCCGCTGGGCGTCGATCCGGCCCGCCCCGATCCCGCCGCGCTGCCGCCGGGCCTCGCGCGCGGCGGGCCGTTCTTCCTGATGCTCGGCACGATCGAGCCGCGCAAGAACCACGCGCTCATGCTCGATGTCTGGGATGCGCTGGCCGCGCGGCTGCCGCCGGACCGGATGCCGCGGCTGGTGGTGGTGGGGGCGCGGGGATGGGCCGATCCGGCGCTGTTCGCGCGGCTCGATGCCGCGGCGGCGGCCGGGGCGGTCGTGGAATGCGCCGGCCTGTCCGACGGTGCCGTGGCGGCCCTCATGGCGCGCGCCGAGGCGCTGGTTTTCCCCTCGCTGGCCGAAGGGTTCGGCCTGCCGCTGGGCGAGGCGATGGCGGCCGGCACCCCCGTGCTTTGTACGCCACTCCCCGCGTTCAAGGAGATGGCCGGCGACTATCCCGTTTACCTCGAAGCGACCGACGTTTATGCATGGGTTAACGAATTCGCGCACCGGGTCGGCGCCGCCGGCACCGTGCGCGGCGGGCACATGCGGGCCGCGCGCCTCCCGGGCTGGGATGCGCACGTCAATGCGGTCTTAAGCGTGGTCTGATACGGCAAGGCAGGACAAGCGCACGGGGCGGCCGGTTGGGTTTCTTGCAGACATACGGGCTCCGGCTCGCGCGCAAGCGGTGGCGGTTACGCGCGTTCCGCAAGCGGCGCGAGCTTCGCCCCGTGGTCGACCGTGTTGCGGCGATCCGGCCGGCCGACATCCTCGTGTTCTCGACACTGCGCAACGAACGCATCCGCCTGCCGTATTTCCTGCGCTATTACCGCGAGCTCGGGGTGGATCACTTCCTGATCGTGGACAACGACAGCGGTGATGGCAGCCGCGAATACCTTGCCGAACAGCCGGACGTGTCACTCTGGCACACGGCGGCGAGCTACAAGCGTGCGCGCTTCGGGGCCGACTGGCTCAACTGGCTCCAGATGCGCTACGGGCACGGGCACTGGACACTGGTGGTCGATCCCGATGAATTCTTCGTCTATCCGTTCTGCGATACCCGGCCCCTGCGGGCGCTGACCGACTGGCTCGACGCCTCGTCGATCAAGTCCTTCGGGGCGATGCTGGTGGACATGTATCCCAAGGGCCCGCTCGAGGCGCAGCCCTATGTCGAGGGCAGCGATCCGTTCGAGATTGCCTGCTGGTTCGACAGCGGCAACTACACGATCCAGCGCAACCCCCGTTTCGGCAATCTCTGGATCCAGGGCGGGCCGCGCGCGCGGGTGTTCTTTGCCGACACCCCGGACCGGGCGCCCGCGCTCAACAAGATCCCGCTGGTCAAGTGGCACCGCAACTATGCCTATGCCAGTTCGACCCACATGCTCCTGCCGCGCGGCCTCAACCTCGTCTATGACGAATGGGGGGGCGAAAAGGCCTCGGGGTGTCTGCTGCATGCCAAGTTCCTCGACACCTTCGCCGCCAAGGCCGAAGAGGAACTCGCCCGGCGCCAGCACTATGCCGCGAGCCACGAATACCGCGCCTATCACGCCGGTCTGCGCGAGGGGGCCGAGCTCTGGTGCAAGTTCAGCGAGAAATACATCAACTGGCGCCAGCTCGAGATCCTCGGGTTGATGTCCAAGGGCAACTGGGCCTGAGGCATGGGGGCGGTCGGGTTCATCATGCTGTGCCACACCGGGCTCGACCGGGCGGCGCAGGTCGCGCGGCACTGGGCCGGGCAGGGTTGTCCGGTGGTGATCCATGTCGACCGCAAGGTCGGCCGTCCGGCCTACGAGCGGTTCCGCCGCGGGCTCGAGGACCAGCCCGACATCCGCTTCTGCGCCCGGCATGCCTGCGACTGGGGCGGCTGGGGGCTGGTGGCGGCGACGCTTTCGGCGGCCGAGGTGATGCTGGCCGAGTTTCCGGGGCTGGGCCATGTCTATCTCGCATCGGGGTCATGCCTGCCGCTGCGCCCGGCCGACGACCTGCGCGCCTATCTCGACAGCCGCCCGCGCACCGATTTCATCGAGAGCGTGACGACCGAGGATGTCGGCTGGACCATCGGCGGGCTGAGCATGGAGCGATTCACACTCCGCTTCCCGTTCTCCTGGCGCAAGCAACGCAAGCTGTTCGATGCCTATGTGCGCCTGCAGCGCCGGATCGGCCTGCGCCGGCGTATTCCCGCCGGGCTGACCCCCCATCTGGGCAGCCAGTGGTGGTGCCTGACCCGCCAGACGCTGGCCGCCATCGTGAACGACCCCGACCGGCCGACCTATGACCGCTATTTCCGCCGGGTCTGGATCCCGGACGAGAGCTATTTCCAAACGCTCGTCCGGCTCCATTCCGCGACGATCGAAAGCCGGTCGCTGACGCTGTCCAAGTTCGATTTCCAGGGCAAGCCGCACATCTTCTACGACGACCATCTGCAACTGCTGCGCCGGTCCGACTGCTTCGTGGCACGCAAAGCATGGCCCCGGGCCGACCGGCTCTATGCCGAGTTCCTGCGGCCCGTGAACCCGGGCGCCGCGCAGGCCGAACCGAACCCGGGAAAGATCGACCGGCTCTTTTCCAAGGCGGTCGAGCGGCGCACCCGCGGGCGCCCCGGTCTCTACATGCAAAGCCGGTTTCCGAACGAGAATTGGGAAAACGGCCGGACAGCGGCGGCCTATTCGATCTTTCAGGGCTTTGGCGATGTGTTCGTGGAATTTGACGCCTGGCTGGCGCGGACGGTGGGCCTGCGCGTGCATGGCCACATCTTCGCGCCCGACCGCGTCTATTTTGCGGGGGGCGAAAGGGTCTACAACGGCGCGCTGACCGACAGCGCGGCGCTGCGCGACCATGACCCGCGCGCCTTCCTGACGTCGCTGATCTGGAATACCCGCGGCGAGCGGCAGTGCTTCATGTTCGGCCCGCGCGACAATCAGGCGATCAACTGGTTCATCGCGGGCGACTACAACGCGCAGATCTCGGTCATCTCGGGGGCCTGGGCGATCCCCTTGTTTCGCGGCAAGGGCGCGTTTTCGGACCTTCGGCGCGAGGCGGCGCGGCTGCAGAAGATCGAAAGCGACCAGCTCCACGTCCTGCGCTCGCCCTGGACCAAGGCGCGCACGCGGATCTGGACGCTGGCCGAGTTCATCGAAAACCCGATGGAGCCCTTGCAGACCATCATCGACGAGATCAACCCGACCGCGCTCAAGCGGCTGAACGAGGCGCCTCGGATGGTCGATCTGACCGGCTTCGGCCGGTTCCTGCAGGACTTGCGCAATCAGGGCATGCAGCCGACGCTGGTCGGCGACGTGCCTCTGGGCGACGATCCCAAGCCCGCGGTGGGTCGCCGCGGCCGGCCCTATCTGGTCCGGTGACATGGCGCCCGCGCGGCCGTTCGACCGGTTCATCCTGCTTGCCGGCATGCGCACCGGGTCGAACTTTCTCGAGGACAACATCAACGCCATCCCCGGCCTTGCCTGCCATGGCGAGGCGTTCAATCCCCATTTCATCGGCGCCAAGGACCGCATGGAATACCTCGGCCTGACGCTTGCGGACCGCGACCGTGATCCCTTCGCGCTGATCGCGCGGATCGAGGCCGAAGGGCCGGAAATTGCGGGTTTCCGGTTCTTCCACGATCATGACCCGCGCGTGCTGGCCCGCAGCCTCGCCGACCGCCGCTGTGCCAAGATCGTGCTGACGCGCAACCCGCTCGACGCTTTCGTGTCGTTGCAGATCGCCCGGGCGACGGGGCAGTGGAAACTGGGCGATGCGCGGCGGCGGCGCAGCGAAAGGGTACTGTTCGACGCCGCCGCCTTTGCCGCCTACCTCGCCGAGCAGCAGGGGTTCCACCTGCACATCCTGCGCGCCCTGCAGACATCCGGGCAGACGGCGTTTCCCATCGGCTATGACGACCTCGGCGATGCGGCGGTGATCGAGGGGCTGGCGGCCTTCCTCGGCGTGCCGGTGCGGCTCGACGACCTCTCGCGCCGGGTCAAGAAGCAGAACCCCGAGCCGCTGGAAGACAAGCTGCTCAACCCCGAGGCGGTCGAGGCGGCGGTGGCCGCGCTCGACCCCTTCGGCCTCGCGCGCACGCCCTGGTTCGAGCCGCGGCGGGGCCCGGCCGTGCCGAACCACGTCGCCGCGGCCGGCGCGCCGATCCTGTGGTTGCCGATCCCGGGCGGGCCGGACGCGGCGGTTGCCGGCTGGCTGGCAGAGGTCCGGCGGCCGGGCGTGCCGGCGGGGACGGTCGGCGGCTTTACCCAGAAAACCCTGCGCGACTGGCTGCGCGCCAATCCGGGCGCACGCAGCTTTACCGTGCTGCGCCACCCGCTCGCCCGCGCTCATTCGGCCTTTTGCAGCCGCATCCTGACCGGCGCGGCCGGCGAGGTGGTGCCCGTGCTGCGCCGCGCCTGGAAGCTCGACCTGCCGCGCCCCGACCGCGTCGGGGCGATGAGCGCGGCCGATCACCGCGATGCGTTCCTCGGCTTCCTGCGCTTCGTGAAGGGCAATATCGCCGGCCAGACCGGGGTGCGGATCGACGCGGCCTGGGCCAGCCAGGCCGCTGTCATCGACGGCTTTGCCCAGACGATCCGGCCCGACCACATCCTGCGCGAGGATCGGCTGGCGGCAGGGCTCGCGTTCCTCGCCGCCGAAGTGGGGGCGGCTGCACCGCCGCCCGGCCCCGCGCCCGATACCGCGCCGGTGCCGCTGCGCCTGATCGCCGACGCCGAGGTGCGGGCCGCCGCGCGCGAGGCCTATGCGCGCGACCATGCCGCCTTCGGCTTCGGCGACTGGACGCCGGAGGCCGGACAGTCCTGACCGCGGTCAGGCCGCCTGATTGTTCGGCCGTGCCTCGCTCAGGATCGCGTGGAGCGTCGCCGGCGCATGGTTCGCGCGCAGTTTCGCCACCACCGCCGCATCGCGCATCGTGCGCGAGATCAGTGCCAGCGCCTTGAGATGCTCGACCCCCGCATCCTTGGGCGCCAGCAGGGCAAAGACCAGATCGACCGGCTGGCGGTCAACGCTGTCGAAATCCATCGGCTTGTCGAGCCGCACGAACAGCCCGCGGATCCGGTCGAGCCCGTCGAGCCGCGCATGCGGCAGGGCGATCCCGTGGCCGACCCCGGTCGGCCCGAGGGTTTCGCGTTCCTGAAGGCCGTCGGTGACGGCCCCCGCATCGATGCCGTAAACCGACCCGGCAAGTTCGCCCAGTTCCTGGAACAGCCGTTTCTTGCTGGTCATCGTGCCAAAGACGCGCACGCCTTCGGGCTTGAGAAGTGCAGCTATGTCCATTCATCCCGACGCCGGACCGGGGTCCGGCGCGCTTCCCTTCCGGTCACTTGCTGTTACGCGGGTCGATCCAGCCTATGTTGCCGTCCTCGCGGCGATAGACCACGTTCACCCCGCCATGCCCTTCGTTGCGGAACACCAGGAGCTTGTGCCCCCCGAGTTCCATCTGCATCACCGCCTCGCCGACCGAGATTTCCGGCACCCGCGTCTCCATCTCCGCGATGATCATCGGCTGGAGCGTTTCGGGCTCGGATTCGTCCGGCTCGTCCTGTGCGGCGAGGATATAGGCCGCGCCGCCCGCGAACTCAACCGGCCGCGGACGGCTCGCATGGTGATCGCGCAGCCGGCGCTTGTAGCGGCGCAGCTGCTTGTCCATCTTTTCGCGGCAGCTTTCGAAGGCGGCATAAATCTCGCCCGCATGGCCGCGCGCCTGCGCCGTCAGGCCGGTGGACAGGTGGACGGTCGCCTCGCAGACATGCTGATGCGCATCGCGGCTGAAGACGACGATGGCATCGGTCGGCCGCTGGGCGTATTTCTCGACCGTCTCGCCCAGTTCGGCCTTCACATGGGTCTGAAGCGCCTCGCCGATGTCGATCTGCTTGCCGCTGATCTGATAGCGCATGATGCCTCCTGAGCTGCGCGGGAAAGGGGAATGTCCGGGCCGGACCGCTGTGCGCCGCCCGCGCCGCGCGCGTTCTGGCCCGCTGCGCGCGGCAGGTCGGTCAGGTCGGCGCTGGCGATCATCGCACGCATCGCGGGTATTTGGCGGCAGCGGGGCGGCGGTTGTCAACAGGATCGTCACGCGCCTGTCACGTGCCGGTCAGTCGATGCGGAACCCCTGGCCGAGGTAGACGCGGCGCACCGTTTCGTCCCGCACGACCTCGTCTGTGGTGCCGCTCATCAGCACGCGGCCGTCGTGCAGGATATAGGCCCGATCCACGATCGGCAGCGTCTCGCGCACATTGTGGTCGGTGATGAGAACGCCGATCCCGCGGCCCTTGAGGTCATGGACGAGGTGCCGGATGTCGCCGACCGCAATCGGATCGACTCCGGCGAAAGGCTCGTCCAGCAGCAGATAGCGCGGCTCGGCGGCGAGGCAGCGCGCGATCTCGACCCGCCGCCGCTCGCCCCCCGACAGCGACAGCGACGGCGCGCGGCGCAGATGGGTGATGCCGAATTCCGACAGCAGTTCCTCGAGCCGCTCGCGCCGCTTGTGCCGGTCGCCCTCGACGATCTGGAGCACGGCAAGGATGTTGTCCTCGACGCTCAGCCCGCGGAAGATCGACACTTCCTGCGGCAGGTAGCCGAGCCCGAGGCGCGCGCGCCGATACATCGGCAGGTCCGACACGTCGCGCCCGTCGATCGTCACCTGTCCGCCATCGGCCGGGACCAGACCGGCGATGGCATAGAAACAGGTCGTCTTGCCCGATCCGTTGGGCCCGAGCAGCGCCACCACCTCGCCCCGGCCGAGATCGAGGCTCACGTCGCGCAGCACAAGCCGGCGCCGATAGCTCTTGCGCAGGCCGATCACGCGCAGGCCGGCCGCGCCCGCGCGCGCGCCTTGCCCCGATGCCAGCGGGTCTGCCGTGTCGCGCATCAGTTGGCGGGGCGGAACACGGTGCGCACGCGCCCCTCCATCCGGCCGGTCCCGGCGACGAGATCGGCCACCAGCCGCTCGCCGGTGATCGTCGCGGGGCCCTGGGTGAGCACCACGTCGCCCGTGAGCACCAGCGCGCCCGTGGCGACATCATAGGTCGCCTCGCGCGATTCCGCGGCGTCGTCCGCGGTGGCGAAGGTGACGCCGCCGGTCGCCGTCATCCGGCGGATGCCGGTTCCGCCGGTGTCGTATTCGACCGTCACCGATCCCGCGGCAAGCCGCAGCGCCCCCTGCACCACCACGACATTGCCGCTGAACACCGCCGCCCCGCGGGCCTGATCGACGCTCAGTTCCTCGGATGTGACCTCGATGGGGGTGGAAGGATCCTGCCGCAGACCGTCGAAGCCGACGGCAGCGCCCTGCGCCGCGGCGCCGCCCGCTGTCACGGCAAGGACGATGGCGGCAGCGCGGGCGACAGGGGACGTGCGCATCATGGACTCGGACCGCGTTTCAGGATGGCGCTGCGTATATCAGCTTCACCCCGCCCTTGAAAACCAGAACATCGCCCGCATCGGTCCGGTCGATCCGCGCCCGGCCCGCGGTGATCCGCCCCGCCGGCCCGTCGGCGGTCACCGCGCCCGGCGTCTCGGCGAATGTCCGGTCCAGCGCCGCCGCCACGCTCGCCGCCGCGACGGTCCAGCCCGCGCTCGAGGTCAGCGTGACGCCGCCCGAGAGCACCAGCAGTTGCGCTGCCGGGTCGAGCCGCGCCTCGGCCGCCGCGACGCGGTAGGTGATGCCGTCGGCGGTGGTCATGATGAACAGCGGCTGCGCCGCTGATCCGCCGCCCGCCAGATCGGTCCGCGCGCTGTCGGCGGTCAGGCGCAGATCGGCGCCATCCTCGGTGACGCCGGCAAAGGTCGGCGCGGTCATCCGCGGCTCGCGCAGCAGCGCCTCGACATCGACCTCGGCGAAGGGCAGCGCGCCGTTTCGCGGGCCCTTTCCGAACAGGAACAGCGTGGACAGCAGTGCGAGCGCCGCAAGCGGCAGTGCCACGCGCAGCGCGGCGACGATGCGCGAATGCAGGCCGCCGTCACGCGCCATGGGCGTCAGTGATGAAAGATGTCCGCCGCATCGTCCCACCCCAGCAGATCGAGCCGTGCCCGCACCGGCAGGAAGGCGAACAGCCGCTCGGCCAGATCCAGCCGCCCCTCGCGCGCCAGCCGCGCCTCGAGCTCGGCCTTGAGGCGGTGGAGGTAGAGAACGTCCGACGCGGCATAGTCCTTCTGCGCCTCCGTCAGCACCGCCGCGCCCCAGTCCGATGTCTGCTGCTGCTTGGAGATGTCGATGCCCGCCAGATCCTGCAGCAGATACTTGAGCCCGTGCCGGTCGGTGAAGGTGCGGACCAGCTTGGAGGCGATCTTGGTGCACCAGACCGGCGCGGTTTCCACCCCGAACGCGGCCTGCAGCACGGCGATGTCGAAGCGGCCATAGTGGAACAGCTTGAGCGTGCCGGGATCGGCCAGCATCGCGCAGAGGTTCGGCGCCGACGCTTGGCCCCGCGCGATCTGCACCAGATGCGCATGCCCGTCGCCCGCCGAAAGCTGGACAAGGCACAGCCGGTCGCGGCGGGGATCGAGGCCCATCGTCTCGGTGTCGATGGCCACGACCGGGCCGAGCGTCAGGCCGCCCGGCAGATCGCCCTGGTGCAGATGGATGGTCAACCGGTGCTTCCTTGCATACCGCCGCGGTGCAGCCGGGCTGCCGGGCACATAGACGGCGGCGGCGGGCCGGTCAATCACGGCCGCCCGTCAGGGCAGCACGACGACGTTTCCGATCCCGCCCGCCTCGACCCGTTCGTGCGCCGCCGCGATCCGGTCCAGCGGGAAACGCGCGCCAATCGCGATGGTCAGGGCGGCGGCGTTGTCGGCGATGAAGGCCTCGCCGGCCGCCCGGGCATCGGCGGGCAGCACAAAGCCCTGGATGAACCGCAGGTTCAGCCCCCGGGACTGGAAGGCGTAATAGGGCAGCACCGGCGCCGGGTCCGAACTGCTCGAATAGCTCGCCACCCAGCCGTTCGGCCTCAGGATCGCGGCATCGGTCGCGCAATTGGCCGCGAAATCCACCTCGACCACGCGGTCCACCCCCGCCCCGCCGGTCAGGTCCATCACCCGCGCCGCAACATCCTCGCGTCGCCGGTCGATCGTCTCGGCGCCCGCCGCGGCGGCATGGGCGGCACCGTCCGGCCCGCCCACGGTCGCGATCACCCGCGCCCCGCCCAGCCGCGCCATCTGCACCGCCATATGCCCGACCGCCCCCGCCCCGCCCTGCACCAGCACCGTCAACCCCGCCACCGGCCCGTCCGCAAAGACGCAGCGATGCGCCGTCATCGCGGGCACGCCGAGACAGGCCCCCGCCTCGAAGGTCAGCGCATCGGGCAGCGGCACCGCCTGCGCGGCGTCGATGGCGATCAGCTCTGCCGCCGTGCCCATGGCGCGGCCAGCCGTGCCATAGCCGCCTTGCGCGTTCCACAGCCAGACCCGCTCGCCCAGCCGGCCCGCAGGCACCCCGGCGCCGACCGCCACAACCTCGCCCGCGCCGTCGCAATGGGGCACGATCGCGTCATGCCCGATCGCCATCCCGCCCCATCCCGCGCGGCGCTTCACATCCGCCGGGTTGATGCCCGACGCGCGCACCCGGACGAGCACCTCGCCCGGCCCCGGCACGGGGTCGGGCAGGTCCGTCACCGCAAGCACCGCGCCCGCAGGCCCGGTGCGCCGGTAGAGCGCGGCGCGCATCAAGCCGCCTGCACCATCCGCACCGCCTGGCGCAGCGCGGCGACAAGCTGGTTCTGCCCGCGCATCAGGTGGTTCTGCGCAAAGCCGAGCGTGCCCGTATGGCGGTCGAGCTCGGTCGCGGCATGGATCGAGGGCAGCGGCGGGATGGTCAGCGCCGGGTCGTGGCGGAACCGCGGCACGCGGGTGAAGTTGATCGGCACGAGGATCCGCGCAAGGCCCTGGATCACCGCGTTGGCGCTGGCAGGCGCGACCTTGCCCGCCGCAACGCCCGCATGGAACGTCTCGAGCGCGGCCAGCAGCGCCTCGGCCGCCGCCCGGGACGGCCCGAGGTCGAACCGGTCGCCCGCCGCCTGCTGGTAGGACGCGATGGTGCCCAGAAACTCCTTCGCCGTCAGCCGCCAGTCGAACGGCAGCACGGCGGCATTCGCCGTGCGCAGGATGGCGAGCAGATACACCTTGATGTCGCGATGGAGAATATCGCGGTCCGCGATCTCGATCGTGTCGTTCTCGGTATGCCAGGCGATGTTGGCGCCGCAGCCGCCGACGGGGTAATAGCCCTTCTCGTCGCGAAGCGCGTCCGGCATCGTGGACGAGAGCATGAAATAGCCCGAGATCCCGATGTTGTTGAACGAATAGTCGCCGGCCCGGTGCGGCCGCTCGCCCTCGGCCTTCTTCCCTGCAACCTCCATGATCACGTCTGAAATCAACGTGTCGGTCTCGGACATGCGCGACAGGTTGATGAATTCCGTCGCCCAGCGGCAGCCCGGGCTGTCGCAGTTGACCTGCGCGACGCAGTTCTCGTCGAGCTCGATGGCGAAGCGGTCGGCAAACCACGTCGATCCGGCATAGCGCCCGGTCGAATGCCCCGGCCACCAGCAGATGCGCACCGATCGCCTGAGGTGCTGCCGGTTTGCCCACAGAACGCGGGCGATTTCCAGCATCGTCGCATCGCCCACGGCATTGTCGCCCACGCCATAGTCCCAGGAATCGAGATGGCCGTGCAGCAGGACGAACTTGTCCGGCTCCTCGGTGCCCGGGATGGTCACCTCCACCAGCTTGGAGGGGAACCAGCCTTCCTCCATCTCGGTGAAGATCGTCACCTCCGCGCCGCTGTCCGCCATCGCCCGGAGCGTCTCGCCATCGGGCCTGTTCACGGCCACCGCCGGGATCTTCGGCTTGCGCGGCAGGTCGTCGAGATCGGGCACGCCCCAGACGGTGGTGCAGATCCCCCAGTGTATATCGACGCCGGGATTGATGGCGATGACGCCGGCCGCGCCCATCGCCTCGAACTGGCTCACCATCAGGGGGCTGGCGAAACCTTCCGAGATGACGATCGCGCCCCTCGCCCGCTCGGCCGCCGCGCCGGTGGTGTCGAAACTGCGGTCGAAGATGTCGTCGATCGAATCGACCGAATTGGCGCCGATATAGACCAGCCGCGCCGTCACGCCCCCCCGGGCGTCGCGCGAATAGGCCGGCGGCTTGGCGCGGAAGCTGCGGCCCGCCGCCTCGACCCGGGCCTCGCCGGGCAGGCTGAGATACAGCGCGGGTTCATGCACCGTGACCGGCACACCGTGACCGGCAAGCCGCGATGCCACCTCGTCCATCCCGCGGTTCACGTCCCGCGGGTGCTCGCGCTTGAACGTGGCAAAGCTTTCGACCAGCCCCCAGGGCTCGTCCATCGTGACGGCGTTCAGGATCGCGGTTTCGGATTCGGTCATGATGTCCCCCTGGGTGTTTCGTTAGATGAAACACAGTTTCGTCGGATGAACTAAACCTGTCACCGGAGCGGCGATTCGACAAGCGGCGTCACGCAGCGCCGCCGATCCCCAGCTTGCCGGTGATGTCGCGTGCGGCCGCGCGCACCAGATCGAGGTATCGCCTCTGTCGATCGTCATCGAGCCGCGCGATCGCCCCGGCGACCGAGATCGCGGCGATCACGTTGCCGACCGTGTCGCGGATCGGCGCGGCAATCGAGAACGCGCCTTCGTCGAGATCGTTGACGGCGATGTTGAAATCCTGCGCCCGGATAGCTTCCAGCCGCTCCCACAGCGCGGCGGGATCGGTGATCGTATCGACCGTGTAGCGTTGCAGCGGCCCCGACACGACGGCATTGCGCACCGAATGGGGCGCCCAGGCCAGCATCAGAAGCGAGCCGCCCCCCGCATGCAGCGGCCCGTGCCGCCCCGCCAGCGCGAAGATGCGGATCGCATGCCGCCCGGCCAAAGTTGCCAGAACCAGCGATTGCTGCCCCTCGCGGACGATCAGGTTGATGTTTTCCGAAGTTTCCTCGCGCAGCCGTTCCATCACCGGCCGCGCGGCCGCCAGCAGCATGTTCTGCTGCCCGGCGCGTTCCCCCAGAACGCCCATCCGGTAGCCGAGGGAATAGACCGCCTGATCGCCTTCGCGCACGACGAATCCCCGCGCCTCGAGCGTCGAGAGCAGGCGAAAGACGATGGTCTTGGTCAGGCCGAGCCGCCGCGCGAGGGCCGTCACCCCCTGGCGCGGATGTTCGGCAAGCGATTCCAGAACAAGCAGGGCGCGATCGACGGCGGCGATCGTGTAATCATTGTGCTCCGGCACGTCGTCGGTCCTCCGTTTCGGCCAAGAGTGCTTGCCATGGCGCAATCTTGTGCTCTAAGCTTACAATCAGAAACACCGTTTCGTCCAGTGAAACAACAAGGGAGGCTTCCGATGAAGATCGCCTATGTGGTGCCCGGCCCGATGTCCAAGGGGCCGATGGGGCTGGCCGAAATGCAGCGGCGCGAGGCTCTGATGAACGGTTGGGCCTTTGCGGGAACCGAGGTTCGGGTGATCGACGTGCCGCACGGCCCGGCCTCGATCGAAAGCGCCTATGAGGAGTTCATGGCGGTGCCGCCGACGCTCGACCTCATCATGCAGTGCGAGCGCGACGGATATGACGCCGCCATCATCGGCTGTTTCGGCGACCCCGGCCTCGAGGCGGCGCGCGAGCTTGTGTCCATGCCGGTCGTCGGCCCCTGCGAAAGCGCGATGCTGCTGGCCGCCGGGCTGGGGCACAGGTTCAGCGTGCTGACGATCTTCGACAGTCTGATCGCGGGGCAGGAACTGCTGGCGGTCAAGGCCGGCGTGCGGGCCAAGCTCGGCTCGGTGCGCGCCACCGACATCCCGGTGCTCGACCTGATGAAGGATCCGGTGCGCACCAAGGCGCGGCTGATCGAGGTGGCGACGACCTGCGTCCGGGAGGACCGGGCCGATGCGCTGCTCTTCGGCTGCATGACGATGAGCTTTCTCGACATGGGCGCCGAGATCGGCGCGGCGGTCGGCGTGCCGGTGGTCAACGCCGGGCGGGCAGCGGTCAAGCATGCCGAGATGCTCGTCTCGATGGGCCTTGCCCATTCCAAGAAGGCTTTCCCGACCCCCGCCAAGATGCAGGCGGGCAAATCCGCCGCGGAAATGCGGGTCGCCTGAGGGCGCCCGTGCAACGACAACAGGAGGTATCTGCATGACATCCTTGGTGCGCGCGACGTCGCTCGTCGCGCTTTTGTCGGCGGCGGGGCTTTCGCCCGCGCTGGCCGACCCGATACGGACGATCGACCTGATCACCCGGCCCCAAGCCGCGCAGCCCGCCGAATTCCAGTTCGTGCAGCTCATCGCGCAGGAATGGCGCAAGCTCGGCCTCGACGTGAACGTGAACGTCATGCCCTGGGAACAGATGTCCGAAGTCGTCTGGTTCAGCCGAGACAAATGGGACACGACGGCCTGGCAGATGGTCGGCCGCCCCGAGCGGTCCGACCCGGACGAGATCGTGTTCAACCTCTTCCATTCCTCGACGGCGGAAAAGGGTTTCAACTTCATCGGCTATGACAACCCCGCCTACGACGCGGTGGTCGAGCAGCAGCGCGTGACGCTCGACCCCGAGGCGCGGCGCGAACTCGTGCGCAAGGCGCAGGCGATCCTCGCCGAGGACCAGCCGAACATGATGCTCGCGCATCCGCAATCGACCTACGCCTACAACGCGACCGTCTGGAAGCCGGAAACGGTGGTGGAACAGGGCGGCATCGGCATCCGCAACACCTGGTCCTATATCCAGATGGAACCGGCCGGCGCGGTGAAGGACATCATCCTCAACTCGTCCGACAACGTCCGCGCGATCAACCCGCTCTATATCTCGGGCGGCACCGACAGCTGGATCACCGAGCTGATCTGGGACCGGCTGATGCGGATCGGGCCGGACGGCCTGCCGACGCCTTGGGCCGCGACGGGATATGAATGGATTGACGAGACCACCATCAAGGTCACGCTGCGGGACGGCATGACATGGCACGACGGTCAGCCCGTCACGGCCGAGGATGTCAAGTTCAGCTTCGAGGCCGCCGGTTCGGGCGAGGCGCCGATGTACGGCCCCTTCGTGCGGTCGATCGCCGAGATCACGACCGACGGCAATGTCATCACCTTCAAGCTTTCGCAGCCCTCGGCCGCGTTCCTGACCGCGAGCCTTGCCAAGATCAACCTCATCCCCAAGCATATCTGGGAACCGATCATCGAGGATCTCAAGGGCAAGGACACCAACGCGGAATCCCATCAGGAAGCGACGCCGATCGGGTCGGGCCCCTACACCTTCACCCGCTGGACGCAGAACGAAGAGGTCGTGCTGTCGGCCAACACCGCCCATTGGGCCGCGCCCAAGGCCGAACGCTGGATCCTCAGGATCGTGCCGAACGTCGAGGCGGCGCTGGGCATGATGCGGTCGGGCGAGATCAACTTTCTCGCCGACTTCCCCGGCGATCCCTCGGTGCTGAAGGCCGCGGCGGAGGCCGACCCGAACCTGCGCGTCGTCTCGACCGTGGACATCGGGTTCCGCTACGTCGCGTTCAACAACCGCCGCCCGCCGTTCAACGACCCGGCGTTCCGCCGTGCGCTGTCGAGCGCGGTCGACCGCCGCCTGATCGTCGGCGCGGCCTTCCGCGGGTTCGCGGTGCCGTCGAACTCGGTCGTCTCGCCGGCGCTGGCCTTCTGGCACAACGAGGAGACGGACGGGATGGCGACCGGTCTTGACCAGGCCAGGGCCATCCTCGAGGCGGCCGGGTATCGGGTGGTGAACGGCCGCCTGCACTACCCGGAAGGCCAGACCGAGACGCTGAAGTAAGCGGTCGGAGCGAGGGGCCATGAAAGCGATCACCGCCATCGGCAGCCGCGTCCTTCAGACGGCGTTCGTGCTGTGGGCGGTGGTCACCATCCTGTTCTTCCTGTTCCGGCTGATGCCCGGCAGCCCGCTGGCCGCCTACATCGACCCGAACTTCACCCCCGAACAGCAGGAGGCGCTGCTCGCACGCTTCGGCCTCGACCGGCCGCTGTGGGAGCAGTATTTCATCTATCTCGGCAACCTCCTGCAGGGCGATCTCGGCGAAAGCTTCTTCTACCGCACGCCGGTTGCAGAAAGGGTTTTCGCCCTGCTGCCCAACACGCTGATCCTCACCTTCACCTCGCTGCTGATCGCCTATGCCTTCGGCGTCCTCGCCGGCGCCTACCTCGCCTGGGTGCGGGGCGGCACGGTGGAACAGGTGGCGGTGCCGCTGGTGCTGACCACGCGGGCGATGCCGGAATTCTGGCTCGGCATGCTCTTGCTGGCGGTGTTCAGTTTCGGCCTCGGATGGTTTCCGGCCGGGGGCACGCGGCCGCCCGGGGCGGATTATCCGACCTACTGGGCGCTTTACACCTCGCGCGATTTCCTGATCCACATGACGCTGCCGGTGCTGACGCTGGCGATCTACAGCCAGGGCCTGCCCCTTCTTCTGATGCGGTCGAACATGCTCGACGTGATGAAGGAGGATTTCGTGACCATGGCTCGGATCAAGGGCCTGTCGCCCTTCGCGGTCGTGATCCGCCACGCGGCCCGCAATGCGCTGCTGCCGGTGATGACATCCTTCGCCATCGCGGTCGGCTATCAGATCCAGGGCAACGTGGTGGTGGAGACGGTGTTCTCCTGGCCCGGCCTCGGGCGCGAGCTGGTGCGGGCGGTGTCGGCGTCGGACTACCCGCTGGCGCAGGGGGCGTTCCTGATGATCGCCGTCGTGGTGATCCTGATGAACCTCGTCGCCGATCTGCTCTATGCCGCGCTCGACCCCCGTGTGACGCGTGAGTGAGGCCGTGACCCGCCCCGCCGCCGCGCCGCGCAGGGCCGGCGTGCTGCGCCGGACCCTCGGCGCGGTTCGCCTGCCGCTGCACGATCCGCTCGCGGTGTTCGGCCTTGCGATCTATGGGGCGTTCATCCTGCTGGCGGTGTTCGCGCCGCAGATCGCCACCCATGACCCGGGCGAGATCCTCTTCACCTCGGACTATCAGCTCGCTGCCGACCTGCGCCCGGGGCAGGACGGCTACATCATGGGCACCACCGCCCTCGGGCGCGACCTGTTCAGCCAGCTTGTCTGGGGCGCGCGCTCGGCGCTGCTGATCGGCCTCACGGCGGCCTTCATGGTGGCGCTGATCGGGTCCATCGTCGGGGTGGTCGCGGGGTATTTCGGCGGCTGGATCGACACGATCCTGATGCGTCTTGCAGACATCGCCTTCGGCATCCCCTTCCTGCCCTTCGTCATCGTCCTCGCCGCCTTCCTCGAGCCCTCGATCTGGAACGTGGTCATCGCGATGGCGCTCGTGCTGTGGCGCGACACCGGGCGGGTGATCCGCAGCCAGGTGCTGACCCTGCGCACGCGGGCCTATGTCGAGGCGGCCCGTGTGTCGGGTTCGTCGCATCTCAAGATCATCCTGCGCCACATCGTGCCGAATGTCCTGCCGCTGTCGTTCCTCTACGGGTCCATCGCCATCGGATGGGCGATCCTGACCGAGGCTTCCATCAGCTTCCTCGGCTTCGGCGATCCCAAGTCGATCAGCTGGGGTTTCATGCTCCAGGACGCCTTTGCATCGCAGGCACTGTCCAAGGGCGCCTATTACTGGTTCGTGCCGCCCGGCATCCTCATCATCCTGATCGTCTCGGCAGGGTTCTTCATCACCCGCGGTTACGAGAAGATCCTGTTTCCGAAGCTGGACCGATGACGGAACCCCTCCTGTCGATCCGCGACCTGTCGGTCGCCTATCGCGTTGGCCGATCCGAGGTGGTGGCGGTGGATCGCGCATCCTTCGACGTGAACGCGGGCGAGATCGTCGGCTTTGTCGGCGAGAGCGGCTGCGGCAAGACCACGCTGGCGCGGTCGCTGACGCGCGTTCTGGCCGATAACGCGCGGATCGCGGGCGGGCAGGCGCTGCTTGACGGGCGCGACATCATGGCCTTGCCGGAGCGCGCGATGAACGCCCTGCGCTGGCGCGAGATCGCCTTCATCCCGCAATCGGCGATGAACTCGCTCGACCCGGTCTATACCGTGGGCAGCCAGCTTGCCGAGGTGCTGATGCGCCGGGGCGGGCAGGGCAGGGCCGAGGCGCGCAAGCGGTCCGAAGAGCTGTTCGAATGGGTGGGGATCGAGGCGAACCGCCTCGGCGACTATCCGCACCAGTTTTCGGGCGGGATGCGGCAGCGGGTGGCGATTGCCCTGGCGCTGGCGCTGAACCCGCGGCTCATCATCGCGGACGAGCCCGTGACGGCGCTCGACGTGATCGTGCAGCGGCAGATCCTCGACCAGCTCAAGGAGCTGCAGGCGCGGCTGGGCATCTCGGTCATCCTCGTGACGCATGACATCTCGGTGGTGGCCTATGTCTGCGACCGGGTGGTGGTGATGTATGCCGGGCGCGTGGCCGAGGCCGGGCCGATGGCGGCGACGCTGACCGCGCCCGCGCATCCCTACACCATGGGCCTGCGCAACGCCTTTCCCGACCTTGCGGGCGCGGCCGGCATCCTGACGCCGATCGAGGGCGCGCCGCCCAACCTCATGAACCCGCCGCCCGGCTGCCGCTTTGCCCCGCGCTGCCCCTTTGCCGAGGCGCGCTGCGTGGCGGCCGACCCCGATCCGGTCGACATCGGCGCCGGCCACATCGCCGCCTGCCACCGCTGGGCCGAGGCCGCCACGCTGCGCCGCCTCGCCGAGCGCACGGAAACCTGGATGACCCCGGCATGACCGACGCCCCCCTGATCCGCGTGCGGGATGCGCGGCTGCACTATCCCGTGGGCGGCGCCTTTGCCGCGCTGCGCGGGCGGCCGACCGTCGTCAAGGCGGTGGACGGGATCAGCTTTGACCTGAGCGCGGGCGAAAGCGTGGGCCTGCTGGGCGAATCCGGCTGCGGCAAGACCTCGACGGGCCGGATGCTCGTCAAGCTCGACGATCCGACGGACGGGACGATCACCTTCGAGGGGGCGGACATCACGACCCTGCGGGGCGATGCGCTGCGCCGGTTCCGCACGCGGTCGCAACTCATCTTCCAGAACCCGTTCGAGGCGCTGAACCCGCGGTTCAGCATCCGCACCGCGCTGGCCGAGCCGCTGGAGAATGCGCGCGTGCCGGTGGCGGAACGCGAAGGGCGCATCCGGCGGGTGATGGAACTGGTCAAGCTGCCCGATCCCGACCAGTTTCTCGACCGCTTTCCGCACCAGCTATCGGGCGGGCAGCTCCAGCGGATCGTGATGGCGCGGGCGCTGATCCTCGATCCGGTGTTCGTCGTCGCGGACGAACCCGTGTCGATGCTCGACGTCTCGGTTCGGGCGGGCGTGCTCAACGTCTTTCGCGAGGTGCGGGCGCGGCTTGGACTGACCGCGATCTACATCAGCCATGACCTCGCCCTTGTGCGCTATGTCTGCGAGCGGACCATCGTGATGTATCTCGGCCGGATCGTCGAGGACGGGCCGACCGAAGACCTCGTGCGCAAGCCGCTGCACCCCTATACCAAGGCGCTCGTCGCCGCCGTGCCCGTACCCCACCCGGACCAGAGCCACGATCCCCTGCCCATCGGCCGCGGCGCGCCGGACCCGCGAAACCCGCCGTCCGGCTGCACCTTCCGCGACCGCTGCCCCGCCGCCATGCCGCGCTGCGCGCGCGAGGCGCCGCCGGCGCACCGCGTCGAGGGCCGCCTTGTCCATTGTCACCTTTTCGATCCCGCCGCGTAAGGAGCGACCATGACCGTCAACCCCGAACCGCGGGTCTTTGCCGCCACGCATCCGTGCGATCCCATCACGCTCGAGATCATCCAGGGCGCGATCATGGCCGCCCAGGCCGAGATGGAGGCGCTGATCGAGCGCACGGCCATTTCCGCCTTCATCCGCGAGAAGAAGGATTTCTACACCGCCCTTTTCGACGAACGCGGGGTGATGGCCGTGGGGTCGATGGTGCCGATCTTCGGCGACATCACCACGCCGGTGTTCGAGCATTTCCCCGTCGAGACGATGCGCCCCGGCGATCTCTACTGGTACAACGACTGCTACAGCAGCCACGGCGCGGTCAGCCATTCGAACGACCAGGTGCTGCTGATGCCGGTGTTCGCGGGCGAAAGGCTCTGCGCTTTCGTCATGTCCTGGGCGCATTTCGCCGACATCGGCGGGATGCGGCCGGGGTCGATCAGCCCGGATGCGACCGAGATCTGGCAGGAAGGCATCATCATCCCGCCGACCAAGCTGATCGACCAGGGCACGGTGAACGAGGCGGCGCTCGCCATCTTCCACCGCAATTCGCGCTACCCAGACCAGAGCATCGGCGACATGGCCGCGCTCATGGCCTCGGTCCAGCTTGGCGCGGTGCGGGTGGGCGAGATCGTGGGGCGGTTCGGCGCGGATGTGGTGTCGGACGCGCTTGCGCAGCTGCTGGACCGCACGCGGCGGCTGGTGCGGCGGCGGCTGGCCGAGACGTTCGATTATGGCACCCACCGGTTCACCGACGCCATCGACAGCGACGGACACGGCAACGGGCCGTTCCACCTGCGCTTTGCCATCACCCGCGAGAGGGGGGCGGATGGCGAGGACCGGTTCATCTTCGATGCGACCGAAACCGACAATCAGGCGCCGGGGCCGGTGAACCTCCTGATGAACCGGTCGATCCCCGGCATGGCGCTGGGCCTCTTCTACCTCGGCGGCGATCCGGGCCAGGTCTGCAACGCGGGCGGGCCTTTGGCGCTGGACGAGGTGCGGCTGCGCGAGGGGAGCCTTGTGAAACCGCGCTGGCCGGCGCCGCTCGGGATGCGCGGTCTGACGATGATGCGGGTGCTCGCGACGCTCAACGGTCTGGTGAACGCGGGCGGCGGGCAGGCACCGGCGGCGCAGGCGGCCTATGTGGTGGCGCTGATCCGGGGGACATGCACCGGCGATGACGGGGTGCGGCGGCCCTTCCTGCTCGCCGACGGGATCGGTGTCGGCTATGGCGCGCGGGCCTTCGCCGACGGGATCGATGCGGTCTATTTCGTCGCGCAGGAAAACTACCCCATCGAATTCACCGAGCTCGGCTATCCGGTCCGGTTCATCACCTACGGCATGGTCTGCGACAGCGGCGGGCCGGGGCAGTATCGCGGCGGCGCGGGCATCCTGCGCGAATACGAGGTGCTGGCGGACGAGGCGATGCTGGCCATCCGCATCGACGGGGTGGTGAACCCGCCCTGGGGCATCCACGGCGGCAAGTCGGGGCGCGTCGGGCGGATCGTGGTCAATCCCGGCACGGCGCAGGAGCGGGAATTGAAACCCCTCTCGGACGGCAACATGCTCAAAAGGGGCGACGTGGTGCGGATCGAGACCGGCGGCGGCGGCGGCTACGGCCACCCGTTCGACCGCGATCCCGAAGCGGTGCTGGAGGATGTGCGGGCCGGGCTGGTGAGCCTTGTCGCGGCGGCGTCCGAATACGGCGTCGCCATTGCGCGGGGCGCGGTCGATGCCGGCGCGACGGCGGTGCTGCGGGCGAACCGGCCCGCGGCGAAGGCGTTCCACCGGGGGGAATACCGCGATGCGCTCTGACCGGGTGACGGGGGGCGGCCTGACGGTGGCCGTGGATATCGGCGGCACCTTCACGGATGTCGCGCTGGTCGAGAATGCGACCGGCCGCACCTGGCGGGCCAAGACGCCCTCGCGCCCCGACGATCCATCGGCGGCCTTCCTCGACGGCATCCGGCTCGCGCTGGCCGAGGCGGGGGGCGCGGCGGGCGATCTGACGCAGGTGCTGCACGGCACGACGGTCGCCACCAACATGATCCTCGAAGGCAAGGGCGCGCGCGCGGCGCTGGTGACGACGAAGGGCTTTCGCCATGTGCTCGCCATCGGGCGGCAGGACATTCCGCGCAAGGCGAACCTCTACAACTGGGTCAAGCCGGCCCGGCCCGTGCCATCCTCGCGCGTGGTCGAGGTGACGGAACGGGTGCTGCCGGGCGGCGCGGTGATGACGCCGCTGGACGAGGCGTCGGTCATCGCCGCCGCCGAGGCGCTGCGGGGCATGGACGTGCAGGCAGTCGCGGTGTGCCTGATGCACAGTTTCGCCAACCCGGCGCATGAAGCGCGGGTGGCGGCGATGCTGCGCGACCTTTTGCCGGGGGTCGCCGTGACGGCATCGGTCGATGTGCTGCCGGTGGTGCGGGAATACGAGCGGAGCCTTGCCGCCGTGCTCAACGCCGTGGTGATGCCGGGGGTGACGACCTATGTGCGCCGGCTCGAGAACCGGCTGGCGGATGAGGGCGTGCCCGGGCCGCTCCTGCTGATGCAGTCGAACGGCGGTGTGGCGGGGGCGGCCAAGATCCGCATCGCCCCGGCGCTCACCGCGCTGTCGGGGCCGGCGGCGGGGGTGGTCGGCGCGGCGCGTATCGCGGCCGATTGCGGGATCGGCGACATCATCACGGTCGATATCGGCGGCACCTCGGCCGATATCGCGCTGATCGCGGGCGGCAGGATCGGGCTGACGCAGCACGGGCAGGTCGGCGAATGGCCCCTGCCGCTGCCGATGGTCGATATGGTGACGATCGGGGCGGGGGGCGGCTCGCTCGCCCGCGTGGCGGATGGCGCGCTGTCCGTCGGCCCGCAGAGCGCCGGTGCCCGCCCCGGCCCGGCGGCCTACGGCCATGGCGGGACCGAGCCGACCGTGACCGATGCGCATGTCGTGCTCGGCCACCTGCCCGCGCGGCTTCTGGGCGGGCGGATGGTGCTCGACGCGGCGGCGGCGCGGCGGGCGGTCGAGGACGGGGTAGCCCGGCCGCTCGGCCTTTCGGCCGAGGTCGCGGCGCGGGGCATCCTCGCCATTGCCGACAACCGCATGGTCGGGGCGATGCGGGTGGTGTCGGTCGAGCGCGGGCACGACCCGCGCGCCTTCACGCTGGTGCCCTTCGGCGGCGCCGGGCCGCTGCACGGCTGCGCGCTCGCCGATCTGCTGGGCATGGCGCGGGTGCTGATCCCGCCGGCGCCGGGGATCCTCTGCGCCGACGGCCTTCTGGTGGCCGACCTCAAGGCCGAATTCAGCCAGGCCCTGCCGCGGGCGGGGGCCGCCGATGTGACTGCCGCCGCCCCGATCCTCGATGCGCTGGCCGCGCAGGCGGCGGCCTGGTTCGATGCCGAAGGCGTGGCGGAGGGCGACCGCCGTTGTGCGCCCGTCGCGCTGATGCGCTATCGCGGGCAGGGGTCGGAACTTGCGGTCCCCTTCGCCGGCAGCCGCGAGGGGCTCGAGGCGAACTTTGCCGCCGCGCACCGGGCGCTGTTCGGTTTCACCCTGCCCGCGCCGATCGAGCTCGTCACGCTGCGCATCGAGGCGACCGGCGCCAAGGCCGGCGTCGTGGCCCCGCGCCTCGCCCCGGGCCCGATGCCCCCGCCGACTGAGGCCGTGACCGTCGCCTTCCAAGGCGGCCCGGCATCGGTTCCGGTGTTCGACCGCGCCGCGATGGGCGCAGGCGCGACCTTCGCCGGCCCCGCCATCCTGACGCAGCTCGACGCCACCACCCTCGTTGCGCCCGGCTGGAACGGCAGCGTCCACCCATCCGGCGCCATCATCCTGGAGCGCGGCGCATGACCCTCGAACCGGTGCTTGCCTACATCGACGCGCGGCGCGACGAATACGTCGCGCGGCTGGCCGATTATGTCCGCCACCCGTCGATCAGCGCCCATGACATCGGCATCCGCGAGGTCGCGGCGCTGCTGGTGGGGAAACTGGAGGCGCTCGGCTTTGCGACCGAGGCGGTGCCGACCGCGGGCCATCCGATGGTGCTCGGGCGGCGCTGCGACGCGCCGGGCAAGCCGACCGTGCTGCTCTATGGCCATTATGACGTGCAGCCGCCCGACCCGCTGGAGCTCTGGGACAGCCCGCCCTTCACCCCGACGATCCGGGGCGGCCGGATGTATGCGCGCGGCGTCGGCGACAACAAGGGCCAGCACCTTGCGCAGCTTCTGGCCATCGAGGCGCATCTGGCGGTGCATGGGCGGCTTCCCTGCAACGTGATCTTCCTGCTGGAGGGCGAGGAAGAGATCGGCAGCCCGCGAATCGCCGCGTTCGTCAAGGATCACGCCGACAGGCTTCGGGCCGACCTCGTGGTGACGGCGGACGGGCCGCTGCATCCCTCGGGGCGGGCCATCGTGACCTTCGGCGTGCGCGGCGTGGTCAACTTCGACCTCGTGGTGCGCAGCGGGCGCACGGATGCCCATTCGGGCAATCACGGCGGCACGATGCCCAATGCGATCTGGACGCTCGTCCACCTGCTCGCCTCGATGAAGACGCCGGACGGGCGGATCACCATCGACGGCCTGCACGACCCCATAATCCCGCCCAGCAATGCCGACCGGGCGGCGGTGGACGCGCTTCCCGTCGATGTGCCGGGATACCTGCGCGACATGGGGCTGGCGCGGCTCGACGCGCCGGCCGACCGGGGGTTTCACGACCGGCTGATGTTCCACCCGACGCTGACGATCAACGGCCTTGACGGCGGCTATGGCGGGCCGGGGTCCAAGACGGTCCTGCCCTGCGCGGCCATCGCCAAATGCGACATCCGGCTGGTCGATGCGATGACGCCCGATCAGGTCATCGCCTGCGTGCGCGCCCATGTCGCCGCCCATGCGCCGGAGGTCGAGGTGGTGACGAACGGCGGGATGCTGCCGTCGCGCACGCCGCTGGACAGCCCCTATGCGCTGCCGGTGATCGAGGCGATCCGGCTGGCGCGGGGGGAGGAGCCTTACCTCTACCCCTCCGTCGGCGGCAGCCTGCCCGATTACGTCTGGACCAAGACGCTGGGCCTGCCCGCCTTTGTCACCCCCTATGCCAATGCCGACGAGGCGAACCATGCGCCCAACGAGAACCTAGACCTCGACCTTTTCCACAAGGGCATCCGCACCGGCGCGGCGCTACTCGACCGGCTCGGGGGGATGCGGTGACGGTCACGGTGCTGGAGAACGCCCGCCTCTGGGACGGGCTGGCGGAGGAAGCGGCGGAGCGGACCGGCGTCATCGTCGAGGGCAACCGGATCGTCGCGGTCGGCGAGCCTTACGGCGGCGAGGCGCGGCGGATCGACTGCGGCGGGCGGTTCCTAATGCCGGGTCTGATCGACGCCCATTTCCACGCCAACACGCCCAGCTACGATTTCCACGGCACCGACCGGATGCACCCGGCGCTGCTGGCGAGCCACGCCAGCCGGCTTTTGACCGGGGCGCTCGACCGTGGCTTTACCACCGTGCGCGATGCGGGCGGCGGCGATATCGGGCTGAAGCTGGCGCTGGACGCGGGGCTGATCGACGGGCCGCGGTTCTTCTACCCCGGCCGCGCGCTGACCCAGACCGGCGGGCATGGCGACATGCGCCGGCGGGGTGCGGTCGAGCTCTGCGGTTGCGGCGCCTATTCAGGCGTCATCACCCGCGCCGTCGATGGCCCGGACGAGATGCGCAAAGCGGCGCGCGAGGAATTCCGGCAGGGGGCGACGCAGATCAAGATCTTTCTGTCGGGGGGCGTGTCGACCGACCTTGCGCCGATCGACATGCCGCATTTCACCGATGCCGAGATCGCCGTCGCGGTAGAGGAGGCGGCGCGGCGCGGGCGCTATGTGATGGCGCATTGCCATACCGACGAGGGCGCGCGGCGCTGCGTCGCGCTCGGCGTGCGGACGATCGAGCATGGCAGCCTGATCGGGGCCGAGACCGCCGCGCTGATCGCGGCGGCGGGGCGCTATGTCGTGCCGACGCTGTCGGCGGGCGAGCTGATCGGCGCCAACGCGGCCGCGCTCGGCCTGCCGGCGGGCACGGCGGACAGGGTCCGGGCCGTCAACCGCCGCACGCTCGAGGCGGTGGAGGCCTGCGCGGCGGCCGGGGTGAAGCTCGGCCTCGGCTGCGATCTGCACGGGGATGCGTTCCTGCAGACGCAGGGGCGCGAGCTGATGCTGCGCGGGCAGGTGCAGCGGCCCGTCGAGGTGCTGCGCTCGGCGACATCGGTCAATGCCGAGATCGTCCAGATGGACGGCCGGCTCGGCGTGATCGCGCCGGGGGCGCTTGCGGACATGATCGTGACCGACGGCGATCCCTTGCGCGATCTGTCGGTCTTCGAGCACAGCGCCCGCACGGTGCGGCTGGTGATGCTGGACGGGCGCATCGCGCGCGACCGGATGGCTTGACCTTTCGGCCGGTCACGGCATCCTGAGCGGCGGAACCGGGGGTTTCACACCCCCGGACCCCCGTGGAGTATTTCGGGAACGATGAAGCGGGGGCGGCGGTGTTGTGCGTGATCGTGCCGGCGCATGACGAGGCGGGCTATGTCGGGCCCTGTCTGGACGCGCTGCTGGCCTCGGAGGATCCCGGCGGAGCGGTCCATGTGATCGTGGCGGCGAACGGGTGCCGCGACACGACGGTGGCCGAGGCGAGCGAGCGGGCGGCGGGGTTTGCGGCGCGGGGCTGGCGGCTTGCGGTGCTCGATCTGCCGGAGGGGGGCAAGACCGGGGCGCTGAACGCCGCCGAGCGGGGGCTGGGGCCGGGGATGCGGGTCTATGTCGATGCCGATGTGCGGGTCTCGCCGCCGCTTCTGGCGGCGCTGGCGGCGGTTCTGGACCGCCCCGGGGCGGCCTATGCGAGCGGTCGGCCGCGGATACCGCCGGCTCGGTCGGCCGTATCGCGCCTTTATGCGCGGTTCTGGCAGCGGTTGCCGTTCGTCGCGGACGGCGTGCCGGGGTTCGGCGTCTTTGCCGTGAATGCGGCGGGGCGGGCGCGGTGGGGGGCGTTTCCCGATCTGATCGCGGATGATCTGTTCGTGCGCCAGTGTTTCGTCGCCGCCGAGCGGCATGGGGTGGCGGCGGTCTATGACTGGCCGATCACCGAGGGGTTCGCGGCGCTGGTTCGGGTGCGGCGGCGGCAGGATGCGGGGAGCCGCGAGGTGGCGGCGCGGTTCGCGGGCCTACCGGGTCTGGCCGAGCCGACGGCGCCGAGCGGTGCGGCGCTGGCGCGGCTCGGCTTGCGCGATCCGGCGGGATTTGCGGTCTATGCGGCGGTGGCGCTGGCGGGGCGGGCGGGCCTTTTCGCGCGGCGCGAGCGATGGGCGCGGGGGCGTTGAGGGGGCGGTGATGGAGCGGGGCGATCATCGGGCGTTTCTGGCGGCTCTGCCGGCCGGGGTGCGGGCGGGGCTGGTGGCGACCGCCGACGGGCCGGGCCTGCGGCGGGCGGGCGGGCATCTGGGGGCGATCGCGGGGCTTGGCGTGCTGATTGCGGCCGGGGTGCCCGGGTGGTGGCTGCTGCTGGTGTCGCAGGGGGTGTTGGTCGTGTTCCTGTTCACGGCGCTGCACGAGGCGAGCCATCGCACGCCCTTTGCCACGCGCTGGATGAACGATGCGCTGGCGGCGCTGGCCGGGTTTCTGCTGTTGCTCCCGCCCGAATGGTTCCGGGCCTATCATTTCGCCCATCACCGATTCACGCAGGATCCGCTGCGCGACCCGGAATTGGCGAGCCCCAAGCCGGCGACGCGGGCGGCGCTGCTCTGGCATTGCACCGGGCTGCCGACATGGGCCGGGGCTATCCGGGTGCTGCTGCGCAATGCCGCGCGCGGGGCGCCGGAGGATTTCGTGCCGCCGCGGCTTGCCGGGCGGATGCGCGCCGAGGCGCGCGCGATGCTCGCGCTCTACGCGGCGCTTGCGGGGGTGTCGGTGGCTGCGGGCTCCGCCGTGCTGGTCTGGGTCTGGGTGGTCCCGGCGCTGCTGGGCCAGCCTTTCCTGCGGGTCTATCTCTTGGCCGAGCACGGGCGCTGTGCCTTCGTCGCCGACATGTTCGAGAACACGCGCACGACCTTTACCAGCCGCCTCGTCCGCTGGCTGGCCTGGAACATGCCCTATCATGCCGAGCATCACGCCTTTCCGGCGGTGCCGTTCCACCGGCTGCCGGCGCTGCATGCGCTGGCGCGCGGGCATCTGAAGGTGACCGCGCCGGGCTATCGCGCCTTTGCGCGCGAGACCTGGACGGCGGCGGATTAGGGCACGATCTTGCCGGGGTTGAGGATGCCCGCGGGGTCGAGCGCGGCCTTGAGCCGGCCCATCACCGCCCAGGCGTCCCCGTGTTCGGCGGCCATGTAGGGCCGCTTGCCGATCCCCACCCCGTGTTCGCCGGTGATCGTGCCGCCGAGGCGCAGGGCGCGGGCGGCCATGCGCGCCACGAGGCCCTCGACCGCCGCGATCTCGGCCCGCGCGGCGCTGTCGTAGAGCAGGATGGCGTGGAAGTTGCCGTCGCCGACATGGCCGAGGATCGGGCCGGGGATGCTGCTGGCGGCGATGTCGGCCGCGGTTTCCTCGACCGCCGCGGCGAGGCGCGCGATCGGCACGCAGACATCGGTGACCGCCGCGGCCGCGCCGGGGCGCAGCGCACGGATGGCGGGATAGGCGGCGTGGCGTGCCCGCCAGAGCCGGCTGCGGTCCTCGGGCCGGTCGGCCCGTTCGAGGCCGGTGGCGCCATGGTCGGCCGCGATCGCGGCGAAGCGGGCGGCATCTTCGGCGACGCCGGCGGGGGAGCCGTGGAATTCGACCAGAAGGATCGGGCGCAAAGGCAGCGCGAGGCC
The DNA here is from genome assembly GCA_046292445.1 of Gemmobacter sp. Taxonomy (GTDB): domain Bacteria; phylum Pseudomonadota; class Alphaproteobacteria; order Rhodobacterales; family Rhodobacteraceae; genus CALIZF01. The sequence goes on from JBKBQT010000001.1 coordinate 133,989, forward strand.
CGCATGGGCGTTGACCGCGCGAGCGGCCTCGGGATCGAGGAACTCGATCCGCGCCATCGGCACGCAGGACTGGATCGTCTCGGTCACCGCCGCCACCGCATCCTGCATCGACGCAAAGGCGCAGACGGCGGCCATCACCGCCTCGGGCTGGCCGGCAAGGCGCAGCGTCAGCTCGGTGATGAGGCCGAGCGTGCCTTCCGAGCCGACGAACAGCGCCGTCAGGTCATAGCCCGACGACGATTTCGGCGCGGCGGTGCCGGTGCGGATCACCGTCCCGTCCGCCAGCACGACTTCGAGCGCGCGCACCGCATCGCGCATCGTGCCGTAGCGCACGGCGGTCGTGCCGCTGGCGCGGGTGGCCGCCATGCCGCCGATGGTGGCATTCGCGCCCGGATCGACCGGGAACATCAGCCCGGTGTCCCGCAGCGCGGCATTGAGCGCCTCGCGCGTGATCCCGGGCTGGACGCGGGCGATCATGTCCTCGGGGCGGATCTCGAGCACCTGGTCCATCCGGGCGAAATCGACCGTCACGCCGCCCGACAGCGGCAGCGCATGCGCCTCGAGCGAGGTGCCCGCGCCCCAGGCGGTGACGGGCACGCCGTGATCGTGGCAGGCGCGCAGGATCGCGGCGACTTCGGCGGTCGTTTCGGGCCAGGCGACGGCATCGGGCAGGCCGGCGGTGACATGCGATTCGCTTCCCGCATGGGCAGCGCGGTCGGCCATGGCGCGGCGCAGGCGCGGCCCCAGCAGCGCGCCGATCCGGTCGAGCGCAGCCGCGAGGGCGTCGGGCGATGCGGGGCCGGGCAGGCCCGCCTGCGGCACGGCGGCCGGGCCGGCGGCCGGCAGCATCACACCCGCTCCAGCGTCACCTTGTCGGGGTAGAAGGCGAGATGGCCGGCGATCTGTGCGACCGCGTCGCTCGGCGTCTCGTAGCTCCAGCCGGCGTCCTCGATGGTGCCGGCGGGCGTCACGATGGACCAGTAGCTGGCGGTGCCCTTCCACGGGCAGACCGAGGTGCGGTCCGAGGGCTCGACGAAGGCCATCGCGATGTCGGCGCGCGGAAAGTAGATCACGGGCGGATAGCTGCCCTCGACAAGTTCGAGCGCGTTGCGGCTTTCGCCGACGACGGCATCGCCCGCGCGCACGACCCATGTGCCCTGCGCGCGGTAGATGCGGATGTTGCTCGGCATGACCTTCCCCCCCCGGATGTTTCCCACGTCTGTATCACAGGGGCGCGCAGGCGCTGGCAAGCCATGCCTGTGTCGCGGGCGTCAGGCGCGGGCCGATCCGGGCGACAACCTCGGCATGGTAGGCGTCGATCCACGCCCGTTCGTCGGCCGTCAGCGCATCGCGCAGGATCAGGCGGCGGTCGAAGGGGGCGAGGGTGAGCGTCTCGAACGTGAGCATGGGTCGATCGTCGGCGCCGGGCAGGGCCGGCGCGGGGATCACGGCGATGAGGTTCTCGAGCCGGATGCCGAAGGCGCCGGGCCGGTAATAGCCCGGCTCGTTCGACAGGATCATCCCCGCCTCGAGCGGCACCTGCGAGATACGCGACAGCCTCTGCGGCCCCTCGTGCACCGACAGGAACGCGCCGACACCGTGGCCGGTGCCATGGTCGTAATCCTGCCCGGCCAGCCAGAGCGGATAGCGGGCGATGGCGTCGAGATGCGCGCCTGCAACGCCCCGTGGCCAGCGCAGGCGGCTGATCGCGACAAGGCCCTGCAGCACGCGGGTATAGCAGGCCCGCGCCTCGTCCCCCGGATCGCCGACGGGGACGGTGCGGGTGATGTCGGTGGTGCCGTCCGGGTATTGCCCGCCGGAGTCGACGAGCAGGAGGGTGCCGGGCTCGATCCGCCGGTTCGTCTCCTCGGTCACGCGGTAATGCATGATCGCGCCGTTCGGCCCGGCGCCGCAGATCGTCTCGAAGCTGAGGTCGTGGAGCATGTTGGTCGCGCGGCGAAACCCTTCGAGCGCCCGCACCACGTCGATTTCCGTCACCCGCGCGCCCTGCGCCGCCGCTGCGCATGTCGCATCGAGCCAGGCGAGGAATTCGCACATCGCGGCCCCGTCGCGCAGATGCGCGTTGCGCATGCCCTCGAGTTCGGCCGCCGTCTTGCGCGCCTTGGGCAGGCGGCAGGGATCGTCGCCCCAGGCGACCGTCACCCCGGCCGCCTCCAGCGCCCGCGACACGGCCAGCGGGGCGGTGCCCTTGTCCACCCGGACGGGGCCGGCCAGCGCGGCGAGCGCGGGCAGGAAGGCACCCTGCGGCGCGATGGTCACGCCCTGGCCGAGATGGGCGCGCGTCTCGCCGCCGAACTTGGCCGGATCGGCGAACACATCCACCCGCGCGTCGTCATGGAGCACGGCAAATCCGTGGACGACCGGGTTGCGCGGCACATCCGCGCCGCGGATGTTCAGCAGCCAGCAGAGCGAATCGGGCAGGGTGATGACCGCCGCGCGCTGCCCCGCCTTGCGCAGCCCCTCGGCAAGGGTGCTGCGTTTCTCGCCCGAGGGCGTGCCGGCGAATTCCACCGGATGCACGACGGCCGGGGCGGAGGGGGGCGGCGGCTGGTCGGGCCAGATCGCATCGACGGGGTTGTCCACCGGGGCAAGCGTCACGGGATGGCCGGCCAGCGCGCCGCCGATCGCCTCGATCTCCTCGGCGGTGTGCAGCCAGGGGTCGAAGCCGACCGTGCCCGCCGCCAGACGCTCGCGCAGCCAGTCGCCCGGCTTGACCTCGGGCCAGTCCACCGGCGTGAAATCCGCCGCCACCTGCGCACGCACCTGCAGCCGGTAGCGCCCGTCCACGAACACCCCCGCCACATCGGGCAGCACGATGCAGAACCCCGCCGACCCTGTGAACCCTGTCAGCCATGCGAGCCGGTCGTCGCGCGGGGCGACATATTCGCCCTGATGCGCATCGGCCCGCGGCACGATGAACCCGGCGAGGCCCATGGCCGCCAGCCGTGCCCGCAGCGCGGCGAGCCGGGGCGGTCCCTGATCCGGCGCGCTCGCCGCGTCGAAGGATTGCAGCATCACCGCGCCGCCACCCGCCGCAGCCCCAGCACCCGCGCCCGTTTCCGCGGGTCGCTGTCGAAAAGGGCGGCGAGTTGTTCGGTCATCGCGCCGGCAAGCTGGTCCACATCGGTGATCGTCACCGCGCGGTCGTAATACCGCGTCACGTCATGGCCGATGCCGATGGCGATCAGCTCCACCGCCTTCTTGCGCTGCACCATGGCGATCACGTCGCGCAGGTGTTTCTCGAGATAATTCGCGGGGTTGACCGACAGCGTCGAATCATCGACCGGCGCCCCGTCCGAGATGACCATGAGGATCTTGCGCACCTCGGGCCGGCGCACCGTGCGCCGATGCGCCCATTCCAGCGCCTCGCCGTCGATGTTTTCCTTCAGCAGACCCTCTTTCATCATCAGCCCGAGGTTCGGCCGGGCCCGCCGCCAGGGCGCATCGGCCGCCTTGTAGACGATGTGCCGCAGATCGTTCAGCCGCCCCGGCACCAGCGGCCGCCCGGCCGCGAGCCACGCCTCGCGGCTCTGCCCGCCCTTCCAGGCGCGGGTGGTGAAGCCGAGGATCTCGACCTTGACCTGGCACCGCTCCAGCGTTCGGGCCAGCACATCGGCGCAGATCGCGGCGATGCTGATGGGCCGGCCCCGCATGGACCCCGAATTGTCCAGCAGGATCGTCACCACCGTATCGCGGAACTCGGTATCCTTCTCCATCTTGAAGGACAGCGGCGTGGTCGGGTTGGCGACCACGCGGGCGAGGCGGCCGGCGTCGAGCGTGCCTTCCTCGAGGTCGAATTCCCAGCTGCGGTTCTGCTGCGCCTGCAGGCGGCGCTGCAGCTTGTTGGCCAGCCGTGACACTGCGCCCTTCAGCGGTTCGAGCTGCTGGTCAAGATAGGCGCGCAGCCGTTCGAGCTCGGCCGGTTCGGCCAGATCCTCGGCGCGCACCTCCTCGTCGAAGGCGGTGGTGAAAACCCTGTAGTCGGGATCGGCATCGGAATGGGGCGCGGGGGGCGGCGGCTCCAGCGGCGCCTCGCCGTCGGGCAGTTCCGCATCCTCGGTCAGGTCCTGGTCGTCGAGATCGTCCGAAGCGACCTGCGCCTGCGCCGCGTCCTGCTGGCGCTCCTGGCTCTGCTCGGGGTCGGCCTCGGCGTCCTCCTCGCTGTCGCTGTCGTCGCCGCTGCTGTCGGGGGCGTCCTCGGCCTCTTCGGCGTTGTCGTCGGCGGCATCGTCGGGGTCGGGGGCGTCGGGATCGTCGCCGAGCTGGTCGCCATAGCCAAGATCCGCGATCACCTGCCGGGCAAGGCGGGCGAAGGCCGCCTGGTCGTCAAGCACGCCGCCGATGTCGGTCAGCGTCCCGGACGCCTGCCCCTCGATGAACCCGCGCCACAGGTCCATCACGTTCGCCGCCCCCTTGGGCAACTCGCGCCCGGTGGCGAGGTGGCGCACGAGGTAGCCCGCCGCGACCGCCAGCGGCGCATCCGCGCTCTGCGTGATCTGGGCATAGCCGCGGCGTTCCGCCTCGTGCCCGATCTTGGCGTCGATGTTGCCAGCGGTGCCCGGCATCGTGCGGGCCCCGACCGCCTCGCACCGCGCGGTTTCCATCGCCTCGTAGATGTCGCGCGCCATCTGGCCCTGCGGCAGATACTTTGCCGCCGTGCCCTCGTCATGGTAGCGGCGGCGCAGGGCAAAGGCATCGGCCGTGCCGCGGGCGAGCAGGATCTCGTCCCGGGTCAGCCGCCGCGACACCTGCGGCAAGCGCACGCCGTCCTTGGTCATGCCGGGCGGATCGACCGAGTAGGTGACCGTCATCTCGCGGTCCTCGGCCATGGTCTTGGTCGCCTCGGCGAGGGCCTTTTTGAACGGATCGGCGGGGTTGTCGGTGGGTTTGCTCATCTACCGCCCCTTGGCGACCATCGGTTCCCCGGTCAGTGCCTGTTCGTCCATCCCTGCGGGCACCTGTGCCCTAGCGCATCGCCTGCGCCACGGCGCTTTCCGGCAGTTCCTCGGCAAAGCAGCGCTGGTAGAACTCGGCCACCGTGGACCGTTCCAGCTCGTCGCATTTGTTCAGGAACGTCAGCCGGAAGGCATAGCCCACATTGCGGAAGATCTCGGCGTTCTGCGCCCAGGCGATCACGGTGCGGGGCGACATCACGGTGGACAGATCGCCCGCCATGAAGGCCGTGCGCGTCATGTCCGCGACCGTCACCATCTGCCCGATCGTCTTGCGCCCGGCGGCCGTATTGTAATGCGGCGACTTGGACAGCACGATCGCCACTTCGGCATCATGGCTGAGGTAGTTGAGCGTGGCCACGAGGCTCCAGCGGTCCATCTGCCCCTGGTTGATCTGCTGCGTGCCGTGGTAAAGGCCGGTCGTGTCGCCGAGGCCGACGGTGTTTGCCGTGGCGAACAGCCGGAACGACGGATGCGGGGTGATGATCTCGTTCTGGTCGAGCAGGGTCAGCTTGCCGTCCGTCTCGAGCACGCGCTGGATGACGAACATCACATCCGCCCGGCCCGCGTCGTATTCGTCGAACACTATCGCGCAGGGATTGCGCAGCGCCCAAGGCAGGATCCCTTCCTGGAACACGGTCACCTGGCGCCCGTCCACCAGCTTGATCGCATCTTTGCCGATCAGGTCGATGCGGCTGATGTGGCTGTCGAGGTTCACCCGCACGCAGGGCCAGTTGAGCCGCGCCGCCACCTGTTCGATATGCGTCGATTTGCCCGTTCCGTGATACCCCTGGATCATCACCCGGCGGTTGTAGGCAAAGCCGGCAAGGATCGCGAGCGTCGTGTCGGGATCGAACTTGTAGGTCGGGTCGAGGTCGGGAACACGATCCCCGCCTTCGGCAAAGGCGCGCACCTTCATGTCCGTGTCGATGCCGAACACATCGCGCACCGAAATGTCCTCGGTCGGTCTCGCCGCCGTCGTCATGCCGTCCGCCATCCCGCTTGCCCCCGCATCGCCCGAGTGATGGACCATATCGCAGGGGGCTTCAAGGGCAAGGCCGGGCGGCGGTCAGTCGCGGAAGTTGCGGCTGTCCTTGATCTGGTCCCAGGCCCAGACGACCTCTTGCAGCCGTTCCTCGTCGGTGCGGTCGCCGCCATTGGTATCGGGGTGCAGGTCCTTGACGAGCGTCTTGTATTGCTTGCGGATCTCGCCCCGCGTCCAGTGATCGCGCGCATCGAGGATATCGAGCGCGCGCCGCTCGGTCGGGGGCAGCTTGCGGGTCGGGCCGGGGGCGCCGTTTCGGGTGGCCTTCTCGCCGAGGATTTCGAGCGGATCGTTCACGCCTGCCCGTGCCCAGGCCCGCCCCTCGTCGGGCCGCTGGCCGAAGGGGCGCGTCTCGCGGCCCCATAACCGGTCCTTGTCGAGAAAGCGCTGGAACTCCTCCTCGGTCTGACCCTGGAAGAAATTCCACTTCAGGTTGTATTCGCGCACATGGTCGCGGCAGAACCACAGGTATTCGTCGAGGTTGTCGGGCGATTTCGGCGCCCTGTACTGCCCCGGCTGGCTACAGCCCGGATAGCTGCAGGGCCGTGTCATCCCCTCGTGGGCGCCCGTCATCGCCCGGCGGCCGCGGGTGCGCCGTTTCTTGTCCGCGGAAACGCGGATGTCGAATTCGAAGGGTGACCCTTTCGTCATGCGCGGCCCTTTCCGACTCGGAGCAGGGAGTTTAGGGTTTTCCCGCCGTCGTTGAAGGGGTTGACACCGGAAAATGCGTGTTCAGGACGAAATCCACAGCCGCCTTGCTGCGGCCTTTGCGCCCGAGCGGCTCGACGTGGTCAACGAAAGCCACCTGCACGCCGGGCATGCCGGCGACGACGGATCGGGCGAGAGCCATTTTCGCGTCGTGATCGCCGCCCCGGCCTTTGCCGGCATGACGCGCATCGCGCGTCACCGCGCCGTGCATGCCGCGCTCGGCGCCGATCTTGTCGGCCGCATCCACGCGCTGGCGCTCGAGATCAGCGCCTAGGGCCGGTCATGCGCCCGTTTTGTCCGGCTTGACCGCGCGCATCGCGCTCAGCAGCGGAGCGCGGCGTTCGGGCGCCGGGGGCGCCACCAGTTTCGGCGCCGCGCCGAAGGCCGGCCGGGCCAGTGTCGGGATCACGCCGGTCCGGCGGGCCGCGTCATCCATCGGGTCGGGCTCGGGCAGCGAGACGCTCGCGGCCGGTGCCGGCTGCGGCTCGGCCACGGGCGCGGGGGCATGGACGACGGGCGTCGGGGCGGCGCCGGGCGCCACGTCGGCGTCGATCGCCCGGCGGAACACCAGCACGTTCTGGAACGTTGTCTGCCGCCCGGTCAGCCCCACCCGCTCCTCGCAGGGGAGCGTGTCGGCGCGCAGGTATTCCCAGCCGTCGCGGCCCATGGCGTTCATCACCTGCGTCAGCGCCAGCGCGAAACGGTCGGGCGTCGTCCTGGCATCCTTCGATTTCTCGCCCTTGCGCGGGGCCGGAATCGCCTTGTACTCGTATCGTTGCATGGCATGCCTCGGAACTGTCGCGCGATTATGCGCGGTTTCATGCTCTCTTGCAAAGCAATAGCGGCACTTCCGGGGCGCGGGTGCGGCGCCCGTTGATCGTCACAGGCCGAGCTTGCGCGCCACCAGATCGTTGACCGTCCCCGGATTGGCCTTGCCGCCGGTCGCCTTGAGCACCTGACCCACGAACCATCCCGCCAGCTTGGGGTTGGCGCGCGCCTTGTCCACCTGCGCCGGGTTGGCGGCGATGATCGCATCCACCGCCGCCTCGATGGCGGCTGTGTCGGTCACCTGTTCCATCCCGCGCGCGCGAACGATGGCGGCCGGATCGCCCCCTTCGGTATAGACGATCTCGAACAGATCCTTGGCGATCTTGCCCGAGATCGTGCCGGCCGCGATCAGATCGAGGATCGCGCCGAGCTGCGCCGGCGTCACCGGGCAGTCGGCGATGTCGCGGTCGTCCTTCTTGAGCCGGCCGAACAGGTCGTTGATGACCCAGTTCGCCGCCTGCTTGCCATCGCGCCCGGCCGCCACTGCCTCGAAATAGACCGCGTTCTCCTTCTCGGCCGTCAGCACCGCGGCGTCATAGTCGGTCAGCCCGTAGTCGGCCATGTAGCGCGCCTTGCGGGCATCGGGGAGCTCCGGCATCGACGCGGCGATGGCATCGACCCAGGCTTGCTCGATCTCCAGCGGCAGAAGGTCGGGGCAGGGGAAATAGCGGTAATCGTGCGCCTCTTCCTTGGACCGCAGGGATCGCGTCTCGCCCCGGTCGGGATCGTAGAGGCGGGTTTCCTGCACCACCGCGCCGCCATCCTCGAGGATCGCGATCTGCCGCCGCGCCTCGTAGTCGATCGCCGCCTGGATGAAGCGGAGCGAGTTCATGTTCTTGATCTCGCAGCGGGTGCCCAGATGCGAAAAATCCTGCGTCGCCTCGTATTTCTCGTATTGCCCCGGCCGGCACACGCTCACGTTCACATCCGCGCGGAGGTTGCCGTTCTGCATGTTGCCGTCGCAGGTGCCAAGATAGCGCAGGATCTGCCGCAGCTTGGCGACATAGGCCGCCGCCTCTTCCGGCCCGCGGATGTCGGGGCGGCTGACGATCTCCATCAGCGCGACGCCCGTGCGGTTGAAATCCACAAAGGACATCGCCGGGTCCATGTCGTGGATCGACTTGCCGGCATCCTGTTCGAGATGGATGCGCTCGATCCGCACGCGGCGGGCAATGCCGGGGCCCATTTCCACGATCACCTCGCCCGCCCCGACGATGGGGTGATAGAGCTGGCTGATCTGATAGCCCTGCGGCAGGTCGGGGTAGAAATAGTTCTTGCGGTCGAAGGCCGAGCGCAGGTTGATCGCCGCGCGCAGGCCAAGGCCGGTGCGCACCGCCTGCTCGACGCAGAATTCGTTGATGACCGGCAGCATCCCCGGCATCGCGGCATCGACGAAGCTGACATGGGCGTTGGGCTCGGCCCCGACGCCGGTCGAGGCGCCGGAAAAAAGCTTGGCCTCGCTCGCCACTTGGGCGTGCACCTCCATCCCGATGACGAGTTCCCAGTCGTCCCGCGCCCCGGCGATCACCTTGGGCCTTGGCGGGGTATAGGTGAGGTCGAGCATGGCGGCACCTCCTGCAGCGCGGTCTATGCCCGCACATTCAACGGGATGCAAGACGGCGGCCGGCACGCGGGATTCCGCCGAACCGCGGGCGAGTCGCGCGCAGACTTCCGCCAATCACGACTCCGCGAGGTTGCTTAACGTGTGATAACGGCGCAACGGTCGCGCGTCGGGTGGGGGCCCGATGCAACACGGCGATCGGAACAATGAAGAAAACCCTGCGTTTGCTTGCCATTTCCGCCCTGGCCATGATTCCCGCGGCCTGTGCCGAGGGGCTGGTGAGCCGGGCCGACCGGCCCGCGATGCGATGGGATCACCGGCCCGAGGCCGCGGTCTGGACGGTCTCGACGATGACGAAGGCGGCCGAACACGATGCTGCGCTTGCCAGCCTCGTGCCCGAGGATATCGACACCTGGTGCCCCGGCTATCGCAAGGCCGGCATCGACGACCGCCGCGCCTTCTGGGTCGGCATCCTGTCGGCGCTCGCCAAGCACGAAAGCACCTGGAACCCCAGGGCATCGGGCGGCGGCGGCCTGTGGATCGGGCTGACGCAGATCGACCCGCGGTCCGCCCGCTGGTTCGGATGCGAGGCGACGACGGCAGCGCAGCTCAAGGACGGTGCCGCAAACCTCGCCTGCGCGCTCAAGATCGCCTCGGTGCAGGTGCCCAAGGACAACATGGTGGCCGGCGACGGCCGGCGCGGCCTCGGGCGCGACTGGGCGCCGTTCCGCTCGGCAGCCAAGCGGGCCGAGATGGCGGCCTGGACGCGCAGCCAGGATTACTGCCAGCCCGTCAGGCCCCAGCCCGTCAGGCCGGTGACGCTTTCCGTCGCATCCATGACGGCCTTCTTGTCGCCTGCACAAGACTGACCGCCGGCGCGCAGGCGCCGCCGAGCGCGAGCGTCTCGCGCCGCAAGAGCGCGATCCCGTCCTCCGACCGCGACGGCAGGCGCGCCGTCGGAATCGGCCGGCCGATGGTGACGCGGAACGGCTGCGTGCTCTTGTTGAGCGTCTCGTGGAACAGCGTGATGTCGCGCAAGGTCGGGTGGATCAGGTCGAACAGGTAGAACAGCGCCGAATTGCGCGCGCGGATGTTTACCGGGATCACCGGCAGGTCGTATTTGCGCGCCAGCATCGCCGCCGAGGCCATCCATGGCCGTTCCTCGAGCCGCAGGCCGATGCGCCGCGCCAGCCGGCCGGAGGGAAAGATCACCCCGATCCGCCCGGCCTCGATCGCCGCCCGCGTCGCCTCCATCGTCGCGCGTGTCTTGCCCAGCGTGCGCTTTTCGGGCCGCCATTCGACGGGCACGATCACGTCGCCCAGTTGCGGCAACACGCGCAGGATATCGCGGTTGGCATAGACCCAGAGGTCGGGCCGCAAGCCTCCTAACAGGTGCCACAGCACGATCCCGTCGGCGATCCCGGTCGGATGGTTGGCCACGATCAGCGCCGGCCCCTCGCGCGGCACATGCTCCAGCCCCGCCGCCTCGACATCGCGCGCGATCAGGCCCGCGACCGTATCGAGGATGCGCAGCGGCGGCTCGTCCCGCAACGCCTCGGCCAGCGCGACGGTGCGCGGATAGCCGAGAATCCGCATCAGCGCCGACAGCGCGAGACGATGCTGCGGCTTGCCCGAGAACAGCCAGGGCGCGCGTTCGGCGATCAGCGGGTCGAGTCGGTCTCGCATTCCCCCATCCATCACGAGGCGATGACGCCACCGTGACAGACGCCATCGTGCCGTGCCCGACCGGCGGCCAACCGCCGTCAACGGCCCCCGGTCAGGTCCAGCGTGGTGCCGGTGACATAGCGCGCATCCTCGATCAGCCAGCGGATCGCCTCGGCCACCTCGGCCGCCGTGCCCGCGCGGCCCATCGGCACCATCGGCGCAATGCGCGCCGCGCGGTCGGGGATGCCGCCCTTGGCATGGATGCCGGTGTCGATCACGCCGGGGCGCAGCGACACGACCCGCACGCCCGCGCCCGCGACCTCGTCCGACAGACCCTTGGCCAGCGTGTCGAGCGCGGCCTTGGACGCCGCGTAATCCACATACTGCCCGCCCGATCCCAGCCGCGCGGCGGCCGACGACACCAGCACCACCGCGCCGCCCAGACCGCCCGAATCGCGCGCCATCCGCCGCACCGCCTGCCCCGCGCAGAGAAAGGCCGATACCGTGTTGACCATGAACATCCGCGTGAGCCGCGCCGGCGTCATCTCGGCCACCGTCGCTGCGACATCCACGATCCCGGCACTGGCCACCAGCGCGTCGAGCCGCCCGAACGCGCCGTCGAGCGCCGCGAAGAGCGGCGCCACGGTTTCGGGATCGGCAAGGTCGGCCGCGATCGGCACCGCCCGCGCGCCGAGCGCCGCGCAATCGGCCGCCACCGCCTCGGCCCCCGCCCGGTTGGCGCCGTAGTGCAGCGCCAGATCCCAGCCCCGCCCGGCCAGCACCCGCGCGGTTTCCGCACCGATCCCCGACGATGCGCCGGTAACGAGGGCGACGCGCCTCATCCCAGCATCCGCCCGGCCATCTCGCCCAGATCGCGCGACAGCCCCGGCGCGGCCATGATCCGCTCCAGCGCCGCGCGCATCTGCGCCTTCCGGTCGGCGTCATAGCGGCCGAGCGTGTCGAAGGCGGTGGACATGCGCGCCGCCGTCTGCGGGTTGACCGGATCGAGCCGGATCAGCCAGTCCGCGACGAACCGGTATCCCTCGCCGCTGCCATGGTGGAAACCGGCGTGGTTGCCGCTGAACGCCCCGATCACGGCGCGGAAGCGGTTGGGGTTCTTCCAGTCGAAGGCGGGATGGCGGGTCAGCCGCTCCGCCACGCCCACCGCCCGGTCGGGGTCCGCATGCGCGATCTGCAGCGCGAACCACTTGTCCATCACCAGCCGGTCATGGCCCCATTGCCGCTCGAACGCCTCCACCGCGTCATGGCCCGCCCCCGCCTCGATCAGACAGGCCAGCGCGCCGGTCTGGTCGGTCATGTTGTCGGCGGCGGCAAAGGCCCGCGCCGCCCGCGCACCCCCGTCGATCCGCGACATCAGGCCCAGGATCGCCAGCCGCAGCGCCCGCGCCCCCGCCGCCCGCGGCTCGGGGCTGTAGGGGCCGGGCACGGCGAGCGCGTCGTAGACGCCCGGCAGATGCGGCGCGAGATGCGCCGCAAGCCGCTCGCCCAGCCGCCGCCGCGCCGCATGGATCGCCGCCGGGTCGGGCGTGATCCCGGCATCGTGCAGCGTCTGTGCCATGTCATCCTCGCCCGGAAGGCGCAGGCACAGCGCGCGGAACGCCGGATCGAGCGTCTCGTCCCTGAGCAGCCGCTCGAGCGCGCCGAGCCAGTCCGGCCCCGGCGCCGCGCGGTCGGTGATCATCCGCGCCAGCACCTGCTTGGCCAGCGCCCGCCCCGCCTCCCAGCGGTTGAACGTGTCGGTGTCATGCGCCAGCAGGAACGCCCGTTCGCCGTCCGTCCGGTCGTGTTCAACGATCACGGGGGCGGAAAACCCGCGCAGGATCGACGGGATCGGGCGGGCGGCCAGACCGTCGAAGGTGAACGACTGCCGCGCCTCGGTCAGCTCGAGGATCGTCGTCGGCACCACCTCGTCGCCGCTCGGGTCCAGAAGGCCGACGGCGACGGGGATGTGCAGCGGCAGCTTCTCCGGCTGGCCCGGCGTCGGCGGCGTGTGCTGCTCCAGCGTCAGGGTATAGCGCCCGCCCTCGAACGCCTCGCCGACCGTCACCCGCGGCGTGCCGGCCTGCGCATACCAGCGCGCGAACTGCGTCAGATCGCGCCCGGTGGCATCCTCGAACACGGCGATCCAGTCCTCGATCGTGCAGGCCTGCCCGTCGTGGCGGTCGAAATAAAGCGTCAGCGCCCGGTCGTAGGCCTCGGCCCCGACGAGGCGGCGCAGCATCCCGATCAGCTCCGCCCCCTTTTCGTAGACAGTGGCGGTGTAGAAGTTGTTGATCTCGACAAAACTCTCGGGTCGCACCGGATGCGCCAGCGGCCCGCCATCCTCGCGGAACTGCCGCGCCCGCAGCATCAGGACATCCTCGATCCGCTTGACCGCATGGCTGCGCAGATCGCCGGTGAACTGCTGGTCGCGAAAGACCGTCAGCCCCTCCTTGAGGCAGAGCTGGAACCAGTCGCGACAGGTGATGCGGTTCCCGGTCCAGTTGTGGAAATACTCATGCGCCACGATCGCCTCGATCCGCGCGAAATCGTCGTCGGTGGCGGTCGCGGGGCTGGCCAGGACATAACGCGCGTTGAAGATGTTGAGCCCCTTGTTCTCCATCGCGCCCATGTTGAAATCATCGACCGCGACGATGTTGAACACGTCGAGGTCGTATTCGCGGCCATAGACATCCTCGTCCCAGCGCATCGACCGCTTGAGGCTCTCCATCGCCCAGCCGCAGCGCCCCTCGTCGCCCGGCCGCACCCAGATCGCGAGATCGACCGGCCGGCCCGAGCGCGTCACGAAGCGGTCGCGCACTGCCACGAGGTCGCCGGCCACGAGCGCAAAAAGGTATGAGGGCTTGGGCCAGGGGTCGTCCCATTCCGCCCAGCCGGGGCCGCTCGCGACAGGGTTTCCGTTCGACAGCAGCACCGGCAGGTCGCCCTCGATCCGCACCCGGAACGGCGCCATCACATCGGGCCGGTCGGGATAGAAGGTGATCTTGCGAAACCCCTCCGCCTCGCATTGCGTGCAATACATCCCGTTCGAGATGTAGAGACCCTCGAGCGCCGTATTCCCCTCGGGTGCGATCTCGACCGCGGACTCGAGCACGAAGGCGCCGCCGGGCAGAAGCGCGGCGGGTATCGTGAGCCCGGTCGCATCCGGCACAAGGTCCAGCGCCCGCCCGTCTACCGCCAGCCGGATCAGCCGGAGCCCCTCGCCGTCAAGCCTGAGGTCCGCCCCAGGCCGAAGCGGGGCGAACTCGATCCGCGCATCGACGCGCGTGGCTTGCCGCGCCAGGCGGAACGACAGCGAGACCGCCTTCACGGCAAAGGGGTAGGGGGCGTAGTGGGCCAGGAATACGGGTGCGGGCGCGCCATCGTGCATCGGGTTCCTCCGGATCTGGCACAGGTTTACGCCGGTGGCCGCCTGCCGCAAGGGGACCCGGACGCTGCGCGGGCTGTGCCGTCGTGTGAGTATTTGTGGAACGATGAAGTGTGCAGGCGCACCGACGATTCCTTGTCCCGCCCTTTTCACTTCATCGTTCCAAAAATACTCAAAGCGGCAGGGCCATCCCGTCCCGTCCGGTCAACGCACCGCTTTACGCCGCGCCGCGCTGTGCTAGATATTGTTCCATGAATGTTCTTGTCTGGTTCAAGCGCGACCTGCGCAGCGAGGATAACCCGGCGCTGGCCCGGGCGGGGGCGCTCGGGCGGGTTCTGCCGCTCTTCATCGTCGAGCCGGACTACTGGCGGCTATCCGATACGTCGGCGCGGCAGTGGGCCTTTACGGCCGAGTGTCTCGCCGACCTGCGTGCCGATCTCGCCCGGCTCGGCGCGCCGCTGGTGGTGCGCTGCGGGGAGGCGGTCGAAGTGCTGGACACGCTGGTCCGGGCCCATCGGGTCGCGCGGATCGTCAGCCACGAGGAAACCGGCAATCTCTGGACCTATGCCCGCGACAGGCGGGTGGCCGCCTGGGCGCGGTCGGCGGGGGTGGTCTGGGAAGAGCTGGCGCAGTCGGGTGTGGTGCGGCGGCTTGCGGGGCGCGACGGTTGGGCAGCGCGGCGCGATGCCTTCATGGCGCAGGCGCAGATCGCCGCACCAGAGGCGCTCGATGCCGTGCCGGGGGTGGAGCCGGGGCCGATCCCGAGCGCGCGCGTGCTGCGGCTGGCCGAGGATCGCTGCCCGCATCGGCAGGCCGGGGGGCGGGGGGCGGCGCTGACGCTGCTCGGTTCGTTCCTGGCGCAGCGGGGCGAGCCCTACCGGGCGGCCATGTCCTCCCCCCTCACGGCCGAGCGCGCCTGTTCGCGGCTCTCGCCGCATCTGGCGCTCGGCACGCTCTCGGGGCGCGAGGTGGTACAGGCGGCGGCGGCGCGGGCGGGCGAGCGGCCGGGGGGCAAGTGGGGCGGCGCGATGGCGTCGTTCCAGGCGCGGCTCGCCTGGCGCGACCATTTCATGCAGAAGCTCGAGGACGAGCCCGCGATCGAGACGCGCTGCCTGCATCCGGCGACCGAGGGGCTTCGGCCCCGCGCGCCGGATGCGGTGCGTCTGGCAGCCTGGGCGGCCGGCGAGACGGGGATGCCCTTTGTCGATGCCTGCATGCGCTATCTGGCCGCGACGGGCTGGATCAACTTTCGCATGCGGGCGATGCTGGTGTCGGTCGCGTCCTATCACCTCTGGCTCGACTGGCGGGCGACGGGACCGGTGCTGGCGCGGCTCTTTACCGATTACGAGCCGGGCATCCACTGGCCGCAGGTGCAGATGCAGTCGGGGACGACCGGGATCAACACGATCCGCCTGTACAACCCAGTCAAGCAGGGTCTGGATCAGGACCCGTCAGGGGTGTTCATCCGGCGCTGGCTGCCCGAGCTGGCGCCGGTGCCCGATGCCTTCCTGCACGAGCCCTGGCGCTGGCCGGGTGCGGCGGGGTTCCTTGGCCGGCGTTACCCTGAGCCGGTGGTGGACCTCGCCGCTGCCGCCCGGGCGGCCAAGGCGGCCGTGTTCGCCGCGCGGAGCGCCGCCGGTTTCCGCGAGGCTGCGGCGCGGGTGGCTGATCGCCACGCCAGCCGCAAGGACGCCGCGGGCCGCTTTGTCAACGATCGCGAGCCGCGCCGCCGGCCGCGCAAGCCCGTCGAGGGGCAGATGACGCTGGACCTGTAACCATGGCGAAGATGCGCAAGAAGGCCGACCTGCCGACCAAGATCTGCGCGACATGCGGGTTGCCCTTTGCCTGGCGCAGGAAATGGGAAAAGGACTGGGACGCTGTGCGCTATTGTTCGGACCGTTGCCGGGCCGCAAAAGGGGCCGCGAAGGGCAGGCCGCAAAAGGCCTGACCCCGGCGCTCGCCTTGCGATGCGTCGGTGTCGGCACCGTGATGCCGTTTCGGCAGGCATCTGCCGAAACGGACGCCCGGTTGTGCAGCCTTGCCCCTTCCGGCATCGGGGACCGCGCCCTATGCTCATGGGATTGCGGCAGAAGGAGTAATCATGCCCCGCGGCAGATCGCGCCGGCCAGTCGTCGGCATCATCGGAAACCAGTCGGTCGTCAACGACACCTATGCCATCCACGGCACGGGCCTGATGAATTCGGAGGCGGTGGCGACGGTTTCGGGCTGCATGCCGCTGGTGATCCCCTGCGACCCGCGGCTGGTGGCGGTGGAGGAGTTGCTCGAGATTTGCGACGGGTTCCTGCTGACCGGTGGCCGGCCGAACGTCCACCCGTCGGAATATGGCGAGGCCGAGACGCCGGCCCATGGCTGTTTCGACCGCTGCCGCGATGCGATCACCCTGCCGCTGGTGCGCGCCTGTGTCGAGCGGGGGCAGCCGTTCCTCGGCATCTGCCGCGGGTTTCAGGAGGTGAACGTGGCGCTCGGCGGCACGCTCCACCCCGAGATCCGCGAGCTGCCGGGGCGGATGAACCACCGCATGCCCCCTGACGGCACGCTCGAGGAGAAATTCGCCCTGCGCCATGCCGTGCGCTTCACCCCCGGCGGGGTCTTCGCCCGCCTGATCGGCGCGGAAGAGGTGATGACCAACACGCTCCACGGTCAGGGCATCGCCCGGCCGGGCGGGCGGATCGTGATCGACGGCCTTGCCCCCGACGGCACGCCCGAGGCGATCTATGTCCGCGATGCGCCGGGCTTCACGCTGTCGGTTCAGTGGCATCCCGAATGGAACGCCGGCGCCGACCCGGTGTCGCGCCCGCTGTTCGAGGCCTTCGGCGCAGCCGTCGCCGCCTGGGCCGACGGGGAAGCGGTGCCGGCGCGCCGCACGGCCTGACGTCCGGGCGACGCAAGCGCCATCGCCGCTTGCGCCAGAGGCGGCCCCGCCCTAGGTCCGTCGCGCGGAGGCGGCGGCGGGGGCTCAAGGTGTTGCGGGAACTGCCGGGGATCTTGCGGCTGGTGGTGCCGATCGTCATCGGGCTGTCGGCCTCGACCCTTCTGGGCGTCACGGATTCGCTCATGCTCGCGCCGCTGGGGCCGGTGCCGCTGGCGGCCGTCGGGCTGACCATGGCGGTGGCGATCGTGGTCTACGCCGCGATCTACGGCCTTCTGACCGCCCTCGGCGTGCGGATCGGCGCGGCGCATGGCGCGCACCAGCGGCGGCGCATTCCCTTCATCCTGCGCAACGGCCTTGCACTCGGCCTGATGGCGGGGCTGGCGGGGGCGGCGATCCTTGCCGCTTGCTGGCCGCTCCTCCCGCTGCTCGGGCAGCCGGCCGAGGTGCTGATGGCGATGCCCGCCTATTACGCCCTGATCGCGGCGCTGATGGTGCCCTTTGCGCTGCTGACGGTGTTCAAGACGGCGTTCGAGGCGGTGGACCGGCCGTGGATGGGCGTTGCCTTCGCCTTTGTCGGCGTCGTGGTGAACATCCCGTTGAACTACGCGCTGATCTGGGGGGTCGGCCCGATCCCGGCGCTCGGCCTTACCGGCGCGGGGATCGGCTCGCTCGTGGCCGAGACGCTTGCGCTGGCCGCCGCATGGGGCTGGTGGCGGTTCGGGCGGGCGACCCGGCGGCTCCGGCTGCGCCGGCGGCTCGATCCGGCCGAGATCGCGGCGGCCACGCGCGAGGGCGCGCCGCTCGGCGCGCTCTATGTCGCCGAGACGGCGGCGATGGCGGCGGGCACGGCGATGGTCGGCACCTTTGGCACCATCGCGCTTGCGGCGAACCAGGTCATGCAGTCGGTCGGGGCGCTGCTCTACATGCTGCCGCTCGGGGTGGCGGGCGCGGTGGCGCTGCGCGTGGCGCAGGAACGCGGGGCCGGCCATGCGGGCGCGCTGAGGCCCATCGTGCGCGCCGCGCTTGTTGTAGCGACCGGGTGGCTGTCGATGGTGATGCTGGTGCTGGTGTTCGCCGGCCGGCATATCGCGGCCGCGATCACCGGCGATGCGGCGGTGGTGGCGCTGGCGGCGCAGATGTTCGCGGTGCTGGCGTTCCTGCAGGTGATGGACGGGGTTCAGTCCACCATGCTCGGCGCCCTGCGCGGCATGCAGGACACGGCATGGCCGGCCTGGGTGTCGATGCTTGCCTACTGGTGCATCGCCCTGCCGGCCGGCTGGATCATCGCCCGGCATGCCGGTTTCGGCCCCGCCGGGGTCTGGGCCGGCTTCGGCATCGCGCTGGCGATCGCGGCCACGGCGCTGACGCTGCGGTTCCTGCGCCGCTCGGCGTGACGCCGGTGAAGGCCTGTGCAATGATGGAACGTGACCGAAGGGGGGCACGATGCGATTCGTCCTGATCTATGCGACGACCGAGGGGCAGACGCGCAAGATCATGCGCGCCTGTGCCGACCGGCTCGCCGCGCAGGGGCATTCGACCGAACTCATCGCCGCCGGCGATGCGGGCGATCTCGACCTGTCGCGCGCCGATGGCGCGATCCTCGGCGGTTCGCTGCATGCCGGCATCTACCAAAAGGACTTGCGTGCCTTCGCCTCGGCCCGCGCCGCCGACCTTGCCCGCCTGCCGACGCTGTTCGTGGCTGTCAGCCTTGTTGCCGCCGGGACGGATGCCGACGATTGGAAGGGCCTTGAGGACAGCGTGGCGACCTTTGTCCGCGAAACCGGCTGGACACCGGGGCGCATCCTGCATGTGGCCGGCGCATTCCGGTTCAGCGCGTATGACTTCTTCCGGTCGATGGCCATGCGCTGGATCGCATCGCAAAAGGGGCTCACCATTCCGCGCGGCACGGATCTGGAACTCACCGACTGGGCTGCCCTCGACGCGGCGCTGGACGACTGGGCCGGATCGGTGCGCGCGGCCGTCCGCTGAACCGGCGCGGCGTCAGAACACGATCACCTTCGCCCCGATCGGCACCCGATCGAAGAGGTCGATCACATCCTGATTGACCATGCGGATGCAGCCCGACGATGCCGCGCTGCCGATCGTCCACCATTCCGGTGTTCCGTGGATGCGGTATCCGGTATCCCGCCCCGCCGCGTCGGCCAGATAGATCGCCCGCGCGCCCAGCGGGTTCTCCGGCCCCGGCGGCTGGCCGCCGTTGGCCCAGCGGGCCAGCTGCGGCTGGCGGGCGATCATCTCCTGCGGCGGGTGCCATTTGGGCCAGTGCTGCTTGCGGTCCACCTCGGCGGTGCCGGTCCATGCGAACCCTTCGCGCCCGACACTGATCCCGTAGCGCAGCGCCGTGCCGTCACCCTGCACGAGGTAGAGGAACCGCTTGCCGGTATCGATGACGATCGTCCCCGCCGCCTCCTTGCTCTCGTAGCGCACCACCGCCCGCTGCCAGCCGGGCGGAAATTTCTCGGGCGGAATGGCGGCGAGCATGTGGCCGCCGTCGAGCCGCGCGACATAGGGCACCGGGGAAAGCTGATCCTCGGCGACCGTCTCGATACAGGCCGCCAGCGGCGCGAGGGCGATGAGCGCGAGGGCAAGCCGGATGGGTCGCATGGCGCAAGTCCGTCGCGGTTATCCGGTCAGGTTAACGCGGCGTCATCGACCCGCAAAGCCCCGATCCCGTCACAAATGGGTCCGTAGATGCCAGAGTTCGGGAAACAGTTCCACCTCCAGCATCCGGCGCAGATAGCTCACGCCGCCGGTGCCGCCGGTTCCCCGCTTGAACCCGATCACCCGCTCGACGGTGGTGACGTGGTTGAACCGCCAGCGTCGGAAGTAATCCTCGAAATCCACAAGCTTTTCGGCCAGTTCGTAAAGCTCCCAATGCCGCTCGGGCGCGCGATAGACCTCGGCCCAGACCGCGCGGAGCCGCCCGTCCGCACGCCAGGGCGCGGATACGTCGCGGGCGAGGATATCGCCGGGCACGTCGAACCCTGCCGCCGCGAGGCGCCCGATGGCGGCATCGTAAAGGCTCGGCCGCGCCAGCTCCGCGGTCAGCGCCGCGGTCAGGTCGGCCCGGTGCGCATGCGGGCGCAGCATCGCCGTGTTCCGGTTGCCCGCGACATATTCGATCAGCCGGTATTGCCAGGACTGGAACCCCGACGACTGCCCCAGCCCGTCGCGAAATCGCGTATATTCGCTCGGCGTCATCGTGCGCAGCACGTCCCAGGCGTTGTTGAGCTGCTCGAAGATGCGGGCCACCCGGGTCAGCATCTTGAAGGCCGGCCGCAACTCCCCCGCCAGCAGCGCCGTCCGCGCCGCCCCGAGCTCGTGCAGCGCCAGCCGCATCCAGAGTTCGGACGTCTGGTGCTGGATGATGAACAGCATCTCGTCATGCGCGCCGGTCCGCGGCCGCTGCGCCCCGAGGATCGCATCGAGCCCGAGGTAATCGGTGTAGGACATCCGCCCGTCGAAAGCCATCTGCGCACCCTCGACGGCGGGATCATAGGGGCCGGTCGGATCGGTCATCGGCGCCCCCTCAGGTCACGCGCGCGCGGCGGCGGAACTCGGGCCGGTCCCAGGCGCGCGTCGCCATCACCTCGGCCAGCAGGGCGACCGCCCCCTTCACCTCGGCCATGCCGATGTAAAGCGGCGTGAAGCCGAACCGCAGGATGTCGGGCGCGCGGAAATCCCCGATCACCCCGCGCGCGATCAATGCCTGCATGATCGCATAGCCCTCGGGATGGCGGAAACTCACCTGGCTGCCGCGCCGCGCCGGATCGCGCGGGCTGGCGAGCGCGAGGTCCGGGCAGGCCGCCTCGACCCCGGCGATGAAGGCCTCGCTCAGCACGATCGACTGCACCCGCACATCGGCCATGTCGGCCATGTCCCAGACATCCATCGCCGCCTCGAGCGCGGCAAGCTGCAGCACCGGCGGGGTGCCGACCCGCATCCGCTCCACCCCCCGGCCGGGGCGATAGTCGGGATCGAAGGCAAAGGGCGCCTCATGCCCCAGCCAGCCGGACAGCGCCGGCCGCGCAACCTCGGCATGGGCGGGGGCGACATAGATGAACGCCGGCCCGCCGGGGCCGGAATTGAGATACTTGTAGGTGCAGCCCACCGCGAAATCGGCCCCCGCCGCCGTCACATCAACCGGCAGCGCCCCGGCCGAATGCGCCAGATCCCAGACCGCGAGCGCCCCTGCCGCATGGGTCCGCGCCGTCAGCGCCGCCATGTCGTGCAGCCGCCCGGTGCGATAGTCCACCTCGGTCAGCATCACGACCGCCACGGCCTCGTCGATCGCATCCGCCACATCCTCGGGCGCGACCGTCACCAGCCGGTAATCGGGCCCGAGCGTCCGGCATAGCCCCTCGGCCATGTAGAGGTCGGACGGGAAATTCCCGGTGTCCGACAGGATTACCCGCCGCTCCGGCCGCATCTCCAGCGCCGCGGCGAGCGCCTGATAGACCTTGATCGACAATGTGTCGCCCATCACCACCGTGCCCGCCGGCGCGCCGATCAGCCGCCCGATCCGGTCGCCCACGCGGCTCGGCTGCTCCATCCAGCCCGCCGCGTTCCATCCCCGGATGAGCATGCCGCCCCATTCCTCGGTCACCACCCGCGCCACCCGGCCCGCCGCCGCCACCGGCAGCGCCCCGAGCGAGTTGCCGTCGAGGTAGATCACCCCGTCCGGGATCGCGAACATCGCGCGTGTCGCGGCGAAATCGGTCTGCATGTCTGGCCCCCGCATTGCCCTTCCACAAGCCACACCGCCGCGC
Organism: Gemmobacter sp.; assembly: GCA_046292445.1. GTDB lineage: Bacteria > Pseudomonadota > Alphaproteobacteria > Rhodobacterales > Rhodobacteraceae > CALIZF01. The sequence goes on from JBKBQT010000001.1 coordinate 155,840, forward strand.
GCGCCGCAAGACCGACGCGGCCGAAACGTCCCGGTCGCGGGCTCGGCCAGCCGGTGGAGGCCGCGTCCCCGATATGCCGCCCGCCCCCCGCCACGCCTTCAGGCTGGCCCAAATATCCCCGCCGGAGGCGCAGGCCGCCGCCCCACGATCCCGACGGGGTCAATGGCCTGCTCAGGCCGGACGCTGCGACGCGCCGCGGGCCGGCCGCGGCATCGGGATCGCCCGCGTCCGATCGCCCGTCAGCACCGCCAGCGCCGCCGGCCCCATCAGCCCGGCCAGCACCGGGGCGGCGCAGTCGAGCCCCCCGGTGTAGCGCCCGTAGGCCGGCAGGATCGCCCGCGCCGCGTCGATCAGGAAGCAGGGCCGGGCAAAGCCGCCGGTGCCGGCGATCCGCGCCTTGGGGTGGTAGTGGCCCGAGATCTCGCCCGAGACCCCGGGCCGTGCGATATGTCGGAAGGTGATCGGGCCGACGGCACGCTCGGCGCGCAGCGCGCCGGGCAGGCCCGGCGGGCCGGGGTCGTGGTTGCCCGCGATCCAGGTCCAGTCCCGCCCCGCCATCAGCCGCAGGAGCCATAGCCGGTCCTCGGCATCGAGCCGCCCCGCCGCCCCTGCATCGTCGAAACTGTCGCCCAGGCAGATCACCGTCCCGGCACCGGTCGCGCCGAGGTCGGAGTCGAGCCGCGCCAGCGTCTCGCGTGTCTCGTAAGGCGGCAGGGCGGCGCCGCCGAACCGCGCCTGACGCTGCGCCGTGCCGAGGTGCAGGTCCGACACGCAGAGCAGCCGCGCGGCGGGCCAGTGCAGCGCGCCCGATGGCAGGGCGACGAGCGTGGCGCCCGCGAGGGTGAAGACATATCCGGTCATGGCCGGTTGTTGCCATTCCGTTCGTGCCTTCGCAAGCGGCGCAAGGGGGCGCTGCCCCCTGCCGATCCCATGGATCGGCGTCCCCCGGAGTATTTGGGGAACGATGAAGCGCGGGCAAGGGCGCGGGGCGGCGCGCCGGGCCTGCGGGTGGCCTTGCCGGTTGCCGCCAGGTCAGGCGAGGCCGGCCTCGGCCAGCAGGCGCGCGGCCGCTGCATCGGCCAGCCGCGCGCGCCCCTCGCCCTGCACCGGCACGCGGCCGGGTTCGAGCAGGAGCGGCGCGGCCAGCGGGGTGACGCGGGTCAGGTGGACGTGGTCGATCCGGCCCGCCACGCGGGCCAGCATCCCCTCGATCCGGCCGAAGTCCACGAGGCCCCGCATCGCCTCTTCCCGCGTCACCTGCAGCAGGAGGTGGTCGGGGTCATGCCGGCGCAGCGTGTCGTAGAGGATGTCGGACGAGAATGTCGCCTGCCGGCCGGTCTTGCGGGTTCCCTGGTTCTGCCGCTCGATCAGGCCGGCGATGATGGCAGCGGCGCGGAAGGTGCGCTTCATCACTGCGTTGCCCGCCAGCCAGAGCTCGAGCCCGCTGCGCAGGCGGCCCGGCTCCAGCATCGGGCGGATGTCCGGCACCGGCTCGAGCCCCCAGATGAGCGTCGCGTAATCGGTGGCGACGAAGCCGAGCGGGCCGAGGCCGGCCGCCTCCATTTCCTTGGTCACGAGAAGCCCCAGCGTCTGCATCGCGTTGCGCCCGGCAAAGCCGTAGATTGCCGTCTGCTGGCGCCCGTCATGGGGAAAGCTTTCCACCAGCAGGCGGTCGGGCGCCGGCAGGCGGCTGACCGTGCGTTGCAGCGCCAGCCAGTCGGCGGTGTGGGCGGGCAGGTCGGGCCAGGCGGGCTGTTGCAGGATGGCGAGAATGCGATCTGCCAGCACGGTCGAGGTGGCGAACTTGGTGCCGTTGAACACCGCCACCTTGGGATCGCGCCCCGGTGCGCGGGTGACCTCGACGGTCATCTCGCGCAGGCCCTCGTAGCGCACGATCTCGCCGCCGATCATGAAGGTGTCGCCCTTCGTGAGCGTTGCGGCGAAATCCTCCTCGACCTCGCCGAGCGCGGCGCCGCGGCCGCGCAGGCGCACCGCGACGGTTTCCGGCGCGAGGATCGTGCCGAGGTTCTGGCGGATCCGCACCGCCGAGCGCGGATCGCGCAGATGCCATCGGCCGTCCTGCTGCCGGATGCGCTGCCACTGGTCGTAGGCGCGCAGGGCATAGCCCCCCGTCGCCACGAAATCGAGGCAGGCGTCGAAGGCGGCGCGGGTGAGGGCGGCATAGGGCCCGGCCGTCGTCACCTCGGCATAGAGCGCATCGGCCTCGATCGGCCCGGCCGCGGCGCAGGCGAGGATATGCTGGCAGAGCACGTCGCGCGGCCCGGCCCCGCGCGGCTCGCCGTCGAGCGTGCCCGCGCGCACCGCCGCGAGCGCCGCGGCGCATTCGACCACCTCGAACCGGTTGGCCGGCACCAGCAGCGCCTTGGACGGCGCGTTGTAGCGGTGGTTGGCGCGGCCGATCCGCTGCACGAGGCGCTTGATGTTCTTGGGCGCGCCGACCTGGATCACGAGATCCACATCGCCCCAGTCGATCCCGAGGTCGAGCGAGCCGGTGCAGACCACCGCCCGCAGCGCCCCCGCCGCCATCGCCGCCTCGACCCGCTGCCGCTGGTCGCGGGCAAGGCTGCCGTGGTGGATGCCGATCGGCAGGCCCTCGTCATTGGCCATCCAGAGCGCGTGAAAGAACAGCTCTGCCTGGGCCCGGGTGTTGTGGAAGATCAGCGTCGTGCGATGCCGGCGCACCTGATCGAGGATGGCCGGGATCGCATGGCGCGCGCCGCCCCCGGCCCATGGGGGCGGCTCGGCGGTGTCGAGCATGCGGATGTCGGGCGCGGGGCCGGGATCGGCGTGCAGGATCGCGCAAGGGTCCGGGTGGCGGGCGAGGTAGCGGGCGAGGGCGGGCGGATCCTCGACCGTCGCCGACAGCCCGACCCGCCGCAGTTCCGGCGCGAGCGCCGAGAGGCGCGCGAGGCAGAGGGCGAGCTGATCGCCGCGCCGCGTTTCGGCGAGGGCGTGGATTTCATCGACCACGACGCGTTGCAGCCCCGCGAACATCCCCGGTGCGTCGGGGTAGGAGAGCAGCAGCGCGAGCGATTCCGGCGTCGTCAGCAGGATATGCGGCGGGTCCACCCGCTGGCGCTTGCGCTGCGCCTGCCCGGTGTCGCCGGTGCGATCCTCGATGCGGATCGCGAGGCCCGCGCCCTCGACCGGGGCGCGCAGGTTGCGGGCGATGTCGGCGGTGAGCGCCTTGAGCGGCGAGACATAAAGCGTGTGGAGGCCCGGGGGCGCCTTCGGCCCCAGTGCGGCGAGTGTCGGCAGGAAGCCGGCAAGGGTCTTGCCCCCGCCCGTCGGTGCGATCAGCAGCGTTGCCGGATCGCCGGCCCGGTCGAGCATCGCCTGCTGGTGGGGATGCAGCGTCCAGCCGCGGGCGGCGATCCACGACGCGAGCGCATCGGGCAAGGCTGCGCTCGGCGCGGCATGGGTCATGGCGCGCCGGGCGGGCCCGTCAGGCGCGGCTCAGCGCAAGCGGCGGGCGAGTTCTGCCTCGATCCGGGCGGCGAGCGCGGCGCGTTCGACCGGGCCGAGGTCGGCGGCGATGACCGCGCCGGTCGCCCTGCCCTGTCCCGTCGAGACGGCGCCGCCCTTGTGCACCGTGTCGAGCCCGCGCACCGCGACACCCTCCAGCACGGCCGGAAGGCCGGTGGTCGAATAGACGGGGCCGACCAAAACCGGCACATCGCCCGCATGCGCGGCGGCGGTACAGGCGACAAGGGCGGCGGCAAGGACGGAACGGGCAACGCACATCGGCTCAACCTCCTGAAGCTGCGCGCAGCATATCAAATCGCCAGGCGGCGGAAAACAGCAACCTGCGCCCGTTCCGGGCATTCGTGACATCGCCCACCCCGACCGAGACCTGCATGGTGCCGTCACGGCCCAGCCACGCGGTCAGCCCGGCAATCCCCTCGTCGCCCGACCAGGCGACGCTTGCGGCAAGGCGCGGCGCGATCCCGATGCCGATGCCGCCGAAGGCGCCCGGCGCGCGGCCGAGATCGGCGACACCCGTGCCCCAGCCGGCCGTTGCCATGACCGCGACCGGCCGTCCCCCGATGGTCGCCGGAAGGACGACCGAGCCGGCGAGGCTCGCGGTCGGCTCCAGCCCCGCCGAATCGCCCCAGCGCGCGAGGTTGCCGAGCGTGAGCGCCACGCTCGCCTGACCGGAGCCGCCGCCGAGTGCAAAGCGGCGGTCGAAGGCCAGCCCGACGGTGCCGGAGCTGCCGAACTTGCGCGGCGTCACACTGGTGATGGTGACGAGCGCCGTGGCGCCGATCCCGTGCAGCCGGCCGATGCCGAAGCCAGCGGCAACCGACCCGTCCCAGTCGCCGAGCCGGCGCCGGTCGCGCCGGTCGGTCGCGGCGGCGCTTATGATGCCCACGCCGCGGTCGAGGCCGAAGCCCGACCCGATCCCGAAGATGCCGACCCTGCGCGGCGGCGCGGGGGTGCGGCGCAGTGCGTCGAGCGCTGCGCGCAGCTGGTCATCCGAAAAGCGCGACAGGTCGTCCCCCGGCCGGAGCGTCGGGGGCTGTGCCGCGGCCGCCCCGGCGATGACGGCGGCGAGCCCAAGCGCACCGATCGCGGCGATGATCGGCCCCGCCCGTCCGCTGGTCATGACGCTGCTCCGCTCTGCCGCCGGGGGGACCATAGGCGCCGGAACGGTTGCGGGAAAGGGGGCAGCGCGCCGGGCGGTCGGGCGATTGACGCGTGCGGGGTCGGGGCCTACCTCCCCGCCAACCCTGAGGAGCATCCCATGCATCGCACCACCCCGGCGGATGGCGCGCAGGCGCCGGTCGAAACTGCTGGTGCCGGGTCAGCCCGCGTGGGGCTGGCAGCCATCGCCGCCACGCTGCTGCTGGCGGCGATGGGACAGACCATCGTGTCGCCCGCGCTGCCGATGATCGCGGCCGACCTCGGGGCCGTCGATTTCGTGGCATGGATCGTGACCGCCTATCTGCTGGCCGCGACGGTCGGGGCGCCGGTGTTCGGCAAGCTGGGCGACCTCTACGGCCGGCGGGTGGTGCTCAAGGCCGGGATCGGGGTGTTTCTCGCCGGTTCGTTGCTCGCCGGCCTCGCAGGCAGCGTCTGGATGCTGGTCGCGGGCCGGTTCGTGCAGGGCCTCGGCGGGGGCGGGCTCATCGTTGTGTGCATGGCGGCCGCGGCCGACCTGTTGCCGCCGCGCGAGCGGGGGCGTGCGCAGGCGATGCTCGGCGCGGCCTTCGGCGTTGCGACCGTGGCCGGCCCGCTGCTCGGCGGTTTGATCGTGCAGACGGTGGGCTGGCCCTACATTTTCTTCTTGAACCTGCCGGTCGGGGCGCTTGCCCTTGTCGCGATCGCGCGGGTGCAGCGCCTGCCCGTGCCCGCAGGGCGGCGCGTGATCGATTTTGCCGGCGCCGGCCTGCTGGCCGTCATCCTGTCAGCGCTGGTGCTGGTGGCGAGCCTCGGCGGGCGTGCGCTGGCCTGGGATGCGCCGGCCATGCTCGCCCTGATCGCGGCAGGGGGCGCGGCCACGCTGGCCTTCGGCGCGGTGGAGCGGCGCGCGGCCGATCCGATCCTGCCGCTGCCGCTGTTTCGCAACAATGCCTTTGCGGTCGTGAACGCAGGCGGCGCCCTGTCGGGCCTCGCGATGTTCGGCACGATCACGTTCCTGCCGCTGTTCCTGCAAGTGGTCAAGGGCGCCTCCCCGACGCTTTCGGGCCTGTTCCTTGCGCCGATGATGGCGGGGCTGATCCTTGCTTCGCAATGGTCCGGGCGGGTGATGGCGCGGACGGGGCGGTATCGGATGATGCCGGTTGCGGCCTATATCGTGCTCGCCGCGGCGATGGCGGGGCTGGCGATGCTGACGGCGGCAACGCCGCTGTGGGTGATCGTGGTGCTGATGGTTCTGACGGGGATCGGCCTCGGCCCGGCGATGGGCGTCGGGGTGGCGGCGATCCAGAATGCCGTGCCGCCGTCGATGCTCGGGGTCGGCACGGCGAGCGCCAACATGTTCCGCCTGATCGGCGGTGCGGTCGGCACCGCGGCCCTCGGTGCGGTCTTTGCCGCCGGCCTTGCGACCGAGCCGCTGGCGGCGGGCGTGCGGTTCACGGCGGCGGGGATGGCGGCGCTGCCGCCCGACCTTCAGGCGATCCTGATCGACCGGTTCGCGGCGGCCCTGCACCCGGTCTTTGCCCTTGCCGCCCTCGCCGCCGCGCTTGCCGCCGCCCTGTCGCTGGCGCTGCGCGAGGTGCCGCTGGGCGAGACCGCCCGCGGCTGACCTTTCACTTGGCGATCTTTTCGTCGCGCACGAACATGTTCGCCCAGGCCCGGTCGATCAGGTCGGGTGTCATCTGATAGGGGATCCCCTCGAAGTCGCAGATCGCGATCATCTGGTCGATCAGGTAGACCGGCTGATAATTGGCAAAGTTCATGCCGATGGTCGGATACTTGTTCTTGATGAGATGGACCAGCGCCGCCTCGTTCAGCGGCATCTTCTTCTTGCGCGCGACCATGGCGAAGATCTTGAGAAACATCTCCTGGTTCGGCCCGTCGATCTTGATCTTGAAGAAGATCCGCCGCAGCGCGGCGCCGTCGAAGATCTCGTTGGGGTGGAAGTTGGTGGAAAAGATCACCAGCGTGTCGAAGGGCACGACGAATTTCTCGCCCGATTGCAGTGCGAGGATGTCGTAGTTCATCTCGAGCGGGACGATCCAGCGGTTGACGATCGCCTGCGGCGGCTCGGCCTGCCGGCCCAGGTCGTCGATGATGAAGATGCCCCCCGTCGCCTTGAGCTGCAACGACGCCTGATAGGTCCGCGCGGTCGGGTTGTAGGCCAGATCGAGCATCGAGAGCGACAGCTCGCCCCCCGTGATGACCGTCGGGCGTTCGCAATAGACATAGCGGTTGTCGAACCGGTTGCCGGTGCGGCGCAGCGAGGTGGGATCGTCGATCGCCGCCTCGGCCTTGGAATGCACGATCGGGTCATAGACGGTGATGACCTGCCCCGAATATTCGATGGCGCGCGGGATGTAGATCCGGTCGCCGAGCGCATCGCGGATCCCGTTCGAGATCGAGGATTTGCCGTTGCCGGGCGGGCCGTACATCAGGATCGACCGGCCCGAGGTGACCGCCGGCCCGAGATGGTCTAGCAGGCTGTCGGGCAGGATCAGATGCCCCATGGCGCCGACGAGCTGCTGCTTGGTCAGGCGGATGTTTCGCACGGACTGGCGTTTGACCTGTTCGCGGTAGGCCTCGAGCGGGACGGGCACAGCCCCGAAATATTCCGATTGCGCCAGCGCATCCAGCGCGCGGGCCTTGCCGCTGTCGGTCAGCTGATAACCCATCTCGTTGCCGCTGCTGGCATGCAGCGTCCCCGTTGCCTCGAGCAGCCGCTGCGAGCGGGCGAGATCGACGAGCTCCTGCGTCACGGGGGGCGGCAGGGCGATGATGCGGGAAATCGCCGTCACCGTGTCGATGTTCATGCGGAACATCGTCTTGAGCAGGATGTCGCGCAGCATCACCAGCGTCAGGCCGGTCTCGGCAAGGTTGCGCGGCGCGGGCGGCGGTTGCACGCCGGTCTGGATCTGCACGTTCATGACGCTCTCCGGGTCAGGGCGGGGCGAAGCATCGGGGGCGAAAGCGGCGGCCGTGGTGCGGGCATGAGGCGGAATCGCGGCATCGCAGGCAGCCTCACGCGGCTGCCGCGAGCGCGAGGTAGAAGATCAGCGTCCCGGCCAGCGCGAGGCCCATCGGAAACTTTGCATGCGTCCAGGACGCCCAGTCGGGCGCCGCGCGGCGGAACGCCGGCACCGCGCGCAAGGCCCGGTGGCTGGCAAAGGCCGCCAGCAGCACCGCCGCGAACAGCGCAAGCACCACGCGGACGTCGCCGGCGGCAAAGAACGGCGCCATGGCGGCGGCGAACTTGGCATCCCCCGCGCCCATTACGCCGCCGATCGTCAGCAGGAACCCGATCACCAGCACGACCGCCAGATGCAGCCAGCGCCAGCCCCAGTCGGCCAGCGGCAGGGCGATCAGGCCGAAGACGAAGAACCCGAGCGTCAGCGCAAGCACGGCCATGTTCGGGATGCGCATCGCCTTCATGTCCGACCAGGCGACCCAGAGGCCGACCGGGATCGCGGGAACAAGCAGCCAGAGCGCCGCGGCGGCAGGCGTGCCGAAGGCCAAGGTCAGCCCTCGTCCAAGGCGCGCAGGGCCCGTACGGCGGCATCGAAATGCTGCGGATGCGTCTCGATCGCCTCGGCCAAGAGCGTCTTGCCGACCGCCACATCGCCCTTCTTGACCGCCGTCAGCGCCAGCGTGTGCAGAAGCTGCGCCCGCTCGGTCTGGGTCATCTCGACCACCGGCAGGTCGTATTTGCGCTGCGCGCCGCGGGCGAGGACGAGGTTGTTCTTGGCGGTAAAGAGGCCCGGGTCATAGGTCAGCGCCTCGATGAACAGCTTTTCCGCCCCGCTGAAATCGTTGCGGTTCAGCTTGGAAAAACCCCAGTTGTTCAGAACGCCCGCCGGCCGGTTGGTCAGCCCCGCTGCCGTCTCGTAGAAACTGTCGGCCCGGCGCCAGTCCTTGTTGCTGTCGGCCACCATCGCCTCGAGCCGGTAGCGGTGGAATGTCTCGTGCGTCGGCGGGATCGCGGCGAGGATCGCCTTGGCGCCGTCCCAGTCGCCCGCGCGGATCAGCGCATCGGCATGGTCCACCCGGTCGTCATGGGTCGCGCCCGGCATGGCGACCACCGCGGCCCAGGCGCGCGCGCCCTCGGCCGCCTTGCCCGCCCGCACGAGGCTTTTCGCCAGCCCGCGGTGCAGATCGACCCGGTCGGGGTTCTCGGCGACGCTGCGGGTGAAATAGGCCACCGCCTCGTTCGGATCGCCGACGGTGAGCATGATTTCCGACAGGTTGCTTTCGTCGATGACGTTCACGCTTTTCAGCGCGCGGTTGACATCGGCATCGCCCGGCTTGCTGCAGGCGGTCAGCGCCATGCCGGCAAGGCACAGCGTCACGACAACGCCCAGACGGGCGCGCCACGGTGCGGTCTGGCGCATTGTGCGTCCTATGTTTACTGCCCGGCCTCAGAGGGTGGAGAGGAGCAGGTATTGCCCGCGCCCGCGCCGCACCAGCGTGAAGCTCTCGTTTTCCTTGGATGCAGTGTAGGCGATATTTTCGCTTCGCGCGATAGCCAGGCGCAGGTTTTCGCGGATCGAGTCCGAGTTGCCACTATCGAGCGCGAAGGCGCGCTGGAACACACGCCGCGCCTCGCCCGTCTCGCCCTTTTCCATCAGCACCACGCCGAGATTGTTGAGCGCGGGGACGAAATCGGGGTCGATCTCGAGAGCGCGGCGCAGGATCTGCTCGGCCTGGCCGAGCCGGCCGAGCGACAGGTTGGCCGATCCGATGGCCGACAGGACATCGGCATCGATCCCCCGTTCGGATGCGGCGCGCAGATAGGCGCGCAGGGCAAGGTCATGTTCGCCCGCCGCCATCAGCCGGTGGCCGACCGTCAGCCCGTCAACCCCCCGGTCGCCGCGCGCCGTGCCCGGCATGGTCGCGTCGGTCAAGCCGCCGCCGCAGGCCGCCAGCGCGGCGACCAGCAACAGGGCGGCCGCCACGCGGACCCGGACCTTCACCCTAGAACGACCCCCCCAGCGTCTTGGCGATGCCATGCAGCGACGGCCCGATCAGGATGATCATCAGCGGCGGCACTGTGAAAAGCATCGTGCCAAGGGTCAGCTTGGTCGGCAAGACGTTTGCCTTTTCCTCGGCCCGCATCACCCGCTTGTCGCGCATTTCCGACGCATAGACGCGCAGCGCCTCGGCGATCGAGGTGCCGAATGTGGCCGACTGGATCATCGTGGTCACGAAGGAGGCGATGTCGGGCACGCCGGCGCGTTCGGCAAAGTCCTTAAGCACCGCGACCCGTTCCTTGCCCGCCTTGACCTCGTTGGCCACAAGCTCGAACTCCTCGCCCAGGGCCGGATAGCCGAGCCGGATTTCCTTGGAGACCCGGACGATCGACTGGTCGAGCGACTGGCCGGCCTCGACACAGACCAGCATCATGTCCAGCGCGTCGGGGAACCCCTCGATCATCTGCTGCTGGCGTTCCTGGATGCGGCGCTGCACCCAGTAGATCGGGGCATAATAGCCGACGATCCCCGGCAGCATCGTGGACATCAGCAGGTTGGTCATGTTGCGCGGGTTGTCACTGTCGTTGGTGATCAGCGTGTAGAGCACACCGACAACCAGCGCGCCGAGGCCGAGCGCGAACTGCGCGGCATGGAACAGCCGCACCGCGTTCTTGCCGCGATAGCCCGCCCGCAGCATCTTGAGCCGCGCCGTCGAAAGCTCCTTCTCGTCCTGCGGTTCGAGGAAGGTGGCAAATTTCTGCAGCTTGTCGGTGCGGTCGGCAACGCGCAGCGCCTGCGAGCCGGGCTGGACGGCCTTGGCCCTGGCCGCCTCGCGCAGCTTGTCCAGCGGGTCGGGGCGACGGTTGATGAAGGCGGGGATCGCCAGCGCGATCAGCAGGACGCCAAGCGCCCCGACCGCAAGAAGCGGGCCGAGCGGGCCGAGCGCCCCGGTGAGCATCGCGTTCAGACTGTCGAGCATGGCCGTGTCAAACCTTGATGTTCACCATGATCTTCATGTAGATCACGTTGATGACGAGGAACGCGCCCACCACGAGCGCAGCGGGGATGTAGGCCGAGGTTTCCTTGACCTCGTCGTAATAGTCGGGCTTGAGGATCTGGATCATCACCAGCGCCACGATCGGGAAGGCGGACAGGAACATCCCCGACCATTTCGCCTCGGCCGTGATCGCCTTGACGCGCCGGAACAGCTTGAACCGCGCCCGGATCACCTTGGCGAGGCCCTCGAGGATCTCGGCGAGGTTGCCGCCCGATTGCGCCTGGATCGACACGGCAACGGCGAGAAAGCGCAGATCCTGCATGTCCATCCGTTCGGCAAAGGCCTTGAGGCTTTCGGACACGTCGCGGCCATAGGCGGCTTCGTCCGCGATCATGCCGAATTCGGTGCCGAGCGGATCGGGCACCTCCTTGGCGACGATCCCCATGGCCGACGAGAACGGATGGCCGACCCGCAGGCTGCGCACCATCAGTTCGACCGCATCGGGCAGCTGTTCCTCGACCATGGCAAGACGCTTCTTGGCCTTGCCGTTGACCCACATGTAGACGCCGCCGACGCCCATGCCGACCGCCACCAGCGCCCGCACCCCGGCCTCGGCATCGGTCCCGATGCTCAATCCGACATAGGAAATGCCCGACAGCGCGACCATGATGAGGATGAGCTGGCGCGGCGAAAAGGCGATGTTGGCCTTCTGCGCCTTGTCGGCAAGAATCGCATAGAGCGGGATCGACCGCGCATTCATGTGCTGCGACATCTCCTTGCGGAGCTGTTCGAGCACCTGTTCCCGGTTCGCGCCCTTTTCCATCAGTGCAAGGCGCCGGCTGACCTTGCTGTTGAGGCTGATCGACTTGCCGAAGACCGTGAGATACAGCCCCTCGACCAGCAGCAGAACGGCAAGAAAGATCGCGCCGTAGATCAGGGGAGTTGCGCTGAATTCCATGGGTCCGATCCTCAGGGCAGGGGTTCGTAGATGGCCGCGGGCAGATCGTAGCCCCAACTTCTGAATCGTTCGGAATAGTGCGACCGCACGCCGGTGGCGTTGAAGCGGCCGATGATCTTGCCATCGGGCGCAAGGCCGAGCCGTTCGTAGCGGAAGATCTCCTGCATCGAGATCACCTCGCCCTCCATCCCCGTGATCTCGGTGATCGAGGTCATCCGCCGGCTGCCGTCCTGCAGGCGGCTGGCCTGCACGATCAGGTTGACGGCCGAGGCGATCTGCGCCCGCACCGCCTTGAGCGGCATCTCGATCCCCGCCATGGCGATCATGTTTTCGAGGCGCGACACGGCATCGCGCGCGCTGTTGGCATGGATCGTCGTCATCGACCCGTCGTGGCCGGTGTTCATGGCCTGCAGCATGTCGATCACCTCCTCGCCGCGCGTCTCGCCGACGATGATCCGGTCGGGGCGCATCCTGAGGGCGTTGCGCAGGCAGTCGCGCTGCGTCACCGCGCCCCGGCCCTCGACGTTCGCGGGACGACTTTCCATCCGGCCCACATGCGTCTGCTGAAGCTGAAGCTCGGCGGTATCCTCGATCGTCAGGATCCGCTCGTTGTCGTCGATGAAGGACGACAGCGCGTTCAGCGTCGTCGTCTTGCCCGATCCCGTCCCGCCCGACACGATCACATTCAGCCGCGTGGCGACGGCGGCCTGGAGATAGGCCGCCATTTCCTCGGTGAAGGCGCCGAAGCGGACGAGGTCGGCGACCTTGAGCTTGTCCTTCTTGAACTTGCGGATCGACACGAGGCTGCCGTCCACCGCCACCGGCGGCACCATCGCGTTGAAGCGGCTGCCGTCGGCAAGGCGGGCGTCCACATAGGGGTTGGATTCATCGACCCGCCGGCCGACCGCCGAGACGATCTTGTCGATGATCCGCAGCAGGTGCCGTTCGTCCTTGAACGTGATGTCGCTGAGCATGAGCTTGCCCGAGCGTTCGATGAAGATCTGTTTCGGCCCGTTGATGAGAATGTCGTTGACGCTGTCGTCCTTGAGCAGGGGCTCGATCGGGCCGAGGCCCATCACCTCGTCGTAAAGCTCCTGGTAGAGCGCGGTGCGGTCTTCCTTGTTCAGCACCACGTTCATCTCGGCCAGCGCCTCGGTCGAGATATCGGCGATCTCGGACCGCAGGTCGCCCTCGGTCGCGTGTTCGAGCGCGGCAAGGTTGAGGTTGTCGAGCAGCCGCTTGTGCAGCTCGACCTTGAGCTCCATCAGGCGATCCTTGCGCTTCTTCTCCTTGTCCTGCACGGCCGCCTGCGCCGCCGGCTTGGGCGGTGCCATGGATGGCCGGGGGGCGGACAGCGGCGCGCGCTGCGCCACTTCCCGCGGCGGGGCCGACACCTCGGCCACCGGTGCCGAAGAAATGGCCGGCCGGGCCGGTTCGCCGTTGGATTTCTTGAAGCGGCTGAACATCACGGCCCCCTATTTCCGACCGCCTTCGACGGCCTTGTTCAGCTCGTGCACCGACTTGGCGAGTTTCTGGATCTCGCGCCGCAGCGCGTTCTTGGCGGCCGTTTCCGCCAGCGGCAGGCCATGGTCGTTGGCCTGCGTCACCTGCCGCTGGCCGTCGGGCAGCTGCAGCTCGATGTCGATGGACAGCGATTCCGCCAGACGCTTGGCCCGCGCCTTGCCGGACAGGTCGGTGAACCCCGGCGCGCGGTTGAGCGCGAAGCGCAGCTTTTCATGCGGCAGATCCTCGGCCTTGAGCGCGCGCACGAGGCGCAGCGTGTTCTGGGCGCAGCGCATGTCGAGTTCCAGAAGCGCGAAATAGACATGCGCCGCGGACAGGACCGTCTCGGTCCAGCCGACGATGGTCTTGGGCATGTCGATCACGACGTAATCGAAATTGGACTGCGCCATGGTGATGATGCGCCCCACGTCCTCCGGTCCGATGAAGTCGAGCGGAAGCATGTCCGAGGGCGCGGTAAAGACATGCAGCTTGTCGTTGAACGTCACCATGGCCTGCACGAAGGCATCGCTGTCGAGGCCGGCGGTATCGGACAGCGCCTCGAAGATCGTCTCGCGCCGCGGAAGGTCGAGATAGGTCGCAACCGAGCCGAACTGCAGATCGAGGTCGATCAGGCAGACCCGCGGCGCGTCCGTTTTCTGGATCGTGGCGAGCTCCCAGGCGAGATTGACGGCGAAGGTCGTGGCGCCCGTGCCCCCGCCGAGCCCGTGCACCGGCAGCACCACGCCGTCGCGGTCGCCCTTGGCCTTGAAGCTGGGGCGGACGATCTCTTCCTCGGCCGCTGCGGCGGCGGGCGGCGGGGCGGGCTTGCGCAGCCGGGCGATGGCATCGTGCAGCGCGCCTTCGGGGAGCGGATAGGGCACGAAATCCTCGGCCCCGAGCCTGAGCAACTGATGCAGCGCAACGGGCGTGATCTGATCGGCGATCAGAATCACCTTGATCCCGCGATCGCGCGCGGCCGTGACGATGCTGGCGATCCGCGTCAGGTCGGCCTCGTCGTCCCCATCCACCGCGATGGCGACGAATTCGAGCGTGCGCGCATCGGGCTGGTCGAAGAACCGCAGCGCGTCCTCGAAACCGAGGTCGCCCCATGTCTCGCCCAGTTCCGCCTCCATGTCCTCGATCAGGAGGTCGAAGTTCTGCACGTCGCGGCTGATCGTGCAGGCGACGATCGGCGCGGGTTCCGGTTGCAGGGCTGCCACAGCGGTCATCGGTTCGTTTCCCCTATCCAAGGGGCGCCGTCCGGCCGGATTTGCGTCGGGTGACTTGCCTTGTGCCATCGCGCCCATCCTGACCGATCCTGACGCCCCCGTGCGATTCGCTGATCGCACGACTGCTCTCATTACGCGCAGGGTCGTGGACAATGGTGGCAGGAATGGGACTAAAATTCCGTCAATCTTCGACATTCTGCCGCGCCGCCGCGGGCGGCAGGCCGGTCAGTTCCGATTGTTGGCGGTGGCGACCGGCACGTTCTCCGGGTGCCGGAACCGGGCGCCAGCCTCGCCGGAAATGTATTCGCGGAAAACGACTTCGGCGTATTTTCCGTTCATCACGGTCGGGTGGCGCTGCACGAACCCGGTGACCTCGGTCACGGTCCGCCGGTTCTGGCGTTCGGGGTCGGCGGTCTGGATCAGGGGCCGCGTCTTGCCGAACGATGCCACCGCCTCGAGCCGCGACCGGCTGATGCCCTGCGCGGTCAGGAAGGAAACAACCGCCTGCGCCCGCCTGAGGCCGAGCGCGCGGTTGTAGGCATCCGACCCCACGAGGTCGGTATGGCCATAGACGCGGAAGCGCACCTCGGGGAACTGGCGGATCCATGCGGCCTGACGGCGCAGGATGTCCTGCGCCGCGGCGTCGAGCCGCGCGCTGTCGAACTCGAAATTGACCGTATCGGGCACCTCGCGCGCAAAACGCTCGCCGAGCGCCTGCACATAGCTCTTCTGTCCGGTCATGGTGAGGACGTTGTTCATCGTCGGGTTGCCGAAGCCGCCCTCGTCGATGTTGGACGCGATCTCGGTGCCGCAGGCGGCCAGGCTCAGGGCCGCGGCGGTCAGAAGGGGCAGGGCCAGGCGCACGCGCGTCACTCCATCACATAGCCGTAGGGGCCCGAGAAATCCTGCCGCGCCACTTCGCCCGCCGCGCCGCGCTGACCGGCGACCCGGCCGAAGAGGAAGAATTCCCGCTCCGATGGCAGGCGCACACGATCGGTGGGCAGCGCCAGCGCCTCGCCCCGCGTCGGCGTGACGAGATGCGGGGTCACGATGATGACAAGCTCGGATTGCGCACGCTGGAAATCGGCCGACCGGAACAGCGCGCCGAGGATCGGAACCTCGCCGAGCCACGGCACCTGGCTGTTGAGGTTGCGAAAATCGTCCTGCAGCAGGCCGGCGATGGCAAAGCTCTCGCCGTCCCGCATCTCGACGGTCGTTGAGGTTTCGCGCCGGCGGAAGGCATTGATCTGGAACCCGTTGGTCTGCAACGTCACGGTCGTGTCGATCGACGACACCGCGGCGTTGAGCGTCAGGTTGATGATGTTGCCGTCAACCACCGTGGGCACGAAATTCAGCTCGACCCCGAAGGGCTTGTATTCGATGGCGATCCGGTTCTCGCCTGACGCGACCGGGATGGGATATTCGCCGCCCGCGAGGAACTTGGCCTCCTGCCCCGACAGCGCGGTGAGGTTCGGCTCGGCCAGCGTGCGCACCATCCCCTTGCTCTCGAGCGCCTCCATCAGCACCGCGAACTGCAGGCTCCCGGCGGTGAAGCCAAGTCCGACCGCGCCGCGCGTCTGGGGATTGATCGGAAGCACGCCGTTGTCGAAGGCGTTGTTGATCGCGCCGGGCTGGGTGAAGTTGCCGGTGCCCGCAATGGCCCCGACGCCGCCGGCCGTGTTGCGCATCCCGAGCGAGGCCGACAGGTTCTTGGACACCGACCGCTGCATCTCGGCAAAGCGGACCTTGAGCATCACCTGCTGCGTGCCGCCGACCGTCATCAGGTTCGACACCCGTTCGGGCGCATAGCGGTTGGCGAGGTCGAGCGCGCGGTCCAGCTTGGCGATGGACGACACGGTGCCCGACAGGACGATCCCGTCATTGGCCGTGCGCACCTCGATCGGCTCGCCGGGCAGGATCTGCCGCAGGCGTTCCTTGAACTCGCCGATGTCGGGGGTGACATGCACCTCGACGTTGGCGATCAGCCGCCCGTCGTCGGTCAGCAGCGTCAGCGTCGTGCGGCCGGGGATCTTGCCGAGCACATAGATCGACCGGTCCGACAGGGTCGAGATGTCGGCGATGCCCGGGTTGGCGATCGACACCTGGCCGAAGGCGCTTTCGCTCTCGACGACGACGGCCCGGTTCATCGGCACGTTGAGCGCTGACGACACCTCGCCCGACATCACCCGCAAGGCCTGCGCATGGCCCGCGGGCACAGCCGCGACGGCGACCGCAAGGCCCATCAGCCCCGCGTGGCAAAGTGTCCTGATCCGCATGTGACCCGCCTCTCCGATCACCATCGTCCGCGGGTCTTGGCGCCCGTCGAACCTGTCTTTTTTGCCCGCTCGTTGGGCGCATTGTGCCGGAGTTGGGGAATCTTTGCAAGAATCATGGCATTGCGGGCGCCAACTGATGTGGATAACTGGCAACAACAGGAATGGTGGCCCAGCGATAGCGGTAATCGGGCCTATTCGCCACCAGATCAGGTGGCATCAGGGTCGGCGCTGGCGACCGACCTCGCGCAGGATGAACACCCGGATCGCCGAGGCAAGGCCGATGCCAGGCGCGCGGGCCGCGTCGATCTCGGCCGCGAGCGCATTGACCGTCTGCCCGCGTTCGGCGGCGATGGCGCGAAAGGCGTCCCAGAATTCGGGTTCCAGCGACACGCTTGTGCGGTGGCCGCGAAGGGTCAGCGAATGTTTGGTCGGACCCGGGGCGGTCATGTCGGATCGTCCGGCGCGTCGCTGGCGGATCGGTCATCGTCCCCGGTGCGCCGGTGCCCGTCGAGCCGGCGGGCGGCTGTGATCCGCTCGGCCTCCTCGGCCGCCCTCTGCGCCCGGGTGCGCCCGTGCAGGGCGGCGTTCGCATCGGCCTGTCTGCGCGCCTCGGCGCGGGCGCGCGTCTTGCGCACGGCGCGCAGGTTGACGATCTCGCTCATCCCGCCCTCCTCGGCCGACCATGCCCCCCCCAGCGGGTCGTCAGCGTTTCGTGACGCCCGCCGGGGCAGATCGGATCAGCCCTTCGGCCCGATCATCTCCTCGGGGCGCACGATCCGGTCGAAGGTCTCGGCATCGACGAAGCCGAGTGCTACCGCCTCCTCCCGGAGCGTGGTGCCATTGCGGTGCGCGGTCTTGGCGACCTTGGTGGCGTTGTCATAGCCGATATGGGGGGCAAGCGCAGTCACCAGCATCAGGCTCTCCTTCATCAGCTTCTCGATCCGTGCCACGTTGGCCTGCGTGCCCGCCACCATGTTGTCGGTGAAGCTGCCCGCGGCATCGCCCAGAAGCTGCATGGATTGCAGCACGTTGTAGGCCATCATCGGGTTGTAGACGTTAAGCTCGAAATGCCCCTGGCTGCCGGCAAAGCCGACCGCCGCGTCGTTGCCCATCACATGCGCGCAGACCATCGTCAGCGCCTCGGCCTGGGTCGGGTTGACCTTGCCGGGCATGATCGACGACCCCGGCTCGTTCTCGGGCAGGATCAGCTCGCCCAGCCCCGACCGCGGGCCGGAGCCCAGCAGACGCATGTCGTTGGCGATCTTGAACAGGCTCGCCGCCACGGTCCTGAGCGCACCCGAGAACATCACCATCGCGTCATGCGCCGCGAGCGCCTCGAACTTGTTCGGCGCGGTCACGAAGGGCAGGCCGGTGATCTCGGCGATCCGGGCGGCCACGCGCCGGTCCCAGCCGACGCGGGTGTTCAGGCCGGTGCCGACCGCGGTGCCGCCCTGCGCCAGTTCGTAGATGTCCGGCAGGCACATCTCGACGCGCCGGATGCCCATGGCGACCTGATGCGCATAGCCGCCGAATTCCTGCCCCAGCGTCAGCGGGGTGGCATCCTGCGTATGGGTCCGGCCGATCTTGATGATGCCGGCGAATTCCTCGGCCTTCGCCGCAAGCCCGGCATGCAGCTTGCGCAGGCCGGGAAGCAGCGTGTCGCGCGCCATCATGCCGATGGCAACATGCATCGCGGTCGGGAAGGTGTCGTTGGACGACTGGCCCATGTTCACATGGTCGTTCGGGTGCACGGGTTTCTTCGACCCCATCACACCGCCCAGCATCTCGATCGCGCGGTTCGAGATGACCTCGTTGGCGTTCATGTTCGACTGCGTGCCCGATCCGGTCTGCCAGACGACAAGGGGGAAGTTGTCGTCGAACCGCCCCTCGATCACCTCCTGCGCGGCCGCCGCGATGGCCTGGCCAAGCGCGGGGTCGATATCGCCCTGGTCGATGTTGACCAGTGCGCAGGCCTTCTTGACCACGCCGAGCGCGCGGATGATCGCCACCGGCTGGCGCTCCCAGCCGATGGGAAAGTTGATGATCGACCTCTGCGTCTGGGCGCCCCAGTATTTGTCGGCGGGAACCTCGAGCGGGCCGAAACTGTCGGTCTCGGTGCGGGTCTGGGTCATGGCATGCATCCGGTTGCGTCTGATGCGCGCAGCACTATGCCAAACCGCCGCGCCCGGCAAACCCCCGCCGCGCGCGGCGTCGTCCCGGTCAGTGCGGCAGGCGGGTATAGGTGTAGACGCGCGCCGGCGGCAGGTTGCCCCAGACCTTCTTGCCGCGCATCACGCGCAGCCCCAGTTCGGCCCGCAGGCTCTCGGCGAGCGGCGGGCGCGGGCCATAGGTGAACTGCACGAAGATCCCGCCAGGCCGCAGCACGTCGAAGGCGCCGCCGACGATCGCGCGCTGCAGCGCACGCGGCATCGAAAGGAGCGGCAGGCCCGACACCACGGCGCCGAGGCCGGGCGCGCAGTGGCGCGCGATGGTCTCGGCGCCCTCGGCCAGAACGGTCGTGCCCGGAAAGCTGCGCCGCAGATGGGCGGCAAATTCGGGGTTGAGCTCGAACACCGTCAGATCGCCCGGCGCGATCCCGGCGCCGAGGATGGCGCGCGTGAAGGTGCCGGTGCCGCCGCCGAGCTCGGCCACGCGGCCCGTCTGCGGGCCGATCCCGCGCGTCATGGCGCGGCCGAGTTCGCCCGAGGACGGGGCGAGTGCCACGACCTCGCCGGGATGGCGCAGAAACTCGCGCAGGAAAAGCTTCAGGTCGTGACGCATGGCGGCTCCGTCGCTGTGTGCCCGTCACCAGCTAAGCTTTTGCAACAGGTTCTTGAAGGGGCAGGTGCGGGCCGGACATCATTTGCGGAACTTGTCGAGGCTCACCACCTCGCCGCCGGCGGGCGGCGGGGCGGGGCCCTCGTCGTCCTCGCCCGCATCCGCGTCGTCCTCGTCCCCGTCGGCTTCATGCGTTTCGAATCGCAGCCCGAATTCGACCGACGGATCGACGAAGGTGCGCAGCGCGTCGAACGGCACGCGAAGCGGTTCGGGCCGATTCCCGAAGTTGAGCGTGATGGTGAACCCGTCGTCGTCCACCATCAGGTTCTCGAACCAGTGCTGGATGACGATGGTCATCTCGGACGGATAACGCGCATGCAGCCAGTCGGCCATGGCGACATCGGGGTGGGTGGTGTCGAAGGTGATGAAGAAATGATGCGATCCGGGCAGCCCCTCGGCCGCCACGCCCGACAGGACCTGCTGGATCAGGCCCCGCATGGCCCGGTGCATCAGGTTGCCGTAATCGATCGACCGCGTCATCGGAACTCTTCGTCTCTGGGTGCGGCCAGCATAGGGGTTTTGCCGGTCAAGGGAAGGGGCGGCTGGCCTCAGCCCGCCGCCCCGAGCCAGCGCAGGCCGACCCCCGCCGCCCCGCCCAGCGCGAGGACCGCCGGCAGCGGCCAGTGCCGCCCGAGGATGAGCCATGCGGCGCCGGCGGCGATGCCGAACGCCGCAAGATCGAGCGACGCAAGATCGGGCACAAGCAGGCGGAGGGGGCCGAATCGCACCGGCGCGAGCCCGGCGAAGAACACGTGCAGCGCGAACCAGAGCGCGAGGTTGAGGATCACCCCGACCACCGCCGCGGCAATAGCGGCCAGCGCGCCGGCCAGCCGGGGCGCCGCGGTGATCCGGTCAAGCCAGGGCGCAAAGGCGAATATCCACAGGAAACAGGGCACGAAGGTCACCCAAAGCGTCACCGCCGCCCCGGCAGCGCCCAGCAGCAGACCGCCCTGCGCGAAGGCGGCGAGAAACCCGACGAACTCGGTCACGAGGATCAGCGGCCCGGGCGTGCTTTCCGCCAGCCCGAGCCCGTCGATCATCTGCACCGGGGTGAGCCAGCCCTTGTCCGCCACGACCGCCTGCGCCATCCAGGCGAGCACCGCATAGGCGCCGCCGAAGGTGACGATGGCGAGAAGAGCGAAAAAGACCCCGATCTCGGTCAGGATACCGCCCTCGACCACCGCCAGCGCCGCCAGCGGGCCGAGCCACAGCGCCGACCACAGGGCGACCGTGGCCGCCGTGCGCGGGCGGTCCACCGGCCGGGGCAGGGCGCCAGACCCGCGGCCCGCGGCCATGAACCCCCAGGCGCCGGCGGCGAGGACCACGACCGGAAACGGCACGGCCAGCGCAAAGAGCGCGACAAAGGCGGCGCCGGCGATGATCCAAGCCGCCACACCCCGCAGCGCCCGCCGGGCGAGGCGCAGCAGCGCCTCGAGCACGATGACAACAACGGTCGCCTGCACCCCGGCGAACAGCGCCTGCACCAGCGGCACCCCGCCCACCGCCGCATAGGCCATCGCCAGCAGCAGGACCACGACGGCCCCCGGGGCCACGAAGAGCAACCCCGCGATCAGGCCGCCCCGCGTGCCGTGCAGCCGCCAGCCGATCCAGGTCGCCAGCTGCATCGCCTCGGGGCCGGGCAGGAGCATGCACAGCGACAGCGCCCGCAGGTATTCCGCCTCGGCGATCCAGCGGCGGTCCTCGACGAGCATGCGATGCATCAACGCGATCTGTGCCGCCGGGCCGCCGAAGGACAGCACGCCGATGCGCAGAAAGGCGGCCGTCAGCGCGCCGAGGCTCGGGGCGGGCGCGGTCGGCGCCCGGGCGTCGGTCGGCGGCATCGGGCAATCCTCGCGGCGCCGCTGGCCGGCGCAGCACCGTCATCGGCCGGCCCGCGCGGGCGGTCAAGCCGCGCCCGTGACTATCCGACCGGGCGGGACAGTTCACGCAGGAGCTTCACCCGCATCGCCCGCGCATAGTCGAGATGTCCGCGCGCCGTGACCACGAAGCCGCCCGGCGTGACGACCCAGTTGCGGTAGAACTGCGTGATCGACAGCCCCATCGATTCGATGGCCAGCCCGTTGACCTCGACCCCCGCCGCGATCGCCTCGCGCCGGGCGCGCGCGATGGTGAACCCGACATTCTCGGCCCCGTCGCCCGACAGATCGACGATGCGGCGGCGGCAATCAGGGACGGCCGCGAACTGCGCCATGGCAAAGGCGAGCGCCTCGCCCACGGCGGTATCGGATGCGGTGAAGGCGCGCGGCATGGCGCGGACCGCGGCGGCGAAGGCAGCGGCGTCGGCCGGCGTCACGATCCGCCGCCAGGGCAGCGACAGCGCCTGCCGCCCGAGCCCCGACCACTGCACGACTGCAAGCGCGACCGCGCCGCCCGTCAGCGCATCGACGATGGCCGGATCGTCGAGCGCGAGCGCGAGGCCGTCGACCTGCAGCCGGTATTCGCCGGCATCGACCGACCCCGACACATCCATCGCCAGCACAAGCGCCGCCTCGCAGGCGCTCAGCGGCATCGGGACGATCGCAAGGAGCAGGGCGAGAACGCGAAGCATGCCCGGTCAGCCTGCGTTGCAACTGCCCTTTCGGCAAGGGCCGGCGCGCAGCGCAGCGGACACCGTTTCGTGTCAGGGCCGCGCCCGGGCGCTGCATCCGGTCCGGCAAACGGACGGAACGACCGGACGGACGAAGCGATCCGGCAAGCCCGTGTCGGCGATTGAAATGCCCGATCCCGCGACACCGCGCGGACGCCGCGTCGAGGCGGCGGTTCTCTCGGTGGGAAGGTGCAGGTTTCTGTTGCCAGGTACCTGCGAACCCCGCCCTGAACGGCAAAGCCCAGGGACTTTAGGTTTCGGTTACCCGAACTGCTTACGCAGCAAGAGCGACCGGAGCACGGTTGTCGTTGGCAACTGTACTTTTCGGACCGATAACGGTGGTACCTCACCGGGCAAAAGCCACACCTTTAGACGTCCGTCGATCCTATTTCGGCCCCTCGCCCCCGCAACGCCGGGTGGTTTGGTGGAGCCGCCGGGTACCGCCCCCGGGTCCGAACCGTGTATTACGTGCGCGTTTATCGCCATAGTCTGGGTTTCCCCGAGCCACGTGAACATAGGCCCGGCGCGCGCCCCGCACAAGACCCGCCGCGCGGCATGCGAAAGGGGCGCGCCGGGCGGCGCGCCCCCCGTTGGACGCTGCGGCAAGGATCAGAACCCGGCCTTGATCTTCTCGAACTCGACCAGGAACCGCTCGCGCTGCGCCGGGTCCATCGGGGTCTGCGCGAGCAGGATGCCGTCGATCGGATTCACATCCGCGGCGACGAGGTCGTCGAAGGGGATCGTCGCCATGGCCGCATCGTTGGCATGGGCATAGCCGAAATTGTCCAGAAGCCCGCGCGCCGAGCCGTGTTCGAGCCAGGCATTGATGAAGTCATAGGCCTTGTCCTCGGACCCCGGCGAATTGCGCAGGTTCACGTAACCGCAGAACCAGGTCGAGATCCCCTCGACCGGGGTGCGATTGAACCCGACCGGGAACCCTTCGGACCGCAACAGCGCGACCCCGTCGTTCCACGACCAGGCCAGCAGCACCTCGCCCGAGGCCATGAGCTGCGCCAGCTCCGCCGGGTCGGCCCAGTAGGCGCGCACGTTCTGATGCGCCGCGCGCAGCCACTCGGCGGCGGCTGCGAACTGCGCATCCGTCACCGTGGTCCAGTCGGTCACGCCGGTCGCCAGCAGCGCCAGCGCCCAGATGTCGTCGGTGTTGTCGGGCAGCGAGATGCGGCCGGCATATTTCGGATCGAGGAACACCTGCAGGCTGGCGACATCCGCCTCGGGCACCTGATCGGTGTTCCATGCAATGGCGGTATAGGCGTAGTCGGTCGGGATGTACCACACGCCCGTTTCGTCCTTGAACACGGGCGAATCGAGGAACCGCGGCGCGATATTGGCGAATTCCGGGATGCGGCTGACATCCCAGGGCTCGATCAGGCCGGCACTGCGGTAGGCCGGCACCTTGGCCGAGCAGGGATGCGCCACATCGGCGCGAAAGCCCGCGGCAACCTTCTGGAACGCCTCGTCATCGTCGCCGTAGAGGGCGTAGGTCGGCATCTGCCCATGCTTGGCGACATAGGCCTCGATCAGGGATTGCTCCTCGAAGCCGGCCCAGTCGAACACGATGAGTTCCGGGTCGGCGGCATAGGCGGGCAGGGCGATCGCAAGCGCCGCGGCGGACGCAATCAGGGCGTGGGCACGCTTCATCGAAGAACCTCATGCGCGGAGGGGAATATGGGTCGCGCTCTGGAGATAACGGCGCGCAACTGCGCGCTCAAGAGGCATCGGCGCAATCGAACGGTGCGCGCGGGCCGTTTCGGGTCACATTCGTGCAACTGCCGCTCGAACAGGCAATCCTTGCGCGTGCCGCCGCCCGACGGATGGGGCTTGCCACGGTTCCGTTGCTGATGGACAGTTAACGCAGGTGGAGATGCAGGGCGCTGCGGCCCGGGGTTTGGCTGCTCGAAGCGGTCGCGGCCTCCGCCGGATGGGGAAACCTGGGATGTTCGACCGACTGCCCGCACCCGAGATTGCCGCCTGCCGACCCAGTCACGGACCATCGCCCGCCCGGCCCGGCGCCCGGCGGTGACGGCATGCGACGGCGCCGCGTCGATCCGGCCCGCGTGCGTGCGATGACGCGCGGGCCCCTTGCGTCGCAATTCTCGGCCGGGCCGCGCGCATGGCAGGCGCCGGGGCCGTATGGGTTGTTTTGCCGCGCCGGCTTGCGGGGGCCATGCCGGTGATCAGCCCGCATTGGTGCGCCACGATGGCACGCTACAACCACTGGCAGAACAAGTCGCTGACGGTCGCCGCCGACGACCTTGCCGATGCGGCGCGCAAGGCGGACCGAGGGGCCTGGTTCGGGTCCATCGCCGGCACGCTGTCGCATCTGCTCTGGGCCGATCTGACCTGGATGGCCCGGTTCGAGGGCGGCGCGAAGGTGCCGGGCGGGATCGCGCAGTCCGCGGGCCTCTTTCCCGACTGGGCCGAGTGGAAGGCGCAGCGCGAGGCGACGGATTTGCGAATCCTCGACTGGGCCGCCGCGCTGGAGCCGATGGACCTCGCAGGCGATCTGCGCTGGCATTCGGCCCTGCTGGGCGGCGAGGTGGCGCGGTCCAAGGCGCTGTGCGTGGCGCATTTCTTCAACCACCAGACGCATCATCGCGGGCAGGTGCATGCGATGCTGACCGCTGCCGGCGCGCGGCCTGGCGACACCGACCTGTTCCTGATGCCCGAAACGATGTTCTGAGAGGATCGGCCATGTTCAACGCGCTGGTGGTGGAGCGGGACGCGGACGGCGCGACGCATGCGGGCATCCAGACGCTCGGCGAGGAACGGCTGCCGCCGGGCGCGGTGACGGTGGCGGTCGCCTATTCGACGTTGAACTACAAGGACGGGCTGTGCCTGACGACCGGCGGCGGTCTGGTGAAATCCTGGCCGCATGTGCCCGGCATCGACTTTGCCGGCGTGGTCGAGGCGAGCGACGATCCCCGCTATCGCCCCGGCGATGCGGTGGTGCTGACCGGCTGGCGGGTGGGCGAGGTCTGGTGGGGCGGCTATGCGCAGAAGGCGCGCGTCAAGGCCGACTGGCTGGTGCCTTTGCCCGCCGGGCTGACGGCGCGGGAGGCGATGGCGGTCGGCACGGCCGGGCTGACGGCGATGCTGGCGGTGATGGCGCTCGAGGATCACGGGCTGCGCCCCGGCGCGGGGCCGGTGCTGGTCACCGGTGCGGCAGGCGGCGTCGGGTCGGTGGCGGTCGCGTTACTCGCCGCGCTGGGGCACGAGGTCGCGGCGGTCACCGGCCGGCCCGAGACCGAGGGCTATCTGCGCAGCCTCGGCGCCACGGGGATCGTCCCGCGCGCCGATCTGGCCGAGACCGTGCGCCGCCCGCTCGAGGCCGAGACCTGGGCCGGCTGCGTCGACGCGGTGGGCGGCGCGATGCTTGCCCGCGTGCTCGGGCAGATGCGCTATGGCGCCTCGGTCGCGGCGGTGGGCCTTGCGGGCGGGGCGGGGCTGCCGGCCAGCGTCATCCCCTTCCTGCTGCGGGGGGTGAACCTTCTGGGCATCGACAGCGTGATGCGCCCCCATGCCGACCGCCTGCGCGCCTGGGACCGGATCGCCCGCGATCTGCCGCGGGATCGGCTCGGGGCGATGATCCGGCCCGCGACCCTGGCCGATCTGCCCGCGCTCGGGGCCGCGATCCTGCAGGGGCAGGTGCAGGGCCGCGTGGTCGTGGACGTGAACGCCTGAGCATGCCGGGTTTTCGTGCCCGCGTTGCCCGCGCGCTCGATCCTGCGCTTCTGGACCGGCCGGGGCTGTCCGTGGCGAACCGCGTCATCCTTGCGGTTGTCGTCGGCTCGATCGTGATCGGCGTGCTGGAAACCGAGGTGACGCTGCGCGACAGCTATCCTGCGGCCTTTCATGCGGCGGAACTGATCTGCCTTGCGGTTTTCGTGCTGGAATATCTCGGCCGCCTTTATGCTGCGCCGGAAAACCCGGCGCACGGTGGGCGGGTTGCCTTCGCGCTCTCGCCCGCCTCGCTGATCGACCTTGCGGTGATCGTGACGCTGCTGCTGCCGTTCTTCGGGCTAGAGGCGAACCTTCTGCGCATCGTCCGCGTGCTGCGCCTGCTGCGGCTGGCCAAGCTCGGACGGTTCTCGCTGGCCATGACGCTGCTGGGCAGCGCGGTCTGGCGGCGGCGGTTCGAGTTTGCCGTGGGCCTGATGTTCGCGGTCATCATCCTGATGGGTTCGGCCAGCCTGCTCTATCTTGTCGAGGGCGGAGTGCAGCCGGATGCCTTCGGGTCGATCCCGCGCGCGATGTGGTGGTCGATCGCGACGCTGACGACGGTCGGCTATGGCGATGTCGTGCCGGTGACGGGGCTTGGCCGTGTTCTCGCGGCGCTGACCGCCCTGTCAGGCGTCGGGATCATCGCCATCCCGGCCGGCCTGCTGGCCGGCGCGTTTTCCGAGGCGGTCGCCGCGGCCCGCGCGCGCGGCGAGGAGCCGGACGACGACGCCTGACCCCGCTTGCAGCCGCCCGCCCTCCCGCTAGGGTGGCGGCGTTCCGATGAGAGGCCCCCATGCTCGACACCGCCTTTGTCCGCGCGCAGTTTCCTGCCTTTGCCGACCCCGCGCTGGACGGCTGGGGTTTCTTCGAGAACGCGGGCGGCAGCTATCCCTGCCGGCAGGTGGTGGACCGCCTCACCCGGTTCTACACCCACCGGAAGGTCCAGCCCTATGCGCCCTATCCCGTCTCGCAGCTGGCGGGGGCCGAGATGGACGAGGCGCGCGCGCGGCTGGCCGCGATGATGGGCGTGGCGGGGGACGAGGTGCATTTCGGCCCTTCCACCTCCGCCAACACCTACACGCTCGCCCAGGCGGTGCGCGGCTGGCTGAAACCGGGCGAGGCCATCGTCGTGACCGATCAGGACCACGAGGCCAACAGCGGCGTCTGGCGCCGCCTCGCGGATGCGGGCGTGGCGGTGCGCGAATGGCGGATCGACCCAGCGACGGGGCACCTTGACCGCGCGCGGCTGGCCGACCTTCTGGCCGATGGCGCGGTGCGGCTGGTGGCCTTCCCGCATTGCTCGAACGTCGTGGCCGAGATCAATGACGTGGCCGCGATCTGCGCCATGGCGCGGGCGGCCGGGGCGGTGACCTGCGTGGACGGCGTGAGCTACGCGCCGCACGGCCTGCCCGACATTCCCGCCCTCGGGGCCGACATCTACCTCTTTTCCGCCTACAAGACCTACGGCCCGCATCAGGGCATCATGGTCGTGCGCCGCGGCCTGGCCGAGGCGCTGCCGAACCAGGGGCATTTCTTCAACGCGGGCAACCCGGTCAAGCGGCTCACGCCCGCGGGGCCCGATCACGCCCAGATCGCCGCCTGCGCCGGGATCGCCGACTACATCGACGCGCTGGCCGCGCATCACGGCGTGACCGGCGATGCCCGGGCGCGCAATGCCGGCGTCCATGCCCTGATGCGCGCGGCCGAGACGGCGGTGGCGGCGCCGCTGCTGGCCTATGTCGCCGGGCGCAACGACGTGCGCCTGATCGGCCCGGCCGATCCGGTGACCCGCGCGCCGACCGTGGCGCTCGACCTCGGCCGGCCGGCCGAACCCGTGGCGGCGGCGCTGGCGGCGCATCGGGTGATGGCGGGGGGCGGGCATTTCTACGCCGTGCGCCCCCTCGCGGCCATGGGGGTGGACACCGGAA
The DNA here is from genome assembly GCA_046292445.1 of Gemmobacter sp. Classification (GTDB taxonomy): domain Bacteria; phylum Pseudomonadota; class Alphaproteobacteria; order Rhodobacterales; family Rhodobacteraceae; genus CALIZF01. The sequence continues at coordinate 183,544 of JBKBQT010000001.1, forward strand.
AGGGCGTCCTGCGGCTGTCCTTCGTGCATTACACGACGCCGGCCGAGGTTGACCGCCTGATCGCCGCGCTAGATGCCGTGATCTGAACGGCGGGGCGTCGCGCCCCAAGGCGAAAGACGATGACCGACGCCCCCCTGATCTGGTGGGTCCGCCGCGACCTGCGGCTGGCCGACAATCCCTGCCTCGCCGCACTGGTGGCCGACGGGCGGCCGGTCATCCCGGTTGCCATCCTCGACCCCGAGACCGAGGCGCTCGGCGCCGCGCCGAAATGGCGGCTTGGCGAAGGCTGGCGGGCCTTTGCGGCGGTGCTTGCGGGGATCGGGGCGCGGCTGGTGTTCCGCCGCGGGCCGGCGCTGGCGGTGCTCTCGGGGCTGGTGGCGGAAACCGGGGCGGCGGGGGTGCATTGGTCGCGCCTCTACGATCCGGTGTCGGTGGCGCGGGATACGGCCGTCAAGGCGGCGCTCAAGGCGCAGGGGATCGCGGCAGTCAGCCACGGCGGGCACCTGCTGCGCGAGCCCTGGGAGGTGGCGACGGGGCAGGGCGGGTTCTACAAGGTCTATACGCCCTACTGGCGCGCGGCCTCGGCGCTTGATGTCCCGCCGCCCGTGCCGCGGGTGACGGCGCTGCGGCCCGCCGCCGCCCCGCGCTCCGACCGGCTCGACGACTGGGGCATGGGCGCCGCCATGCATCGCGGTGCCGCCATCGTCGCGCGCCATGCGGCCGTCGGCGAGGCGGCGGCCGAAGCGCGGCTGGCCGATTTCCTCGACCGCGCGGCGGATTACGCGCGCCTGCGCGACCGGCCCGACCTGCCGGGCACCTCGCGCCTGTCGGAAAACCTCGCGGTCGGCGAAATCGGCATCCGCACCGTCTGGCATGCGGCCTTCGCGGCGCACCAGCGGGGCGAGGGGTCCGAGACGTTCCTCAAGGAACTGGTGTGGCGCGAGTTCGCCTATCACCTTGCGCATCACACGCCGCATATCGTGTCGGGCAACTGGAAACCGGAATGGGACGCCTTCCCCTGGCAGGATGCGAACCCGGCCGCCGAGGCCTGGACGCGCGGGATGACCGGCGTGCCCTTCGTCGATGCCGGGATGCGCGAGATGTATGTGACCGGCACCATGCACAACCGGGCGCGGATGATCGTCGCCTCCTACCTCACCAAGCATCTGATGACGCACTGGCGATTTGGCGCGGACTGGTTCGCCGATTGCCTGATCGACTGGGATCCGGCCTCGAACGCCATGGGCTGGCAATGGGCGGCCGGATCGGGGCCCGATGCCGCGCCCTATTTCCGCGTCTTCAACCCCGAGACGCAGGCCGCGAAATTCGACCCCGAGGGCGCCTATCGCCGCCGCTGGATCGCGGAATTGTCAACCCGGCCGGGCCCGGATGCGCTGGCCTTCTTCGACGCGGTGCCGCAGGCGTGGGCGCTGCGGCCGGATGCGCCCTATCCCGCGCCGGCGCTGTCGCTGGCCGAGGGCCGGGCCCGGGCGCTGGCGGCCTATGGCGCGCGAAACTCTTGAGCCGCAACGCCGTATCTGCCTTAACTGATGCCAATGACGGAGGACGCATGACGCCGCTCACGACGATCGAGGGCCAGACGGGCCTGCCGCGCTATTTCGCGCCGGTGTTCACGATGGTGTCGCGCGGGCTCGCGCGCGGGCGGCTCGACGTGGTGCTGCCCGACGGGCGGCGCTTTCGCATCGAGGGGCGCGAGGCCGGGCCGGTGGCCGAGATGCACGTCCACGACCCCGACGTTTTCGCCCGCCTCGTGCGCGAGGGCGACAATGGCTTTTCCGAGGCTTACCTCGAAGGCGGCTGGTCCACGCCGGACCTGATGGCCTTCATGGATTTCGTCTCTGCCGGCAACGATGTCGTCTATGACAATTTTCGCGGCATGGCGCTGGTGCGGGCCTATGAGCGCATGCGGCACTGGCTGCGGCAGAACTCCAAGCGGCAGGCGCGCCGGAACATCGCCTATCACTACGACCTCGGGAACGATTTCTACCGCCTCTGGCTGGACGAGACGATGACCTATTCTTCGGCCCTGTTCCGCACCGGGCAGGAACCGCTCGACCGGGCGCAGACGCAGAAATACGCGGCCCTTGCCGACGCGATCGGCGCGCGGCCGGGGGAACATGTGCTCGAGATCGGCTGCGGCTGGGGCGGGTTCGCCGAATATGCCGCGCGCGAGCGGGGGCTGCATGTCACCGGCCTGACCATCTCGAAGGAACAGCACGATTATGCCCGGGCGCGCATCGCGCGGGCGGGCCTGCAGGATCGCGTGACGATCAAGCTGCAGGACTATCGCGACGAACGGGGCACCTATGACGGCATCGCCTCGATCGAGATGTTCGAGGCGGTGGGCGAGAAATACTGGCCGGTCTATTTCGAGACGCTGCGCGAGCGGCTCAACCCGGGCCGGAACGCCGCGCTGCAGATCATCACGGTCGAGGACAGGCGGTTCGAAAGCTATCGCAAGAGCGTCGATTTCATCCAGAAATACATCTTCCCGGGCGGCATGCTCCCGTCCCCGTCCGTCCTGCGGCGCGAGGTGGAGCGGGCGGGGCTGCGGCTGATGGGGTCGGTCGAGTTCGGCGAAAGCTACAGCCAGACGCTCCGCCGCTGGCACGATGCGTTCAACGCCCGCTGGGACGATGTTGCCCGCATGGGGTTCGACGACCGGTTCCGGCGGATGTGGAATTATTACCTCGCCTCCTGCGCCGGCGCGTTCCGCTTCGGCATCTGCGATGTCACGCAGATCACCGTGACAAGGCCCTGACGCGATGATGCCGACCGCCGCCAAGCTCGTCGCTGCGATCGCCTTCGCCGCGGTGGGGTTCCTTGCGGCCGAGGCCTACAAGCCCGGGCTGACGCCGGACACGCAATGGGGCCTGTTCTCGATCATCTGCGCGGGCATCGGCCTTGTCTGCGGCTGGATGATCTCGGGCTCGCGCCGCAAGCCCGGCGTGATCGGGGCGGGCGGCACGGGGATGCGCACAGCGGTGACGATCGCGTTCTGGGTGCTGCTCCTGTTTTCGGTGCGCGACATGGTCCTGCGGTCGATGAAGCGGCAGTATGACGGCGTGTTCGATGCGGTCGAGGGCACGTTCGACATCATGCTGAAATACGGCGAGGCGGTCTGGCGCAGCTTCGGCACCGGCGATCTGCGCTTCGAGCCGCTGGCGGTTCTGCTGGTCGGCGGGTTTCTGGCCGGTGTGCTGACCGAATGGGCCGGACGGCGGTGGAACTAGCGGCATGGCGGATGTGTTCGCTTACGGCACCTTGTGCCATGCGCCGCTGCGCGCCGCCGTGCTGGGGCGCGAGGTGGCCGGGGCGCCGGCAAGGCTGGCGGGCCATGCCGTCCGCTGGGCCGAGGGCGAGGCTTTCGCGCTGATCCGCCCCGAGGCGGGGGCGGTCGCCGAGGGGATCGTGCTGCGGGGCCTGTCGGCCGACGATGTGGCGCGGCTCGACTGGTATGAGGGCGGGTTTGCTCGCAGCCGCGCGGCGCTGTCCCTCATGGACGGGGCCGGGACGGCGGAGGTCTATCTGCCTGACCCCGGCCGCTGGACAGCCGGCGCGCCCTGGTCGCTCGCCGACTGGATCGCGCGTCATGGCGCGGTCGTGGTGGCGACGGCGCCGGATGTGATGCGCCAGATGGGCCTGCGCCCGGCGGCGGCAGTGTGGCAACGCTATCCGCAGATGCTCGTGCGCGGCGCGGCGCGGCTGCGCGCGGCCGTGCCGCGCCCGGCGACGCTCGGGTTCCGGCCGGCGGCGGATGACGTGGCGCTGCTCGACTGGCAGGAGCCCTATGCCGATTTCTTCGCCGTCGAATCGGTGACGCTGCGCCACCGCCGTTTCGACGGTGCGATGGGCGATCCGATCCGGCGCGCAGTGTTCGTGTCGGCCGATGCGGTCACGGTGCTGCCCTATGACCCGGCGCGCGATGCCGTGATGGTGATCGAGCAGTTCCGCGCCGCACCCTATGTGCGCGGCGATGCCAACCCCTGGCTCATCGAGGCGATTGCGGGGCGCATCGACGCCTTCGAGACGGCCGAGGATGCCGCCCGCCGCGAGGCGCTGGAAGAGGCGGGCATCGCGCTGGGCGCGCTGCATCCGGTTGCCGAATACTACCCCTCGCCGGGGGCCAAGACCGAATATCTGTGGTCCTATGTCGGCATCGCCGACCTTCCCGCCGCCGCCGCAGGCCTCGGCGGCGTCGAGGGCGAGGGCGAGGATATCCGCGCGCATGTCCTGCCCTTTGACGCCTTCATGGCGCTGGTGGACGGGGGCGAGGCGGTGAACGGGCCCCTGGTTCTGACCGCGCTCTGGCTCGCGCGGCACCGAGACCGTCTGCGCGCCGGATGACGCCCTGCGGGCGGACCCCGAGCCGCCTTGTCATCCCCGCCCCGGCTCAGTAAGTCTGGGCGCCATTCGACCGGAGGCATCCCATGCGGATCTGCGCCGACCTCGCCGAGGCCATCGGCAACACCCCCCTGATCCGGCTGCGCCGCGCGTCCGAAGTCACGGGTTGCACGATCCTCGGCAAGGCCGAGTTCATGAACCCCGGCCAGTCCGTCAAGGACCGCGCCGCGCTCTATATCATCCGCGATGCGGTCGCGCGGGGCCTGTTGCGCCCGGGCGGGACGATCGTCGAGGGCACGGCGGGCAATACCGGGATCGGCCTCGCGCTCGTTGGCGCGTCGATGGGCTTTCGCACCGTGATCGTCATCCCCGAGACGCAGAGCCAGGAAAAGAAGGACATGCTGCGCCTTGCCGGGGCCGATCTCGTGCAGGTGCCGGCGGCGCCCTATTCCAACCCCAACAACTATGTGCGCTATTCCGGGCGGCTCGCCGCCGCGCTGGCGCAGAGCGAACCCAACGGCGCGATCTGGGCCAACCAGTTCGACAACACCGCCAACCGGCAGGCCCATGTCGAGACGACGGGGCCCGAGATCTGGGACCAGACCGGGGGCCGGGTGGACGGGTTCATCTGTGCGGTCGGGTCGGGCGGCACGCTCGCCGGGGTGGCCCGGGCGCTGCAGCCGCGCGGGGTGAAGATCGGGCTGGCCGATCCCGACGGGGCGGCGCTGCACAGTTTCTACACCACCGGCAGGCTGGCCTCGGAAGGCTCCTCGATCACCGAGGGCATCGGGCAGGGCCGCATCACCGCCAATCTCGAGGGGCTGCATCCCGATTTCAGCTATCGCATCCCCGATGCCGAGGCGTTGCCGATCGTGTTCGACCTGATGGCCGAGGAGGGGCTTTGCCTTGGCGGATCGTCCGGGATCAACGTCGCGGGGGCGATGCGCATGGCGCGCGACCTCGGCCCCGGCCATACCATCGTGACGATCCTGTGCGATTACGGCACGCGGTATCAGTCCAAGCTGTTCAACCCCGAATTCCTCCGGGGCAAGGGCCTGCCGGTGCCCGCGTGGCTCGATGCCGCGCCGCGTGCGCTGCCGCCGGTGTTCGAGGGCTGATGGCCCGCCTTGTCGTCGTTCTCGTCGCCCTGTGGCTCGGGGCGCCGCCTGCCGCGGCGCAGGTCGCCTGGTGGCTTGGCGGCACAACGGGCGGAACCGCGCAGCCGCCGGCGGCGCCCGAGGCTCCGATCGTCCAGCCGCCCGACTACGAGGCATGGGCGCGCTTTGCCGCCGAGGCCGAGGCGGCGACGGAAGATCCGCGCACGACGAGCCTCGCCTTTGACCAGCTTCGCGTGCAGCTCGTCGAATGGCGCGAGCGGTTCCAGGCCGCGCAGAGCACCAACCGCACCCGGATCGAGACGCTGCGCGGGCAGATCGCCGCGCTCGGACCCGCGCCGGCCGAAGGGGCGAGCGAGGCGCCGGAACTTGCGGCGCGGCGGGCGGAACTGTCGGAGCAGCTCGCCCGCCTCGAGGCGCCGGGGATCGCCGCGGACGAGGCCTATCGCCGCGCCGACGGGCTGATCCGCGAGATCGACGGCATCCTGCGCGACCGGCAGGCGGACGAGCTGTTGCGGCTCTGGCCCTCGCCGGTCAATCCGACCAACTGGCCGGCCGGGATCGGCGCGCTGACCGAGACCGCATCCGCCATCGCTGCCGAGGTGGCGACGGCGGTCAACGCCCCGGCGCGGCGGGCCGAGTTCCGACAGAACCTGCCGCTGATCCTGCTCTATCTCGCCTTCGCGGGGGTGCTGATCCTGCGCGGGCGGCGCTGGATGGAGGCGCTGACCGACCGGCTGGAGCGCGACGCCTCGGACCGCGGCCGGGCGGTCTGGTCGCTCCTTGTCTCGCTCGGGCAGATCATCCTGCCCGCGCTCGGCGTGCTCGCGCTGGCAGAGGCGATCCGGGCCTCGGGCATGGTCGGGTTGGTCGGCAATGCCGTGGTGTCGGTGCTGCCGACGGTCGGGCTGACGATCTTTGCCGCCATCTGGCTGGGCGCGCGCATTTTTCCCAAGGCGGACGATCCGGGCGCGATGCTGCAACTGCCGCCCGAGCGTCGGGCGGAAGGGCGCATCCACACCGCATCCTTCGGCATCCTGCTGGCGGCCGACATCCTGCGCGGCGCGATTCTCGAATCGGGGCGGTCCGAGGCGGCGACAGCCGTCCTGACCTTCCCGATCCTCGTGCTCGCGGGCCTTCTGTTGCTGCGGATCGGCCAGCTTCTGCGGCTGCATGTCGCCGCAGATACCGCGTCGGGCGAGGGTGTGAGCCCGCGCAACCGGCTCATCGGCCTGTTCGGCCAGGCAGCCATGGTGATCGGTGTTGCGGGGCCGGGGCTGGCTGCGATCGGCTATGTCTCGGCGGCGACGGCGGTGGTCTATCCGGCCACGCTATCCCTCGCGCTGATGGCGCTGGTGTCGGTCGTGCAGCGCCTGATCGGCGATCTTTACGCGCTGCTGATCGGGGCCGGCGACGACAAGGCGCGCGATTCGCTCATCCCCGTGCTGATCGGCCTTGTCCTGACGCTGGCGACGGTGCCGGTCCTGGCGCTCATCTGGGGCGCCCGGGTGGCCGACCTGACCGAGATCTGGAACCGCTTCCGCGAGGGCTTTGCGCTCGGCGAGACGCGTATCGCACCGGCCGATTTCGTCTGGTTCGCGCTGGTCTTCGGCGTCGGCTACGGCCTGACGCGGCTGGTGCAGGGCGCGCTCAAGACCGCGGTGTTGCCCAAGACATCGCTCGACACCGGCGGGCAGAACGCGATCGTCGCGGGCACCGGTTATGTCGGCATCTTCGTCGCGGCGCTCATCGCCATCACCGCCGCCGGCATCGATCTGAGCGCCTTTGCCATCGTCGCCGGGGCGCTGTCGGTCGGCATCGGCTTTGGCCTGCAGAACATCGTGTCGAACTTTGTCAGCGGCATCATCCTGCTGGTCGAGCGCCCGGTGTCCGAGGGCGACTGGATCGAGGTCGGCGGGGTGCAGGGCGTGGTGCGGGCGATCAGCGTGCGGTCCACCCGCATCCAGACCTTCGACCGCACCGACGTGATCGTGCCCAATACCGACCTGATCGCGGGGCGGGTGACCAACTGGACGCGGTTCAACCTCACGGGCCGTGTCATCATCCCGGTCGGCGTCGCCTATGGCACCGATACCCGCAAGGTCGACCGCATCCTGCGCGAGATCGCCGAGGCGCAGCCGCTCGCGGTCCTCTCGCCGCCGCCGCTGGTGCTGTTCACCGGGTTCGGGGCGGATTCGCTCAACTTCGAGATGCGGATCATCCTGCGGGACGTGAACTTCTCGCTCTCTGTGCGGTCCGAGGTGAACCACCAGATCGCCCGCCGCTTTGCCGAAGAGGGGATCGAGATCCCCTTTGCGCAGCGCGACCTCAACATCCGCAACCTTCCCGCCGTGGCCGCTGCCTTCCGCGGCGAGACGCCGCCCGAACCGGGCCGGCCGCTGCCCGAACCCGAGCACAAGGGGCCGGCGCAACTGCGCGCCGACGAGACGACGGCCGAGGATCGCGAGGCCGGGCCCGACGACCGCGCGGTGGAGTGACCGATGACCGACCTTCTGTTCCGCGCCGATCCCTATCTGGTCCATGCCGACGCCCGCGTGATCGGCCATACCGGCGAGGGGGGCATCGTGCTCGACCGCACGGTGTTCTACCCGGTCGGGGGCGGCCAGCCGGGCGATGCCGGCTGGCTCGACTGGGATGGCGGGCGGGTGCCGGTGGCGACGGCGGTGCGGACCGAGGGCGGGGGCGTCGCTCTCGTCCCGGCCGAACCGGTGGTCATGCCGCCGGTCGGGGCCGCGGTGTTCCAGCGGCTCGACTGGGACCTGCGCTATCGGCACATGCGCGTGCATACCGCGCTGCACCTTCTGTCGGTGGTGATCCCGCTGCCGGTGACGGGGGGGCAGATCGGCGCCGGGCGCGGGCGGCTCGACTTCGACATGCCCGAGGCGCCGGCCGACGTCGCGGCGCTGGACGAGGCGCTCAATGCCCTGATCGAGCGCGACATGGCCGTGACCGAGGCCTGGATCACCGACGCCGAACTTGCCGCCAATCCGGGCCTGGTCAAGACGATGTCGGTCAAGCCGCCGGTGGGTCAGGGCCGCGTCCGGCTGGTGCGCATCGGCGACGAGGCGGGGCAGGTTGACCTGCAACCCTGCGGCGGCACGCATGTCGCGCGCACCGCCGAGATCGGCCGGGTCGTCATCGGGCGGATCGAGAAGAAGGGCCGGATGAACCGCCGCGTGCCGATCACACTCGAGTCGTAGCCGGCGCCTCCAGTTGCAACTCGTCGTCGGGCAGACCCTCGCGCGACAGGATCACCGCGACGGGGCGCAGGGCGGGGATATGCGATGACACGATCATCACCGCGACCATGATCGGCACCGCCAGAAACATCCCCGCCACGCCCCAGACCGCCGCCCAGAACGCCAGCGAGATGATGATGCCGAGCGACGAGAGCCGCAGCGCCCGGCCGAGCAGCAGCGGGTCGATGATCTGCCCCACCACGAACTGCACCAGTGTCAGCGCCCCGAGCACCACCAGCGCCAGCCAGGGATCGCCGAGCTGCATGAACGCCACGAGGCCGCCGATTGCCGTGGCCGCGATCGATCCGACATTGGGGATGTAGTTGAGGATGAACGTGAGGATCCCGAGCGGCACCGCCAGTTCCAGCCCGAAGGCCCGGGCGACCGCCCAGGCGAGAAAGCCGGTCACCACGCTCACCAGCGTCTTGACCAGCAGGTAGCGGTTGATGCGGTGGATGATCGACCCGACGATCCGCTCGGCGCGCTCGGCCCTCGCCTTGTCGCCGAACAGGCTCTGGAGTTTGGTGGCGAACCAGACCCGTTCGGCGAAGAGGAACCCGACGAAAAGCGTGATGAGGATCGCCGCCGACACGACCTGCCCGGCCTGGCCGGCGGCGCCGCGCAGATAGGGCGCCAGTTCGAACTGCCGCACCATGCCGCGCGCGGCCTCCTGCGCCTCGGGGCCGAAGAGGCCGGCAAGGTCGATCAGCGCCCGCTGAGCCTGGTCGGCATAACCGATCACGGAAACCACCACTGCATTGGCCTGCGACACGACCACCGCCGACAGCACGAAGAGCGCCGCCGCGATCATCGTGAAGGCGACGAAGGCCGCGAGCGACATCGGGATGCGGAACCGGCCGAAGCGCACGCCGGCGACCCAGTTGATCGCATCGACCGTCAGGCTGAACAGGATGATCGCGATCACGAGCGAGATCAGGATGAACTGCGCCTGCACGAGCATGAACAGCACCACGCCAAGCGCGATGACACCGAGGAACCACGTCTGCGCGGCACCCCTTCGCACGGCCTGCACGGCCGACTGCTCCCGATCCGCCCCGTCAGCCACGCCGCACCGCCCTGCCCAAGTGATCGCGGCGGAAGGTAGGCGATGCGGCCCTCCGCATCAACCCGGACCGGCCGCATCGCGCCGCGCTGCGGCAACCTGATCGCGCAGGTTCTGCAGATCGTCGATCGCCGCCTGAAGGTCGGCCTTCTGCGCGGCGAGCGCGACAAGCTGCCGGTCGGCGAGGGCGATCCAGGCTGCCATCTGCGCGTCGGTCCCCTGTTTCTGGTAAATCTCGAGCCACTGCCGGATTTCCTCGAGGCTGAAGCCGAACCGCCGCCCCCGCAGGATCAGCGTCATCCGCGCGATCTCGCGCGGGCCGTAGAACCGCGAGCGGCCTTCCTTTTCGGGGCGCAACAGCTCGATATACTCGTAATAGCGCAGCGTGCGCGGCGTGACGTCGAACCTTGCGCACATCTCCTTGAAGCTCAGCCGCGTGTCGCTCATCCCGAGCCCCTCAGCACCACTGACCGAAAGGTAAGCCGCGGGGCGGCCGCGGGCAACGCCCAGGTGTATTTCCGGCTTGCGGGGCGCGCGGGGCTGGCCCATCAAGGATGCGCAAGGGGGTGCGCCATGACCGATACCAAGGCGAGGATCGCGCGGCAGTTCGTCGAATCGATCCCGCATTCCAGGGCGCTCGGCATGCGGATGGACGAGATCGGCGATGGGCGCTGTGTGCTGTCGATGGCCTATGACCCGCGCTTTGTCGGCGATCCGGCGACGGGCGTGCTGCACGGCGGGGTTGTGTTCGCGCTGCTCGACACTGCGGCCGGCGCGTCGGTGATGCTGCATCCGGCCGCCCCGCCCGGCACCGCGACGCTCGATCTGCGCGTGGACTACATGCGCCCGGCGACTCCCGGCCAGCGCATCACGGCCGAGGCGGTGTGCTACAACGTCACACGCTCGGTCGCCTTCGTGCGCGCCACCGCCACCGACGAGGATGCGGGCCGGCCGGTGGCGACCGCCTCGGGCGCCTTCACGGTCGAATCGGCGCGCGGCCCCGAACGGGCGGCCAAACGGTGAAGCGCCCGGCCCCCGAACCCGTGCAGGTCGTCAAGCAGCGCCGCGACAATGCGCTGACGGCGCTGGTGAACGGCGTGCCCTACATCCAGTTCCTCGGGATCGCCTTCGACCGGCGCGGGGACGAGCTGACGGCGGTGCTGCGCTATACCGACGATCTGATCGGCAACCCCCTCCTCCCGGCGCTGCACGGCGGGGCCACGGCCGCGTTCCTCGAGACGACGGCGATCATCGAGCTGGCCTGGTCCGTCCTGTGGGAAGAGATGGAGCAGGGCGCGCTCGACCCCACGACCGTCCACCCGACCCACATGCCGCGCCTGCCCAAGACCATCGACTTCACGGTGGATTACCTGCGCTCGGGCCTGCCGCGCGATGCCTATGCCCGGGCGCGGATCAACCGGTCGGGCCGGCGCTATGCCAGCGTCCATGTCGAGGCCTGGCAGGACAACCGGGCGCGCCTCTTCGCGCAGGCGACCGGGCATTTCCTGATGCCCGCACGCGCCGAGCCCTGAGGGTGGAGGCGGTCACAGACCGCCGCGTGCTGCGCATCGCGCTGCCCATAGTCCTGTCGAATGCAACGGTGCCGTTGCTGGGCGCCGTCGATACCGGCGTGGTCGGCCAGATGGGGATGGCCGCGCCCATCGGTGCGGTGGGGATCGGTGCGATCATCCTCGCCTCGGTCTACTGGATCTTCGGCTTCCTGCGCATGGGAACCTCGGGCCTTGCCGCGCAAGCGCATGGCGCGGGGGATGTCGGCGAGCGCGGGGCGGTGCTGATCCGCGCGCTGGCCATCGCGGCGGCGGCGGGTGCGCTGTTCATCGCGGCCCAGGGCGGGATCCTCTGGGGCGCCTTCCGCCTCGCCCCTGCCTCGGCCGAGGTCGAGGCGCTGGCGTCCGATTACCTCACCATCCGCATCTGGGGCGCCCCGGCGACCATCGCGCTTTATGCCGTGACCGGCTGGCTGATCGCCATCGAGCGGACGAAGGGGGTGCTGATCCTCCAACTCTGGATGAACGGCCTCAACATCGTGCTCGACCTGTGGTTCGTGCTCGGCCTCGGCTGGGGGGTCGAGGGGGTGGCGGTCGCCTCGCTCATCGCGGAATGGACCGGGCTGGGGCTCGGGCTGTGGCTGTGCCGCGCCGCCTTCGGGCGGGCGGCGCTGACCGACCGGGCGCGGCTTCTGGCGGTTGCGCCGCTGCGGCGGATGCTGGCGGTCAACACCGACATCATGATCCGGTCGGTCCTGCTGCAGGCGTCGTTCACCACCTTTCTGTTCCTTGGCGCGGGGCAGGGTGACGTGACGCTCGCGGCGAACCAGGTGCTGCTCCAGTTCCTCGAGATCACGGCCTATGCGCTGGACGGCTTTGCCTTTGCCGCCGAAACGCTGGTCGGGCAGGCGGTCGGGGCGCGGCGGCGCGATCTGGTGCGGCGGGCGTCGATCCTGTCGTCGCGCTGGGGGGTGGGGGGCGGCCTCGTGCTCGGGGTCGCGTTCGTCGCACTCGGCCCGGGCATCATCGACCTGATGGCGACCGATCCGGCCGTGCGGGCCGAGGCGCGGGCCTATCTGCCCTGGATGGGCATCGCGCCCCTGATCGGCATCGCGTCCTGGATGCTCGACGGCATCTTCATCGGCGCGCTGCTGACCCGCGCGATGCGCAACGCGATGCTCGTATCCGTTGCGGTCTATGTTTGCGCGCTGCTGCTGCTGGTGCCGATGCTCGGCAACCATGGCCTTTGGGCGGCGCTGATGGTGCTGAACGTCACGCGGGGCCTGACGATGGCGCGGCTCTACCCGCGTGCCGAGGCGGCGGCGGGTCAGAGCCAGGCCGCCCGCCCGGTTCCGGCGACGGCGGCGGGCGAGCCATAGCCGCCGGCCACGATCCGGTCCGACAGGCCGCGGGCGATCGCGGCCACCAGCGGCAGGCCGCGATAGACAAGGCCGGTATAGAGCTGCACCGCCGAGGCCCCGGCGCGCAGCTTTTCCCAGGCCTGATCGGCCGAGGCGACGCCGCCCACACCGATCAGCGGCACCCGCCCGCCCGTTGCCGCGTGAAACCGCGCCAGCACGCGGGTTGAGCGTTCGAACAGCGGCTGGCCCGACAGGCCGCCCGCCTCGCGCGCCATGGGCGAGGCAAGGCCATCGCGCGCCAGCGTCGTGTTCGTCGCCACGATGGCATCGACGCCGGCCCCGAGCGCCGCCTCGGCCATCGCCTCGATCGCCTCGCCGTCGAGGTCCGGTGCGACCTTCAGGAATACCGCAACCGGGCGCGGCAAACAGGCCCGCGCCGCCATCACTCGGCCGAGAAGCGCGACCAGCGCCCGGCGTTCCTGCAGATCGCGCAGGCCGGCCGTGTTGGGGGAAGACACGTTGACGGTGGCGAAATCGACATGCGCGCCGCAGGCCGCGAGCACCGCCGCGAAATCGCCCGCGCGGTCGGCACTGTCCTTGTTCGCGCCGAGGTTCAGCCCCACCGGCACCGCCTGCCGCCCCGCCGCCGCAAGCCGCGCCGCGATCGCCGCCGCCCCGTCGTTGTTGAACCCGAACCGGTTGATGACCGCCGCATCCTCGCGCAACCGGAACAGGCGCGGGCGCGGGTTGCCGGGCTGGGGCAGCGGGGTTGCGGCGCCGACCTCGACAAAGCCGAAACCCGCCCGCGCGAGCCGCGCCACGGCGACCGCGTTCTTGTCATAACCCGCCGCCAGCCCCACCGGATTGGGCATGTCCATCCCGGCGAGCCTTTGCGCCAGCCCCGGCCCGCGCACCGGCCCCGGCGCGGGGGCAAGCCCCGCCCGCAGCGCGATCAGCGACAGCGCATGCGCCCGTTCCGGCTCGATCCGCTGCAGGATCGCAAGGCCGGCGCGGTCAAGAAGGCTCACCAGACGCCTTCGGGAAAGATATGGCCCGTCGCGCCCAGCGGCAGCGACTTGTCCCAGACGACATCGGCCATGCGCAGCGGGCGGTAGAGATGGGGGAACAGGGCACCGCCGCGCGATGCCTCCCATTTCAGCGCCTCGCCGAGGTGCTCGACCGACACCGCCACCAGCACCAGATCGCTTTCGGCCGCGAAGTGCCGCGCGGCCGTCTCGGCCACCTGCGCGGCGGTCGAGAAATGGATGAACCCGTCCGCCAGATCGACCGGTGCACCGGCCGTCTCGCCGGCGGCACAGAGCGCATCCCATTCGGGGCGGCGGAAGATCTTGTAGATCAGCATCGCGCCTTCCTGCACCGCGCGCGTGCGCCGGTCAATGCCGCCCCGCGCCGCCCCGTTCCGGCGTCACGCGGCGGTCATGTCCTGCCGCAATGCTGATCCGGCCGACGGCGGGGCGGCGGCCCCGGCCGGCGCGCCGATGGAACGGAACCGCGACAACCAGGAGTGTCCGATGACGATGACCCGCCTTCTTTCCGGCACCGCCGCGCTCGCCCTCTGGGCTGGCGCCGCCGCGGCCGACTACACGCTGCATGTGCTGCACATCAACGATTTCCACAGCCGGATCGAACCGATCAACCGGTTCGATTCGACCTGCGCGGCGGCAGAGGAGGCCGAGGGCAAATGCTTCGGCGGCGTGGCACGGCTTGCAACCGCGATCCGCGATCTGCGGGCGCGGCTCGCGGCCGAGGGCGGCAACGTCATCGTGCTCGACGCGGGCGACCAGTATCAGGGCTCGCTCTTCTACACGACCTACAAGGGCGCGGCCGAGGCCGAATTCATGGCGGCGATCGGCTTTGACGCCATGGCGGTCGGCAACCATGAATTCGACGACGGCCCCGACGGCCTCGCCGTGCTGCTGGACAGGGTGCGCTTTCCGGTCATCTCGGGCAACATCGACACCGACCGCGCGGCGGCGCTCGGCGGGCGCGTGCTGCCGCATGTGGTGCTCGAGGTCGGGGGCGAGAAGATCGGCCTCGTCTCGGCCCTGACCACCGACACCCAGGATATCGCCAGCCCCGGCCCCGACATCACCTTCCACCCCGAGGCGGAGGCATTGGCCCGCGACGTTGCGGCACTCACCGCGCAGGGGGTGAACAAGATCATCGCGCTCACCCATGTCGGGCTGCCAAAGGACATGCAGATCGCGGCATCGGTGGCGGGCATCGACGCGGTGGTGGGCGGGCACAGCCACACCTACCTGTCCGCGTCGGACCCCGCGCGGCGCGGCGCCTATCCGATCTTCGTCAGCGGGCAGGGCGGCGCGCTGGTGCCGGTGGTGCAGGCCTATGCCTATGGCAAGTATCTGGGGCATCTGGAACTGACCTTCGACGCTGCCGGCAACCTCCTGCATGCGCAGGGCGACACGATCCTGATCGACGCGAGCTTTGCCCCCGATCCCGCCATCGCCGCCCGGGTGCAGGAGCTTGCCGGGCCGATCGACGCGGTGCGCCAGCGCGTCGTGGCCGAGGCCGCGGCCGAGATCATCGGGTCGCGCGAGGTCTGCCGCACGATGGAATGCCCGATGGGCAATCTTGTGGCAGATGCGATGCTCGACCGGGTGCGCGCGCAGGGCATCCAGATCGCGATCCAGAACGGCGGGGGCCTGCGGGCCTCGATCGACGCCGGGCCGGTCACGATGGGCGAGGTTCTGGCGGTGCTGCCGTTCCAGAACACGCTGTCCACCTTCTTCGTGACGGGTGCGGCGGTGCTTGCGGCGCTCGAGAACGGGGTGAGCAAGGTCGAGGAAGGGTCGGGCCGCTTTCCGCAGGTCGCGGGCCTGAAATACACCTTCGACCCCGGCCGCCCGGCGGGGCAGCGGGTGTCCGACGTGATGGTGGCCGAAGGCGGCGCCTTCGTCCCGCTCGATCCGGCCCGGACCTATGGCATCGTGTCGAACAACTTCGTGCGGCAGGGCGGCGACGGCTACCGGATGTTCGTTGCGGCCGAGAATGCCTATGACTACGGCCCCGACCTTGCCGATGTGACGGCCGAGTTCCTGATGAAATCGGGCCCCTACACGCCCGCGACGGACGGGCGCATCACGCGGAAATAGCCCGCGGCACCGCCCCACGGGGCGGCGCATCCCCTGCGCGGGCGAAAGCGGCAACAGCGCCTCAGTAATCCCCGCCGCCGCCCTGCCAGGGCTGCGCGAGGTTGGAAAACCGGGTGAACTGCGCCTCGAACGCAAGGCCGACCGACCCGATCGGCCCGTGCCGCTGCTTGCCGATGATGACCTCGGCCTTGCCATGGACCTGTTCCATGACCGTCTGCCACTTGGCCATGCCTTCGAGGTCGTGGTCGCCCGGTTTCTCGCGTTCCTTGTAATATTCCTCGCGGAAGACGAACATCACGACATCCGCATCCTGTTCGATCGAGCCCGATTCGCGCAGGTCCGACAGTTGCGGGCGCTTGTCCTCGCGGTTTTCGACCTGCCGCGACAGCTGCGACAGGGCGACGACGGGGATGTTGAGTTCCTTGGCGATGGCCTTGAGGCCCTGGGTGATCTCGCTCACCTCGTTCACCCGGTTCTCCTTGGCCCCGGCGGCGCGCAGCAGTTGCAGGTAATCGACGAAGAGCACATCGAGCCCATGCGTGCGCTTGAGCCGCCGCGCGCGGGCGGCGACCTGGCTGATGGGCAGCGCCGGTGTGTCGTCGATGTAGAGCGGGCAGGATTCGAGCGCCTTGGCCGCCTCGAGGAAGCGGCGGAATTCGGCCTCGGACATGTCGCCGCGGCGGATCTGTTCGGAGGGCACCTCGGCCGCCTCGGACAGGATCCGCGCGGCGAGTTGTTCCGACGACATCTCGAGGCTGAAGAACCCGACGACCCCGCCGTTCACCGTCCCCTCGGTGCCGTCGGGGCGCGGGCCGCGGCGATAGGCCTTGGCGATGTTGAAGGCGATGTTGGTGGCGAGCGAGGTCTTGCCCATCGACGGGCGCCCGGCAAGGATCAGAAGGTCCGACGGGTGCAGGCCGCCGAGCTTCTTGTCGAGATCGGCAAGGCCGGTGGACAGGCCCGCCAGCCCGCCGTCGCGGTGATAGGCGGCGTTGGCCACGTTCACCGCCTGCGTCACGGCGCGCAGGAAGGACTGGAATCCGCGCTCCGACACGCCCTGCTCGCCCAGCTTGTAGAGCCGCTGCTCGGCCTCCACGATCTGCTCGGCCGGCTCGGACGCGACCTCGACCTTGGCCGCGCGTGCCGCGATGTCGCGCCCGAGGGCGATAAGCTCGCGCCGCACCGCGAGGTCATAGATCATCTGCGCATAGTCGCGCGCCGCCCAGGCCGAGATCGCGGCCCCCGCGATCCGCGCGAGATACGCCGGCCCGCCGACCGCCTTGAGCGCCGTGTCATCCTCGAAATAGGCCTTGAGCGTGACCGGCGAGGCGAGCGCGTTCTTCTGGATGCGCGCTGCGGCGATCTCGAAGATGCGCTGGTGGATCGGTTCGTGGAAATGCTCGGCCCGCACCAGCGAGGCGATCCGGTCATAGACGTCGTTGTTGGTCAGGATCGCCCCGAGGAGCTGCTGCTCGGCCTCGATGCTGTGCGGCATCGGATCGTCTGCGGGGGTCGCTTGGGCGACCGGCGTGATCTCGTTCATCCCTGCCTCGCGATGTTCTTGCTTCTTGGCGGTTCTGTCGCCTAGCGCCTTGCGGGGGCCTTGCGCAACCGGGGAAAGGTCTGTGGGCAGGCCGGTGGAGAAGGGGTGGGTGTTTTCCGATCATACCACATCTTGCGGCCAGCGCGCGCACATATCGAGATGCTGATGGCTCGCCCGCGCGAATCGCCCGGAATGTTCCCGGACGCGTGGCCGTTCAGTCCCGCTTGCCCACAGGATTCTGCGCCACCGGCGGCGCATCGCCGCGGGCCGCGCGCCATGCGGCGGGATCGCGCAGGAACCCCTCGACCTCGTCGAGCGTCGCCGCGTCGAAGGCGCCTTGCGCCCGCGCCTCGGCCAGCACGTCCCACCATGTCGCCAGCGCATGCAGCGTGACGCCCGCCGCCGTCAGGCGCGCGATCCCCTCGGGGAAGATGCCGTAGTGAAAGATCACCGCCGTATGGGCGCAGGTTGCGCCGGTGTCGCGGATCGCCTCGACGAAGCTCAGCTTGGACCCGCCGTCGGTCGCCAGATCCTCCACCAGCAGCGCGCGCATCCCCGGCTCCATCACGCCCTCGATCCGGGCGTTGCGGCCATAGCCCTTGGGCTTCTTGCGCACATAGGTCATCGGCAGCCCGAGCCGCTCGGCGATCAGCGCAGCGAAGGGGATGCCGGCGGTCTCGCCCCCGGCAACGGTGTCGAACGCCTCGAACCCGGCATCGCGCAGGACGGTGGCGGCGAGGAAATCCATCGTCGCCGACCGCACGCGGGGAAACGAGATCAGGCGGCGGCAATCGACATAGACCGGGGAGAGCGCGCCCGAGGCGAAGACGTAAGGCGTCGCGGCATTGAAATGCACCGCCCCCACCTCCCACAGCATGCGGGCGGTCAGGCGGGCGATCTCGGCCGCAGGGGGATGGGGCAGCGCGCGCATCGGTCAGGTCACTCCATGCCACAGGAGGGGGAAGCCGGGATCAAAGATCGTGACGGGTCCGCCCGGGCCGTTCAGCCGGGCAGGCAGGTCGGGCGGCGCGCCCCGGGCAAGCGCAAGCCTGCCGGAGTTCGGCGGCAGCCGATAGAAGGCGGCGCCGTTCAGGCTGGTGAACGCCTCGAGCCGGTCGAGCGCCCCCGCCGCCTCGAACACCGTCGCCAGCAGCGGCATGGCGTTCGTCGCGGTGAAGCAGCCCGCACAGCCGCAGGCATGTTCCTTGAGCGCGTCGGGATGCGGCGCGCTGTCGGTGCCAAGAAAGAAGCGCGGATCGCCCGATGTGGCGGCCTCAAGCAGCGCGATCCGGTGCGTCTCGCGCTTGGCGACCGGCAGGCAGTAATAATGCGGGCGGATGCCGCCGGCGAGGATGTGGTTGCGGTTCAGGACGAGGTGATGGGCCGTGATCGTGCCCGCGATGTCGCCCCCCGCACGCACATAGTCGAGCCCGTCCCGCGTGGTCACATGCTCCAGCACCACGCGCAGCCCCGGCACGGCGCGGCGCAACGGGTCGAGCACGCTGGTCAGGAAAACCGCCTCGCGGTCGAAGATGTCGATGGCCGGATCAGTCACCTCGCCATGCAGGCAGAGCGGGATGCCGTGTTCGGCCATCGCCTCGAGCACCGGGCGAACGCGCGCGACATCCCGCACCCCGGCATGGCTGTTGGTCGTGGCCCCGGCGGGATAGAGCTTGACAGCCGTCACGATGCCCGCGGCATGGGCGGCCAGGACATCGGCCGGATCGGTCGTCTCGGTCAGGTAGAGCGTCATCAGCGGCGTGAAGGATGTGCCGCTACCCAGCGCCGCGCGGATGCGCGCGCGATAGGCCAGCGCATCGGCCCCGGTGACGACCGGCGGCACGAGGTTGGGCATGACGAGCGCGCGGGCAAAATGCCGGGCCGATTCGGGGGCCACCAGCGCCAGCATCGGCCCGTCGCGCAGGTGCAGGTGGAAATCGTCGGGGGCGCGGATGGTCAGGGTGTCCATGGTCCCTGCGGCCTAGCCGAAAGGGCGCCGCCGATCCAGCGTCAAGGTTCTGCCTCAGCCCCGCGGCGGCGGCAGGTCGATGCCGGCGGCGCCAAGCTCGGCGGTCAGATCGGCAAGGCGGCGGCGGATCCGCGGGATATTCGCACGGGCGATGGCGGCGCGGCAGAATACCGCCTCGCGCAGCCGGCTCCGGCCGCGGGCGAGCTCGGCCTGCATGGCGCGCAGCCAGGGTGCATGGTCACGCCGCGCGCGCCACATCGCGGCCCAGACCGCCGGCGAAAGCCGCCCCTCGGTCGCTGCGACGATCAGGGGGGTCAGCAGGCCCATCTGCGACAGCGCGGCCTGCGGCTCGGCGCCGATGTGGCGCGCGGCAAGGCGCGTCGTCCAGGGGCGGCGAAAGAGCGCGGCATGCATCGCGTCGAGCGTTTCGGCCGGATCGGCGAGCACGAAGACCTTGCCCGCCCCCTCGGTCATGTCCGGGGCAAAGCCGTAGCGCGAGGTGAAATCGAGCCGGCGCGCGCCGCGGTGACGCGGATCCCACCCCGTCACGTCGGGGTCGAGCGTCGCACGCGGCCCCAGCGCAAGGACCGTCGCGCCGGGCGCGGCGACCGAATAGGCCGCCGCCGCATAGCCCCCCGCTGCGGCGCCGTAAAAGCAGACGCGGTCGAAATCCTCGAAGAACGCGTCATCGACAAGGCGGTCGACATAGCCCCAGACGCGCCGGTCGCGCCACCACGTCGCGCCGTCGGCGATCAGGCAGAGATGCGACCAGCCGTTGGCCCGGGCGATCTCCCAGCCCAGCGGCATCTGGCCGGGGCTGCCGCCGCGGATGGCATCGACGGTTTCGAAGGTGACGAGTAGGGTCGGCGAATCGTCGTGAAAGAACGCCCAGTGGCGCGGCCCGAGCGCCTCGAGATACCCTGCGTCCTCGGCGATGGCGTCGAGGCAGGCAAGCCAGCTTTCGCGGTCGGTGGCGGCGCTTGCATCGGTGGGGGCAGTTGTGGCGGGCATGGTCTGTCCTGATGTCTCGATCACCGTGTCTTGTCAGTGTTTGGTGATCAACCCATGAGCGCAATCGGGCAGGATTGCGGTATGGACTGCGATCGGCGGAAACAGTCTGTCCGGCCGGTTTCGGATTGGAGGGCCTGGGGGGTGGAGGGGATTGCCGACCTGCGCCGCCTTGCGGTGCCGGGCGCCGAGATCGCGGTGCGGGTGACGCCGCGTGCAAGGCATGATGCGGTGCTCGAGGGGCCCGACGGCATCGCGCTGCGCGTCACCGCGCCGCCTGCGGACGGGGCAACGAATGCCGCGGCCCGCCGGGTTCTGGCGCAGGCGCTGGGCGTCGCGCCGTCGCGGCTGGTGCTGGTGGCCGGTGCGGCGGCGCGGATCAAGCGGTTCCGCGTCGGCTGACGGTCAGCCGATCGCGGCGAGATGGGCCATGAGCGCCGGCCGCGCCGTCTGCTCGCCCCGCGCCATGACATCGTCGATCACCGCCCGCACCGCGCCCAGATCGACCCGCCGGATCAGCGCCTTGACCGGCCCGATCGAGGCCGGCCGCATGGACAGTGTCCGCAGCCCCATCGCTGCGAGCGCGACCGCCTCGACCGGCCGCCCGGCATCCTCGCCGCAGAACGACAGCGGCGTGCCCGTTTCGGCACAGCGGCCGACGATATGGCCGAGGAACGTCAGGAAAGCGGTGTCGAGCGTGTCGTAGCGCCGGCGGACCCGTTCGTTCTCGCGGTCGGCGGCAAAGAAGAACTGCTTGAGGTCGTTGCCGCCGATCGACACGAAATCCGCCGCCTCGAAGAAGGCGCGGGGCGCATAGGCGAGGCTGGGCGTCTCCAGCATCGCGCCGATCTCGACGGATGCGGGAACGACGCGGCCGAGGGCGCGCTCGCGCGCCATAACGCGGTCGAAGTGATCGCGCGCGGCCAGGAACTCGCCCATCTGGGTGACGAAGGGGAACATCACCGTCAGCGGCCGCCCGGCCGCCGCGCGGATCAGCGCCTGAAGCTGCATCTGCAGCACGCCGGGCTTTTCCAGCCCCACCCGGATCGCGCGCCAACCCATGGCGGGGTTCGGCTCGTCCTGCGGCTTCATGTAGGGCAGCACCTTGTCCGACCCGATGTCGAGCGTGCGGAACGCGACGCGGCGGCCCTTGGCGGCATCCATCACGCGCGCGTAAAGCCGCGCAAGCTCGTCGCGCCGCGGCACGCTTGCGCGGATGAGGAACTGCAACTCGGTGCGGAAAAGCCCGACCCCCTCGGCCCCCGATCCCTCGAGGCTGGGCAGATCGGCCATCAGACCGGCGTTCATGTGCAGCGCGACCCGGGTGCCGCAGCGGGCCTCGGCCGGCAGGCCGCGCAGGGCGACATAGCGCTTCTGCGCCTCGGCCTGCATGGCGATCTTGTCGCGGAAGGCGGCGGCGACGCTATCCTCGGGGCGCAGATGGACGATCCCCTGATCGCCATCCACGAGGATCCGGTCGCCGTTCAGCGCCTCGGTGGTGATGCGCTCGGCATGGATGACAAGCGGGATGGCCAGTGCCCGGGCGACGATGGCGGCGTGGCTGCCGACCGATCCCTCTTCCAGCACCACGCCGCGCAGCTTGCGGCCGTATTCCAGAAGCTCGGCCGGGCCGATGTTGCGCGCCACCAGCACCGGATCGGGCGGCATCTCGGCGCCGGTGTCCTGGCCCTGCCCGGTCAGGATGCGCAGGAGGCGGTTCGACAGGTCGTCCAGATCGTGCAGCCGGTCGCGCAGATAGGCGTCGGGCACCTGTTCGAGCCGGGCGCGGGCGGCCGATTGTTCCTTTTCCACAGCCGCCTCGGCCGACAGCCCGCGCAGGATGTCCTCCTCCATCCGGCGCAGCCAGCCGCGCGAATTGGCGAACATCCGGTAGGCCTCGAGCACCTGCCGCTGGTCCTTGTCGAGCGCCTCGGCCCCCAGCAGCACATCCACCGACACCCGCAACTGCGCCACCGCCGCGCGGATCCGCTCCAGCTCGCGGTCCGGGTCGTCGGCGACGGGGTTGGCGATGACGACCCGCGCCTCGTGCAGCCAGACGCGGCCCTCGGCCGTCCCCTCCTGACCCGAGCCGCCGCGGAACATCATGGGCCGGGTGTGCAGCGCGCGGATGCCCTCGCCGCCGCCGGTCAGGTTGCCCAGTTCCGCCATCTCGGCCAGCACCATCGCGACGACCTCGAGGCCATAAACCTCGTCGTCGGAGAACTGCCGCGCCTCCTTGGATTGCACCACGAGCACGCCGAGCTTTTCGCCCACACGCTGGACGGGAACACCGAGGAAGGACGAATACACCTCCTCCCCCGTTTCGGGCATGAAGCGAAAGCCCTTTTCGGCGGGGGCGTTGCCGGTGTTCACCGCCTGGCCGGTGCGCGCGGTGCGGCCCACGAGCCCCTCGCCCAGCTTCATCCGCGTCTGTCCGACCGAGGCCGCGCGCAGGCCCCGCGTCGCGCAAAGCTCCAGCGTCTCGGCATCGCGGAAGAGGTAGAGCGAGCAGACCTCGGTCCCCATCGACTCTGCGATCAGCTCGACGATCCGGTCGAGCCGCGCCTGGCCCTCGCCCTTGGACGCGAGCGTGTCGCGCAGGCGGCGGAGGAGCTTGCGGCTGTCGGTTTCGCTGCGTTCGGGCATTCTACCCCATCGGCGCTTTCGGCC
The DNA here is from genome assembly GCA_046292445.1 of Gemmobacter sp. Lineage (GTDB taxonomy): Bacteria > Pseudomonadota > Alphaproteobacteria > Rhodobacterales > Rhodobacteraceae > CALIZF01. The sequence continues at coordinate 206,540 of JBKBQT010000001.1, forward strand.
ACCGGCCGGTCACGCGGCCCCGTTCACACCGCCCCCATCGAACCCGCGCGGTCACGCGGGCGCATCGAGGCCGAACGCATCATGGAGGGCCTGCACCGCAAGTTCCATGTATTTCCTGTCGATCAGCACCGAAATCTTGATCTCGGACGTGGTGATGACCTTGATGTTGATGCCTTCGTCGGACAGGGCCCGGAACATCGTCGCGGCAACGCCCGCATGGCTGCGCATGCCGATGCCGACGACCGAAACCTTGGCCACGTCATCGTCGATGATCAGCTCGTCGTAGCGGATCTGGCCCTTTTCGCGGGCCTCTTCCATCGCCCGCCTGGCGCGCGGCACCTGGTCGATGGGGCAGGAAAAGGTCATGTCCGTCACCGCCTCGGGGTGGGCGTCGTCGTAATCCTTTTCCGAGATGTTCTGGACGATCATGTCCACGTTCACCCCGGCATCCGCGAGCGGGCCGAAGATCGCGGCGGCGATGCCGGGGCGGTCCTCGATGGTGAACAGCGTCACCTTGGCCTCGTCGCGGCTGAAGGCGATGCCCGATACGGGTTTGAGTTCCATGATGTCAGCCTCGTCGCAGACCAGGGTGCCGGAATGTTCGGTCGCGTCCTCGAACGAGGATAGCACGCGCAACCGCACGTTGAAACGCATCGCCAGTTCGACCGACCGCGTCTGCAGCACCTTGGCGCCGAGCGAGGCGAGTTCGAGCATTTCCTCGAAGGCGATCCGGTCGAGCTTGCGGGCGCGGCGCACCACGCGGGGGTCGGTGGTATAGACGCCATCGACATCGGTGTAGATGTCGCAGCGTTCCGCACCGAAGGCGGCGGCAAAGGCGACCGCGGTGGTATCCGACCCGCCGCGGCCGAGCGTGGTGATCCGCCCCTCGGGCGACAGGCCCTGGAACCCGGCCACGACCGCCACCTTCATCCCTTCGGCGAATTTCTGGTCGATATTGGCGCGCGGGATGTCCACGAAACGGGCCGCGCCATGCTGGGCGGTGGTGTTGATCGGCACCTGCCAGCCCTGCCAGGACCGCGCCGGCACGCCCATCTCCTGCAGGCGAAGGGCCAGCAGGCCGGCGGTCACGTTCTCGCCCGAGGCGACGACGGCGTCGTATTCGCGCGCGTCGTAAAAGACCGAGGTGTCGTTCACCCACTTGACCAGCTTGTTGGTCTCGCCCGACATGGCGCTGACGATGACGATCACGTCATAGCCGCGGTCCACCTCGCGCTGCACCTTGCGGGCGGCATTGGCGATACGGTCGAGGTCGGCCACCGAGGTGCCACCGAATTTCATCACCAGAAGCGGCATGGCACCCTCCCGCGGTCCGACGCGCGCGGGGGGTTTACGCGATGCCCGGGGGGGCTGCAAGCCAAGCCGCCCGGCCGGCGCCCGGGCGCCGCCACCGGTCAGTTCGCCTTGCGCGTCGGCACGAAGGGCAAGGGCGCAACCGGTACGCCGTCCTCGATCAGGGCGCGTGCCTCGTCCATCCGCGCTTCGCCGTGGATCATCCGCTCGGGCGCTTCGCCTGCGTGGATGCGCCGGGCCTCGGTCGCAAAGCGCAGGCCGACATATTCCGAACGCGCCTCGATCTCGCGCTTGAGTGCGGCGAGGGCGACGGCCCGCGGGTCCGGGTCGGAAAGGGCGGCCGGGTCCTGCGGCGCGACGGCGCTGCGAGATGCCACGATCTGGGGCGCCATCAGCGCCTTGTCGATCGCGGTGGCGCCGCATTGCGGGCAAGCGACATGACCGGCCGCGCGCAGCCGGTCGTAGGCCGCGGCCGATGCGAACCAGCTGTCGAATGCGTGCCCGGCGGGGCAGCGGAGATCATAGCGGATCATGCGACTGCACTCCCTGCCCGCACGGCCGACGCGATCCGGCAACAGGCGAGTGTCACCGACCCGTCACAGATATAGAGCGCAGCGCCGCGATCAAGCCGCGGCGTTGTCGCCGCTGCCGAGCGTGGCCGGATCGAAGGCGGCGATCAGGGCGGCAAGTTCGGGTTCCTGCACCCGCCGGGCGGCTGCGGGCAGGTCCATCCAGCGCCGGCGCCGTTCGTGCTTCTCGGGCCATCTCTTGGCAAGCGCCGTGACCTCGACCGGAAAGACCGACACGGTGCAGCAGACGACGCGCCCGGCGTCCAGCACCTTGTCATAGGTGTAGGTGCCGAGGCAGCACGCCTTGGCGGCGCCTTCGACCCCGGCCTCTTCCCATGCCTCGCGCGCGGCGGCGCCATGCGGCGTGCGGCCCGGCATCGGCCAGCCCTTGGGCACGACCCAGCGCCCGGTATCGCGGCTGGTGACCAGCAGGATCTGGATCGACCCTCGCCGAACGCGCCAGCAAAGCGCGCCGACCTGCTCGGCGCGCGTCGCATTCCCTGCAAGGTCGTCATGACGCAAACGGCTCATTCACATACACTTTCTGCCCCGCTCCCGGTTTCGTTCCTGTGCCGCGGGCGGGAGTCCGGTCTGCGGCGATCCGAAAACCTGTTCTCTTGTCTATCATGGCGGGCGCCCCTGCGCCACCCTGCGTTGACCTTGGGTCTGGTGTCCTTATCTTTCGTCAACGAGACATATTCGGAGGGTTGTGATGGATCGTCGAACGCTCATCGTCGGGGCGGTGGCTGCAGCGGCGGCACCCCGGGCGGCGCGGGCCGCGCGGTCCGCCTACAGTTTTGCCTCGATCGACGGCGGGACGATCCGTCTTGATGAATTTGCCGGTCGGCCGGTGCTGGTGGTCAACACCGCGTCGCGCTGCGGCTATACGCGGCAGTATGACGACCTTCAGGCGCTCTATGACCGGTATAGGGCGCGTGGGCTGGTGGTGCTCGCCGTGCCGTCGAACGATTTCCGGCAGGAACTGGCATCGAACGAGCAGGTGGCGGAATTCTGCGCCGTCAACTTCGACCTCGACCTGCCGATGACCGAGATCACACCGGTGCGCGGCCCGGATGCGCATCCGTTCTACCGCTGGCTGGCGCGCGAACACGGCTTTGCCCCGACATGGAACTTCAACAAGGTGCTGATCGACGGCAACGGCAAGCTGGTGGCGACATGGGGTTCGGCGGTCAGGCCGACGGCGCGGGCGGTCACGCGGGAAATCGAGCGGCTGCTCTGACCGCTCCGGCCGCCGGCGGGCCCGTCTTCATCGGCTCCGAGATCTACCGCGCCTCGTCCTACGGCGGGGCGCATCCCTTGCGCATTCCGCGCGTCTCGACCGTGATGGACCTGTCGCGCGCGCTCGGCTGGTTGCCGCCCGCGCAGTTCCGCACCGCGCCGCGGGCCAAGGCAGCGGCCATCGCGGTTTATCACGACCCGGACTATCTCGCGGCGCTCGAGGCGGCCGAGGCCGACGGCGCGGTCAGCGATGCGGTGCGCCTGCGCCACGGCCTCGGCACGCTGTCCTGCCCGGTGTTCCCCGAGGTCTGGCGCCGGCCCGCGACCTCGGCCGGGGGGATGATGCTGGCAGCCGAGCTGATCGCACGCGGGGGCGTGGCCTATGTGCCGGCCGGGGGGACGCATCACGGGATGCGCGACCGGGCGGCGGGGTTCTGCTATCTCAACGATCCGGTCCTCGGGATGCTCACGCTGCGGCGGATGGGCGTCGGGCGGATCGCCTATGTCGATATCGACGCGCATCACGGCGACGGGGTCGAGGCGGCCTTTGCCGGCGATCCCGAAACGCTGCTGATCTCGGTGCACGAGGAGGGGCGCTGGCCCTTCACGGGCCGTCTGACGGATGACGGCGGCGGCAATGCCTTCAACCTGCCGGTGCCGCGGGGTCTGAACGACGACGAATTCGCGCTCATCCGCGATGCGCTGATCCTGCCGCGCGTCGCCGCGTTCCGGCCCGAGGCCATCGTGCTGCAATGCGGCGCCGATGCGGTGGCGGAGGATCCGCTGTCGCGCCTTGCGCTGTCGAACCGGGCGCTCTGGGCGGTGGTTGCGGCGCTGCGCCCGCTGTCGCCGCGCTATCTCGTGACCGGCGGGGGCGGCTACAACCCCTGGTCGGTCGGGCGGGCCTGGACGGGGGTCTGGGCGACCCTGACCGGCGCGCCGATCCCGGGCCGGCTGCCCCCCGAGGGCGAGGCGGTGCTGCGTGCGCTGCGCTGGCCCGGCCCGCGCGGCCGCACCCCGCCCGACGACCGGCTGGTGACCACGCTGGCCGATCCGCCGCGGGGCGGGCCGATCGGGGATGCGCTGCGCGCCCGCGTGGCGCAGCTTGCGGCGCGATGATGCGCCTTTTCGTGGCGCTGCCGCTGCCTGCCCCGCTGCGCGCGCGGCTCAATGTGGTGCAGTTCCTGCTGCCGATGCCCCGCCGGGTGGAGCCCGAGGCGATGCATCTGACCCTCGCCTTCCTCGGCGATGTGCCGGGCGATCTGGCCGAGGATGTGCATTACGCCCTGAGCGCCATCGACCATCCGCCGCTCGCGCTGCGGCTCGACGGGCTGGGGCTGTTCGGCGGGGACGCGCCGCGATCTGCCCATGCGCTCGTCGCCCCCGATCCGGCCCTCGCGCGGTTGCAGCGCAAGGTCGAAACGGCGGCGCGCCGGGCCGGCGCGCCGCCCGAGGCGCGCCGCTTCGTGCCGCACATCACGCTCGGGCGCTTTCCGCCGCTCGCGGGCGATGCGGCCTTCCGGCTCGAACGGGCGGTGGCCGAGGGGGCGGGCCTCGGGCCCGAGGATTTCGCGGTGGACCGGTTCTGCCTCTATCGGTCCACCCTCGGGCGGTATGGCGCGCATTACGATGCGCTGGCCGACTACCTTCTGCGGGGCTGACAACGACGGGTCGCTGTCGCGGCTGGACTGGCGCGCGCCGCCGGCGCGCGGCAGGCTCGGCGCCATGGACTGGACGGCGGATCGCATCGCGGCCTTCCTGAACGCGCGGGATTTGGTCTGCGCGTTTGATGCGGTGCGCCCGCTTGCGGGGGGCTACTGGAACGCGGTGTTCCGGGCCGATACCGCCGCCGGTGCGCTTGTCGTCAAGGCCTATGTCCGGGTCATGCCCGGCACGCTGTTTCCCAACCTGCCCGAGGCCGAGGCGGCGGCGCTTGTTCGCCTGCGCGGGCTGGGCGTCGCGCCCGATCCGGTGGGGTTCTGGCCCGATGAGGGCGTGCTCGTCTATCGCTATGTTCCGGGGGCGCCGTGGGACGGGGATGTGGCGGCAGTGGCGGCGCTGTTGCGGCGCAAGGCGGCGGCGGATCCGGCGGGGTTCCGCGCGGTGCCGGTGACGGCCGAGGGCATGCTGGCGACGGGTGCGCGGATGCTGGCCGATTGCGCGCCGGACGATATGGCGGCGCGGCTCGGGCGGTTGCGGCCCGCGCCGCAACGGGCGCCCGCCCTTGATCGGCTGTCGCTGATCCACACCGATATCGGCGCGGGCAACCTGATCGGGCGCGGCGCGGGGCTGCGGCTGATCGACTGGCAATGCCCCGCGGCGGGCGATGCCGCCGAGGATGCCGCCAGTTTCCTGTCGCCCGCCTTCCAGATCCTCAACCACCGCCCGCCGCTCGCCGCCGCCGCGCGGGCCGATTTCCTCGCCGCGCTCGACGATCCGGCGATGGAGCAGCGCCTTGCGGTTCTCGAGCCCGCCCATGCCTGGCGCATGGCCACCTATTGCCTGCGCCGCGCCCAGACCGCACCCGATTCTGCGGTGCGCGCCCGCTACGCCGCCGCGCTGGCGGCAGAGTTCGACCGGCTGGAGGGCTGGCGATGACCGATATCGACCTGTCGATCCATTCCTTCAGCCTCTGGCACCATTTCGCCCATGCGCCGGGCTTCGACTGCATCGCCTTTGCCGACATCGCCCATGCGCGGGGCTTTTCGGGCCTCGCCCTGTCGCTGAATGACACAGCGTATCGTCATCTCGGCGGGCGCGAGGGGTGGCGGATGGACCGGCTCGCCGCGCATCTCGCCCGGCGGGGCATGTCGCTCGAGCTCGACACATCGGGCACCGATCCTGCGCATCTGCGCAGCCTGATCGTCGTGGCCGCGCGCATGGGGGCAACCCATCTGCGCACCTACACGCGGCATGCCGGAACGCCGGAGGCCATGGCCGAGGCCACCGCGCGCGACCTTGCCGCCGTCATGCCCGAGGCCGAGGCGGCCGAGGTCACCGTCGTGCTCGAGAACCACGAGGATTTCACCGGCCCCGAGCTTGCCGCGATCGTGGCGCGGGTAGGCCACCCGCGGCTGCGCATCCTTTATGACTACGGCAATGCGCAGATGGTGCTGGAGGATCCGCAGGCGGCGCTGGAGGCGGTGCTGCCATGGGTCGCCTCGGTCCATGTCAAGGATCACGTCATGGTCCGGCCCGAAAACGCCGGGCGGCTGACGGTCGCCGGCGTGCCGATGGGGCAGGGCGCGCTGCCGATCCGTGCGATCACGGCGCGACTGCGCGATGCGGGGCTGCGGCGGTTCTGTTTCGAGAACGTCTGGGCCTATGCAGCCGGCATCCGCCCGGGCCGCGCGGCGCAGCCGGGGGTGACGCCCGGAAAGGGCGCCTTCCGCTGGGCCGATCCCCCATTCGATCCGGCCTTCCTCGTGCTCGAACAGCGCCGTCACACCGGCGCGCATCTGGTGGCGCTGGAACGTGCGGCGCTCGACCGCGGGCTGTCGTTCTGGCGCGGCGTGATGGCGGATCTGGGGCTGCAGGTGCGGGCGCTGCATTGACCGGCACCCGTCAGACCGTTGCCGCCGCCCGCAACGCCTCGCGGGTGAGCATGGCCTTGGTGCCCGACAGCGTCACCTGCCCGCGCTTCATCACCACGAAGCGGTCGCCGAGGCCCATGGCGAAGTCGAAATACTGCTCGACCAGCACGATGGCCATGTCGCCCCGCGCCCGCAGCACCTCGATCACCCGGCCGATCTGCTGGATGATGTTCGGCTGGATCCCCTCGGTCGGCTCGTCGAGCAGGAGAAGGCGCGGCCGGGTGATCATGGCGCGGGCGATGGCGAGTTGCTGTTGCTGCCCGCCCGACAGATCGCCCCCGCGCCGGTGAAGCATCTGTTTCAGGACCGGAAACAGATCGTAGATCTCGTCGGGCACGCGCCGTTCCCCGCGCGGCAGCAGGGCGAACCCGGTTTCGAGGTTCTCGCGCACGGTGAGCAGCGGAAAGATCATCCGCCCCTGCGGCACGACAGCCACCCCGAGCCGCGCCATCGCCTGCGCCGGGAGCCGCCCGACCGCGGCCCCGTCCAGTGTCACGCTCCCGCCCGACCGCGGATGCGTGCCCGCCAGCGCCTTCAGGAGAGAGGTTTTTCCCACCCCGTTGGTGCCCATCACGCAGGTCACTTCACCCGGCCGCGCTTCCATGTCGATCCCGTGGAGGATCTGGCTGCCGCCGTAGTGCAGGGTAAGCCCCTCGACCCTCAGCATGGTCAGCGCCCCAGATACACGTCGATGACCTGCCGGTTGCGGGTGACGAAATCGAGCGGCCCCTCGGCCAGCACCGCGCCCTCGTGCAGGACCGTCACCTTGCAGCCGAGGCGGCGGACGAAATCCATGTCGTGCTCGACCACCACGACGGCGCGGGTCTTTGCAGCCTCGACCAGCAGGGCGGTCGTGTGCTCGCGTTCGGTCAGCGTCATGCCGGCGGCAGGTTCATCGACCAGCAGCAGGCGCGGTTCCTGCGCGAGCAGCATCCCGATCTCGAGCCATTGTTTCTGTCCGTGCGACAATTCCCCGGCCTTGCGCAGCAAGGCATCGGCCAGCCCGATCTCTGCGGCGAGCGCCTGCACCCGGTCGCGATCGGCCGGGGTGAGGCGGTAGACGAGCACCGCAAACGGCCCGCGCGGGTTGCGCAGCGCCATCGCGAGGTTGTCGAACACCGACTGATCCTCGAACACCGTCGGGCGCTGGAACTTGCGGCCGACCCCGGCGCGGGCGATCGCGGCTTCGCTGAGGCGCAAGAGGTTGGTGCGCTTCTCGCCGAAGGTCACGGTGCCCGTGTCGGGGCGCGTCTTTCCAGTGACGATATCCATGAACGTGGTCTTGCCCGCGCCGTTCGGGCCGATGATCGCCCGCAGCTCGGCCGGGCCGATGCGGAACGACAGGTTGTTGATCGCGCGGAACCCGTCGAAGCTGACCGAGACGCCCGAAACCTCCAGCAGGCTGATCATGCGTCGGCTTCCTTCTCGCGCAGCGCCCCGTCATCGGGGCCGAGCGGGGCGCCGCGCCGGTCGGGCGGGCGCAGATGGGCCAGTCGGTCGAAGAGGCCGCCGATCCCGCGCGGGGCAAAGAGCGTGACGAGCACGAAGCCGAGGCCGAGCAGCACCTGCCACCAGTCCACCCAGTGGACGGTGTAGAACCCGAGGTTGATCGAGGGCGCCCGCCCGCCGGTGAACCACGACGACAGAAGGCTGACCGCCGCCGCCCCGATCACCGCGCCATAGAGCCTGCCGCGCCCGCCGATCGCCACCCAGACGGCGAGGTAGATCGAGGCGATCGGGGCGAGTTCGGCCGGGTTGATGATGCCGGCTTGCGGGTAGTAGAGCGCGCCCGCGATGGCGGCGATGATCGCGGTAAGGGTGAAGACGAAAAGCTTGTAGCCCTCGACCGAATAGCCGAGGAACCGCACCCGGTGTTCATCGTCGCGGATGCCGCGGATGACATTACCGAGCTTGCCGCCCACGACGAAGGCGCAGGCGACATAGCCGAGCGCCAGCGCCGCGGCCGAGGCCCAGAGGAACCAGACCGAAACCCGGTCCTGCCCCACGCCGTCGAGGCCGGGGATGTTCTGCAGGCCCGAAAGGCCGTTGTTGCCGCGCAGACCGCTGTCGTTCTGGAAGAGGTAGAGCGCGAGGGCGAGCGTCATCGCCTGCGTCAGGATCGAGAGATACACCCCGGTCACGCGGCTGCGGAACGCGAGCCAGCCGAACACCAGCGCCAGCATCCCCGGCAAGGTGACGACGAGCATGAGTTGCAGCGGCAGGGAATGGGCGAAGCCCCACACGAGCGGGATGTCCGACCCGCCGACGACGCCGAAGATCTGTGTGCCGATCCCGTCGCGGATCTCCTGCGGCGTCGGTGGGATCGGCGCGTTCCACAGGGCGGCCGTCACGATGCCCTCGGTCCGGGCATACATCAGCCACATCCCGATCATGTAGCCGCCGAGCGCGAAGAACGCCATGTGGCCGAGCGAGAGGATGCCGGCATAGCCCCAGACGAGATCCATCGCCAGCGCGGCAAGGCAGAGGCACAGCGTCTTGCCCAGGGTCTTGACGAAGGATGTGGAGAGGAGCGCCGCGCCATAGGCCTCGCTCAGGACCGTGGTGCCGAGGGTGAACAGCGCGAGCGCAAGCAGGAACCAGAGGACCGAGGGGCTGCGAGCGAGCAAGGGGCCGGTCATCGCGTCGCTCCGGCGGGGCGCAAGGGCGCAGGTTCCGGGGCGCTGCCCCGGACCCCGGAGTATTTGCGGAACGATGAAGGCGCGGGTCTCATGGTCAGTCCCCCGCCGCGCGGCCCCTCAGGGCGATGATGCCCCGGGGCCGGACCTGGATGAAGGCGATGATGAAGAGGATCATGTAGGTCTGCGCGGCCAGCGTGTTGGCGGGATTGAACCATTCGATGCCCTTCTGCAGCCCGCCGATGAGTGCGGCGCCGAGCAGGGTGCCCCAGATGTTGCCCACGCCGCCGACAACGACCGTCATGAAGGACTGCACGATGTAGGCCTGGCCGATTTCCGAGGTGACCTGGGCATAAAGGCCGATGGCGACGCCGGCGATGCCGGCGATGCCAGAGCCGAGGCCGAAGGTCAGCATGCTGATCCGGTCCGGGTCGATGCCCATCGAGGCGGCCATCCGCGGGTTCTGGGTGACCGCGCGCACCTCGAGGCCGAGGCGGGTGCGCGTCATCACCAGAAGGGTGAGGGCGAGGAAAACGAGCGCGAGGACAAAGATCGCCACCCGTATCCAGCTGATCGCGACGACATCATTGAAGGCAAGCTGGCCGTCGAGCCAGGCCGGGGCGGTCAGCGGGCGGGCCTGGGTGCCGAAGATGGTCTTGGCCAGTTGCTGGAGCGCGATCGAGACGCCGAAGGTGGCGAGCAGCGTTTCCAGCGGGCGGTTGTAGAGCCAGCGGATCACCAGCCGTTCCATCGCCACCCCCGCGCCGAAGCCTACCGCGAAGGCGAGCGGCAGGGCGACGAGGATCGCGGCGGTGTAGTCGGTGATCCAGAGCTGGACGACATAGCCGGTATAGGCGCCCATCATGATGAATTCGCCATGCGCCATGTTGATCACGCGCATCACGCCGAAGGTGATCGCAAGGCCGATGGCGGCCAGGAAGTAGATCGCGCCCAGCGAGAGCGCGTCGAGCCCGAGGTCGGCCGCCTGCATCAGGCCGAGCGTGAGGCCGATGCGCAGCAGGGCTGCCTCGGCGGCTTCGGTCACCGCCGGGTCGGGTTCGGCATAGACGGCGAGGAAGCGGTGCGCAGCGAGGGCGCGCGCGACCTCGTCATCCGTGGCGGCCGCGGGGACGGTGCCCGCCGCCTCGAGCGCGGTATAGGCGCGATCGCGGGCGGCCTGGCTTGCGAGATCGGCGACCGGAACGCCGCCGACCTGCCCGCCGGCGAGGTTGGCGACGAGTGCGGCGCGCTGGTCGGCGGGGGAAAGGCGTGCGGGGGCGAGGCCGGCAGCGACGAGGGCGGCATAGGCCTCGGGGGCCGGGATGTCGGTGCCGGGACGCAGAATGTCCTTGACGTTGAGCCCGGGCGGAATCGGGTCCGACGCCGGCAAGGCGACGAGGCGGGTGGCGACCAGCGGGTTGAGCACGCCGCGCAGGTCGAGGCCGATGTCGGCGCCGAAGCCTGCGATGGCGGCAACGCGGGCGTTGCTGTCGGCGTCGTATCGGGCGGTGAGCAGCCGTTCGAGCCGCGCCTTCTGCGCGGCGAGGCGCGGGTCCGCCTCGGCGGTTGCAAGGGCGGCGCGCAGGGCCTGCAGATGCTCGGGGTCGGGGTTCCGGGCGATCGCGGTCAGTGCGGCGGCGCGGCGGGCGGGGTCGGCATCGATCAGCTGGAACTGCACGAGCGCGGCGGCGATGAGGGCGCGGACGCCGGCATTGGGGCGGAGCGGCTCCATCTCGGCCTTGGCCGCGGTGCCGGCCGGGGCGCCGGTCGCGGGATCGGTCAGCACCAGCGGCTCGCGGTCGACGGGCACGATGAAGAAGGCGCCGTCGGCCTTGCGCTGCCAGAGTCGCCGGTCGGCCCAGGCCTCGAGGAGGCGCTGCGCGGCCGGATCGCCGGTCGCGAGGATGCGGGCGAGCACCGGGCCGATCGTGGTGCGCGAGGCGCGGGCGATCAGGGCGGCGTCCTCGTCGAGGATGGCCGCGAGGGTCTGGGCACGCAGCGGTTGTGCCGCGGCGAGCGAAACCGCGAGGGCGCCCATGAGCGAGAAGGCGGCGATCAGGATGCGCATGGCTGGGGGGACGTCCTGCGGTCGGGGAGAGCGGGCGGCCCCGCCGGCAGGGCCGCCCGCGGGGCCGGTCAGTAGTTCGACTTGATCTGCACGCAGGTCCGGGTCTCGGTGTTGTACATCCCGCAGCCGAGGCCCGGCCAATCGGCCTCGAGCACCGCCGAGGCGGGAAGGTGGTCGGTCCAGGCATCGCCCGGCACCGGGTCGGTCTGGCTGATGATGTCGAACTGCCCGTCCGCCCGGATCTCGCCGATGAGCACCGGCTTGGTCAGGTGGTGGTTGGGCAGCATCGCGGCGATACCGCCGGTCAGGTTCGGCACCTCAAGGCCGTACATCGCGCTGCGCACCGCATCGACATCGGTCGTGCCGGCCTTTTCCACTGCCTGCACCCACATGGTGAAGCCGATGTAATGCGCCTCCATCGGGTCGTTGGTCACGCGGGCGGTGTTGCCGATGAAGTCGTGCCAGGCCGCGATGAAGGCGGCGTTCTCGGGCGTGTCGGCCGACATGAAATAGTTCCAGGCCGCGAGGTGACCGACGAGGTTTGTGGTGTCGAGGCCCGACAGCTCCTCTTCGCCGACCGAGAAGGCGACCACGGGAATGTCGTCGGCCGAGATGCCGGCCGCGGCCAGTTCCTTGTAGAAGCCGATGTTGGCATCGCCGTTGATGGTCGAGATCACGCCGACCTTCTTGCCGTCGGCGCCGAGCGCGACGACGTCCGCCACGATCTTGGACCAGTCCGAATGGCCGAAGGGCGTGTAGTTCACGAAGATGTCCGAGGCCGGGATGCCCTTGGACAGAAGGTAGGCCTCGAGGATGTTGTTGGTCGTGCGGGGATAGACGTAGTCGGTGCCGAGAAGGGCGAATTTCTCGACGCCGAGCTCCTCGAGGAAGTAGTCCGTGGCCGGGATCGCCTGCTGGTTCGGCGCGGCGCCCGTGTAGAACACGTTTCGCGAGCTTTCCTCGCCCTCGTACTGCACCGGGTAGAACAGCAGGCCGTTGAGCTCCTCGATCACCGGCAGCACGGATTTCCGGCTCACCGAGGTCCAGCAGCCGAACATCACATCGACCTTCGAGACCGTCAGCAGCTCGCGCGCCTTTTCGGCGAAGAGCGGCCAGTCGGAAGCCGGATCGACCACCACCGCCTCGAGCGGCTTGCCGAGCAGACCGCCCCTCGCGTTCTGCTGGGCAATCAGCATCAGCATCGTGTCCTTGAGCGTCGTTTCCGAGATCGCCATCGTCCCCGACAGCGAATGCAGCACGCCGACCTTGATCGTTTCCTGCGCGGATGCGCCGCCTGCGGCGGCTGCAAGCCCCGCCGCCAGCATCAACCCCCTGATTGCCGTCATCGTCATCATCCCTTCACGCCGCCGGGGCCTTTTCGCGCGTTCCGCGCGGGCCTATATGCAGGCGGCAACGCTTGTTGCATTCCGTGCGGCGACGGGCGCTCTGCCAGGAACACCGTCGTCGCACACCTTCCCGCCAGGCGACCCGAGGGGCGCCCGCAGGAGCATCGGACGGTGAATGCTGCGCTGCGGAAAGGGGTTTCGCGACTGGCCCTGCCCGCCCTACCGGTGCCGGGGCGGATTGCCTGAAATTCGCGCATATTTTGGCCAGGGCGGCGCCGGAATGGGCGGCTCCGTGCTTTGTGACCGAATTATGGCACGACTCGGTGCCGTCAGACACGCAGGGCCAGGCCGCCCTCGCGCAGGAGGAAGTCGACAACGGCTTCAACTCCCCGGCCATGCCGCAACTGCGCCAGCACATAGGGCCGCCCCCCGCGCGCGGCCCGCGTGTCGGCCTCGAGCAGCGCGAGATCGACGCCGACATGCGGCGCGAGGTCGATCTTGTTGACCACCAGCAGGTCGGATCGCGCCACCCCCGGCCCCTTCTTGCGCGGGATGTCCTGCCCGGCCGCCGTGTCGATCACATAGATCGTGAGGTCGGCCAGTTCCGGCGAGAAGGTCGCGGCGAGGTTGTCGCCACCGCTTTCGATCAGGATCAGGTCGAGGTCGGCAAAGCTGCGCCGCAGGTCGGCGACGGCGGCAAGATTGATCGAGGCATCCTCGCGGATCGCGGTATGCGGGCAGCCCCCCGTCTCGACGCCCCGGATGCGGCTGGCCGGCAGGACCTGCGCGCGCAGCAGGTATTCGGCATCCTCGCGGGTGTAGATGTCGTTGGTGATGACGGCCATCGAGAGCCGCGGGGCAAGGGCGGCGCAGAGCCGTTCGGTCAGCGTCGTCTTGCCGGCGCCGACCGGGCCGCCGATGCCGACCTTGAGCGGGCCGTGGGGTGAGGTCATGAGCGATAGAGCCTTACGGTCAGGGTTTCATGCGCCATCGCCATCAGATCGGCGCGCGGCGTGCCGGTGGCGATCGCATCGAGCGGGGCGGCGGCCAGCGTTCCGGCCAGCGCGGCGAGCCGCGGGGCCAGCGCGGCAAGGATGGCCTGGCCCGCGCCCTGCCCGAGCGGGATGAACCGCACCCCCGCCGACACCAGAAGCGCCGCCTGCCCGTGCAGCCAGAGCGCGACGACCTCGGCCGTGTCGAGCGCAAGCGGCCGGGCGGCCAACCCGACCGCCAGCGGATAGGGGAGCGCCGGCGGCGGCGGGGTGCCGTCCATCGCCGCCATCATCGCGCCGAAGGCCGCGCCCTGTTCCAGCGTCTCGGTCAGCCGCTCGGCCGAGGGGGCGAGCGCGCGGGCCAGCGCGTCGAGCGCGTCGAGGTCCGACCCCGCGGCGCGAGCATGGGCAAGCAGGATCGCATCGGTCCGCGCCGATCCGGTCTCGATCACCGCCGCGACCCAGGCGGCGAGCGTTGCGGCGCAGCGCACGTCGCCGCCCGCCATGGCCGCCTCCAGCCCCTGCGAATAGGCAAAGCCGCCGATCGGGAAGGCCGGCGACAGCCACTGCGCCAGCCGCAGCCGGTCGGTCGCCTGATCGCGCGGGGCGGGCACGTCACGCATCGGTCAGTCGTGCGGATGGGCGTGGTCGTGCCCCTGTGCATGGTGATGGTCCCCGGCGTGGCTTGCGGCATGCCCCGGGTGATCCGCGTGCTCCGCATCCGGCCCGTGGCTATGCCCCATCGTGCGCCCGTGCCCGTAGGCGCCGCCCTCGGGCGTGAAGGGCTCCGAGCCGTGCGCGAGCGTTGCGCCGAGGCCGCGCAGCATCGCCTCGAGCACATGGTCGCGCCGGATGACGAGCCGCCCGGCCTCGATCTGGCATGGCGTGTGCCGGTTGCCGATATGCCAGGCGAGGCGGGGCAGGTCGCCGGTGACGATCACCACATCTTCCTCGGCCGCGATCACCTCGATCAGGCGGCCATCCTCCAGAAGGAAGCAATCGCCGTGGTTGACGCTGACCGTTTCCGAAAGATCGACGATGAACCCCTCGCTGTGCACCGTTTCAAGCCGCCGCCGCCGCAGGATCCGCGCGTCATAGCCGAGCGTGACAACGTCATGCGGTATCCGGTCGCGCGCGCCGGCGCGCAGGATGGCCCGCGCGGGGGGAAGGGGGGCGTGATGGTCGTGCATGGGTGACCTCGGGAGCGGTTCAGTCGATGACGGCCGTCGCCTCGACCTCGATCAGGAAGCCGGGCAGCGCCAGCGCCGGCACTCCCACGACCGTATTCGCGGCCGGCAGCGTATCGCCGTAGAACGCCGCCATCGCGGGCGCGATCGTACCGAGCTTGTCGGGCGTGTGATCGACGACATAGGTGCGCAGCCGGACGACATGGGCGGGCGTCGCGCCAGCGGCGGCGAGCACGGCCCTGAGGTTCGCCATGGCCTGATGCGCCTGCGCCGCCAGATCGCCCGCGCCGACCAGCGCATGGGCCTTGTCCCAGGCGACCTGCCCCGAACAGTGGATCATCGTTCCGCCCCGGCTGACGACGGCATGGGAAAAGCCGAATTCGACCGAGGTATAGAGGTCGGGCGGGTTCAGGCGTTCGGGCATGGTGATCCTCCTCGGGGCGATGCTGCCGTGGCAGCGTGGACCGGCGCGGCGGTGGCGGCAAGCGGAACGGCCGCCGTCAGAACAGGAAATACCGCTGCGCCAGCGGCAGTTCCCGCGCCGGCTCGCAGGTCAGCAGGACGCCGTCGGCGCGCACCTCGTAGGTTTCGGGGTTGACCTCGATCTGCGGGGTCGCGTCGTTCAGCTTCATGTCCGCCTTGCCGATCCCGCGCGTTCCCTCGACCGCCAGCACCGTCTTGCCGAGGCCGAGCCGCTCGCCCATCCCGTCCTCGATCGCCGCCCGCGACATGAAGGCGACGGACGATGCCATCCGCGCCTTGCCGAGCGCGCCGAACATCGGGCGGGAATAGACCGGCTGGACCGGGATCGACCCGTTCGGATCGCCCATCTGCGCCAGCACGATCATGCCGCCCATCAGCACCATCTCGGGCTTGGCGCCGAAGAAGGCCGGGTGCCACAGGCAGAGGTCCGCCCGCTTGCCGACCTCGACGCTGCCGATATGGCGCGACAGGCCGTGCGCGAGGGCCGGGTTGATCGTGTATTTGGCGATGTAGCGGCGCACGCGCAGGTTGTCGTTGTCGCCGGTTTCCTCGGGCAGGCGGCCGCGCTGCACCTTCATCTTGTGCGCGGTCTGCCAGGTGCGGGTAATGACCTCGCCCACCCGCCCCATGGCCTGGCTGTCCGAGGCCATCACCGAGAATGCGCCCAAGTCGTGCAGGATGTCCTCGGCCGCGATCGTCTCGCGCCGGATGCGGCTTTCGGCAAAGGCGACATCCTCGGGGATCGACCGGTCGAGGTGGTGGCAGACCATGAGCATGTCGAGGTGTTCCTCGATCGTGTTCACGGTATAGGGGCGCGTCGGGTTGGTGGACGAGGGGATGACGTTCGGCGCGGCGCAAAGCTTGATGATGTCGGGCGCATGGCCGCCGCCCGCGCCTTCGGTGTGATAGGCGTGGATCGTGCGGCCCTTGAAGGCCGCGAGCGTGTTTTCCACGAACCCGCTTTCGTTCAGCGTGTCGGTGTGGATCATCACCTGCACGTCCATCGCATCGGCCACGCCGAGGCAGCAGTCGATGGCGGCCGGGGTCGTCCCCCAATCCTCGTGCAGCTTGAGCGCGCAGGCCCCCGCGCGCACCTGTTCCACAAGCGCGGCCGGAAGGGATGCGTTGCCCTTGCCGGCGAACCCGAGGTTCATCGGCAGGCTGTCGGCGGCCATCAGCATCCGACCCAGATGCCATGGCCCGGGCGTCGCGGTGGTGGCGAGCGTGCCATGCGCCGGCCCGGTGCCGCCGCCGAGCATGGTCGTCAGGCCCGAATGCAGCGCATCCTCGACCTGCTGGGGGCAGATGAAATGGATGTGCACGTCAAGGCCGCCGGCGGTCAGGATCCTGCCTTCGCCGGCGATGATCTCGGTTCCCGGGCCGATGACGACGGTCACGCCGGACTGGGTATCGGGGTTGCCCGCCTTGCCGATGCCGGCGATCAGCCCGTCGCGGATCCCGACATCGGCCTTGTAGATGCCCGTCCAGTCCACGATCAGCGCATTGGTGATGACCGTGTCCATCGCCCCTTCGGCCCGGGTGCGCTGCGACTGACCCATCCCGTCTCGGATCACCTTGCCGCCGCCGAACTTCACCTCCTCGCCATAGGTGGTGAAGTCGCGCTCCACCTCGATGATGAGGTCGGTATCGCCGAGCCGCACCCGGTCGCCCGTGGTGGGGCCATACATGTCGGCATAGGCAGCGCGGCTGATCGTGGCGGGCATGGACGGCCTTTCGAGGTCAGGTCGGGCGGGCGGGGTCAGTTCAGCCGGGTCGTGTCAGGCGTATCGGCGTTGCGGGACTGCGGCCGGCGCGATCGCGGCGCTGCCGCGCCGGTCGCAGCCGGCGTTGCTGCAGCGCGGCGCGGTGCCTTGCCCGGGCCGGGCCGCGCCGCATCGGGCGTCAGGACGGGCAGGGCCGTGGCGAGCGGCAGGTCGTCGACGATCGCCTGCGCCTCTTGCTGCACCTTGCGGGAGATGCCCCAGAGACGGGCGGCGACCGTCAGTTGTATCTCGAGCGTCAGGAACGCCATCCGGTAGGACAGGCGCATCAGGTCGGGGAGTGTCATCATCGGACGCATCGGCGGCTCCTTGCGGCGGTGGGGTGTGACCCGAGAGATGGTTACAACTTCCCCATGACGCCCTGATTGAAGCCGTAAACTTCGCGCGAGCCGCCGTAGGGCACGAGGCGCACCCTGCGCGACTGGCCCGGCTCGAACCGCACGGCGGTGCCGGCGGCGATGTCGAGCCGCATGCCGCGCGCCGCCGCCCGGTCGAAGTCGAGGCCGGGGTTGGTCTCGGCGAAATGGTAGTGGCTGCCGACCTGCACCGGCCGGTCGCCCGTGTTGGCCACCATCAGCGTGATCGCCGTCGCACCCGCATTCAACGTGATCTCGCCTGGGGCGGTGAAGACCTCGCCGGGAATCACGACGCCGGCTCCGCGCGGGTGAATAGCGTCGCCTCGGGCGCATCCATGACGGCCGACCAGCGGGCGGCCACATCGCCCTGGTTGGCTGCGCGCAGTGCCGGCCAGGCCGCCATCGGGATCGTGTATTCGAGCGCCGCACCGGTCGCCGTGTTGCGGATGGTCGCGATGCCGAACACATCCGCCGGCGGCGGCTCGTCCGACAGGGTCAGCGTCCGCGTGCCCAGCGAGGCGCGCGTGGCCACCTGCAGCCCGTCGATCACGCAAGGGCAGGGCGCGTCGGGATGCGAGCGATAGCTCACCGTCAGTTGCCGCGGCTGCGCATCGAGCCGTTCGGCCGCGTCCTGCCCGATGCGGATGCCGAGCGCGATGAGGCTGCCGAACCCTCCGTGCACATGCGTGCCGAGCATCACCCATTCGGCCACCGGCCGGTTGCCCCAGATCGCGCCGTGATCCTGCATCGCCCCTCCCGGTCCATGCGCCTCGGCCCCGGGCGCGAGCGCGATTGCAAGGCCCCCGGTCATCACCGCCACCCCGGCCGCGCGGGCCAGCAGCAGGCCGCGCAGCCGCGCCAGCGCGAGGCCGAGCGCCAGCCCCCCGGCATGCAGCGCCGCCGTCGCCAGCACGAAGCCCGCCGCATAGGCCGCCCCGCCCGGCCCCTCGACGCCGTGCGCATGGCCATGCGCCAGCCCGAATACCGCCAGCGCCGCCACCGCAACGCCCAGCGGCAGCCGCAGCGCAAGGGCCGTCGCCGCGCCGAGCGCGATCACCGAGGCGAGGATCGCCGGCTCCACCGCCGCGATCGCCCCCGCCCCCGCGCCGATCAGCCCGCCCGCCAGCATCGCCGCGACGAAGGCCGCCGGATAGGCCCAGACCGCCCGCCTGCCCGCCAGCGCCGCCCAGAGGCCGACCGCGACCATCGCAAGGAGGTGATCGGGCCCAAGAAGCGGATGCAGCACGCCGGACAGGAAGGCATCGCCCTCGCCGTGTCCGGGATGAGCCAGCGCCGCGGCGGGCACAAGCGCGAGGGTGGCGGCAAGGGCAAGGCGCATGGGGAACCTCAGCGGATCGGGTGGTGGACGGTGACGAGCTTCGTGCCGTCGGGGAACGTCGCCTCGACCTGCACCGAATGGATCATCTCGGGAATGCCGGGCATGCATTGTTCGGCCGTGATGACATGCGCCCCCGCCTCCATGAGGTCGGCCACGCTGCGCCCGTCGCGCGCGCCCTCCACCACGAAATCGGTGATGATCGCCACTGCCTCGGGATGGTTGAGCTTGACGCCGCGGGCAAGGCGCCCGCGCGCGACCATCGCTGCGAGAGAGATCAGGAGCTTTTCGCGCTCGCGCGGGGACAGGTTCATCGCAGCCTCGTCATATCTGCCAGACGCGGGGCAAGGGGCCCTCGCGCAGCGCCGCCAGCGTCCGCGCGACCGCGCGGCGCAGCGGCCATCCGGCCGGCGCCATCAGCCGCGCGACGCATTTGCCGTCCCAGGCCGAGGCTGCCGCCTCGACCCCCGGCAGGTCCAGCGCGGCGCGCAGGCGGGGCAGCGCATCCTCGGCCTCCGGGCCGATCAGGGCGATCACCGCAAAGGCCCGCGCCCCGCCCAGCACTGCCGCATCGCCGCCGCGCGCCAGCGTGCCGGCATCGAGCCGCAGCGTTTCGGCCCAGACCGGCCGGCCCGCGCGGCGCACGACCCGCGCATCGCGCAGCCGGGCCTCGCGCAGCGTCTCGCCCATCGCATGCCGGCCGAGTATCACCATTTCCGCCATCAGGCAGGTCGCATCCGCGGCGAGGTCGATGGTGGTCTGCCGGTCGAGGTCGGACCCTTCGTAAAGGATCGTTTCCTGCGGCAGCCAGTCGAGCCGGCCGCCCGCGCCGACCTGCGCCGCCACGGTCACCGAGGCCGCTGCGCCGCCGGCGGCATAGGCCCGCTCGGCCGTCTGCGTCGTGGCCACCGCCTGCGCGGATGCGCCCAGATCGACGGTCAGCGCGAGCCGGTCGCCCCCGGTCAGCCCGCCCGAGGTGTTGAGGAACACCACCTCCGGGACCGCCCGGTGCACCCGCGGCAGGAACGCCTTGGCCGAGCCCTCCTGCACCAGCCCGTCAAGGCGGATCGCCCCGCTGCGGCGCGACAAGGCGACTGCCGCGCGGCCATGGCTGCGCTGGTGGGTCGGGGACGGGGGATGCGCATCGAACATGGGTCAGATGCACCACCCGGCCGCCTCGGCGGCAAGGGGCGGCCTGCCGAGGCCCCGCAGGCGGACTGCAGGAATGCTGCAATTTCGTGCGGCCCGCGGCAACAATGCCGCGCGAATGGGCGCCCGTCAGGTCTGCCCGCGTTCCGCCCAGCCCGCAAAGATGCGTTCGAGCACGACGACAACGTAGAAGAGCGCGATCCCGAGTGCCGCGAGCGCCAGCAGGACGGCGAACATCAGGGGGTAGTCGGCATTGATCCGCCCGCTGTCGAACAACGCGCCGAGGCCGCGGCCATGCGGCTCGACGATCTCCATCAGGTTGGTGCCGATGAAGGCGAGCGTCACGGCAACCTTCAGCGCCCCGAAGAACTCCGGCAGGGTCTTGGGCAGCGCGATCTTCCAGAAGATCGTCAGGCGGCTGGCGCCGAGCGCGCGCAGGATGTCGCGATATTCCGGCTCGAGCGTCGAAAGGCCGATCGAGACCGACACGGCGATCGGGAAGAACGAGATCATGAAGGCGATCAGCACCGTGTTGAAATCGTGCTGGCCGACGAACATCAGCGCTATCACCGGCACGACGGTGGCCTTGGGGATGGCGTTGAACCCCACGAGGATGGGATAGAGCGCATCGCGCAAGGTGCGCGAAAAGCCCATCACCATGCCCAGCAGCGTGCCGAAGGCGACGGCGAGCACGAGGCCCACCACCGTGCGCCACAGCGTCTCCCACCCCTGCACGAGGAAGAGATGGCGGAACCGCCAGAACGCCGGCCAGAGGTCCGAGGGCGAGGCCATCTTGTAGTTCGGCCACTGGTTGAACCAGACAAGCCATTCCCAGAACGCCAGCAGCGCGAGGATGGCAAGCAGCGGCGGGGCGATCTTGCGCAGCCGGTCCATCCTAATGCGCCCCGTCCGCACTGCGCCCCTGCGCGATCTCGATCTGCGCCCGCAGCGCGGCGAGCATGGCGACGGAGTCGGGCGTGTAGAGCATGTCGATCGGGCGCGGCGCGGGCATCGGCACCTTCAGCGTGAACTGCGTGCGCGCCGGGCGGCCCGACAGCACCACCACCTCGTCGGCGAGATAGACCGATTCGCGTAGGTCATGCGTGATGAGCAGCGCCGTGAACGGCTCCTCCGCGCGCAGGCGGTGCATCAGTTGCCACAGATCCTCGCGGGTGAAGGCGTCGAGCGCGCCGAAGGGTTCGTCCATGATGAGGATGTCGGGCTTGTGCACGATCGACCGGCAGAGCGATGCGCGCTGGCGCATGCCCCCCGACAGCTCGGACGGCCGCTTGCCCTCGAAGCCGGCAAGGCCGACAAGGCCGAGCAGCTCGCGTGCCCGATCCTCGCGCTGGCGTCGCGGCATGCGCGGGGCGACGATTTCCAGCGGCAGGATGACATTGTCGAGGATCGTGCGCCATTCGAGCAGGACGGGGTTCTGAAACGCCATGCCGACGGTCCTGCGCGGGCTCTTGACCCGCTCGCCATGGAGCCAGACCTCGCCCGCGTCGGGCTTCATCAGCCCGGCGATGAGGCGCGTCAGGGTTGACTTCCCGCAGCCCGAGGGGCCGACGACGGCGCAGAACCGCCCCTCGGGGATCGACAGCGTCAGGCCGTCGAGCACCGGCAGCGGTCCCGCGGGGGTGCGGTAGGCATGGCGGACGTCGCGGATATCGACGAGCGGCTGGCTTGGTTCGGCTTTGGTCAAGGGCGGCGTTCCGGTTCGGGATTCGCAATGCACGGCAAACGCCCGCGGTCCGCCGCCCACAGGCGCGCGGCGACGGACGGCGGGTCCGTCGCCGGTCAGGACCCGGCGGCGGGCCGCGGCGTCACTTCAGCATCAGGCTGCCGTCGGTCGGCAGATAGGCCGGCGTGAAGTAGAGATCGGGGGTCGGCGCGTTCTGGAAGGTGTAGATTTCCTTCATCTGCTCGATCGCGCGGGCATAGCGGTCGGGATCGACCCCGCCCATCCCGTTCGCCTTGACATAGTCGGTCAGCACATTGCCCGCGATGGCGAGTTCCAGCCGCCGGGTTTCGAGGGCGACGTCCGAGGCCGGGGTGCGGGTGATCATCTGCGTCACCGCCGCCTGCGGGTCGTTGATGGCATCCTGCCAGCCCTTCGCGACCGCGCGCAGGAAGCCGGTCACGACGGCCGGGTTGGCCGCGGCGAAATCGGTGTTGGCGATGATGACGTTGCCGTAATAGTCCACGCCGTGGTCGGCCATCAGGAACACGGCAATGTCATCCTCGGGCACGCCGAGGCGCACGAGGTTCAGAAGCACCGAGAAGGAAAACCCGGTCACCGCCGCCACCTTGCCCTCTGCCAGCATCGGCTCGCGCGTGGGAAAGCCGACCGGCTCGACCGTGACCTTGGACATGTCGAGCCCGTTGGCTTTGGCAAAGGCCGGGAACTGCGACCAGGCGCCATCGGGCGGCGGCGCGCCGAGCACCTTGCCCTCGATATCCGCGATTGCGTTGATGCCGAGCGACCGGCGCCCGACCATCGCCGCGGCGGGCTTGTCATAAACCATCATCACGCCGATGACCGGCGCGCCGGGGTTCTGGTCGAGAAACCGCATCAGCGCGCCGAGGTCGGCAAAGCCCATCGGAAATGCACCCGTGGCGACCTTGGGGATCGCGTCGAGCGACCCCTGCCCGGCCTGGATCTCGACCGAAAGGCCCTCGGCCGCGAAATGGCCGTTGTCGATGGCCGCAAAATAGGGGGCGGCGGGCCCCTCGAAGCGCCAGTCGAGCGCGAAGTTGACCGTGGTCTGGGCAGCGGCCGGCAATGCGGCGGCTGCGGCCAGCGCGGCGGCGGCGAGACGGTGGAACATGGGCGAGCCTCCTGTTGGTGGGGGCGAGCGTTCCGCGCCGCGCCGCACAGGGGCAAGCCCCGGCACGGATCGGCTGGCGGTTGCCCCGCTGCGCGAAGCGTGGTTGCCCGATTATCGGGCGTCAAGCCCGAACCGTGCCCGTCGCCTGGGCAGATGCGCCAGAGGCAAAGCGCGCGGCGATATCCGCTGCCAGCCGCGCCCCCGCCCCCGCCGGCCCCATCGCCTCCCGCAGCGCGGCACGTGTTTCGTCCCCCGCCTCGCCCAGAAGCCGGCGCAGCGCGGCCTCCACCCCGTCGTGCAGGTCGTTGCCGACGAATTCGGGCACGATCATCCGCCCGGCGCGGCGGTTGGGCAGCGCAAGGAACGGCATGCCCGCCAGTTGCCGGCGCAGCGCCGCCCGCTTGATCGCAGGGCCCAGTCGAGGGATACGCCCGAGGTGGCCCGCGAGGCCCGGAAGCGGCACCTGTTCGGACAGGTAGAGCGGCGCGATCACCACCATCGGGATGCCGGCTGCCGCGATCTCGCCCGTATTGGTGCCGGGGATGGTCAGCGCCACATCGGCGCGGGTCAGCACCGCGCGGTTCGACAGGATGTCGATGCGCACCCCCGCGCCGGTTTCCAGCCAGCTTGCGCCGCCCGCGCTGCGATGGCGCACCGGGTCGGCCGGCCAGGGCCGGCTCTCGGGCGGCGGCGGGATGTCGCGCAGCAGCGCCTCGGGGATGAAATCCGCCTTGGCCATCGCAAAGGTCAGGTCCGGGTTGTCGGCCGCCAACCGGTTCACGAACCACGCGTAATGCGGCAAGAGAGGACGAACGGCATAGTCGCGGCTGCCGGGGAACAGCCCGAGCATCCGCGGCGCCCCCGGCCCGCGCGGCGGGGCGAGCGACCGGCGCAGGGCGGCCGCATCGACCATCAGATCGCCCACCAGCCGCGCCGGGTCGGCCAGCCGTGCGGGCAGCGGATTGAGGCCCGAGAAATACACCCGCTCGAACGCCCGCCCGCCGATCGGCGATTCCGCATAGGCCCAGATCGGCGCCCGCATCCGCCAGGCGATGGCGCGGGTCAGCGCCACCTCGCCGCCGAGGTGGAACACAAGCGTCGGCACATCGCGCCGGAGGCCCGGGGGCAGCGCGTTGCGGCGGATCAGCGCGAGGCTTTCGCGCACCGGCGAGACGCCATCGAGCGTGCCGAGCCCCTCGGCCACCGCCGCCTCGGCCCCGCTGGAAAAGACGCAAGGCAGCAGGCAGGCATGCAGCCGCAGGTCCGGTGCGGCCGCGCGCAGCGCATGGGTGAGCGGCCAGAGCCACGCCGAAACCTCGCCCGGGCCGTTGACGGTGACGATCACCTGGCCCTGCGCGGTCGGTGCCGCCCGCACGGGGACGCTACATCCGGGCATGATCGCGCATCCATTCGAAATAGCGGCGAAAGCGCGGCACGGATGCCCCCCAGACGCGGTTGACCATCGGGCGGGTGTCGCCCAGCACCGCCTCGAAGAGGCGGGTCGGCTTTTCGGCATAGGCCTCGACATTCTCCTGCCCGAAGGCGGCGATCATGCGCGGGAAGGCGGCGCTGCCCGCCGGCTCCAGCATGCTGCCGTGCATCCGCGCCACGCCGAGCGCGTCGAGCCGGTCGCAGAACATCAGCGCCATGGTGGTATAGAGGTTCTGCCCGTAGCCCGCCCGCAGGATGTTGCAGTGGTAATGGGCCGGGTAGTCGAGAAACGGGAAATCCGGCGTCTCGCCCGGCCCCTTGAGGATCATGTGCCGCACATAGGCGCGGCTTCTGGCGTCATACTGGCGGGTGAGCGATTTCCAGATCGCGCGGGCGGCGACACGGGGCACGATGCGCGTCTTCATCACCCGCAGGAAATGCGCCTGATCGGTGCAGCCGAGGAAATAACCGATCATGACCCCGTCCCGCTCGACCACCCAGGACGCCTCCGGGCGGTGGTCGGTGAAATAGAGCGTCCAGTAATCGGCATGGGCGACCGGGTCGTTCAGCATCGCCGCATAGCCGCGGTTGCGCCAGGCCGTGCGCAGGTTGATCGCGCGCACAGCCTCGCGGTCGCGGCCCTCGTAGGGGCGGATGGTGATGCCGGCGGCATGCCTAGCCATAGCGGCGCCCCCCCCAGCCGACGCCCGCACCGCGGGCGCGGGCGACGAGCACGGCGACCGCCAGAAGGACGGCGCCCGGTTCGTAGATGGGTGCGGCGGGCAGGGCTGCAAGCGGGCCGTGCCGTGCCGTCGCCGCCGCGACGAACCCCGCCCCGGCCAGCCAGCGCAGGCCCGCGAGCGCCCAGAGCGTCCCGTCCCCCGTCACGGCCGCGCCGAGCATCAGCGCGAGAAGGGTCAGCGGGATGGCGGCGAGCACCGCCGCCAGCGCCGAGGCCGGGCCCTGCGCGATGCGCATGGTCCGCGCAACCAGCGCGGCGGCGGTCGGGCAGGGCGCCACATCGGCGCGCAGCCCGGCAAAGACGATGCGGGCGCCGGCGGCATGGATGGCGCGGGTGAACGCCAGATCCTCGGTCAGCGCAAAGCCGATCGCCTCGAACCCGCCAACCCGGTCGTAGAGCCCGCGCCGGAAGGCGAAATTGCCGAAGAACGCGCCGGGCGCGCGGCCGGCGCGCGCCACCAGCGCCGAGACGGCATAGTAATAGGCCGCATCGGCGTTCTGCCACAGCGCAACCGCGCCCCGGACGGGGGCAAAACCGATCGGCCCGGCCACCGCATCGGCCTTGTCGGCCCGGATCGGCTCGGCCATCGCCGCGATCCAGCCGGGCGGCACGACACAATCGCCGTCGAGCGTGAGGATGATGTCACCCCGCGCCGTGCGGAAGCCCGCATCGAGCGCCTGCTGCCGCGTCGTCAGCGGCGATGCCGGGTCGGGCGCGCCTGGCAGGATGCGCAAGGACGGATGGCCCGCGGCGCGCGCCGCCTCGGCCGTGCCGTCGGTGGACCGGTCGTCCACCAGCACCACCTCATAGGCGTCGGGCGGCAGGGTCTGGCGGCGCAGCGCGGTCAGTGTCGCGCCGATCCCGCGCGCCTCGTTATGGGCGGTGATGACGATGCTGATCATGCGGCCAGCGCCCTGAGATCGGCGGCGATCGCGGCGGCGGCGCCGGGCGGGCCCATCCGGGCCCGGCCTGCGGCGGCCATGCGGGCGCGGGCCTCGGGGTCGGCCAGCAGGCGGGCGGCGGCGGCGGCGATCATGTCGGGATCGCGCGGGGCGGTCACGGCGGCGGGACCGAAATACCGCGCCTTCACGGCGGTGAACGCCGGCCCCTGGTTGCCCTGCCCCGGCACGGCGATCAGCGGCAGGCCGAGCCCGACCGCCTGTTCGTTCGCCGTGCCCGCCATGCCGATGGCAAGGCGCGCGGCATGGAGGCAGTCGGCGAAACGGTCGGTCACGATCAGCGCGCGGGCGCCGCCGCGGTGACGCAGCGCGACATGGGCCGCGCCGGGCAGCGGGGCGTCCCAGGCCGCGGGCGTCCAGTCCGGCGGGATCGCCCGGGCGGGCGTCAGCGCCGCGGTCGCGGCGACCAGCGCCCGGATGCCCGGCAGCCGCGCCGCCGCCTCGAGCAGCAGCCGGGCATTGTCCGCCGCATCGCCGCGCGATCCGGGCAGCAGGACCACCGCCGTCTCGCCCGGCGGGCAGAGCGCGGCCGGATCGCGCGGCGCGAGCGCGTCCATCATCGGATTGCCCCGGTCCGCGCAGGGCACGCCCGCCGCCGCCAGCCGCGCCGCCGTCAGCGCATCGCGCGGGAACACCGCCACCGCCCGCCGCATGAGCGCATGGTCGAGCCGGTCGTGCCCCGTCCCGCGCCCGGTCCTGCCGCCATACCAGGCCGATTTCGCCGTGCTGACAAAGGCCGTCGGCAGCCGCGACAGAAGGCCCGCCGCCAGCGGCACCACATCGCCCACCGCCACCAGCAGCCGGAACCCGGACAGCGCCCGCGCAAAGCGCACCTGCCGCGCATAGGTCGGCAGGAAACCGTGCCGGAGGTCGCGCAGGAAATGCCGCAGGCTCAGCGTGGCGAAGCCCTCTGACGGCAGCAGGTTCGGCGGGCCGATCAGCGGCACGCCGCGCCGGCGCCAGGCATTGCCCTCGCCGACCATCGCCCAGGCCTGCGCCGGCAGGCCGAGCGCATCGTGGATGCGCCCGCCGATCTCGTCCTCGCCATGGCCGTTGGAAAGATAGAGGATCACCGGCCGGCCCCTGATCGCAACCCGGTCATGCCGCCACCAGCGCCGCAGCAAGCCGCCCGGGGTCGAGCGGCTTGGCCAGCACCGCGAACCGGGCCGCCGCGCGCATCCGCAGCGGATCGGCGGGGGGCAGCGATGTCATCAGGCACAGCCGCGCCGCCAGACCCCGTTCGGCCAGCCGTTCGGCGAGATCGACGCCGTTCGCCGCCCCCGGAAGGGATATGTCGCTGAGCACCGCGCCGATGCCCGGGAGCGATGCCAGCGCCTCGGCCTCGGCGACCGAGGCCGCCTCGATCACGCTGTGGCCGAGCGTGGTGAGCATGTCGCGCACCGTCTCGCGGATGTCGGGGTCGTCCTCGACAAGCAGCACCAGCGCCGGCGCTGGCGCCCGCTCGGGCCGGCGCAGCGGCAGGCGCAGGGTCACCCGCGCGCCGCCGGCCGCGCGGTTGTCAAGCCGCACCGTGCCGCCCGCAAGCTGCGCCATGTCGTAGACCATGGCCAGCCCGAGCCCGGACCCCTCGCCGCCCTTGGTGGTGAAGAACGGATCGAGCCCGCGCGCCAGCGCCTCGGGCGAAAATCCGGGGCCGTCATCCTCGACGGTGAATTCGATCCACACGTCGCGGATCGCCCGCACCGTCAGCGCGATGGTGCCGCCGCGTCCCGCCAGCGCATCCCGCGCGTTGAGCACGAGGTTGACGAGCGCATCCTGCACCGCCCCCTGGTCGAGCAGCACCGCCCCGTCCGGCCCCTCGGCGGCGATGGTGCAGGCCACGGCCTCGGGCAATGTCGCCTGCACCAGCGGGCGCAGGCCGCCGAGAAACGCCGCCATCTCGGTCGCCTCGGGCCGCAACTCGCGCCGGCCCGAGATCGATCCGATCCGGTCGAGCAGCGCGCCCCCGCGCCGCGCCGCCGCCGCCGTGCCCGCGACCAGTTCCGCCGCCTCGGCCGGCAGGTCGAGCCGCGCAAGCCGCGCCTGCAGCCCGAGGATGATCGTCAGCAGATTGGCGAAATCATGCGCAAGGCCCGAGGTGATCTGCGCCGCGAGCTCGCGCTTGCGCGTCTGCATCAGAGCGGCGCGGGCCTGCGCCTCGGCGGTCACGTCCATCGACAGGATGTAGACGCCGTTGATCGGCCCGTCGCCGACCCGGTCGGGCGTGAAGGCGCCGCGGATGCGCCGGCCGCTGTCGTCGTCGGCGAATTCGAGCACCGAGCCCTCGCCCGCCAGCGCGGCGCGCAGGTTCGGCTCGATCTTGGCGAAGGTCGCCGGGCCGAGCGCGTCGCGCCCGTGCAGCCCGATGATGTCGGTCGGCCGGCCCGGCAGCACCGAGGCGAGGCGGCGGTTGGAAAAGGTGTAGCGCAGCGACCGGTCCACATGCGCGATATGGGCCGGCATCATCTCGGTCGTGAGCCGGGTGCGCGCCTCGATCTCGGTCAACTCGCGCTTGGCCTCCTCGAGTGCCGCGTTCGTCGCGGCAAGCGCGCGGTTGGCGCGGCTCAGGCGTTCGGCATGGGTCACGAGATCGGCCGACAGCACCTCGGACCGGGTGCGCAGCAGGCGCTCTTGGTGCTTGATCTCGGTGATGTCGGTGTAGACGGTGACCCAGCCGCCCTGCGGCAGCGGCGCCCCCTCGACGCTGACCCAGCGCCCGTTGGGGCGGGCGCGTTCGAGGTAATGCGGCACGAAGGCCCGCGCCGCCTCGACCCGGGTGCGCACCGCCGCATCGGGATCGTCCACGGCCCCGTATTCGCCGCGCAGCACGAGGTAGCGGATCGTGTCCTCGAAGGCCGCGCCGGTGGTCACGAATTCTTCGGGCAGATCGAACATCTCCTGATACCGCCGGTTGCAGACCGCCAGCCGCAGGTCGCGGTCGAAGATCGACAGCGCCTGCTGGATCATGCCCAGCCCGGCCCGGGTCAGCCCGGCGCGGATTTCCTCGGTCAGCGGCATGCCGCGATCCTCCTGCCGGCACCGGTTAGCACCGCCGCGGCGCCCGGTCCACGCCCGGCGCCGGTGCGGGTGGCGCGAACGGGGGCGGGCGGTAACAATTCGCAAGATTGTCGAAAAAGTCGCGCAACCTTCGCGCCGCACGTAAGATGGCGCCGGGAGGGGTGAAGGGAATCGCCCCCCGGCAGCGCCGCAATGCCGGCGCAGGGAGGACGCGCTTGACTGGCACCGCCGCAACCGGGGGCAGCCCCGCCTCGATCCCCGCACTCCTCGCGCGCAACGCGGCGCGCTTTCCGACGCGGACCGCGTATCGGGAAAAGGAATTCGGCATCTGGCAAAGCTGGACCTGGGCCGAGGTCGCGGACGAGGTTCGGGTCATCGCGCTGGGGCTGATGGTGCTCGACATCGCGCCGGGCGACCATGTGGCGATCATCGGGCGCAACCGCCCCGCGCTCTACTGGTCGATGGTGGCGGTGCAGATGTGCGGCGCGGTGCCGGTGCCGCTCTATCAGGACGCGGTCGCCGAAGAGATGGCCTATGTGCTCGATCACTGCGGCGCGCGTTTCGTCATCGCGGGCGATCAGGAGCAGGTGGACAAGGTGCTCGAGGTGCAGGACCGCCTGCCGTCGATCGCCCACATGCTCTATGTCGACAAGCGCGGGATGCGGAAATACGACCACCGGCACCTCGGCTGGCTGGCCGATGCGGCCGCCGAGGGCCGCGCGGCGGCAACGCGGCTGGGCCCCGAACTCGACGCGCGCATCGCCGGGCTGACGGCGGACAGCACCTGCGTGATGCTCTACACCTCGGGCACCACCGGCAAGCCCAAGGGCGTGGTGCTGTCGAACCGCAACATCATCGAGACCGCAAGGGCGAGCTGCGAATTCGACAGGCTGACCGAGGCCGAGGAAATCCTTGCCTATCTTCCGATGGCCTGGGTGGGGGATTTCATCTTCTCGATGGGTCAGGCGATGTGGGCGGGGTTCTGCGTGAACTGCCCCGAAAGCCCGGCGACCATGATGACCGACCTGCGCGAGATCGGGCCGACCTATTTCTTCGCCCCGCCGCGGGTGTTCGAGACGACGCTGACATCCGTGATGATCCGCATGGAGGATGCCGGGCGGTTCAAGAAATGGCTGTTCGACCGCTTCATGGCCGTGGCGCGCCGTGTCGGGCCGGCGATCCTCGACGGCAAGCCGGTGCCCCTCGGCGACCGGATCGCCTATGCGCTCGGCGAGGTGCTGGTCTATGGCCCGCTGAAGAACACCATGGGGTTCAGCCGCATCCGTGTCGGCTACACGGCCGGCGAGGCGATCGGGCCCGAGATCTTCGATTTCTACCGCAGCCTCGGGATCAACCTCAAGCAGCTCTACGGGCAGACCGAGGCCTCGGTGTTCATCACCCAGCAGCCCGACGGGCAGGTCCGGTCGGACACGGTAGGCGTGCCCTCGCCCGGCGTCGAGGTGCGCATCGCCGAGAACGGCGAGGTCTATTACCGCTCGCCCGGCACGTTCGTCGAATACTACAAGAATCCCGAGAGCACCGCATCGACCAAGGATGCCGAGGGCTGGGTCGCGACCGGGGATGCCGGGTTCTTCGAGGAAGGCAGCGGGCATCTGCGGATCATCGACCGCGCCAAGGACGTGGGCAAGATGGCGGACGGGTCGCTCTTTGCCCCCAAATATGTCGAGAACAAGCTCAAGTTCTTCCCCAACATCCTCGAGGCGGTGGTGTTCGGGGCGGGGCGCGACTATTGCACCGCGTTCCTCAACATCGACCTGACCGCGGTCGGCAACTGGGCCGAACGCAACAACATCGCCTATGCGTCGTATCAGGAGCTCGCCGGGCATCCGAGGGTGCTCGCCATGATGCAGGAGCATGTCGAGGCGGTGAACCGCTCGGTCGCCGCCGATCCGATGTTGTCGGGTTGCCAGGTGCGCCGGTTCCTCGTGCTGCACAAGGAACTCGACGCCGACGACGGCGAGCTGACGCGCACCCGCAAGGTGCGGCGCCGGATCATCGAGGAAAAATTCGCCGACCTGATCGCGGCGCTCTACGACGGCTCGAAAAGCGTGAGCACCCGCACGGAAGTGACCTACGAGGACGGCCGCAAGGGGCATATCTCCGCGACGCTCGAAATCCGCGATGCCGCTGTCGTCGGCGCGGGCGAGCAGAGGCGCGCGGCATGACCGCGACGCTTGCGGCCAAGGCGCAGCCGGGAGGTAAAGCCGAATGAAGGTCGTGGTCGAGCCGCAACCCGTCATCGGCGCGGTCATCGCCGTTGCCGGTCTTGCCTTGGCATGGGCCGTTCTGCGGTTCGTGCCCGAATTCCTGCAATCGGGTGTCGCGGGGGCGATCAGCGGCGCCTTCGGCGTGCTGGCGCTGCAGCGGATCTGGCCGGGGCTGCCGCTGGCGCGGGTGCCGCTGATCGTCGGCGCGCTGATCGTCTACGGCCTCGCGGTCGGTGTGGTGGGGAGGCTCTGATGCTCGATGCTGCTGCCGAAGGGTATGTGACGGCCGACGGCCGCCGGATCGGCGGCGTGCTGATGGAGATGAAGAACATCAGCCTGCGCTTCGGCGGGGTCAAGGCGATCACCGATATCTCCTTCGACATCCGCGAGGGCGAGATCCGCGCGATCATCGGGCCGAACGGTGCCGGCAAATCCTCGATGCTGAACGTCATCAGCGGGTTCTACGTCCCGCAGGAGGGCGAGGTCTGGTTCCGCGGCAAGCGCCGCCCGCCGATGCGGCCGTATCAGGTCGCCCGGCTCGGCATCGCGCGCACGTTCCAGAACATCGCGCTGTTCGAGGGAATGAGCGTGCTGGACAACGTGATGACCGGGCGCCTGACGCATATGCGATCGACCATCCTCGATCAGGCGATCTGGTGGGGCAGGGCCGAGCGCGAGGAAAGCGCCAACCGCGAGAAGGTGGAAAAGGTCATCGACTTTCTCGAGATCCAGCACATCCGCAAGACACCCGTCGGCCGCCTGCCCTATGGCCTCAAGAAGCGGGTGGAACTGGCCCGCGCGCTGGCGGCCGAGCCGATGCTGTTGCTGCTCGACGAGCCCATGGCGGGCATGAACGTCGAGGAGAAGGAGGACATGTGCCGCTTCATCCTCGATGTGAACGACGAATTCGGCACCACGATCTGCCTGATCGAGCATGACATGGGCGTGGTGATGGACCTGTCGGACCGCGTGGTGGTGATGGATTACGGCAAGAAGATCGGCGACGGGGCGCCCGACGAGGTGCGCCGGAGCCAGGCGGTGATCGACGCCTATCTGGGGGTCAGCCATGATTGAGGGGGCCGGGCATGCCTGACGTGGTGTTCTATACCGCCGAGGTGATGGTGAACGGCCTGATGGCCGGGGTGCTCTATGCGCTCGTCGCGCTCGGCTTCGTGCTGATCTTCAAGGCGTCCGGCATCTTCAACTACGCGCAGGGCGTGATGGCGCTGTTCGCGGCGATGACGCTGGTGGGCATCCAGAAGGGGCAGGTGCCCTTCGCCCATCTCATCAATGCCATCTTCGGCACGCGGATCCACGGTTTCGGCTGGGAAGTCCCGTCGCTGATCGCCATCGCGCTGACCGCGCTGGTGATGATCGGGCTGGCCATCGCCATCGAGCGGCTGGTGCTCAAGCATCTCATCAACCAGGAGCCGATCATCCTCTTCATGGCCACGATCGGGCTGGCCTATTTCCTCGAAGGGGTGGGCGACGTGATGTGGGGGGCCGAGATCAAGAAGCTCGACGTCGGGCTGCCGCAGGGCATGTCGGGGGTGATCGACGACACGACGCTGGCCTGGTTCGGCTACGGGTTCTTCATCGACCGGCTGGACATCGCGGCGACGATCGTGGCGGTGCTGCTGGTGGTGACGCTGACGCTGTTCAGCCAGTATTCCAAGCAGGGCCGTGCCCTGCGCGCGGTGGCCGACGATCACCAGGCGGCGTTGTCGGTCGGGATTTCCCTGCGGTTCATCTGGGTGCTGGTGTGGTCGATCGCCGGTTTCGTCGCGCTTGTGGCGGGGATCATGTGGGGGGCCAAGTCGGGGGTGCAGTTCTCGCTGAGCCTCATCGCGCTCAAGGCGCTGCCGGTGCTGATGCTGGGCGGGTTCACCTCGATTCCGGGCGCCATCGTCGGCGGCCTCATCATCGGGATGGGCGAGAAGCTGTTCGAGTTCTTCGTCGGGCCGCTGATCGGCGGGGCGACGGAAAACTGGTTCGCCTATGTGCTCGCGCTCCTCTTCCTCGTGTTCCGGCCCCAGGGCCTGTTCGGCGAGAAGATCATCGAGAGGGTGTGACGGCCATGCGCGCACGGGCGGCAATGGCAAGGCCGAACCAGCCCGCCGGGGGCCAGCCCCCGGACCCCCGGAGTATTTGGGGAACGATGAAGGGCGAAGGGGGAGGGGGACGCGATGCTCTATCGTGAGGCGGGCGATTTCAAGACGTCCTACCGGGACGATACGCAGACCTTCCCCATCGCCTTCGACCGCTGGCGCTATTACGCGGTGCTGGCGGTGGCGTTCGGGGTGATCCCGCTGGTCATCAACGACTATTGGGCGAGCGCGGTGTTCGTGCCGTTCCTGATCTATGCCATCGCCGCGATCGGGCTCAACATCCTGACGGGCTATTGCGGGCAGGTCAGCCTCGGGACCGGCGGGTTCATGGCGGTTGGCGCCTATGCGGCCTACAAGCTGATGACGGCGTTTCCCGACATCTCGATCCTGATCCATGTCGTGCTGGCGGGCGGGATCACGGCGGCGGTCGGCGTGGTGTTCGGGCTGCCGTCGCTCAGGATCAAGGGGTTCTACCTCGCCGTTGCGACGCTGGCGGCGCAGTTCTTTCTCGTCTGGCTCTTCAACAAGGTGCCGTGGTTCTACAACTATTCTGCCTCGGGGCAGATCTCGGCGCCGGAGCGGACATTTCTGGGCATCGCTCTGACGGGGCCCAACACGGCGGCGTCGGTGAAATACCTCGTGTGCCTCGTCTTCGTCGTCGCCCTCGCCTGGCTGGCGCGCAACCTGACGCGTGGATCGCTCGGGCGGCAGTGGATGGCGATCCGGGACATGGACATTGCGGCCGAGATCATCGGGGTGAACCCGTTGCGGGCGAAACTGACCGCCTTTGCGATCTCGTCGTTCTTCATCGGGATCTCGGGGGCGCTCTTCTTCACCGTCTATCTCGGCGCTGCCGAGGTCGGCGAAAGCTTCGGGATCAACAAGAGCTTTCTTGTCCTCTTCATGATCATCATCGGCGGGCTGGGCTCGATCTTCGGGTCCTTCGCGGGGGCGGCCTTCCTTGTGCTGCTGCCGGTGTTTCTCAAGAACGTCCTGGTGGGAGGCCTCGGCTGGCCGACCGACCTTGCCGCGCATCTGGAGCTGATCATCGTCGGCCTGCTGATCGTGGTATTCCTGATCGCTGAACCGCACGGCCTAGCCCAGATGTGGCGGGTGACGAAGGAAAAACTGAGACTATGGCCCTTTCCGCACTGACGGGCGGGGCCTTGCTGCGAAACCCATGGGAGGGAAACGAATGAAACTGAGACTTGCCGCCATCCTCGCCGCTTCGGTGGCCCTTGCCAGCCCGGCCGCGGCCGAGCTGTTCTTCCCCTCGCTCAGCTACCGCACCGGGCCGTTCGCCGCCGGTGGGATCCCCTTTGCCGACGGCTATGCCGATTACTTCACGCTCCTGAACGAGCGGGACGGCGGCATCGGCGGCGTGAAGGTGCGGCTGACCGAATGCGAGACGGGCTACAACACCGAAAAGGGCGTCGAATGCTATGAGGCGATCAAAGGGCAGGCGCCGCTGGTGATCCAGCCGCTGTCCACCGGGATCACCTACCAGCTCATCCCGCGCGTGACCGCCGACGGCATCCCGATGCACACGATGGGTTATGGCCGCACCTCGGCCAAGAACGGCCGGGTGTTCAGCCATGTGTTCAACTATCCGGCCAACTACTGGGACGGCGCGTCGATCATCATCAACTACCTGCTCGACCAGAACGGCGGCAACCTGAACGGCAAGAAGATCGCGCTGGTCTATCACAACTCGGCCTATGGCAAGGAGCCGATCCGCACGCTGGAGGAGCTGGCCAAGAAGCATGGCTATGCCCTGACGCTGCTGCCGGTCGACTCGCCCGGCCAGGAACAGAAGTCCCAGTGGCTGCAGATCCGCCGCGACCGGCCGGATTACGTGCTGATGTGGGGCTGGGGGGTGATGAACCCGACCGCCGTGCAGGAGGCCGCCAACATCCGCTTCCCGATGGAGAATTTCATCGGCGTCTGGTGGTCGGGGTCGGAGAACGACGTGCTGGCGGCCGGCGATGCGGCCAACGGCTATACCTCGCTCAACATGCATCAGACCGGCACCGACTTTCCGCTCTATGCCGATCTGAAGAAATACGTGATCGACACCGGCAAGGCGGCGGGCGCGGGCGACCAGATCGGTTCGGTGCTCTATTCGCGCGGGATCTATGCCGCGATGCTCGCGGCGGAGGCGGCGAAGAAGGCGCAGGAGATCCACGGTGTTGCCCAGATCACCCCGGCGATGATGCGCGACGGGATGGAGGCGCTCGAGATGACCGAGGCGCGGATGGCCGAGCTCGGCCTGCCGAATTTCGGCCCCGCCTTCACCGTGACCTGCGAGAACCACGGCGGATCGGGCCAGGGCCTGATCCAGCGCTGGGATGCGAGCGCGAAGAAGTGGAACGTCCTGACCGACTGGATCGAATCGGACAAGGACGTGATCGACATGCTCGTGGCCGAGGATTCCGAGGCCTTCGCCAAGGAAAACAACATCGCCAAGCGGTGTAACTGACGCGTCGCGGGGGGCGCCCCCGAGGCCGGGCCCCCCCGCAACCCCGACCCCGCCGCGAAACCGTCCTGCAATGTGAGGCCGCCATGCTCGACACCACGCCCGCCCCATCGGCCGCAAGCCTTGCCGGGGCCGAGACGCTGCTCGAGGTCAACAACATCGAGGTGATCTACAATCACGTCATCCTCGTGCTGAAGGGCGTGAGCCTGAAGGTGCCCAAGGGTGGGATCACCGCGCTGCTGGGCGGCAACGGTGCGGGGAAGTCGACCACGCTCAAGGCCATCTCGGGCCTTCTGGCGTCCGAGCGCGGGGCGATCACCAAGGGCACCATCGCCTATCGCGGCGCGTCGATCGCGGGGATGAACCCGGCGGAACTGGTGAAGCGCGGCCTCATCCAGGTGATGGAGGGGCGGCACTGCTTCGAGCATCTGACGGTCGAGGAAAACCTGCTCACCGGTGCCTATACGCGCAGCGACCGCAGCGCGGTCGCCCGCGATCTGGAACTCGTCTACGGTTACTTCCCGCGCCTGCGCGAACGGCGCAGCAGCCAGGCCGGCTATACCTCGGGCGGCGAGCAGCAGATGACGGCGATCGGCCGCGCGCTCATGAGCCGGCCCGAGACGATCCTGCTGGACGAGCCGTCGATGGGCCTTGCGCCGCAGCTTGTCGAACAGATCTTCGACATCGTGCGGCGGCTGAACGCCGAGCAGGGCGTGACGTTCCTTCTGGCCGAGCAGAACACCAACGTCGCGCTGCGCTATGCGCATGTCGGCTATATCCTCGAATCGGGGCGCGTCGTGATGGAAGGCGACGCGGCGAGCCTGCGCGAGAACCCGGACGTCAAGGAATTCTACCTCGGCATGTCCGACAAGGGCCGCAAGTCGTTCCGCGACGTGCGGTCCTATCGGCGGCGCAAGCGGTGGCTGGCGTGACGCTGCAGGCCGACATCCGCTGTCCGCTCTGTGCCGCCGTTACGGCGCATGCGATGCCCGACGACGCCTGCCAGTTCTTTCTCGATTGCCCGGCCTGCGGCGCGGTGCTGCGCCCCGAGCCGGGCGATTGCTGTGTCTTCTGCTCCTACGGGTCGATGCCTTGTCCACCGGCGCAGGCCGCCGGCGCGGCCTGCTGCAAGCCTGTGTCCTGAGAGGGATCGCCGTGACCGTGCCATTCTACGACGAACTCGAAACCCGCAGCGCCGATGCGCGTGCCGCTGCCCTGGCCGAGGCGCTGCCGCGCCAGATCGCACGGGCGCGGGCCCTTGCCCCGGCCTTTGCCGCCATGCTCGGCGAGATCGACCCCGCCGCCGTGACCGACCGCGCCGCGCTCGCCCGCCTTCCGGTCACCCGCAAGTCGGCGCTGGTCGCGGCGCAGGGCGCGCAGCCGCCCTTCGGCGGATTTGCGGCGCTGCCCGTCACCGGGTTCGATCATGTGTTCCAGTCGCCGGGGCCGATCTACGAGCCCGGGCGGACCGCGCCCGACTGGTGGCGGCTCGGCCGGTTCCTCGCCGCCTGCGGGATCGGGCCGGGGGATGTGGTGCAGAACTGCTTTTCCTACCACCTCGTCCCGGCCGGTATGATGTTCGAGAATGCCGCCCGCGCGGTCGGCGCCACGGTGCTGCCGGCAGGCACCGGGCAGACCGACCTGCAGGTGCGCGCGGCCGCCGATGTGGGGGCGACGGCCTATGCCGGCACGCCCGATTTCCTCAAGGTCATCCTCGAGCGCGCGGACGAGACGGGCGCGCGCCTTGGCTATACCAAGGCGGCGGTCGGGGGCGGGGCGCTGTTCCCGTCGCTTCGGGCGTTCTATGCCGACCGGGGGATCGCCTGCCGCCAGTGCTATGCCACGGCCGATCTGGGCAACATCGCCTATGAATCGGACGCGCTCGAGGGCATGATCGTGGACGAGGGGGTGATCGTCGAGATCGTGCGCCCCGGCACCGGCACGCCGGTGCCCGACGGCGAGGTCGGCGAGGTGATCGTCACCACCCTCAACCCCGATTATCCGCTCATCCGTTTTGCCACGGGCGATCTGTCGGCGGTGCTGCCGGGCGTCTCGCCCTGCGGGCGGACCAACATGCGCATCAAGGGCTGGATGGGCCGGGCCGACCAGACGACCAAGATCAAGGGCATGTTCGTGCGCCCCGAACAGGTCGCCGATTTCGTCGCCCGCCATGCCGAGGTCGCCCGTGCCCGCGTCATTGCCGAGCGGATCGGCGAGATGGACGTGATGACGGTGCAGATCGAGACGCGGGCGGGGAACCCGGCGCTTTACGAAGGTTCTGTGCTCGACACGCTCAAGCTGCGCGGGCGGGTGGAACTGGTGCCGCCCGGAACGCTGCCGAACGACGGCAAGGTGATCGAGGACCGGCGCACCTACGGCTGAAAGGCACGTCGCTATCGGATGACCGCGGCGGCGCAACGGCTGCCATGACGCATGTTATCGCATGTCAGGACGGTTGGCGCTAGCGTCCGGGCAGGTCCCAAGCATGGAGTCGCCCCGATGCGACGTATTCTGTCCGCCCTCCTCCTCGCCCTCTTCGCCGCAAGCCCGGCGCTTGCCCAGCGCAGCGCGATCGCTGTCCTGAACGGTCTTGCCACCGACGGCGACGCGGTCGCCATCGACAGCGGTTTGCGCGCCGCCGGTTTTGCCGCCGCGACCAGCCGCCTTGCGACGACCGACGCGATGCGCCGGACGCTGGCCGAGGCGCCGGGCACGGGGCTGGAGCGGCTCGCGGTCGTCCTGACCGGGCGGTTTGTCCATTCCGCCCGCGGTGCCTGGTTCCTCGGCGCCGAGGCGCCGCCGGTCGTCACGCTGGCGACGGCCGATGCCTATGGCCTGAACCTCGTGACGCTGGCCGAGATAGCGGCGGCGACGCCGGGCGGGGCGCTGCTGCTGCTTGGCGACACGGGGGCGGGCGGGGCGGATGCGGGCCTCGTTCCCGGCGTCGGGCCTGCGAACTGGTTGCCGCCGGGCGTGACGCTCGTGCGCGGCCCGGATGCGGCGGTCACTGCCTTTGCCCGCGATGCGCTGCTGCGGCCGGGCGTCCCGCTCGCCTCGCTGGTCGCGGCACGGCCGGGGCTGACGCTCGTCGGTCCGGGGGCGCAACCCTTCCTGCCGGGCGTGCCGGCACCGCCGCCCGCCTCGGGCGAGGAGGCCGACTGGTCCCGCGCCGTCGCCGCCGGGACCGAAGCCGGCTTTGCCGCCTTCCTCAACCGCTGGCCGGACGGCCGCTATGCGGCCGAGGCGCGGGCGGCCATCGCGGCGATCCGGGTGGCCACCGCCGCGCCGGTGATCCCCCTGCCGCCAGCGCCGCCGCCTGCGGCGACACCAGACACCCGCTATGATCCTGCCGCCGACGAGGCGCGCCTGAACCTGTCGCGTGACGCCCGCGTGGCTATCCAGCAGGCGCTGACCGCGCTCGGCTACAATACGCGCGGCATCGACGGCATCTTCGGCCCCGGCACGCGCAGCGCGATCTCGGCCTGGCAAGCCGCCGGCGGCCGGTTCCCGACCGGCTATCTCGACCTTGCCCAGCTCACTGCGCTGCAGGCCGAGGCGACGGCTGCCGCGCGCGAGGCCGAGGATCGCCGCTATTGGGAACAATACGGATCGCGGGGCAACCAGGCGAGCGTGCAGAATTATCTCAACCTCTTTCCACTCGGGGTGTTCGCGCTGCTGGCCCTCGAACAGCTTGCCAACACCGACAACGCGCCGCAGGCCGATCAGGCGGCCTGGGCGCAGGCGCGGGCGGTGGATACGGTGCCGGCCTATCGCGCCTATCTCGCGGCATGGCCGCGCGGCGCCTATGCCAATGCCGCCCGCACCCGGATCGCGATGCTCGAAGGCCAGCCGGGCGACCGCGCGGCCTGGGACCGGGCGACGGCGATCAACACCCAGGCGGCCTATCGCGCCTATCTCGATGCCTGGCCGCGCGGCGCCTATGCCGCCGAGGCGCGCAATCGCATCGCGGCGCTGAGCGGCAGCGCCGCCGACCGCGCCGCATGGGCCGATGCGCAGCGTGCCAACACCATCCCGGCCTATCGCGCCTACCTGAGCAACTGGCAGCGCGGCACCTTCGCCGCCGAGGCGCGGGCGCGGATCGAGGCGCTGCAGGCCGAGGGCACGAATGCCGACCGCACGGCCTGGGAGCGTGCGCTGGCGGCGAATACGGTCGCGGGCTATCGCGCCTACCTGAACGCCTTCCCGCGCGGCACGTTTGCTGCCGAGGCGCGGGCGCGGATCGAGGCGCTGCAGGCCGAGGGCACGAATGCCGACCGCACGGCCTGGGAGCGGGCGCTGGCGGCGAATACTGTGGCGGGCTATCGCAGCTACCTGAACACCTTCCCGCGCGGCACCTTCGCAGCCGAGGCGCGGGCGCGGATCGAGGCGCTGCAGGCCGAGGGCACGAATGCCGACCGGACGGCCTGGGAGCGGGCGCTGGCGGCGAACACGGTGGCGGGCTATCGCAGCTACCTGAACACCTTCCCGCGCGGCACCTTCGCAGCCGAGGCGCGGGCGCGGATCGAGGCGCTGCAGGCCGAAGGCACGAACGCCGACCGCACGGCATGGGAGCGGGCGCTGGCGGCGAATACGGTCGCGGGCTATCGCGCCTACCTGAACGCCTTCCCGCGCGGCACGTTTGCTGCCGAGGCGCGGGCGCGGATCGAGGCGCTGCAGGCCGAAGGCACGAACGCCGACCGCACGGCCTGGGACGATGCGCGGGACGCCAATTCGGTCGATGCCTATCGCGCGTATCTGAGAAACTTCCCGAACGGGACTTTCGCGGCCGAGGCCCGGTCGCGGATCCAGGCGATGGAGGGCGACGGGAACACCGCCGAGCGCGCGGCCTGGGACCAGGCAACATCTGCCAACACCCGCGCGAGCTATCGCGCCTATCTCGACGCCTACCCGGGCGGAAACTTCGCTGCCGAGGCGCGCAAGCGGATCGAGGCGCTGCGAGAGCAGGGGGCCGATGCCGACCGGGCGGCATGGGAAACCGCCCTCGCGACGAACACCCGCGCCGGCTATCGCGCCTATCTGAACGCCCATCCGCGCGGCGCCTTCGCCGCCGAGGCTCGGGCGCGGATCGAGGCGTTGCAGGCCGAGCGGCCGGGGCGTGCGCCGCGGAACTGACGCCGCCCGTCGCCCGCCCCTGCGCCGCAGGGCAGGCCGCGGCACCGCAACGCATGAGGGCCGCCGGGTGCACCGGCGGCCCTCATTCATGGCGATGGCAGAGCGGCCTCAGCCCTGGCGGGCCTTGTAGCGCTTCTGCGTCTTGTTGATGACATAGACCCTGCCCTTGCGGCGCACGATCTGACAGTCACGGTGCCGCTGCTTGAGCGAGCGGAGCGAGTTGCGGACCTTCATCGGTCGTCTCCTGTCGCGGCGCCCTGCGGGCCCCTTGGTGGTTTCGTTGCCCTTGCGGGCGGCAATGGTGGGCGCGACAGGGATCGAACCTGTGACCCCTACGATGTCAACGTAGTGCTCTACCGCTGAGCTACGCGCCCGGTCGCGCCGGGACAATGCCCCGCCGCGGATCAACGGGCGTATAAGGGGAGTCGATTTGCCCTTCAAGGCCTTTCGACAGGGCCCGAAAGCACGCTATGTGGGGATGCGGAGGGCAAGCATGACGCATCTGGCATTCGACCTTCACCGTCCCGGGCGCCAGACCTCGGCGGTTATCTTCGCCTCGCCGCATTCGGGTCGCGATTACCCGGCCGATTTCGTCGCCGCCAGCGGGCTGGACGAGACCGTGCTGCGGTCGTCCGAGGATGCCTTCGTCGATCTCCTTTTCGCCCCGGCGCCGACGCTCGGCGCCCCGCTCATCGCGGCGCGGGCACCGCGGGCCTGGATCGACCTCAACCGCGCGCCCGACGAGCTCGACCCCGCGCTGATCGAGGGGATCGCCCGCGGGCCGGTCAATCCCCGCGTGGTCTCGGGCCTCGGGGTGATCCCGCGCGTGGTCGCGAACGGGCGCGCGATCTATCGCCACCGCATCACCCGGGCCGAGGCCGAGGCGCGGATCGACGGCGTCTGGCGCCCCTATCACGCCGCGCTGCGCGGCCTGATCGACGAAACGCTGGTCGGTTTCGGCGAGGCGGTGCTGGTCGATTGCCATTCGATGCCGCACGAGGCAATCGCGGCCCATGCCCGCCCCGGCCGCCCGCTGCCGCAGATCGTGCTGGGCGACCGGTTCGGGGCGACGGCGGCGCCGGGGATCGTCGCGGCGATCGAGGCGGCGTTCGAGCGCGAGGGGTTCACCGTCGCCCGCAACAGCCCCTTTGCGGGTGCGTATGTGGCCCAGACCTACGGCCGCCCCGCGCGGCGCCAGCATGTCGTTCAGGTCGAGATCGACCGGGCGCTCTACCTCGACGAGGCGCGGGTCGTGCCGGGGCCGGGCTATGTCGAGATGCGCCGCCGCCTGCGCGCGGTGATCGCGTCGATCGTCACCATCGGGCGGCAGGGTGCGGTGCCGCTCGCGGCCGAATAGGGCCTCAGCGCAGGCTGCGCCCCTTGACGATGGCCTGCGGTCCGAACCGCGCCCGGATCGCATCCGCCGCCCGCTCGGCCGCCGCACGGCGGCCCGCACCGGGGTCGAGCAGGTCGCCCCCGGCATCGGCCAGCGCCTCGGGGCCGAGGTCCGACAGTGCCACCCCGATCAGCCGGAACGGCCCGCGCTCGGGCGTCTGGTCGAGAAGCGTGCGCGCGGTGCGATAGATCCGGTCGGCGATCTGGGTCGCGCCCGGCAGAGTGGTGCGGCGCGTCAGGATCC
This sequence comes from Gemmobacter sp., assembly GCA_046292445.1. Lineage (GTDB taxonomy): Bacteria > Pseudomonadota > Alphaproteobacteria > Rhodobacterales > Rhodobacteraceae > CALIZF01. Next base: position 249,151 of record JBKBQT010000001.1, read on the forward strand.
GGTGGTCGGCACGCTTGAGCTTGAGCGTGACCGTCCGCCCGGCCAGGTGGCGCGCCTTGGCGCGGTCGGCCACCTGTTCGGCCAGCCGCCAGATATGTCCGTCAAGCAGGTCGGGGTCGGCGATATCGTCGGCAAATGTTGTTTCCTTGCCGATGGATTTCGGCGCCTCGTGCGGATTCACGCGGCGATGGTCCACGCCATGGGCAAGCTGCGACAGCCGCGTGCCGAGCTGGCCGAACCGGGCCGTCAGGTCGGCGAGCGGCCAGCGCCGCAGGTCGGCCAGCGTGCGGATCCCCGCCGCCTCCAGCGCGGTCTGCGTGGCAAGGCCCACCCCCCACAGGATGCGCACCGGGCGGGTTTCGAGAAAGGCCGCCGTCTCGGCGCGGCCGATGACGGCAAAGCCGCGCGGTTTGTCGAGATCGGAGGCGATCTTGGCGAGGAACTTGTTGTGCGACAGCCCCACCGAGGCCGTGACCCCCACCTGCGTCTCGATGTCCCGCACCAGCCGGGCAAGCAGCACGGCCGGCGGCGCGCCGTGCAGCCGCAGGGTGCCGGTCAGGTCGAGGAACGCCTCGTCGAGGCTCAGCGGCTCGACGGCCGGCGTCAGCGCATCCATCAGCGCGCGAATCGCACGGCTCGCCTCGACATAGGTGGCCATGCGCGGCTTGACCACGACCGCCTCGGGGCAGCGGCGCAGCGCCTCGAACATCGGCATCGCGCTGCGCACGCCCTTGAGGCGGGCGATGTAGCAGCAGGTCGAAACGACACCGCGCGCACCGCCCCCGACGATCAGCGGCACATCGCGCAAGCCCGGGTTGTCGCGCTTCTCGACGGCGGCATAAAAGGCATCGGCATCGAGATGGGCGATCGACAGGGCGTCGAGCTCGGGATGCGCGATCACGCGCGGTGACCGGCAGGCAGGGCAGCGGGCGCCGGTCCTGTCGGTCAGGGTCAGGCAGTCGCGGCAGAGCGTGGGCATGACGGCCGGAGCTTGCGCCCGGCGCGATGCGCTGTCCAGACGCCGCTCAGCGGGCACAGCCGACGCAGCGCCCCAGCGTCGGGTCGAGGTCGAGCCGCTTGAAGCCGATGAAGTCGCCGCAGGCGTTGCAATAGCCGAAGTCGTCCCCCGCGAGCCGGTCGAGCGCGCTGCGCACGGCCGCGATCCGCGCGCCCCGCCGCGCCTCCTGCGCGGCCGCCATCGCCTGCTGCTGCATCGCGTCCATCCGCGACAGGCGCCCGACGCTCTGCTGGTCGAGTTCGACCGGCTGACGGTCAAGGGCCGTGCCATCCGACGCGGCGCGCAGGGCGGCAAGTTCCTCGGTCAGGCGCGCCAGATAGCGGGCGCGCAGCATCTGCGGCGTCGGGTCATCCATGGCGCCCAATCGACCAGACCCGCCGGGACGATGCAAGCGTGGCGTATCTGGGCATACCTTTGCATGCCAAATCAGGGCGTTGACCTCTGCCCGGCCGTGCTACATACCGCACCGTCGCTAGGATCGGGCCGTCGGCCTGATGGCTCTGCCGGGCGCCCATCCCCCGGTCAACGCGCAATGCGGACATGCCATGACACTGACTGAACGACTGCGGCTGTTCACCGAACGGTTCCGGGCAGAGTGGATCGGCAATCCGAGGGCCGAGCTTCTGGCGGGCGTCGTGGTGGCGCTGGCCCTCATCCCCGAGGCGATCGCCTTTTCGATCATCGCGGGGGTTGACCCAAAGGTGGGCCTTTATGCGTCGTTCTCGATCGCCGTTCTCACCGCGATCGTCGGGGGACGACCCGGCATGATCTCGGCGGCGACAGCGGCGACGGCGCTGCTGTTCGTCGATCTCGTGCGTGCGCATGGGCTGCAATACCTCCTTGCCGCGACCGTGCTCGCCGGGCTGATCCAGATCGCCATCGGCCTTCTCAAACTGTCGTTCGTGATGAAATTCGTGTCGCGCTCGGTCCTGACAGGGTTCGTGAACGCCCTGGCGATCCTGATCTTTCTGGCGCAACTGCCCGAACTTGTCGGCGTGCCGGTGATTACCTATGCCCTCGTGGCCGCCGGGCTCGCAATCATCTACGGCCTGCCCTATCTCACCACGGCGATCCCTTCGCCGCTCGTCGCCATCGTGCTGCTCACGGGGGTCGTCTGGTTCACCGGCACGGATGTGCGCACGATCGGCGACATCGGCGAATTGCCCGATACGCTTCCGGTGTTTCTGATCCCCGACATTCCGCTCACGTTCGAGACCTTGCGGATCATCCTGCCTGTGTCCCTCGCCGTCGCGATCGTTGGTCTGCTGGAAAGCCTTCTGACCGCGTCGATCGTGGACGAGTTGACCGACACGCGGTCCAACCGCAACCGCGAGTGCATCGGGCAGGGCGTGGCCAACACCGCGACCGGGTTCATCGGCGGCATGGCGGGCTGCGCGATGATCGGCCAGTCGATCATCAACGTCAAATCGGGCGGGCGGGCGCGGCTGTCTTCGGCCTCGGCGGGGATCATCCTTCTGTTCCTGATCCTCGTTCTGGGCGATTTCGTCCGCAACATCCCGATGGCGGCGCTGGTGGCAGTCATGATCATGGTCGCGATCGGCACCTTTTCGTGGAATTCGCTGCGCAACCTGCGGGTCCATCCGCTGAGTTCATCGGCCGTGATGCTCGTGGTCGTCGCGCTGGTGGTGGTCACGCACAACCTCGCCTACGGGGTTCTTGCCGGCGTGCTGCTGTCGGGCGTGTTCTTCGCCGCCAAGATCGCGCAGATCTTCCGCGTGCGCTCCGAGCTTTCGGCAGACGGGCGCAGCCGGCGTTACATCGTCGAGGGGCAGCTTTTCTACGCCTCGGTCGAGGATTTCCTGAGCGCCTTCGACTTTCGCGAGGCGCTGGACGAAGTGATCGTCGATGTGTCCGGCGCGCATATCTGGGACATTTCGTCGGTTGCGGCCGTGGACATGGTGGTGTTGAAGTTTCGCCGGGAAGGGGCGAAGGTTGAACTCGTCGGCATGAACGAGGCGTCGGAAACCATCGTCGACAAGCTCGCCATGCACGACAAGCCCGGCGCGCTCGACAATCTGACGGCCGGGCACTGACACCGGCGATAGGCTGGGGAAGCACCATGAACAGTATTGCCGCCTTCATCGACGGCTCGTCCTATGCCGCGAGCGTGTGCGACCACGCCGTCTGGGCCGCCGGTCGCCTGTCGGCGCCTGTGACGCTGATCCATGCCCTCGGGCGGGCGGAGAATTCCAGCGCGCCCGCCGATCTGTCGGGCAACCTGCGCATCGGGGCGCGGCGGGCGCTTCTGGACAAGCTCGCCAAGCTCGACGCCGAACGCGCCGCGCTGGCGGTCGAACGGGGGCGGGCGCTGCTCGATGACGCTTCCGCGCGCATCCGGGCCGCGGGCGATATCGACGTCACCGTCCGGCTGCGCCGCGGCGGCCCGGTCGAGGCGCTGGAAGAGATCATGGCGACGGTCGGCCTCGCCATCGTCGGCAAGCGCGGCGAGAATGCCAGCGGCGCGATGGAGCATCTGGGCTCCAACCTCGAGCGGCTGGTGCGGATCGCAAGCTGCCCGGTCCTTGTCGCCAACCGCGCCTTCCATCCCGTGACCCGGGTGCTCGTCGCCTTCGACGGCGGCCCCTCGTCGGTTCGGGCGGTGGACCGGATGGCCGATAGCCCGCTGCTTGACGGGGCCGAGGCGCATCTGCTGACCGCGGGCGGCGATGCGGCCGTGCTGCGCGCCCCGGCCGAGCGGCTGCGCGCCGCGGGCTATGCCGTGCACGAACACCGCGCCGATGGCACGCCCGAAGAGGCGATCGCGGCCGCGGTGCGCACGCGCGAGATCGGGCTGCTGGTGCTGGGCAAGTCCGGCCATTCGCGGCTGCGCCAGATGTTCATCGGCTCGACCACGCTGGAACTTTTGCGCAGTTGCCAGGTGCCGGTGCTGATCGTGCCCTGAACGGGCGGATGCAGCGCCCGTCGCAGGCCCGCCGCGCGGCGGCGGGACAGTGTCCCCGGTGCCCGCGGGCGCGGATCCGTCATTCGTCGGCCACCCCGTTGGAGAGCGTGCCGATCCCCTCGGCCGCGACGGTCACCGTATCCCCCGGCGCGAGCCACACGGGCGGGTCGAGCCGCGCCCCCGCGCCGGTCGGCGTGCCGCACAGGATCGTGTCGCCCGGCACCAGCGTGGTGAAGGTCGAGACATAGGCGATGATCCGGCGGACCGGAAAGATCATCCGCGATGTGCGGTCGTCCTGCCGCGGCGCGCCGTTCACGCGGGTCGTCAGGCGGATGTCGTCGAGTTGCGCCGGATCGGAGAAGGGCACGATCCACGGGCCGATCGACCCGGAACGGTCGAAGTTCTTGCCTTGTGTGACGTTGAACTTGGCGTGCCGGACCCAGTCGCGGATGGTGCCCTCGTTGGCCAGCGTGATGCCCGCGACATGGGCGTAAGCCTCGGCCTCGGCGATCCGCCGGCCCGGCTTGCCGATGACGATGGCGATCTCGCCTTCGTAGTCGAGTTGCGGCGATTCCGGCGGGCGGATCAGCGGCAGGCCATGGGCGGTGAAACTGCGCGGGAAGCGCACGAACAGCGACGGGTTCGACGGCGCCGCCTGCCCGTCGCGGTATTCGGCGTTGCGGTCGGGAAAGTTGACGCCGACGCAGAGGATCTTTTCCGGGTCGGGCAGCGGGATCGTGCGTTCCGCCCCCGACCAGTCGAAATCGGGCGGCCCCTCGCCGAACCGGTGCAGCGCGCCGGCCGCGATGACCGAACGCAAGCTCGGAAAATCCGGGTTGCGTGCGGCGTGGTCCACCCCGCCGCCCGGCACCTCGACGCCCCAGCCCGGCCGCCCCGCGCGGGTGAAGCTGACGAAACGCGGCCCGGCGGGATCGGTCATGGCGCGATGATCGGGCTCGCCTTCAGCCCGCTCTCCTGCACGGCCACGCCGCTGAAGGCCGACCCTTCCTCGAACCAGGACCGCGGCGCAGGCGCGCCCCAGAGCGTCTGGCGCTGCGGGTCCTTCAGATCCCAGCGGATCGGTTCGAGGTCGGGGTCCACCGTCTGGTAGTCCGAGCAATAAATCTCGATCCGGTGCCCGTCCGGGTCGCGGATGTAGAGGAAGAAGGCATTGGAAATGCCGTGCCGCCCGGGCCCGCGCTCGATGTTCGCGACCCAGCCGGTGGTGGACATCAGATCGAGCAGGTCGATGATGGCCATCGGAGTCGGCACCCAGAACGCGGTATGGTGCAGCCGCGGGCCGGTGCCGTTGGTGAACGCCATGTCATGCACGCCGCCCTTGCGGTGCAGCCAGGCGGCCCAGAGGCGCCCCGTCTCCTCATCCTCGGTGTATTCGGTGACGCGAAAGCCCATGGCATTCCAGAACGCGGTCGAGGCATCGACATCCGGGCTGAAGGTGTTGAAATGGTCGATCCGCAGCGGCCGCACACCCTTGTAGAGCGCGTATGTCTGGTGGATGGGCGGCAGGCGGTCCATGCGGGCATAGAATTCCAGCGGCATGCCGAACAGGTCGGACGTGCGCAGGGTCCGCCCCTGCCAGGGCCGCTCGACCCATGCGGTCGGGCGGGCGCAGGCGCGGAACCAGTGCTCGGCCCGGTCCAGATCCGCCTCGGACCAGACCTTGAAGCCGAGCACATCCACCCCCGCCACGTCGCGCCGGTTCAGCGTGACGCAATGGTGCCCACGCTCTTCCAGCGCGCGCAGGGTGATGCGGCCGGCCGTCTCGTCGGTGATCTGGAGCCCGAGCGTGTCGGCATAGAAGGCACGCGCCGCGCCGAGGTCGGTCACGCCATAGTCCACATGGCTCAGGCGCAGCGTGTTGAAATCGGGCGCGAGGTTCGGGGCGGGAACCGGCATCGCTCAGCCTCCCAGCCGGGGAATGGGATGGGGCATCGTGGCGAAGGCGACATTGCGGGTTTCCATGTAGAAATCGAACGACCAGTCGCCGCCGTCGCGCCCGATCCCCGACGCCTTCATGCCGCCGAAGGGCGCAGGCAGGTGGCGGATGTTTTCCGAATTCACCCAGGTCATCCCCGCCTCGAGCCGCTCGGTCACCCGCAGCGCCCGCTCGAGGTTGCCGGTCCACAGATAGGCGGCAAGGCCATAGGGAACCGCATTGGCGATTTCCACCGCCTCGTCCTCGGTCTCGAACGGGATGGCGGTCAGGACGGGGCCGAAAATCTCCTCCTGCGCGATCGCCATGGCATTGGTCGCGCCGGTGAAGAGGGTCGGGCGGACATAGCAGCCCGGCCCGTCGGCCTTGACGCCGCCCGTGGCCACCCGGGCGCCCTCGGCGCGCGCGCGGTCGAAATAGGACCGCACCTTTGCCTCGTGCTCGGGGTGGATCAGCGGGCCGATGACCGTGTCCGGGTCAAGCGGATGGCCGACCCTGATCCGCGCCGCCTTTTCCGCCACGCGCGCCGTGACCGCGTCATGCACGCGCGCCTCGACCAGCAGGCGCGAGGAGGACGTGCAGCGCTCGCCGTTGAGCGAATAGATCATGAACACCGCCGCATCCACCGCCCGGTCGAGGTCGGCATCGGCGAACACGATCACCGGGTTCTTGCCGCCCAGTTCGAAATGCACCCGCTTGAGCGTCGCTGCCCCCTGCGCCATGATCCGCGCGCCCGTGCGCGTCTCGCCGACGAAGGCGATGGCACGGATCAGCGGATGCTCGGTCAACGCCCGCCCCGCCTCTTCGCCCAGGCCGTTGACGAGGTTGAGAACACCGGGCGGCAACCCCGCGCCTTCGGCGATCTCGACTAGAAGCCGCGCGGTGACGGGCGAGAATTCGGCCGGTTTGTGAACGACGGTGCAGCCGGCGGCGAGCGCCGGTGCGATCTTCCAGGTCGAAAGCATGAAGGGCGTGTTCCACGGCGTGATGACGCCCACCGGGCCGATGGGCACGCGGTTGGTGATGTTCCACTGCCCCGGCGCATACATCGCCCTGCCATCGCGCGCCTCGGGCGCCCGATCGGCGAAAAAGCGGAAATTCTCGGCCCCGCGCAGCGCAGCCTTGGCCATGAACCGGATCGCCTGCCCGGTGTCGAGACATTCGAGCAGCGCGATCTCGTCGGCCCGCGCCTCGATGGCATTGGCGACGCGATGCAGGATGCGCCGCCGCTCGTTCCCCGGCATCGCCGCCCAGGCGGGAAAGGCGGCCTGCGCCGCCCGCGCCGCCGCATCGATGTCGGCCGCATCGCTGCGCGCGACGCGGGCCAGCGGCACCAGATCCGCCGGGCCGATCGTGTCGAACCACGCGCCCGAAGCCGCCGGCATCGCGCGCCCGCCGATCTGGTTCAAGACGCCGCTGTCGCGAAAACGCGCCAGCAATGCCTCGGCCCGCGCCAGATTTCCGCAATGTCCGCCCATCTGAAGCCCCTCTGATTGTTTAACGTGTTAATCGCTCGCGTCATAGCCGTCAAGCGCCACTGGACACAGGCCGCGCCAGCAGGCAGACGGGACGGATGGACAACCACCCCGACTTTCTGCCCACCGACGTCCGGCATTCGCTGCCGATGGCGCTTTTGCGGGCGCGCGAGGCGGTGATGGCGCGGTTTCGCCCGATGCTCGACGCCCATGGGGTGAACGAACAGCAATGGCGTGTCCTGCGCGTGCTGGCCGAGCAGGAGGAGCTCGACGCCTCGGAAGTCGCCGCCCGCGCGTCGATCCTTGCCCCCTCGCTCACGCGGATGGCGCGCAGCATGGCCGAGCGCGGGTTGATCGCGCGGCGCAGGGACGATGCCGATGCGCGCCGCGTCCTCTTGCGCCTCGCGCCCGCGGGGCTGGCCGTCCTGCGCGCCGCCGCGGCGGAAAGCCGATCGCTCTATCTCGCCCTGCAGGCCGAGTATGGCCAGGAGCGCATGGCTGCGCTGATCGAGCATCTCAACGCCCTCGCCGCGCTCGGGCCGGGCGACGCCAAGGGGCCGTGACGCCCGGTAGGGTGCCATTGTCATGCCGATTTTACTTGAGACTGCGCGGGATTGCCCCTATCTGGCCCCCTCGCCGGGCATTCCCCTGCGACTCTGACCTTGCCAGACGGAGGGCCCGAGATGCTCGATACGGCCGCGTTGCCGACCCCGTGCTACCTGATCGACAAGGCGCATCTGACGCGCAACCTCGACATCATCGCGCGCCTGCGCGACCTTTCCGGCGCCAAATCCCTGCTGGCGCTGAAATGTTTTGCCACATGGCCGGTGTTCGACCTGATGGCGCAATACATGGACGGCACCACATCCTCATCGCTTTACGAGCTGAAGCTGGGCCGCGAGACCTTTCCGGGCGAAGCGCATGCCTATTCGGTCGCCTGGGAAGACAGCGAATTTGCCGAAGTGATCGCGGCCTCGGACAAGATCATCTTCAACTCCATCGGCCAGCTCGACCGCTTCGGCCCGCAAGCCGCGGCGGCAGGGTGCACGCGCGGCCTGCGCGTCAATCCGGGCGTGTCCTCCTCGACCTTCGACCTTGCCGACCCCGCCCGCCCCTTCTCTCGCCTCGGCGAGCATGACCCCGACCGGATCGCGGCCGCCGCGGACCGGATCAGCGGCTTCATGTTCCATAACAACTGCGAGAATGCCGATTTCGAGCGGTTCGACGCGATGCTCGGACATATCGAACAACGGTTCGGGTTTCTCATCCGCCGGATGGACTGGATCAGCCTCGGCGGCGGCATCCACTTCACCGGCGCGGGCTATCCGGTCGAGCGGCTTGCCGATCGGCTGAAGCGTTTCGCCGATACCAACGGCGTGCAGGTCTATCTCGAACCCGGCGAGGCGGCGATCACCCGGTCCACCACGCTGGAGGTGACGGTGCTCGACACGCTCTGGAACGGGCGCAACCTCGCCATCGTGGACAGCTCGATCGAGGCGCATATGCTCGATCTGCTGATCTACCGGCAGGACGCGCGGATCGAGCCGGACGCGGGCCCCGAGGAATGGATGATCTGCGGCAAGTCCTGCCTTGCCGGCGACATCTTCGGCACCTTCCGCTTTGCCGCGCAGCTCAAGGCCGGCGACCGGATCAGCATCGCCGATGCGGGCGGCTACACGATGGTCAAGAAGAACTGGTTCAACGGCGTGCGCATGCCCGCCATCGCGCTGCGCGAGACCGACGGGTCGGTGCGCGTGGTGCGGCAGTTCGGCTATGACGAGTTCAAGGCCGCGCTCGGCTGAAGGGGGATGGCGATGAAGCGGAACGTTCTCATCATCGGCGCCGGCGGCGTGGCGCAGGTCGTCGCGCACAAATGCGCGCAGAACAACGATGTGCTCGGCGACATCCACATCGCCTCGCGCACGGTCGCCAAATGCCAGGCGATCGTGGACAGCGTGCAGGCCAAGGGCGCGATGAAGGTGCCGGGGCGGATCGAGCCCTATGCGCTCGACGCGATGGACGCGGGCGCGGTCGCCGCGCTCATCCGTGCGACGGGGGCCGGGATCGTCATCAACGTCGGATCGGCCTTCGTGAACATGACGGTTCTCGAAGGCTGCATCGCTGCCGGCGCGGCCTACATGGACACGGCGATTCACGAGGATCCGGACAAGATCTGCGAAACCCCGCCGTGGTATGCGAATTACGAATGGAAACGGCGCGAGGCCTGCGCAGCGGCCGGCGTGACGGCGGTGCTGGGGGTGGGGTTCGATCCGGGCGTGGTCAATGCCTATGCCCGCCTTGCCGCCGACCGGTTTCTCGACACGGTCGAGAGCATCGACATCGTGGACATCAACGCCGGATCGCACGGCCGCTATTTCGCCACCAACTTCGACCCCGAGATCAACTTTCGCGAATTCACCGGCACGGTCTGGTCGTGGCAGAACGGGGCCTGGCAGGCCAACCGGATGTTCGAGATCGGCCGCGAATGGGATCTGCCGGTGGTCGGGCGGCAGAAGGCCTATCTGACCGGGCATGACGAGGTTCATTCGCTCTCGGCGCGCTATCCGCAGGCGGATGTGCGGTTCTGGATGGGCTTTGGCGATCACTACATCAACGTCTTCACGGTGCTGAGCAACCTGGGCCTTTTGTCGGAAAAGCCGGTGCGCACCGCCGAGGGGCTCGAGGTGGTGCCGCTCAAGGTGGTCAAGGCGGTGCTGCCCGATCCGGCGTCGCTCGCCCCGGACTATACCGGCAAGACCTGCATCGGCGATCTGGTCAGGGGCACCAGGGACGGCAAGCCGGCCGAGGTGTTCATCTACAACGTCGCCGACCACCGCGAGGCCTATCTGGAGGTCGGCAGCCAGGGCATCAGCTATACCGCCGGCGTGCCGCCGGTCGCCGCCGCGATGCTGATCGCGGATGGCACATGGGACGTGGGCCGGATGGCGAATGTCGAGGATCTCGACCCGGTGCCGTTCCTTCGGCTGCTCAATCGCATCGGCCTGCCGACGCGGGTGCGCGATGCGGACGGCGACCGTCCGTTCGAGGGCTGAGCCTTCGGGGGCTGAAGGGCGGCCCTGCTTGCAGGGCCACCCGCGAGCGGGCAGGGTGGTGTGATGGACGAGGTCGATCTGTTCGTCATCGGCGGCGGGATCAACGGCTGCGGCATCGCCCGTGACGCCGCAGGGCGGGGGCTGCGCGTTGCGCTGGCCGAACAGGGCGATCTGGCGCAGGCGACCTCCAGCGCCTCGACCAAGCTGTTCCACGGCGGCCTGCGCTACCTTGAGTTCTTCGAATTCCGCCTCGTGCGCGAATCGCTGGAGGAGCGCGAGACGCTGCTCGTCGCCATGCCGCATATCAGCTGGCCCATGCGCTTCGTCCTGCCGCTGTCGCCCGCGATGCGGTTCGAGGGCGACACGCCCGCGGGCCGGCTTCTGGCGCGCGTGATGCCCTGGATGAAGGGGCGGCGGCCAGCGTGGATGATCCGGGCGGGGCTGGCGCTTTACGACCGGATGGGCGGGCGGAAGATCCTGCCGGGCACCCGCACGCTGGACCTGACCCGCGATGCGGCAGGGGCACCGTTGCGCAGCGATTTCAAGCGGGCGTTCGAATATTCCGACGCCTGGGTCGAGGACAGCCGTCTGGTCGTCCTGAACGCCCGCGATGCGGCGATCCGGGGGGCGAGGATCCTCACGCGCAGCCGCGTGACCGGCGCGCGACGGACAGAAGGCGGATGGGTGGTGAGCGTCAGCGGCGCGAACGGCCCGGCCGAATGGCGGGCGCGGGCGGTGGTCAACGCGGCGGGGCCCTGGGTGGCGGATGTTCTTGGCGGCACGCTCGGCATCAACAGCAGCGAGAAGGTGCGGCTGGTGCGCGGCAGCCATATCGTCACCCGGCGCCTCTACGACCATGACCGGGCCTATTTCTTTCAGGGCGCGGACGGGCGGATCATCTTCGCCATCCCCTACGAGCAGGATTTCACCCTGATCGGCACGACCGACCAGGATCATACCGGCCCCGCCGATGCCGCCCGCTGCACCGAAGCCGAGCGCGATTACCTCATCGCCTTTGCAAACCGCTATTTCGCGCGGGCGATCACCCCCGAGGACGTAGTCTGGACCTATTCCGGGGTTCGCCCGCTCTATGATGACGGGGCCAAGTCCGCCACGGCGGCGACACGGGACTATGTGCTGTCGCTCAACACCGACGGAGCGCCCCTCCTCAGCGTGTTCGGGGGCAAGATCACCACCTATCGCCGGCTGGCCGAGGCGGCGATGGCGCGGCTCGCCCCGCTGCTGGGGGCGACGCACGGGCCCTGGACCGCTCGGGTGCCGCTGCCGGGGGGCGATTTCCCGCATGACGGCGCGCCGGCGCTGGCCGGCGCCCTCTGCGCCGCGCATCCGTTCCTGACGCCCGCGTGGGCGGCGCGGCTGGTGCGCCACTACGGCACCGAGGCGGCCGAGGTGCTGCGCGGGGCGGCGACGGCGGCCGACCTCGGCCCCGATTTCGGCGCGACGCTGACGGCGGCCGAGGTGCGCTGGCTGATGACCCGCGAATGGGCGGTCACGGCCGAGGATGTGGTCTGGCGCCGCACCAAGCTGGGCCTGCGCCTGACCCCCGATCAGGTTGCGGCGCTCGATCGCTGGATGCGCGATGCGCGGGAGCGGGCAGCATGACGATCCTCGCCATCGACCAGGGCACCACATCGTCGCGCGCGATCCTGTTCGACGAGCGCCTCGCGCCTGTCGGCACCGCGCAAGAGGCGTTTCCGCAGCATTTTCCCGCCCCCGGCTGGGTCGAGCACGACCCGGCCGATCTCTGGGCCAGCACCGCCGCCACCGCCCGCGCCGCGATCGAAAGGGCCGGGGGCGCCGCCCCGGCCGTCATCGGCATCACCAACCAGCGCGAGACGACGCTGGTCTGGGACCGCGCGACGGGCCGCCCGGTCGCCAGGGCCATCGTCTGGCAGGACCGGCGCACGGCCGAGACCTGCGCCCGGCTGAAGGCCGAAGGGGCCGAGCCGATGGTGCAATCACGCACTGGCCTTTTGCTCGACCCGTATTTCTCGGCCACCAAGATCGCCGCGATCCTAGATGCCGGCGATCTGCGCGTGCGGGCCGAACGGGGCGCGCTTGCCTTCGGCACGGTCGATAGCTGGCTGATCTGGAACCTCACGGGCGGCGCGGTGCATGCCACGGACGCAACGAACGCGGCGCGCACGATGCTCTACGATATCCGCCGCGGGCGCTGGGACGATGACCTTTGCCGCCTGTTCGGCGTGCCGATGGCCCTGCTGCCCGAGGTGCGCGACAGTGCCGACGATTTCGGCACGACCCGGCCCGACCTCTTCGGCCGCGCGATCCCGGTTCGCGGCGTGGCGGGCGACCAGCAGGCGGCGACCATGGGGCAGGCCTGTTTCGAGCCGGGCATGATGAAGGCCACCTATGGAACGGGGTGCTTTGCGCTGCTCAACACCGGCGAGGCATTCGTGGCCAGCCGCAACCGCCTGCTGACCACGATCGCCTGGCGCATCGGGGGGCGCGTGACCTATGCGCTGGAGGGGTCGATCTTCATCGCCGGTGCGGTGGTGCAATGGCTGCGCGACGGCCTGAGGATCATCCGCGCGGCGGACGAGACGGCGGCGCTGGCCGCCAGCGCCGATCCGGCGCAGGATATCATCCTCGTCCCCGCCTTCACCGGCCTCGGCGCGCCCTACTGGCGGCCCGACTGCCGGGGGGCGATCTACGGGATCACCCGCGGGACCGGTCAGGCCGAGCTGGCGCGCGCAGCGCTCGACAGCGTCGGATACCAGACGCGCGATCTGATCGAGGCGATGCGCGCCGACTGGCCGGGGGCGGGCGGGGGCGTGCTGCGCGTCGATGGCGGGATGTCGGCATCGGACCCGGCGATGCAGTTCCTTGCCGATATCGCGGGCCTGCCGGTGGACCGGCCGAAGGTGCAGGAAGCGACGGCCCTCGGTGCGGCCTGGCTGGCGGGGATGCAGGCCGGGCTATGCCCGGACCAGGCCGGCTTTGCCGCCCTCTGGGCACGCGAGCGGCGCTTCGAGCCGGGCATGGACGATGCCGCCCGCGCCGCGCGCTATGCCCGCTGGCAGCGGGCGGTCGAGGCGACGATGCGGGTCTGACTGTTGCAATGCGGGCAGGTTGCCGCCGTGCTGGCGGAGGCGTGCGTTGCGACCGTCACCCGTCCATGCGACAACGCGGTGTGATTGTTGACGGGTTGCGGATGCGTCGATCCATCCTTCTTGCCGCTGTTCTGGGCGCCACGCTGGCCGTCCTGCCCGCGACGTCGCGGGCGACGGTGGAACTCGTGGCGCCGGGCGCGACCGACGGGCTGGCCCGCGCGCTGCGCGGCGCCTCGCTCAGCCTTGCCGGCAAGGCCGAGGGTCGGACGGATGCGCAGGATGTCTATGCCGCCGCGCGGCAGGATTACGCCCGCCTGCTCGGCGCGCTCTATGCCGCGGGGCATTATTCGGGGGTGATCTCGATCCGGCTCGACGGGCGCGAGGCGGCCGACATCCCGCCGCTTTCCGCCCCCGCGCGCATCGACAAGGTCGAGATCACGGTCGAGCCCGGCCCGATCTTCACCTTCGGCACCGCCCGCATCGGCCCGCTCGCCTCCGGCACGGCGGTGCCCGAGGGGTTCCGAACCGGTGCCGGGGCCTATTCCGGCCTCATCCGCGACGCCGCCGATGCGGCCGTGACCGGCTGGCGCGAGGCGGGGCATGCCAAGGCCGCGATCGGGCGGCAGGGGCTCACGGCCGATCACCGCGCCGCGCGCCTCGACGCCGATATCGGCGTGACCCCCGGCCCGCAGGTGCGCTTTGGCCGCCTGAGCTTCAGCGGGCAGGAGCGGATGCATCTCGGCCGGCTGCACGCCATCGCCGGGTTTCCCGAGGGGCGCGTCTATTCCCCCCGCGACATGCGCCGCGTGGCCGACCGGCTGCGCCGCACCGGCGTGTTCCGGTCCGCGACGCTGACCGAGGCCGAACGGCTCGGCCCCGGCGATACGCTCGACGTCGCGGTGGCGCTGGTCGAGGACGCGCCGCGCCGCATCGGCTTCGGCGCCGAGATCGCGAGCCTCGACGGCGTGACCGTCACCGGCTTCTGGCTGCACCGCAACCTGTTCGGCGGGGCCGAGCGGCTGCGGTTCGACGCCGAGGTGGCGCAGATCGGATCGCAGACCTCTGGGATCGACTATCGCCTCGGCGCCACGCTCGAACGCCCCGCGACCTTCCACCCCGACATCACGATGGCCGTCGCGCTCGGCCTGTCGCATGTCGAGGACCGCGACCAGACCACGGACGAGGCGCAGATCGGCGTCACCTTCACCCAGTTCTTTTCCGAAACGATCACCGGCCGCGCCGGCCTGCAGTTCGCCGCGCAAGAGGTGACCGACGCCATCGGCAGGCGCGGGTTCCAGACGCTTTCCCTGCCGGTCGGGTTGACCTGGGACCGGCGCGACAACGCCTTTGACGCAACGCGCGGCACCTATCTCGATGCCGAGATCGCGCCCTACCTCGGCTTCGGGGCGACCAACAGCGGTGCGCGGTTGCGCTTTGACGGGCGGCTGTTCCAGCCGCTGGGCGAGCGGATCGTGCTGGCCGGGCGGGTGCAGGGGGGCGCCGTCGTCGCCGACGGCATCGCCGCCACCCCGCGCAGTTTCCTGTTCTACTCGGGCGGCGGCGGCACCGTGCGCGGCCAGCCGTTCCAGGCGCTCGGCGTCAACGTCCTGCCGGGGCAGCGCACGGGCGGCATGCGCTTTCTCGCCGCCTCGGCCGAGGTGCGGGCCAAGGTGACGCGCAGCATCGGCGCCGTCGCCTTCTATGATGTCGGCCTGATCGGCGCGACCGAGTTCGGCGACGCCGCCGGCGGGATGCATGCCGGCGCGGGGATCGGGCTGCGCTATGCCACGCCCATCGGGCCTATCCGGCTCGACGTTGCCGCCCCCGTAGGGGGCAACACCGGCAAGAGTGTGCAGTTCTACATCGGTATCGGACAGGCCTTCTGATGCGTCGCCCAGCACGCGTCCTTGCCCCCGCCCTTGCCGTCGCGCTCGCCGCCACGCATCCCTCGCCCGCCGCCGCGCAGGAGGACGACCGCGGTTTCCTCACCCGTCTGATCGAGGAAAACCTGTCCGGCGCCGGCCGCGCGGTGCGGATCGAGGGGTTCGAGGGCGCGCTGTCCTCGACGGCACGGATCCGCGAGATGACCATCGCCGACGAGGGCGGCGTGTGGCTGTCGATGCGCGGGGTCGAGATGACCTGGAACCGCGCCGCCCTCTTGCGCGGACGGCTCGAGGTCAACCGGCTCGTCGCGGCCGAGATCGACGTGCCGCGCGCCCCGCAGGCGGGCGGCGATGCCGCGCTGCCCTCGCCCGAGGCCACGCCCTTTGCCCTGCCCGACCTGCCGGTGTCGGTCGAGATCGGGCAGATCAGCGCGGGCCGCGTGACGCTCGGTGCGCCGCTGCTGGGCGAGGCGCTGGCGATCACGCTCGACGGCGGCGCGCGGCTCGCCGGCGGCGAGGGCACGGTGCGGCTCGAGGCGTCGCGGATCGACGGGCGCGCCGGGCGGGTGGTGCTGGCGGGCGGTTATGCCAACGCGACCCGCGTGCTCGGCCTCAACCTCGAGGCGTCCGAGGCGGCGGGCGGCATCGCCGCGACGCTTATCGGTGTGCCGGGGGCGCCGGCGCTCGACCTGAGCATTGCGGGCGAGGGGCCGATCGACGCCTATACGGCGCAGATCCGCCTCGCCTCCGACGGGGCCGAGCGGTTGGCGGGCAGCATCAGCCTGCGGTCGGACGGGGCGGCATCGGGCTTTGCGGTCGATATCGCCGGCGATCTCGCGCCGCTCTTCCTGCCCGATTACCGCGCCTTCTTCGGCGACCGGATCGCCCTTGTCGCGGCGGGGCAGCGTGCGCCGACCGGCGCCCTTCGGCTGGACACGCTCAGGCTCGAGACCGCGCAGGTGTCGATCTCGGGACGGGCGCGGATCGCGCCCGACGGGTTGCCGGAATCGCTCGCCTTCGATCTGGCGATTGCATCGGGAACCGGCGGCCCGGTGCTCCTGCCCATTCCCGGCGATCCGGTTCGGGTCGGCGGGGCGCGGCTGTCGCTCGCCTTCGATCCCGCCGCGGCCGATGAGGGCTGGCGCGTCGCCGGCACGCTCGATGCGCTCGACGCGCCGCAGGTGGCCATCCGCCTGCTCGATCTGAACGGCTCGGGCCGGATCGCCCGCCAGCCGGGCGGGGCGCAGGCGATCGGCGGCACGCTGCGCTATCGGGCCGAGGGGCTGGCGCTGGCCGATCCCGGCCTTGCGGCGGCGGTCGGGGAACGGGTCGGCGGCCTTGTGCGGTTCAACTGGCTGGCGGGCGGCGCACTGCGCATCACCGACCTGACGCTGGCCGGCGACGGCTACAGCGCCGATGCGGCAATGGCGCTGTCCACGGCGGGCCGTCCGTCCGTCGAGGGACGGATCGCGGCAGAACTCGGGGATTTCGCCCGGCTCTCGATCCTCGCGCGCCAGCCGCTCGGCGGGGCGGGGCGCATCGCGGTCAATGGCAGGGTCGTGCCGCTGGACGGCGTGTTCGACGCCCGCGCCACCATCGTGGCGGACGACCTTCGCAGCGGCATTGCCGAGATCGACGGCCTGCTCGCAGGCCGCGCGACCGTCGCGCTCGACGCCGCCCGGGACGAGACGGGCACCACCGTGCGGACACTCACCCTGCGCGCGGGCACGCTGGGCGTGGACGCCGCCGGCACGATCCGCACGCAGGGCACCGAATTTACCGCGCGGGCACGGTTCGACGACCTCGGCGTGCTCGGCCCGCAGTATCGCGGCGCCATGGCGGCCGACCTGACCGTGGCGCAGGCAAACGGAGCAGACCGGCTGACCCTGCGCGGGACGGCCCGCGACCTCGCCTTCGGGATCGCCGAGCTCGACAGTTTCCTGCGCGGGGCGACGCAGGTGTCGGCCGACCTCACGCATCGCAGCGGGGCGATCACGCTCGATGCGCTGCGCATCGAAGGCCCCTCGATCGACGCGCGGGCGGCGGGGACGGTGACGCCGGGCGATCCGCTGCGGGCCGACCTGACGGCAACCGTCGCGCTGCCCGACCTCGCCCGCCTCGGCCCGCCCTATGGCGGCGCGCTGACGGCCGAGGCGCGCGTCACGGCTGCGGCGGGGCGCGAGGGGGTGACCCTGACCGCCACGGCGACCGACCTGCGCACAGGGATCCCCGAGGCCGACGGGATGCTGCGCGGCCCGGTGCGGCTCGATGCGGCCGCGGTCCGCGAGGGCGGGGTCATCACGCTCGAGCGGCTGCGCCTCGACGGCCGGGCACTGGCGGCCAGCGTCACCGGCACCCTGTCGGATGCGCTCACCGCGCTGAACGCCGACCTGACCCTGCCCGATCTCTCGGCGGCCGGCGCCCGCTTCGGCGGCAGCCTTGCCGGCCGCGCCGCCTTGCGCATTGCGGACGGGGTCGAGGCGGTGACGCTCGATGCCCGCACTGCGAACCTGCGCGTCGGGCAGGCCGAGGCGGACCGCCTTCTGGCGGGGCCGGCGACCCTCGCGCTGGCGGCGCGGCGGACGGACGGGGTGATCCGGCTCGACCGGCTCCGGCTCGACGGGCGGCAGGTCATGGTGGAAGCGACGGGGCAGAACGGGGGCGAACGCACGACGGCCGATGTCTCGGCCAGGCTGAGCGATCTTGCGCTGCTGGTCCCCGGCGTGCCGGGCGCAGTGACGCTGACGGGGCGCGTGGGGGCGGATCCGGCGGGCTATGACCTCGACCTCGCCTTGCGCGGCCCCGGCGGGATCGACGCGACTGCAGCGGGGCGCATCGCCGCCGACGCCTCCCGCGCGACGCTGCGCGCGCAAGGGCGGGCCGAGGCGGCGCTGGCCAATGCCTTTCTCGGCCCGGTGTCGCTGCGCGGCCCGGTGGCTTTCGATCTGGCGGTGAACGGCGCACCGACGCTGGCCGCCGTGTCGGGCCGCGTGACGCTGACGGGCGGGCGCGTCACGCTCGCCGACCCGCCGCTGTCACTTGCCGATGTGAACACGACCGTGACGCTCGGCGGCGGTCGGGCCCAGATCGACGCCACCGCGCGGAACGAGCCGGGCGGCACCCTGGCCATCCGCGGCCCGGTCGCGCTTTCGGCGCCCTATGCGGGCGATCTGGCGGTGACGCTGCAGGGCGTCGTGCTGCGCGACCCGAACCTTTACCAGACCAGCCTGACCGGCACCGTCCGGGCCAACGGCCCGCTGGCGGGCGGCGCGCGCATCAGCGGCGCGATCGCGCTCGGCCCGACCGAGTTGCGCATCCCCTCCTCGGGCCTCGGCGGCGCCTCGACCATCCCCGATCTGCGCCATCTGAGCGAGCCGCCGAGGGTGCGCACGACCCGCGCGCGGGCCGGCCTGCTCGAAACCGCGGGCGCGGCTGGGCGCCAGGGCACGGCGCGGCCCTATCCGCTCGATCTGCGCTTCGATGCGCCGGCGCGGGTGTTCATCCGCGGCCGCGGGCTCGATGCCGAACTGGGCGGCGCGCTGGTGATCCAGGGCACGTCGTCCGCGCCGGTGCCGATCGGCGGGTTCGAGCTGATCCGCGGCCGGCTCGACCTGCTCGGCAAGCGGTTCAACCTCAACGGCGGCAAGCTGTTCATCGAGGGCGATTTCATCCCCCGGCTCGATCTTGCCGCCACAACGCAGACCGACGACATCACGGCGACGATTGCCGTCGTCGGGCGGGCGGACGAACCCACGATCCGCTTCCTGTCGCAGCCGGAACTGCCCGAGGAAGAGGTTGTCGCCCGGCTTCTGTTCGGGCGCGGCCTCGAAACCCTCTCGGCCTTCCAGGCCGCCCAGCTTGCCGTCGCCGTGGCGACGCTGACCGGGCGCGGCGGGGCGGGGATCGTGGACCGCCTGCGCCGGTCCTTCGGCCTCGACGATCTCGACGTGACCACGGGAACCGACGGCGCCGCCGCCTTCCGCGCCGGGCGCTACCTGACCGAGAACCTCTATGCCGATGTGGTGTTCGGGTCCGCGGGCAAGACCGAGGTGACGCTGAACCTCGACCTGACGCCCTCTATCACGGTGCGCGGCCGCGCCGCGACCGACGGGACGACGGGGATCGGCGTTTATTTCGAGCGCGACTACTGACGCGCCGGCCGCCCGGCATCCTGCAGCACGGCGTTGAGCGCCCCGCCCAGCAGCACCGCATAGGCGCTGAGGTAGAGCCACATCAGGAGCGCCGCCACCGCCCCGATGGATCCGTAGACCGCATTGTAGGACGCGAAATTCGCAAGGTAGATCGCGAAACCCTCGGAAGCGGCCACCCAGAGGACAAAGGCCGTCCACAGCCCCGGCGACAGGAACGCCGTCCGCCGCCCGGGCAGGTTCGGGCCATAGCGATAGACGATCCCGAGACCGGTCAGCGTCAGGAGTGGCAGAACCGTCCAGCGCAGGCCGGTCACGATCCACACCTCGAAAGGCCCGAGCGGCGCGAGGGCGAGCACCAGCGGCACCGCCACGCCGGCCGCCAGCAGGGTCAGCGCCACGCCGACCAGTGCGAGGGTGAGCAGCAGCGACACAAGTTGATGCCACAGCCCGCCCCGGTTCTCGACGCCGTGAACGGCATTGAGCCCCTGCACCAGCGCCGCCACCCCCGCCCGCGCCGACCAGAGCGCCACAGCCAGCGTCAGGCCGGTGGTCCAGCCGAGCCGGGAAGCCGGGGCAGACACCAGTGCGTCGATCTGGGCGGCGAGGATGTCGAATGCTTCGGGCGGAAGGATATCGCGCGCCGCCTCGATTTCTTCGCGGACCAGCGCGGGGTCTGCAAACAGGCCCCAGACCGCCACAAGGGCCGCCAACGCCGGGAAGGCGGCGAGCATCCCGAAAAACGCCACGCCCGCTGCGATCAGGCCGAGGTGGGCGGTGCCCGTGCGGGCGATCAGAGCCGAGAGGATGCCGAGGAACCGCTTCACGAACGAAAATGGGCCGACCGCGGTCAGCCCATCTCCGGACAACCCGGCGCCAATGGCGTCAGGGCGCAGCGGTGGTCGAGGTGGTTTCCGTCTGCGTGCCGGACCCGATCGCAATGCCGATCAGCGTGATGACGACAACACCGGCGACGATGCCGCCGACGCCGATCCCACCAAGGGTGCCGCCAAGCGGCAGCGAGGTCGGCTGGGCGGAGGCCGAGGAAGCGAAAGCGGCAGAGATCGCCGCGGCGAGGGCAAGTTTCTTCATGGCGCACCTATGCGTGAACTTCGACACGCAAGCAGTAGCATCCCCCGTCCATCATGGAAAGCGCCATGCCGCCGCCAATTTACGGATCGGCGCAGAGTCGCAAGGATGGCACACCCGTGCCCGATGATCGGGCACCGCCGCCGCAAACCGCGCCGGTCGGCAAGCGACGACCCGGGCCCTGCCGCCTAGCGCGTCAGATCGGCGATGACGATGTAGCCGGCCTCGAGCCCGGCCCATTGCCGCGCCTGCCGCACCCGGCCGCGCGCGTCGAACCAGTAGCGGTTCTCGATCGCATAGCCGCGCCCGGCGCAGCTTTCGGCGACGACCCGCGTCGGGACAGACAGCCCGACGAGGTCGAGCGTCTCGGCCCCGCCCTCGGTCACGAAACACTCCAGCACCAGCGTGTCGCTAGCGTTCGTGCCGGTCAGATAGCGCTGCACCCGCCGATGGCTCCCGTCGCCCCGGCGCAGCGCGGCGGCGGTCGGTGCGTCCGACGCCATCAGGTCGGGGCCAAGGCCCCGGGTGGCCACCAGCACCCCGTCGCGCAGCGCGAACACAAGGCCGGTCGGGGTGACATAGACCCGCACCCCGCCGTTCTGCCCGGCCTCGCCCACGGCGTCGCGGTCGCCGGTGGCCTCGAGCGTGACGAAGATCACCGGGGTCGGATAGGCGTCGATGAACGCCCGGGTCAAGGCCGGCGGCTGCGGCGGGGCGGCGGGGGCGGTGCCGATCCGGCTCAGACGCGCGACGGCCGCGCCGACCGCGGTCTCGATGGCGCTGCCTCCGCCGCCGACCGGATCGCCCGACGAACACCCCGCCAGCAGCGCGGCGGCCAGAAGGGCGGCGCAGGGGTGCATACGGCCAGTCATCGCCAGACCCTCCCCCAGCTTTCGGTCAGCGCCGGCCCATGCGCCGGCCGCACGGTCTCGTAAAGCCGCCCGCTCACGTTCAGCCGCGCGCCGCCGTCGCGCAGCACCGGCCGGATCACATGGCTGTCGACCGCCCGCGTCGGCTGGCCGAGCAGGGCCGCGACCGGAATGGTGAACATGATCCCCTTGTCGAACGATCCTTCGCCGAAGCGCGAGAAGGGCACATCGGTCAGCGTGGCAAAGGCGCCGACCCGCCAGCCATTGGCGAACACCCGCTCGAGCGTGAGCGTGGCGCCGACGTCCCCGGCCAGATAGCGCCCGACATCGACCTGCGCGTGATATCCGCCGCCGAAGTCGTAATAGCCCGACACATGCCCGGTCGCCACCGTATAGGGCCGCAGGCCGAACCCGCCGTCGAAGGCGCGCTGCTGGACATAGTTCAGCTCTGCCCCGAGCGCGAATCGGCTGTTGACCGGCTTCCACAGCACCTCGCCCGAGATGCCGGCAAACTGCCGTTCCAGATAGCCGACCGTCACGCGGCTGTAGAGCGTCTCGGCCGGGCGGGCATACCAGGCCAGCGTCAGTTGCTCCATCACCGGATCGGCCTTGTTGTAGATGCTCGATTCCGACCGGACCCGCGGCAGCACCGAATCCGACGGCCGGGTGGACTGGTCGAGCGTGCCGTAGATCTTCTTGCGCACGCTGCCGGTGAGGATGACGCCCGGCGCCACCGTCACGCTCCCCGAAAGGCGCAGGCCGATGTCGAACCGGTAGGGGTTGTCGGGATCGAAGAGCGCCGTCGCGAGATAGGGCGACAGCGACCAGGCGAACCGCGGATAGGGCGCGCCGCCGCGCACCGCGCCCGGCGGCAGCGGCCCGGCCTCGCCGATTGTCGTGCGTGCCAGCAGGGTGGCGGCCGGATCGGCGGTGAATTCGAGCGTTTCGAGGTCTGTCCGCCGGAAGGTGACCTTCGATGCGGCGACCTGCCCCTCGACCGTCACGATGTCGAACACCTCGACCGACGCCGGCAGCACCCGCGCCATGATCCGCGCCGTGCGCCCGACCGCCTGCGCAGCCGCGTCATAGCGACGGTTGGCGATGCGCACCTCGGCGCGCCCCGCCGTCACCGCCAGCGCCACGAGCGCGATGCCCTCGGTCCCCAGCGCCTCCTCCAGCGGCTTGCGCAGGCCGGTGGCTGCCCCCGGCGCCTCGGCCCAGCTCGTCCCCCAGGCCTGCGGGGCCGCAGCGCGTGCGGGGCGCACCGCGACCGGCAGCGCGCCGGGACCATAGAGGACATTGCCCCCCGCCCGCTCCCGCGTGTTGAGCGCGATCGACGCCGACACGCCGAGCCGGTTGCCGTAGAGATACTGCGCCCCCAGCCGGATGCCCGGCTGCACCTCGTATTCGACGGCGAAGTTCACCTGCGACTTGCGCGCGAAAAGCCCCTGACGCTGGGATTCGAGCACATAGCCGTCCGACGAATACTCGACCTTGAACCCCAGCTTGTCCGTCGGTTGCCACTCGATCCCGCCGAACAGCGCCGCCGGGCCGCGGAACCATTGGCCGAAATTCGGCGTGCCGCCCGTCGGCGTGCCGGGGCGCGGCCGGGTTCCGGTGGTGATGATCGGGTCCACGGTGCCGAGCCGGCCCCAGCCGAGGCCCGCCGTCACCTTCACACGCGGCACGACATGCTTGGTCGCGACGATGTATTCGCTCGAAAAGTTGCCCGTTCCGATGAAATCCTGAAATCCGACCACCACCGAGGGCCGCCACTGCCCTTCGCGGAGCAGGCGCAGCCGCAGATCGAAACTGCGGTCGTAATAGACATCGTTCGGCCCGAATCCGGCCAGTCGCAGCCCGGCCACCCCGGAATAGCGAAAGCTGCCCTGCATCCAAGGCGTGATCTGATAGGTGATCGCGGTGCGGGTGAACGGGCCGAACCCCGTGGCGCTGATCGAGAAATCCCCCTCGCGCTGCATCTCGCCCGAGGGCATGTCGATCAGGCCGGTCACGCCATAGACGTTGCGCGTCGGCCGGGTGAGCACGCGCGGCTCGGCCGACGGGGCGAGCGACGGAAACGCCAGCGAAGGAAAAGACTGCGCGGCCCCCGGACCCGCTGCGGCGATCGCCGCAGCGAGCGCGAGCCCCGGGCCGGTAGCCATCCGCCGCGTCATCATCCGTCAAGGCCCCCGCCTGCTCGTCGGGCGGACCCTAGGCATCCCGCGGCGCCGCGGCAATCCCGCAGATGAACCGCCTTGTCCCGGCTTGCGGCGCCGCAACACCCGCGCCACTGTCCACCACATGATCGCCACGTCGAGCCACAGCGTCCGCCGCCGCTGATAGATCAGGTCAAGCCGCGCCTTGCGCGGGATGCAGCGGCGGCAATAGACGGCGTCGGTCTCCTCGGGTGTGGTGCAGGCGGCCAGCAGGCGCTCCTCCCAGGCATGGGCACAAAGCGATGCGAGGCCCGTCACGCCGGGGCGCGACCGCAACACCGCGCCATAGGTCTCGGGGTAGCGCTCGACATAGACGCGCAGCGGCGGGCGCGGGCCGACAAAGCTCATGTCGCCCTTGAGCACATTCCACAGCTGCGGGATCTCGTCCGCCCGGGTCCGGCGCAGGATGCGGCCGGTCGGGGTGATGCGCGCGGCCTTGTCGGCGCCGGTCACCCCGCTTTCCCCCGGCCCGGCGACGGTCATCGTGCGCAGCTTCCACAGGCCGAAGCCCTGCGATGGCGTCGTCATCCGCTCGGCGACGTAGAACAGCGGCCAGCCCTCGCGCCAGAGCGCCCAGAGCGCGATGCCGAGGAACGGGATCGCCAGCAGCGTGCCGAGGAACAGCACCGCCGCAAGGTCATAGGCCCGCTTGACCGGCGTCATGCGGCCGCGCCGGGGACCGGCGAGGGGGCGGGCCGCCATTCGGCCGCGATGCAGGCGGCATCGGCGGGCGGCAGCGGCACCAGCGTGGCCAGAAGGGTGCAATCCATCACCGCATGCTGCACCGCACCGGGATGCGCGGGGCGCCAGACGAAGGGCACGCCGGCGGCCCGCAGGATCGCGGCGAGATCGACTGCGCCGGGGCTCGCGACGTTCAGCACCGGCGGCAGGTGGGGCGCGAGGGCCAGTGCCGCGAGCACCCGGGCGAGCGTCTGCGGCCCGATGCAGGACCGGCGCGGCCCGCCGCCGTCGGCAAAGCGGTCGAACACGATCTGCCGCGCGCCGGCCGCCAGCGCCGCGACGGCGCCCTGCAGGGCATCGGCCCCGATCGCATTGCCGATCCTGAGGATGACTGCCCGGCCCTCCACCGCCGCCTCGGCCTCGAGCTTGGCGGCGCCGTAGGGCGAGGTCGGGCGCGGCGGGCGGCGCTCGTCCGCCGCCGGGCCAGTTTCGCCATAGACCGCGACGCTCGAGGCGAAAAGAACGCGCCGCCCCCCGGCGGCATCCGTAACCGCCGCCGCCAGCCGGGCGTTCATCCCGAGATCGGCCCCGGACCCCGGCGTGATCCCGGCCAGATCGAGCACCCCATCGCAGGCCGGCATCGGCGCGCCCGACAGCGGATCCCAGCTGACCCATCCCGCCGCCGACGCCGCCCGCCGCGTCTGCCAGACCGGGGTGATGCCGGCCGGTGGAACGGCAAGCCACGCCGCCCGCAGGCAGCGCCCGACGCGCCCCGTCGCCCCCACCACCAACAGCCGCACCCGTCCGCCCCCGCGCCCCGCACGGGCCAGCGATTCAGCCCGCGTCGCCCAGCATCTCGGCCCGCACCTGCTGACGCAAGTAGTCGATGGGGATGCGGGCGCGTTCCCGCTCGAAATGCCAGTAGGTCCAGCCGTTGCAGGACGGCGCCCGCTCATAGGCCGCGCCGACCTGGTGGATGGACCCGGTGACGGCGGCCCCGACCAGCGTGCCGTCCGCCCGCACCTTGGCCGTCGCGCCGCGCGGCGAGAACAGCACCTCGCCCGGCCGCAGCATGCCCCGTTCCACCAGCGTGCCGAAGGCCACCCGCGGCTCGGCCCGTTTCGAGGCCGTCACCGCCGCCGCATCGGCCGCATAGGGCACGACCGCCGCGATCCGCGCCGCCGCCGCCGCGCGATAGCCCGCCTCGCGTTCGATCCCGATCCAGCGCCGCCCGAGTGCCTTGGCCACCGCCCCGGTGGTGCCGGTGCCGAAGAACGGGTCGAGCACCACATCGCCGGGATTGGTGCATCCCACCAGAATGCGATGCAGAAGCGCCTCGGGCTTCTGCGTCGGATGCGCCTTGGCCCCCTGCGCGTCCTTGAGCCGCTCGTGCCCGGTGCAGAGCGGGATCACCCAGTCCGACCGCATCTGCACGCCGTCGTTGAGCGATTTCAGCGCCTCGTAGTTGAAGGTGTATTTCGCCCCTTCCGACCGCGAGGCCCAGATCATCGTCTCATGCGCGTTGGTCAGCCGCTTGCCGCGAAAGTTCGGCATCGGATTGCTCTTGCGCCAGATCACGTCGTTGAGGATCCAGAACCCGGCATCCTGCAACGCGGCCCCGACGCGAAAGATGTTGTGATAGCTCCCGATCACCCACAGGGCGCCCGACGGCTTGAGCACCCGGCGCACCTCGGCCAGCCACGCGCGGGTGAAGGCGTCATAGGCGGCAAAGCCGTCGAACCGGTCCCAGTGGTCGTCCACCGCATCGACAAGGCTGTTGTCCGGGCGGTGCAGCATGCCCTTGAGTTGCAAGTTGTAGGGCGGATCGGCGAAGACGAGATCGACCGAGGCGGCCGGAAGCCCCCGCATCGCGGCGATGCAGTCGCCGCCCAGAATCGTGCCCACGGGCAGCCCCGCCGCCCCTTCGTCCTTCGACGCCATCCGCCTGCTCCGTCCTGCCCGATCCGGTTTGCCCGAACCGATCTGCCCCGGGCCTGTCGCCCTTTGCGGCGCTTGTCCCGCGCCATTGGGGCGGAACTGTGGCGCAAACGGCCGCGCCGGTCAAAAGCAATTTTGAATCAAGGGCTTATCGCGCCGCCTTGCCACAACATCTTGTGGACGGGCGCGAAGCTGCGCCTATGGTGAGGGGTCACGCCGCGGTCGATCAGCGCGGCGCGGTGCGCCGGGGCGGGGTATCCCATGTTCCTCTCCCACCCATAACCGGGGAACTGTTGCGCCAGTGCAACCATGATCGCATCCCGGTGCACCTTGGCGACGATGGACGCGGCCGCGATGCTCGCCACTGTCGCATCGCCCCGCACCACCGCCCGCGCCGCGCAAGGCAGGCCGAGGGGGAGCCGGTTGCCGTCGATCAGCGCGAGGTCGGGCACCACCGGCAGGGCCGCCACCGCCCGCCGCATGGCCAGCAGGCTCGCCTGCAGGATGTTGAGCGCGTCGATTTCGGCGACCGAGGCGCTGCCGATGCCCACGGCCGCGACCGCCGCGATCTCGGCGGCAAGGCGCGCCCGCTCGGTCCGCCGCAGAACCTTGGAATCGGCCAGCCCCGCCGGCACCCGCCCGGGATCGAGCACCACCGCCGCCGCCACCACCGGCCCGGCCAGCGGGCCGCGCCCGGCCTCGTCCACCCCGGCGATGCAGGCGAAACCCTCGGTCCGGGCGGCGGTTTCGGCGTGATATGTCGCGGGCGCGGGCATGATGCGACACTGCCGCGCCCCGCGCCCCGCGGCAACGGCAAAGCCGCCGGACATGGCTGCCCGGCGGCCCCTGCGATGCATCACATACGCCTGCTCGTTACGCGCTCGACACCTACCACTCACCCACCCACACACGCACCGCAGAAACGCCGCGACCCGCGGGATCGACACCCCCCGGATCGCGTATCCGTCAGTTCCGCCAGCCGGCGTTGCGCAGGCAGCCCGCGTCGTAGGCGACGCGCCAGCCGCGCGGGGTCTGCACCTGCCGCGCGCAGGACTGCGGCAGACGGCCCGCTAGCCCGGCCCGCGCGATGCAGATGTCGCCGAAATACCGCTTGTTGCCGATGGTGATTTCGCAATGCGCCGGCAGATAGGCGGGGACCGGGCGCACCGGGTGCACCGGCGGGCGCGGATGGACCACCGGCGGGTGATAGACGGGCGGGTGATAGACGGGCGGGCGATAGGCCGGCGGATAGTAGGCGGGGGGCTGATACTGCGGCTGCTGGTTGGCATTGGCGATCGCGCTGCCGATGATGGCGAGCGTCACGGCGCCGAACAGGATCTTGCCGAAGTCGTTGTTCTGGGCACGGGCCGGAACGGCCGTTGCGGTCATGGCCGCAAGCGCGATGGCGGCGGCGCCGAGCGTTGCGGTGAAGCGCCGGGCGGATTTGGACCGAAGCAGGGTCATGGGTTGGCTCCTCTGGCTGGGCCGCCCCGCCGCGGGATGCGGCCGGACGGGATGGCCAACCCTCCCCCCGGCGGCGCGCGCCACGCAATATCAGCGCCCTGCTATGCGATAACAGCCTGCCCAAGCCCCTTCGGACATTGAATATCACGCCCGACCGCCGCACAGTCGCGCAAGGCCCGGAACACCGGACCGCGGAGAATGCCCCATGCGCCGCCCGACCCTGACCGCCATCCTGCTTGCCGCCCTCATGGCCCTGACCGCCCCGGCGGCCGAGGCCGCCTGCTATGCCGACTACAAGGCCCGGCGGGATCAGCCCTATGCACTCGCCTATGGCGTGATCGAGCTGCCCGACAGCGCCTGCAACCCGCGCGCCGCGGCCGCCGAGACGGCCCGCCGCATCGCCCGCGACGGCTGGCAACTGCTCGGCATCGTGTCCATATTCGGCCGCGAAGGTCTCGACGCGCGGAGGGCCGATGCGGGCGCCCATTTCCTTCGTTACTGACGCCGCGCGCCGCGGCAACCGCGCCGTCACCGTTGGGCTGGCGGCGATCGTCGTCACGCTGGTCGCCACGGCCGTCTTCCTGTTCTTCAACCTGCCCGACGCAGGCGCCTTCAACGCGCGGGTGGAACGGCTGTTCGTGGAAAGCGAAGGGCTCACCGCCCCGCGCGAGATCCGCCTGCTCGAAATCCTTGCCGGATCGGGCACGGCGTTTTCAGAGGTGCTCGTCAGTTACCGCATCGTGATCTTCGTGCTGCTGCTGGCGACGACGGCGCTCTTGCTGGCGGCGCTGGTGTTCCTTGTCACGATCGCGGAACTCAACCGCCGCATCCGCGAGATCCGGGCAGCGGGGATCCAGATCGCCTCGCTCACCATCAGCCGGGACGAGCGCAAGGTCTATCTCAACGACATGGAGCTTGACCTGACCGAGGCGGGGATCGAGACGCTGGCCGTGCTCGCCGAGGCGCGGATGGACGGCGACGTGCTCACCGGTGCGCAGATCGAGGCCGTGATCTCGGGCCGCGATCCCTCGGACTGCGAGGAGGCGGCGGGGGCGACGCGGATCAAGCGGTTGCGCGATGCGCTCGGCAATCAGCTCGTGTCGGAACTGCTGGTCAAGACCATCGCGCGCCGCGGCTATGTGCTCGCGGTCGACAAGGGCGCGATCCGCATGATCTGACCCGGCGGCGGCGCACTGGTAGGGGCCGCGCAAGTCCCTGATCCGGCTGGTTGCGCGGCCGGATACGGCGGGCAGGATCGGCGCCGCCGGCCTCTTGTCATCCTGCCCGGCCTGCCCATATCGCGGGCGAAAGGGGATATGACGATGACCGGATACGCGCGAACCGCCCTTCTGATGGCCGCGATGACGGCGCTGTTCATGGGCATGGGCCTTCTGATCGGGGGCGAGGCGGGGATGATCCTGGCCCTCGTGATCGCGGGGGCGATGAATCTCTGGGCCTGGTGGAACTCGGATGCGGTTGTGCTGCGGATGCACGGTGCGCGCGAGGTCGACATGCGAAGCGCCCCCGACCTCGTGGGCATGGTCCATGCCATGGCCGACCGGGCGGGCATGCCCCGGCCGAAGGTCTATATCATCGAGACCGACCAGCCCAATGCCTTCGCCACCGGCCGCAACCCCGAGAACGCCGCCGTCGCGGCCACGACCGGCCTGCTGCGGGCCCTGCCGCGGGATGAGATCGCGGGGGTCATGGCGCATGAACTGGCCCATATCCGCAATCGCGACACGCTCATCATGACGGTGACGGCGACCTTTGCCGGGGCGATCGCGATGCTGGCGAACTTTGCCTTCTTCTTCGGCGGCAACGATCGCGACCGCCCGATGGGCCTGATCGGGACGCTGGCGCTGATGATCCTCGCGCCGCTGGCCGCGACCCTCGTGCAGATGGCGATCAGCCGGGCGCGCGAATACGAGGCCGACAAGGCCGGCGCCGAGATCAGCGGCGATCCGCTCGCGCTCGCGGCTGCCTTGCGCCGCATCGAGGGTCTGGCGCAGCGGATCGACAACCACGCGGCCGAGCGGAACCCGGCGACCGCCCATATGTTCATCATCAACCCGCTGCATGCCCACAGCCACGACCGCCTGTTCGCGACCCACCCCAACACCGCCAACCGGATCGCCGCGCTCGAGGCGATGGCCGCTTCGGTGCGGCGGTCGTCGGTCCCGCGCAGCGGGCGGCCGGCGCGCGGGCCGTCCGGCCCGTGGCAATAGGGGCGTGCACGCAACTGTCACAATCGGCTGCTAACCGGCTAAGGCCCGCGCGACCCGCGCTGTCCGACACCGGAGACATCCAATGCCGCTTCGCCTGACCGCCGCCGCCCTGATCGCCGCCCTCGCCGCCGCCCCCGTCGCGGC
The DNA here is from genome assembly GCA_046292445.1 of Gemmobacter sp. GTDB lineage: Bacteria > Pseudomonadota > Alphaproteobacteria > Rhodobacterales > Rhodobacteraceae > CALIZF01. The sequence continues at coordinate 279,329 of JBKBQT010000001.1, forward strand.
CGAGGTGACGGGCAAGATCGTCCTCTATACCTCGCAGCCGAACGCCGATGCGCAGCAGACCGTCGATGCCTTCAAGGCCCGTCACCCGGGCGTCGAGGTCGAATGGTTCCGCGAGGGCACGACCAACGTCATGGCCAAGCTCGAGGCCGAATACGCCGCCGGCGCGCCGCAGCCCGATGTGCTGCTCATTGCCGATTCGGTGACCATGGAGGGGCTCAAGGCCCAGGGGCGGCTGATGGCGCATGCGGGCGCCGACATCGCGGCCTACGAGGCCGGGACGATGGACCCGGAGAAGTTCTGGTTCTCGACCAAGCTCATCACCACCGGCATCGTCTACAACACCGCCGCCCCGATGGTCCCGACCTCCTGGACCGACCTTCTGTCGCCGGCCGCCAAGGACCAGATCATCATGCCGTCGCCGCTCGCCTCGGGCGCGGCGACGATCCACATGGTGACGCTGACAGGCCACCCGGACCTCGGCGGCTGGGGCTATTACGAGGGGCTCGCGGCGCAGGGTGCCATCGCCAAGGGTGGCAACGGCGGCGTGCAGACGGCCGTGGCGGGGGGCGAGAAGCTTTACGGGATGGTCGTCGATTTCCTGCCGATCCGCGAAAAGGCCAAGGGCGCGCCGGTGGAATTCGTCTTTCCGGTCGAAGGCGTGTCCTATGTGACCGAGCCGGTGGCGATCCTGTCCACCGCGAAGAACCCCGAGGCGGCCCGCGCCTTCGTCGATTTCCTGCTGTCGCGCGAGGGGCAGGAGCTGGCGGCGTCGCAGGGCTATCTGCCGGCGCATCCCGAGGTCACGCCGCCCGCCGGTTTCCCGCCGCGGTCCGAGATCAAGCTGATGCCTTTCGATCCGGCCAAGGCGCTGGCCGATGATACGGCGAACAAGCTGCGCTTCACCGAGATCTTCGGCGGCTGATGCACCCTGCCGCGCCATGGTGGCGCCCGGGCGGCGAGGGGGTAACCCTCGCCGCCCTTGTCGTTCTGGCGCTGGCGCTCTTCGCCGCGCCGCTGGTGCTGCTGCTGGCGCAGGCCGGATCGGCCGAGGCGGTGGCATCGGCGCTCGACAGCCGGGCGGTGCAGCGGGCGCTGTTCAACAGCCTCGACAGCGCGGCCGTCTCGGCGCTGCTGGCGACGCTGTTCGGCTTTGCGCTCGCGCTGGTGGTGGCGCTGACGGATGTGCGGGGCAAGGGGGCGGTGACGTTCCTGATCCTGCTGCCGATGATGATCCCGCCGCATGTGACGGCCATCGCCTGGACGCAGCTTCTGGGCCCGTCGAGCGCGGTGCTCGGCGCGATCGGCCTTGCGCCGCCGCCGGGGACGAACAGCCCGCTCTATTCCCGCGAGGGGGTGATCGCCCTGCTGTCGCTCCAGCATGCGCCGCTTGTCTTCCTCGTGATGCTGGCGGCGCTGCGCGGCCTGCCGCGCGAGGGGGTGGAGGCGGCGCGGGTGTCGGGGGCAGGGGCGGCGCGGACGCTGGGCCGGGTGATCCTGCCGATGGTCGCGCCGGCGCTGGTCGCGGCGGCGGCGCTCGCCTTCGTCTCGGCGCTGGGGAATTTCGGGATCCCCGCGCTGCTGGGCATTCCGGGTCGCTACACGACGTTGCCGGTGCTGATCTGGCAGCGGCTGTCGGCCTTTGGCCCCGGCATGCTGCAGGGGGTTGCGGTGCTGTCGGCGGTGATGGCGCTGGTCGCGCTGGCGGCGGTGGCGGCGCAGATGGCGCTGGCGCGGCATGCGGGGGTGCGATTGATCGGGCCGCCGCAGCCGCCGCTGCGCTTCCGTCTCGGCCGGGCGCGGGGACTGGTGGAGGCGGGGCTGGCCGTGGTGGTGGTCGGCACGCTGGCGCTGCCGCTGGCGGCGCTCACGGGCACGGCGCTGGTGCCGGCTTACGGCGTGCCGCTGAGCGCGGCGACCGCGACGTTCGACAATTTCCGCGAGGTGCTGGTGCGGCAGGCGGTGACGCTGCGCGCGTTCGGCAATTCGACGCTGGCGGCGGGGATCGCGGGCGCGGCGCTGGCCGCGCTGGCGCTTGTGGCGGGATATTTCGCATCGGCGCGCGGCTGGCGGCGCCGGGCGGGTGCGGCGGTGGCGACGCTGGCCGAACTGACCTATGCCGTGCCGGGGATCGTGATCTCGATCGCCTTCATCCTCGCGTTCCTGCGGCCGCTGCCGGTGATCGGGCTGTCGCTCTACGGCACCTTTGCGATCATCGCCCTTGCCTATCTTGCCGCCTTTGCCGCCATCGCGCTGAAGCCCGTGGCGGCGGCCTATGGCCAGCTCGACCCCGCGCTGGACGAGGCGGCGCGGGTGGCCGGGGCGGGGTTCGGGCGGCGCATGGGGCGGGTGTTCGCGCCCCTCGTGGCGCCGGCGGCGGCATCGGGGGCGATCCTTGTGTTCCTGACGGCCTATAACGAGATCACGGTATCGGCCCTTCTGTGGTCGCGGGGCAACGAGACCATCGGCAGCGTGATCTTCAACTACGAGACGGGCGGCTACACCACGATTGCCGCGGCGATGGCGGTGGTGACGGTGGTTGCGACGGCGGTGCTGATGCTCGTGCTCGACTTCGCCGGGCGGCGGCTGCCCCCCGGGGTCGTCCCCTGGCGGGTCTGAGCGGGCGGCGCGGGCCGGGGGTTTCACACCCCCGGACCCCCGTGGAGTATTTCCGGAACGATGAAGCCGGGGCGGCCGGATCAGGCGGGGATCGGCCAGCCGGCGGTCAGCGCGAGGCGCAGCGTCTCGCCGGGGCGAAGGCGCGTGCGGGAGGAGACGGCGAGCGGTTCGGCGAGGCCGGGGACCGTGGCCGTCGCCTCCCAATGGCCGCCGCGGTAGAGGGCGGTCTGGACGGTGGCGGCGAGCGGGGCGTCCGGGGCGATCACGACGTCGTCGGGGCGGATCAGGATGCGCACGGGGCCGGGCGGGGTGCTGGTGGCAGGAAGAGTGGCGGGGCCGAGATGGGCCGCGCCCCCCGCGACTGTGGCGTCGAGGATGGCGCCGCGGCCGATGAAGCGGGCGACGGCCTCGCTTCCGGGGCGGGCATAGACGGTTTCGGGCGTGTCGCATTGCAGGATGCGCCCGGCCGCCATCACCGCCACGCGGTCGGCGATGGCGAAGGCCTCGCGCTGGTCATGGGTGATGTAGAGGGTCGAGGCGCCGGCGCGGGCGTGGAAGGCGGCGAGTTCCTCTTCCATCGCGGCGCGCAGGTGGGGGTCGAGGTTGGCGAGCGGTTCGTCCATCAGGATGATGCGCGCCCCCTGCGCGAGGCAGCGGGCGAGGGCGACGCGCTGGCGCTGGCCGCCCGAGAGGGCGGCGGGGCGGCGGTCGGCGAGGAGGGCGAGGCCGACGGTGGCGAGGTGGCGGTCGGCCTCGGCGCGGGCGGCGGCGCGGGCGGTGCCGGCCGATTGCGCGGGGAAGGCGACGTTGTCGCGCACCGTCATGTGCGGCCAGAGCGCGTAGGACTGGAACACGACGCCGACCCCGCGCGCCTCGGGCGGGACGTGGATGCCGGGGCCGGAGACGATGCGCGCGCCAAGGGCGATGCTGCCGGCATCGAGGGTCTCGAGCCCGGCGATCAGGCGCAGGAGCGTGCTCTTGCCGCAGCCCGAGGCGCCGACGACCGCGACGAATTCGCCCGCGGCGATGGCGAGGTCGATGCCGTCCACTGCCGCGCGGCCGGCGAAGCCCTTGACCGCGCCCCTGACCGTCACCGTCATCGTCCTGCCCCTGTCTGTCACGCCGACCGGTCGTGACGCCGGCGGATGACAGGCGTGTGACATCGCGATGGGGCGCTGCGCAATGCCGCGAAAACAGGCAATCGCCCGTCGTGGTGGCGCTTGCGCCTTGTGGTCGCAGGGCGGGCGGCGCTACGGTTCGTGCCGAGGCCGCCGCCCGGCCCGCCATCCGACAGAGGGGTTTCCCATGCGCCAATCCGCGATCCTGCTGGCCGCCGCCGGCACCCTGGCCCTCGCCGCCGCCGCCGAGGCCAAGACGCTCACCATTTCCTGGTGGGGGTTCAACGGCGACAAGCTCAACGAGCTGATCGTGCAGCCGTTCCAGAAGGAATGCGGGTGCGAGCTGGTCTTTGAGACGGGCAACAACGCCGACCGGCTCAACAAGGTCAAGATCCGGGGCGGCGCGGGGGTGGATGTGATCTACCTGACCGACAGCTTCAGCCAGATCGGGATCGAGGAGGGGCTGTTCCAGCCGGTCGACCGGGCCAAGGTGCCGAACATCGCCGGGCTGCATGCGGTGGCGCAGGCGCCGCAGGGCGAATTCGGGCCGGCCTATACCGTCGGCCGGATCGGCATCGTCTATGATGCGGCCAAGGTGAACCCGCCGATCACGTCCTGGGCGGATCTGTGGCGCGCCGACCTCAGGGCCTCGGTCTCGCTGCCGGGAATCACGACGACGGCAGGGCCGATGGTGGTCATGCTGGCGGGGCAGAAGGCGGGGGTGGACGTATTCGCCGATGCCGGTCCGGCCTTTGCCGAGATCGCGGCGATGAAGGGCAATGTCGTCAAGAACTACAATACCGGGTCCGAGATGATCAACCTGTTCTCGACCGGCGAGGTGACCGTGTCGATGACGCAGGACTTCACGCTCGGCCAGCTCCGCGCGGCGGTGCCGACGATCGAATGGGCGAAGCTGACCGATGGCGACATCGCGGTGTTCAACACGGTCAACATTCCCAAGGGTGCGGCCGAGGTGGACCTCGCGCATCAGTTCATCAACTTCATCCTCGACCCGGCGATCCAGACGGTGCTTGCCGAGCAGGGGGTGGATGCGCCGACGCGGGCCGATGTGGTTCTGTCGGATGCTGCGGCGGCGCGCTGGACCTACGGGGCCGCGCAGATCGGCAGCCTCAAGCGGATCGACTACGGCAAGATGAACGCGGCCAAGACCGGCTGGATCGATCGCTGGAACGAGGTCTTCGGCATGTGATCGCTGCGGGCGGCCCTGCCTGCAGGGCCATTCGCGCGCCACCGAGGGTGCGCCCATGATCCGACGCATCGCAGGCTGGAGCCTCAGCGCGCCCGCGACGGCGCTGGTGCTGCTTTTCCTGATCCTGCCCGTCGCGGCGACGATCGCGGCCACGCTCGGCGGGCCGACGCCCCTGGCGCTCTACGAGGCGTTCGTGGCCAGCGCCTTCCGCCGCGCGGTGCTGTGGCGGACGCTGGAGATCGCGGCGATCACGACGCTGATCGCGCTTGTCGTCGGGTTCTTCACTGCCTTTGCGGTGTCGCGGGCGCCGCCGCGGCTGCGGTCGGTCCTCATCATCGCCGCCGTCTTTCCGCTGCTCACCGGGGTCGTGGTGCGGTCTTTCGCCTGGCTCATCATCCTGGGGCGCAACGGGATGCTCAATTCCCTGCTGCAATGGACCGGCCTGACGGATGCGCCGATCCCGATGCTCTATACCCAGGGCGCGGTGATCGTGGCGATGGTCTATCTCTTCGTGCCGCTGATGATCCTGACGCTGGTCGGCGTGCTCGAGGGAATCCCCGATGACCTCCTGCAGGCCTCGGCCTCGCTCGGCGCCGCGCCGGGGGCGACGTTCCGGCAAGTCGTTTTTCCGCTGGCGGTGCCGGGGCTGATCGTCGGGGCGGTGCTGGTGTTCACCGGATCCTTCACCGCCTATGCGACGCCGCAGCTTCTGGGCGGCGAGCGGCAGATGGTGATGGGCACGCTGCTGCACCAGCGGGCGATGGTCGCGTTCGACTGGGACGGCGCCTCGACGATCGCGGCGATCATGGTCGCGGTGACGGTCGTCGTCGTGCTGGGCATGACGCGGATCGCGCGGGCCTTCAACCCGGCCGCGACCTGACGGGGGGCTGGCATGCAGACGCGCCTTCCGCCGCTGCTGATCGCGTTCACCGCGCTGGTCTATCTGTTCCTCATGGGGCCGCTGGTCATCGTCATCGGCGCGGCGCTGTCGGATACGAGTTACCTCACCTTCCCGCCGCAGGGCCTGACGCTGCGCTGGTTCGAGCGGATCTTCGAGATGGCGGCCTTCCGGCGCACGATCGTCACGAGCCTGCAGATCGCCTTTCTCGCCACGGCGATCGCGCTGGTCATCGGCATTCCCGCCGCCTATGCGCTGGCGCGGTATCGCATCGTGCTGCCCGGCTGGCTGTCCACGCTGTTCGTGCTGCCGGTGCTGGTGCCCGAAATCGTTCTGGGGTTTTCGCTCCTGCGGTCGGTGGCGGTCGGGCAGGGCTGGGCGATCTGGCCGACCTTGCTGGTCGGGCACACGCTGATCGTGCTGCCCTATTGCATTCGCGTAGTGTCGGCATCGCTCGCATCGTTCGATTTCGCCATCGAGGATGCGGCGGTCAGCCTCGGGTCGCCGCCGCTGCGCACGTTCTTTACCATCGTGTTGCCGAACATCCGCGCGGGGGTGGTCGCGGCCTTCATCCTCGCCTTCATCACCTCGGTCAACGATGTGTCGGTGTCGCTGTTCCTCACCGGGCCGGGGGTTTCGACCCTGCCCATCCAGATCCTCGCCCATGTCGAACAGTTCTTCGACCCCGTCATCGCATCCGTGTCCGTCCTTCTGATGGGGATGACGGTCGCGGTGATGATCGTGGTGGAACGCACGCTGGGCCTGACGTTCCTGGCGAAATGACCATGCCCCAGCCGCTGACGCTCGACCGCCTCACCGCGCATTACGGCACGACGCAGGTGCTCGACGATCTGTCGCTCGGCGTGAAGGCGGGGGAACTCGTGTCGCTGCTGGGTGCCTCGGGCTGCGGCAAGACGACGACGCTGCGGCTGATCGCAGGGTTTCTTGCGCCGACGCGGGGGACGATCCGGCTGGGCGAGACGGACCTGACGCGCCTGCCGGCGCATCGGCGGGACATCGGCCTCGTGTTCCAGTCCTACGCGCTCTTCCCGCATCTGACGGTGGCGGGCAACGTGGGCTTCGGCCTCAAGCAGCGGGGGGTGCCGGCGGGCGAGCGGAAGCGGCGGGTGGCGGAGATGCTGGGCCGCGTCGGGCTCGCCGCGCTGGCGGACCGGCTGCCGGGGGCGCTGTCGGGCGGGCAGCGGCAGCGGGTGGCGCTGGCGCGGGCGCTGGTGATCGCGCCGCCGCTTCTGATGTTCGACGAGCCCCTGTCGAACCTCGACGCCAAGCTGCGGGTCGAGATGCGGGCCGAGATCCGCACGCTCCAGCGCGCGAACGAGACGACCGCGATCTTCGTCACCCATGACCAGGAGGAGGCGTTCAGCATCTCGGACCGGGTGGCGATCATGGACGCGGGGCGGATCATGCAGTTCGACGCGCCCGAGGTGCTGTATCAGCGGCCCGCCAACGCCTTTGTCGCCCGCTTTGTCGGGTTCGAGAACCTCATCCCCATGCATGTCGTCGCCCGCGACGGCGACGGGGTGACGGCGCAGGCGCAGGGCGTGACGCTGCATCTGCCCGCAAGCCTCGGCCCCTGTCCCGATGCCTTCACGCTGGCCACGCGGGCCGAGGGGCTGGCGGTGACGGACGGGGATGCGGGCATCCCGGCGACGCTCGGCCTGCGGACCTATCTGGGGCGGACCTACCAGTATGCCTGCGACACGCCGCTCGGGCCGCTGGCGGCGAGCGGGCCGCTCGCGGCGCCGCGGGCCGCAGGGGACCGGGTGCGGCTGGTCCCTGTGCCGTCGCAGGCCTGCATCCTGCCGGCATGACGGTCATCGCTAACGCAACGCTTGTCCCTTGCACGCCGGGTATGCCGGTGGTGCCGGACGGCTGGGTGCAGATCACGGGGAGCCGGATCGCGGCGCTTGGCGCAGGGCCGCCGCCGGCGGACCCCGACATGATCGACGCGGGCGGCGACGTGGTGATGCCGGGCTTCGTCAACCCGCACAGCCACCTTGCGATGAGCCTGTTCCGGGGCCTCGGCGAGGATGTGGACGACCGGCTGTTCCGCTATATCCTGCCGCTCGAACGCGCGTTCGTGAACCCGGCGATGGTGCGGGCCGGCACTGCCCTGTCGGCGCTGGAGCTGATCGAGGGCGGGGTGACGACCGTCGCGGACATGTATTACTTCGAGACCGAGGCGGCGGCGGTGCTCGATTCTGCCGGGCTGCGCGCCGTGGTGGGCCAGACGCTGGCCGATTTCGCGCCGCCCGACCATGGAAGCTGGGACGAGGGTTTCGCGCGGGTGGAGGCGCTGGTGGCCTTCTGCAAAGGCCGCCCGCTGCTGACCCCGTCGATCGCCCCCCATGCGCCCTATTCCACGGGCATGGCGGTGATGGCGCGGGTCGCGGACTGGGCCGCGGCGCGCGGCCTGCCGGTGCAGATCCATCTGGCCGAGACGATCCCGGAGAACGACTGGGCGATGCAGGCGACGGGCGGCACGCCGGTGCAGGCGGCGGCGGCGGCGGGGCTGCTCCGCTCCGGCCTTGTCTGCGCCCATGCACTGCACGTCACGCCCGCCGATATCGCGCTGATGGCCGAGGCGGGCGTGGGCGTTGCGCATTGTGCGCGGGCGAACGGCAAGGGCGGGCGCGGCATCGCGCCGGTGCCGGCGATGCGGGCGGCCGGCATCCCGGTGGGCATCGCCACGGACGGACCGATGAGCGGCAATACGCTCGACAGTTTCGCCCAGTTCGGCCCCGTCTCGATCCTGCACAAGATCGCCGGCGGATCGCGCGGCGTGATGCCGGCGGCCGAGGTGATCGGCATGGCGACGATCGAGGGGGCGCGGGTGCTCGGCCTCGGGGCGGTGACGGGCACGCTGGAGGCGGGCAAGCAGGCCGACCTCATCCGCGTGTCGCTGGCCGCGCCGCGATGCCAGCCGGTCTATGACATCCATGCCGCGCTCGTGTTCTCGGCGATGGCGCCCGATGTGCGCGACGTGATGGTGGCGGGGCGGTGGCTGATGCGCGACCGGGCGGTGCTGACGATGGACCGCGCCCGGGTCATGGCCGATGCCGCGCAGGTGGCGGCCCGGTTCCGCGGCGAGATCGCCCGGCTGGATCACCAGACGACGGGGTGAACGGCGCCCGTCGCCACGTTCACCAGCCCCTCGGGCACTGCATCGGACGGCGCCACCAGCACCCAGCGCCAGGGCGCGCAGGTGAGGGTCGCGAACTGGAGCCGTTCGGGAAAGCCTGTGGGCCAGCGCGGCGAAAAGGTCGGCTCCCACAGCCAGTCGATCCTTGCCGCCTCGGCGTAGAGACGCTGCATCTCGGCGTCGAGCGCCGCGGCCGGGCGGGCGGTCATCAGGCCCCCGACCTCATAGGTCACATCTGCCACCACCCGCCCGCCGGTTACCAGCGCCCAGCCGCCCTGCGTCTCGCGCAAGCGGTTCACGGCCATCGCCATGGCCGCATCGCAGGATCCCACACACCAGATGTTGTGCTGGTCATGCCCGACCGAACAGGCGACCGCCGTCTCGGGCGTTGCCGGCCCGCAGCCGCGCCAGAACATCCGCCCGACGCGGCCCGCACCGGAATAGCGGTCCACCACCGCGAACTTGGTGATCGCGCGGGCGGCATCGCGCTGCACGAGGCCGCCGGAAACGGGCAATTCCTCGATCAGGAAATCGTCCGCCCAGTGAAACGGGCGCAGAACGGCCGCCTGCACCGTCGCGCGGCCGGCCGGCGCGGGGATGGCGAAATCGGCGGCCGTCAGGGGGCGGTCGATGCGGATGGTCCGGGTCGCCCAGGCGGGCCAGTCCACGGCGGGGAAGGGCATCGGCGCGCTGATCGGCAACCCGTCGGCCCAGACCTCGGCCAACGCCACCGACACGACATCCGACAACAGGACCACATCGGCAAAGCGCCCCGGGCTCAGTGACCCGACCCAGGGGGTCAGGCGCATGTGGCGGGCGGGGTTGATCGTCACGCACTGGATCGCCGTCTCGGGCGGCAGGCCGGACCGGATGGCAAGGCGGACGTTGTGATCGGTCGCGCCGATCCGCAGCGTCTCGGACGCCCCGCGATCGTCGGTGCAGAACGCCACCTGCGACCAGTCGCGCAGGCCGCCCCCGAGCAGGCCGGCGATGATCTCGGGCATGGAATGCGGGCGGATTTCGAGGAAGAGGCCGCGGCGCAGCTTGTCCCAGGCTTCCTCGGCCGTCCATGCCTCGTGGTCCGAGGCCATGCCGGCAGCGGCAAAGGCATTGATCGACGGCAGATCGCGCATCCCGGCCGCATGCCCCTCGACCACGCCGCGCGCGGCAAAGGTCGCGCGGATCATGCCCCAGAGGCGCGCGTGCGACGGATTTTCAGGATTCCAGACGGCGGGCCAGTCCATCACCTCGTCAAGGCCGGCGACCATGAGCGACTGCATGTGCGCGGCCTGTTCGGCCTGCCCGTAGAACCCCCCGCCCCCTTCCCACGCCGTCGGCGGCACGGCCGAGCCGGGCAGGGGAAAGATCTTCATCGGCCAGCCCGCCCGCCGCGCCATGAGCCAGAAGTCGAGGTTGCGCGGGCCGTTGACGTTCGAAAACTCGTGGCTCGCCTCGCAGGTCCAGGTGGTGCCGCGCGGCAGCACCAGCGCCGCCTCGTGGTCGGGGGTCAGGTGCGAGGATTCGACATGCTTGTGCACCTCGCCGAAACCGGGGACAGCCGAAAGCCCCGGCCGGTCCTCGACCGCCCGGGCAGTGCCCGGCCAGGTCCCGCGCGGGCCGACATAGGCGACGCGGCGGCCGCGGATGACGATTTCGGCATCCGCCATCCATGTCGCCGTGGCCGTGTCGAGCAGGCGCCCGACGCGCAGCATCCGGTCCGCCGGGCGCTTGCCGAGGGCCACAAGCGTCAGATCCTGCCGGATCGCCACCTCGTCATCCGCGTTCAGGATCAGATCGTCGGGGATCATCCGGCCCTCCTTGCGCGCCGCCGTCCGGTACGGTCAGATGGGACACTACAAGGGGGACCCGATGCAACCGATCCGCGCCGTCATCGATACCGACCCCGGCCTCGACGATGCCGTGGCGATCCTTTTCGCGCTCGCCTCGCCGGCCTTCGAGGTGCTCGGGATCACGACCGTGGCGGGGAACATCGGCCTTGGCACGGTGACGCGCAACGCAGGGCGGCTGCTGGCGGTTGCGGGGCGGGCGGATGTGCCGGTGATCGCGGGCGCGGCAGGGCCGCTGGTGCGCAAGGGGTTCGATTCGAGCGAGATTCACGGGGCGGATGGTCTTGGCGGCGTGGCGCTGCCGGAACCACTGGCCGAGGCGCAGGCAGGCGCGGTGGACTGGCTCGCCGCGCTGCTCGCGGCCGAGCCGGCGGGCACGGTCGATCTGCTGACCCTCGGCCCGCTGACGAATCTTGCACGGCTGGTCACCGACCATCCGGCGGCCGCGCGCCGCATCCGCCGCGTGATCGCCATGGGCGGTGCGGTGAACGATCGCGGGAACGTCGGGCCGCGGGCCGAGTTCAACATCGCCGCCGATCCCGAGGCGGCGGATATCGTGCTCGGTGCCGGCCTGCCCATGACGCTCATCCCGCTCGACGTCACGCGGCAGGTGCGGGCCGATGCGGCCTGGTGCGGGCGGCTGCGCGCCTCCGGGCGGCCGGGGGCGGCGGCCTGTGCGGCGCTGGTCGAGGCGTATTTCGCCAGCACCACCGTCACCGGCGCGCTGGCGGAAAGCCGCCCGCTGCATGATCCTTGCGTGATGCTGCTCGCCGAAGCGCCGGGGTTTTTCGGCTGCGATGCGATGGGACTCGCGGTCGATCTGGGCGAGGCGCCCGATGCCGGGGCGCTGAACCCGGATACGCGCCGCCCCGCGGTGCAGGTGGCGCAGCGGGTGGATGCGGCCGGCGCGCTCGCGTTGCTGGCGGGGCGCCTGACCGCCTGAGGTCAGATCAGCCGCCGCCGGATGCGGTGCGATGCCCAGTCGATCACCGCGACCGTGACGAGGATCAGCAGGATGATGAACGCGACCTGCGGCCAGGCGTTGATGAGGATCCGGTCCATCAGATAGAACCCGATCCCGCCCGCGCCGACCACGCCAAGGATCGTTGCCGAGCGCACGTTCGATTCGAAGAAATAGAGCGTGTTGGTCAGGAACAGCGGCACGACCTGCGGCCAGATGCCGAAGCGGATCACCTGCACCCGTCCCGCCCCGGTCGCCCGCACGCCGCGCGACTGTTCGGCATCGGCATTCTCGATCGCCTCGGCATAGAGCTTGGCCAGCACGCCGGTGTCGTTCACCGCAATGGCAAGGATGCCGGCGAAGGGGCCAAGCCCGATGATCGACACGAAGAGGATCGCCCAGATCAGGCTGTCGATCCCGCGCACCACGTCGAACACCCGCCGCACCGCAACGCGGAAGGGCGCGACGGGCATGGTGTTCTTCGCCCCGAGGAACCCCAGCGGCACCGCGAGGATCGAGGCCGCCAGCGTGCCGAGGAACGCCATCGCCACCGTCTCGGCGATCGCGAGCGCATAGGTCTGGGCCATGCCGCCCGTCTGCGGCGGCAGCATGAGGCCGCCGACCCGGATCAGCTCGCCCGACCCCTGCCAGAGCCGAACGAACCCGAACCCCAGCCGGTCAAGCCCCCAGACGAACAGCACGATGGCCACCGCGATCGCCGCCCGGCCGGCCCACATCCGCAGACCCCGGTCGGGGAAGGCGCCGGGATGGGCGATGCGCAGCGCGTCGATGCGGGCGGGGGTCCAGGCCGTCATGCGGCGGCCCGCAGCGCCTCGGCCCCGATGATCCGGTGCCGAAGGTATTCGGAAATTTGGTCGATCAGCGCGACCGTCACGATCAGCATCAGCGCGATGGCCGATATGTCGGTGTAATGAAAGCTCTTGATCGCGGTGTAGAGATCCTGCCCGATCCCGCCCGCCCCGACGAAGCCGAGGACCGAGGCCGAGCGCACGTTGATCTCGAACCGGAGCAGACCGTAGGACAGGAACGCCGGCGCCACCTGCGGCAGCGCGCCAAAGCGCATCACCTGCACCCAGGACGCCCCGGTGGACCGCACGCCGCGCAGGGCATCCGGGTCGGTCGCTTCGGCGACTTCGCCGAACAGCTTGCCGAGCGCGCCCATCGTGTGCAGACCGATGGCGAGCACGCCCGCCATGGGGCCGATGCCGAACGAGAACACGAAGAGCACCGCGAACACCAGTTCGGGAACCGTGCGCGCAAACTCGAACACCCGGCGCATGAGCGTCGAGGCCCAGGGCGCGGGCGCGAGGTTGCGGGCGGCGACGAAGGCCCCGGCAATCGCGAAGGCGGCGCCGAAGGCGGTTGCATAGAACGCGATCAGGATCGTGTCGATCAGCCCGGCGAACCAGCGGTCGAAGCGGCGGAACCACTGCGCGATGTCACCCCAGAGATTGTCCCAGGTCAGCACCGGCACCATGCGGCCGAAGTAGCTGCCGAACCGGTCCAGCCGGTTCCAGAGGCGCGCAAGGTCAACCTCGCCGAGATCGGCCGACAGGGCAGTCGCAAGGGCGATGGCGGCCACGATCAGCGCCGTCTGCCCCAGCCGCGCGCGGCGCGCGCTGTGGTAGGCGGCCTCGACCTCGGCCGCGGTGGTCATGCCGCATCCTCGATCGCGGCGAGATCGGCCGTGCCATAGACCAGTTCGAGAACCGGCCCGGTCAGGGCCGCGGTCGGCCCGTCGAACACCACCCGCCCCTTGGCCAGCGCCACCGCACGGGTGCAGTATTTCTGCGCCAGCGCCACCGAATGCAGATTGCACAGCACCGTGATGCCGCTTTCGCGGTTGATGCGTGCCAAGGCGTCCATCACGGCTTCGGAATTGCGCGGATCGAGGCTTGCAACCGGCTCATCCGCGAGGATGATCTGCGGCTCCTGCACCAGTGCGCGGGCAATGGCCACCCGCTGCTGCTGCCCGCCCGAGAGGGCGTCGGCACGCTTGAGCGCCTGCTCGCCCATGTCGAGCGCCACCAGCGCCTCGATGGCGCGCGCCCGGTCCTCGTCGGTGAACATGCCGAGAAGCGACGGGACGAGGGGCCGCGTCGCCAGCCGCCCGGTCATCACATTGGTCAGAACCGTGAGCCGCGCGACAAGATTGAAGCGCTGGAACACCATCGCCGTGCCCCGCCGCCAGTCGCGCAACGCAGCACCCCGCAGCGCCAGCACATCGCGCCCCGCGCAGGTCATCGCACCGCCATCGGGGTCGATCAGCCGGTTTATGACGTTGAGCAGGGTCGATTTGCCTGCGCCCGAACGCCCGATCACCGCGACCATCTCGCCCTTGCCGAAGGCGAGGCTGATGCCGTCCAAGGCACGCGCCTCGCCCCAGGTCTTGACGATGCCCTCCAGTTTTAGGAAGGGCGCGTCGCTCACTTGGTCGCCATGCGGATCTTGATGAACTCTTCGTACATCTCGTGGGTGGCGAAGGCGAAGCCGCCGAAAGTGTCCTTGGCGACCTTGGCGAAGGCCTCGGGGTCGGCCCAGGGCATGTTGATGATGCAGGCGCTCATCGCCTTCTTCATCGGCTCGGGCAGGGACTTGATGGCGACGAAGGGCGCATTGGGCACGATGTCGCTTTCGAAGATGAAGCGGATGTCCTCGAGCTTGATCGTGCCGGCGCCTGCGGCGCGGGTGTGGCTGCCGGCGTTGGGCGAATAGTACCAGTTCGTCGCCGCATCGACTTTGCCCTGCACGACCGACACGAGGCTGTTGTCATGGCTGCCGGTCTGGACCATATCGCCGAAGAAGATCGGGTTGTTGTCCTTGTCCACCATGCCGTTTTCGCGGAAATACTGCATCGGCAGGACATAGCCCGAGGCCGAGGTGGGCGAGGGCCAGCCGAGCGACTTGCCCTTGAGGTCGTCCATCGTCTGATAGGGGCTGTCGGCCTTGACCACGATCACCCAGCGGTAGCCGAGATCGCCGTCCTTGGACACGTCCATCGCGACGGGTTCCACATCGCCGCCCGAGATGTCCCAGCCGGTGGCATAGCCCGCCGGGCCGGTCCAGGTCAGGTGGGTGTCGCCCTGCGCCTGGCTTTCGATGATGGCCGAGTAATCCGACGCAACGCGGACGGTCACCTTATCCACGCCCAGGCAGCCCTGCAGATAGGTGCCGAAATGGCCCCAGCGCTCGGCGGCGCTCTGGGCGTTCTCGCCGGTGCCGACGCCGAACACGACCTCGGGGAACTTGGCGCGCCAGTCGTCTTGTGCCGCGGCGGACAGCGGCAGGGCGAGGGCGGTGGTCAGGGTAAGCAGGCGGATCATCGGCAGGGCCTCCGGTCTGGGGATGCCCGCGCTTAGGCGCCGTGCGTAACATCCACGTGATCTGCCCGTGACGTTTCGATGACCCGCCGCGCCGCATCGTGCAGCGCAGCGCAGCCGGCCGCGAGCACGCGCCGGCCCGACCCGAGGCGCAGGGGTCGCCCCTCCCAGTCGGTCACGCGCCCGCCCGCGCCCGCGATGATCGGCGCGAAGGGCGCCCAGTCCCACAGGTCCAGCCCTGCGTCGAGGGCAAGGTCGGTGCCCCCGGCGGCGAGCCGGCCATAGGCGAGGCACGACGCCCCCCAGACCCGCCAGCCGGTCGCCGCCCGCATCGCATCAAGCGCCGGCCGGTCCTGCGCGTCGAAGAAATCGGGCGAGGACACCGACAGGATCGCCGCGGCCAGCGATGTGCCGCGGCGTGTCCGGCACGGCGCGCCGTTATGGGTGGTTGCCTCGCCCGTCACGCCGATCCAGCGGTCGGCGGTGCGGTGCATGTCGATCACGCCGACCACCGGCACCCCTTCGTGCAGGAGCGCGATCAGCGTGCCGTGCACCGGCACGCCCGCGACCCAGGCCCCCGTGCCGTCCACCGGATCGAGCACCCAGGCCCAGTCCGCGCCGGGGTTCACCGCCGCGCCCTCCTCGCCGATGATGCCATGCGCCGGAAATCGGTCGGCGATCCGGCCGGCGAGCGCCGTCTCGATCGCGCGGTCGAGCGCGGTGACAAAACTGCGGTCGGGCTTGAGGTCCACCGCGCCCGGCCGTGCCGTCCGCACGATCCCGAGGGCGAGGTCGGCAAGGTCGGCGGCAAAGACTGCCGCTGCGGCAAGCGCCGCCCGTTCGGCGGTGCCGGGCGATCGGGGCGCGGTGTCCATCGGATCCTCATGTGCTGCAGCGCGCGACGACCGAGGCCGCGCCGCTCGCACGCTGCGCCTGCAAACCGGTCAATTCAACCCGTGACCGAATGGACGATCCGCGGTTGGCAGGCCGCAAGTGTTATGCCACCGTTACACGGAGCGGTCACACACGATGCCGACCGGACAGCAGGAGACCGCTATGACCGTCCCATCCTTTCCCGCGCTCGCCGCTGCGCTCGCCGCCGCCCTGATCCTGCCCGGCGCTGCCGCGGCGCAGGCCCGGATCGCCATCGGCCTGCAGCAGGAGCCCACGACGCTCGATCCGACCACCGATGCCACGGCCTCGATCGGCGGGATGCTGATGCAGAACGTCTATGAAGGGCTGACCACCGTGGACGAGAGCGGCACCGTCATGCCGCAGCTCGCACGGTCCTGGACGGTGTCGGACGACGGGCTCACCTACACCTTCTCGCTGGTCGAGGGGGTCAAGTTCCACGACGGCACCACCTTCGACGCCGAGGATGTGCTGTTTTCCTACAACCGCGGCCGCGCCGAAGACGGCACCAACCCGCGCAAGCAGACCTTCGCGGCGATCACCGACATGTCGGCGCCCGATCCCTTCACGGTCTCGATCACCCTCAAGGCCCCCAGCGCCTTCTTCCTGTTCGACCTCGCCCAGCCGTCGGCGGCCATCGTCGCGCCCGAGACGGTCGAGACGAACAAGACCGCGCCGGTCGGCACCGGGCCGTTCAAGTTCGATGCATGGACGCGCGGCGACCGCCTGCGCCTCGTGAAGAATCCCGATCACCGCGATGCGGCGTCGGTCGCACTCGACGTGGTGGAGTTCCGCTTCGTCGCCGATCCGGCCGCGGCCACCGCGGCGCTGATGGCGGGCGAGCTCGACGCCTTCCCCGGCTTCCCCGCCCCCGAGATCCTGCCGCAGTTCCAGGCCGATCCGCGGTTCCGCGTCAACATCGGCTCGACCGAGGGCGAGGTGATCCTGGCGCTCAACAATGGCCGGGCGCCGTTCAACGACATCCGCGCCCGCCGCGCGGTGAGCCATGCGATCGACCGCGAGGCGATCATCGACGGGGCGATGTATGGTCAGGCGGTGCCGATCGGGTCGTTCTACCCGCCGCACGGGCCGGCCTATGTGGACCTGACCGGCGCCTATCCGCACGACACCGCCCGCGCCCGCGCGCTGTTCGAGGAGGCGGGGCTGATCGGCACCACCCTCACCCTGCGCGTGCCGCCGTTCCCCTATGCCACCCGGTCGGCCGAGATCGTGCAGGCACAGCTCGGCGCGGCGGGCGTCGAGGTGAAGGTCGAGGGCGTCGAATGGGGCTTCTGGCTCGAGGAAGTGTTCCGCAATCGCAACTACGACATGACCATCATCGCGCATACCAGCCCGAACGATCTGGGCAATTTCGCGCGCGGCCCCAACTACTTCTACGGTTACGAGGATGCCGCCTTCGTCGATCTGTGGAACCGCATCAGCACCACGGTCGATGACGAGACGCGGTTCGAGCTTCTGCGCCAGGCGCAGCGTCATGTGACCGAGAATGCGGTGCACGGGTTCCTGTTCCAGCTTCCGCTGCTCGGCGTGTTCAAGGCCGGGGTCGAGGGGTTCTGGGCGTCGCAGCCGGTGACCTGGCAACCGCTCAAGGACGTGCGCGTGAACTGAGCGCGCCGGGCTGATACCTTCGGGGGTGCGCCGGACGCCGGCGTGCCCCTTGCCGTTTCCGGCCGGGCGATCCCATGGGTTACTTCCTTCTCCGCCGCACGATCGGCTTCGTGCTCACGCTTCTGGCGGTGTCGCTGGTGGTGTTCGCGGTGATGAACGTGCTGCCCGGCGATCCTGCGATCACCATCCTCGGGATCGAGGCGGACGAGACGGCGCTGGCCGCGCTGCGCGAGCAGCTCGGCCTGAACGATCCGGTGCATCTGCGCTACCTCGCCTGGATCACCGCCGCCGTGCAGGGCGATTTCGGAATGAGCCATTCGTTCCGCGTCCCTGTCGCCGGCCTTGTGGCCGAACGGCTGCCGCTGACAGTATCGCTGGCGGTCGCGGGCACCGTGCTCACCGTGACCATCGCCGTTGCGGCCGGCCTTTTCGCCGCCTCGCGGCACCGGCGGCCGGGCGACTGGGGGGTGATGGTGCTCAGCCAGGTCGGGATCGCCGTGCCGGCGTTCTGGCTCGCGATGCTGCTGGTGATGCTGTTCGCGGTCTATCTGCGCTGGCTGCCGCCGGGCGGTTTCCCCGGCTGGGGCGACCCGGTCGCCGCCGCCCGGTCGCTGGTGCTGCCGACGGCGGCGCTGGCGCTGGTGCAGGCCTCGGTGCTGGCGCGGGTGACGCGGTCTTCCGCGCTCGAGGTGATGCGGCTCGACTTCGTGCGCACCGCGCGGGCGGCGGGCCTGTCGCGCCGGCGCGTGCTCTGGCGCCACGTTCTGCCCAATGCGCTGATTCCCATCGTGACCATCGTCGGCCTGCAATTCGCGAGCGTGGTGACCGGGACCATCGTGATCGAGAACGTGTTCTACCTGCCCGGCCTCGGCCGGCTCATCTTCCAGTCCATCGCCAACCGCGACCTGCCGACGGTGCAGGCGCTGGTGATGCTGTTCGCGGCGATCGTGGTGACGGCGAATTTCCTCGTCGATATCGCCTACGGCCTGATCGACCCGCGGCTGAAGGATCGCGGCTGATGCGGCGGCTGCCGGTGAACCTCGTGATCGGCGGCGTTCTGGTGGCGCTGGTGGTCGGCGTGGCCGCGCTGTCGCTGGTCTGGACGCCGCACGACCACACCGCGCTCAACATCCGGGGCAAGTTCGAGGGGCCGGGGCCGGTGCATTGGCTCGGCACCGATCAGCTCGGCCGCGATGTCGTCTCGCAGCTCATGGCGGCGGCGCGCAATTCGATGACGGTCGCGCTGGTGGCGGTGCTGATCGGCGGGTCGATCGGGGTCGCCTTCGGCCTCTTGGCCAGCGCCATCGGCGGCTGGGTCGAGGATCTGGTTATGCGGGTGGCGGACATCGGCTTTGCCTTCCCGACGCTGCTGTTCGCGATCATGCTGGCGGCGGTGTTCGGCCCGTCGCTGACCAACGCGGTGCTCGCCATCGCCTTCATCAACATCCCCGTCTTTGCCCGCGTCGCCCGTGCATCGGCCAATCAGGTCTGGACGCGCGATTTCGTCGCCGCGGCGCGGGCGGCGGGCCTCGGGCGGTTCGCGATCACGCGCGACCACATCCTGCCCAACATCGCCGCGCCGGTGATCGTGCAGGCGACCATCGAATTCGCGGTGGCAATCCTCGCCGAGGCGGCGCTGAGCTATCTCGGCCTCGGCGCGCAGCCGCCCGCGCCGTCCTGGGGCCGGATGCTGTCCGAGGCGCAGACGCTGATGTATCTCGCCCCGCATCTCGCCATCTATCCGGGCCTGTGCATCGTCGTGGCGGTGATGGGGTTTGGCATGCTGGGGGACGGGCTGCGCGACGTGACCGACCCGCGCCTTGTTCGGGCGCGCTGATGATCGAGATCGAGCGCCTTTCGGTGACCTTCGCCGCGGGCACGGCGCTGCGGGACGCGACCCTGCGGGTGGCGCCCGGCGACCGCATTGGCGTGGTGGGCGAATCGGGCAGCGGCAAGTCGATGCTGGGCCTTGCGATGATGGGCATGGTGCCCGATGCTGCGACCGTCACCGGCGCGGTGCGCCTGAACGGCACCGACCTCGCGGGCGCGCCCGAAGAGGTCTGGCGCCGGCACCGCGCGCGCGATGTGGCGATGGTGTTTCAGGAACCGATGGCGGCGCTCAACCCGCTGCGGCGGATCGGCGATACCGTGGCCGAGCCGTTGCGCCTGCATCAGGGGCTGTCGCGCGCCCGGGCCCGCGACAAGGCGCTCGCGCTTTTCGAGGAGGTCGGGATCCCGGATCCCGCCGCCCGGCTGCGCCAGTTCCCGCACGAGCTGTCCGGCGGCCAGCGACAGCGCGTGCTGATCGCGCTGGCGCTGGCCTGCGATCCGGCCGTGCTGATCGCGGACGAGCCGACGACGGCGCTCGACGCCAATGTGGCGCTGCGCATCATCGATCTGCTGGTGGACCTGTCGGATCGGCGGCGGATGGGGTTGGTGTTCATCAGCCACGACCTTGCCGCCGTGGCGCGGGCGACGGCGAGGCTCGTGGTGCTCTATGGCGGTGCGGTGGTGGAGGAAGGGCCGACCGAGGCGGTGCTGGCCGCCCCCGCGCATCCTTACACCCGGGGCCTGATCGCGGCGCGGCCGCGCGGGGCTGCGGGCCGGGGGCCGGACGGGCGGCGGCCGCGGCTGGCGACCATCCCGGGCACGGTGCCGCCGCTCGCCGCGCTGCCGCCCGGCTGCCGCTTTGCCGGCCGCTGTCCGGTCGAGCGGCCGGAATGCGCCGGCACCGTGCCGCCGCTGCACCACCCCGCACCCGGCCGCGCCGCGCATTGCCACGCCATCGGGGCCGCGCCATGACCGCGCCGCTGCTTGAGGTCGAGGACGTGCACAAGGCTTACCGCCTGCCGCGGCGCTCGATCTTCGGGCCGCGCCCGATGCTCGTCGCCGTCGAAGGCGTAAGCCTGCGGCTCGAGGCGGGTCGCACGCTCGGCATCGTCGGCGAATCGGGGTCGGGCAAATCCACGCTCGCGCGGCTCATCATGGCGTTCGAGCGGCCCGATGCAGGGGCGGTGCGGTTCCAGGGGCAGGATCTGGCGCAACTCGGCCGGAATGCGCTGCGCCGGCTGCGCCCCGGCTTCCAGATGATCTTTCAGGATCCCTACGGCAGCCTCGACCCCCGGCGCACTGTCGGCTGGTCGGTCGGCGAGCCCCTGCGCGCCATCCGGGCGGAACGGATCGCCCCGCGCGTGGCCGAGGCGCTGGAACAGGTGGGCCTGCGCCCCGCCGATGCCGACCGCTATCCGCACGAATTCTCGGGCGGTCAGCGCCAGCGCATCGCCATTGCCCGCGCCATCGTCACCCGGCCCGCGCTGCTGGTCGCGGACGAGGCGGTGTCGGCGCTAGACGTGTCGGTGCAGGCGCAGGTGCTCAACCTCCTGATGGATCTGCAGGAAACGCTCGGGCTGGGCATGGTGTTCATCAGCCATGACCTCGCGGTAGTGGCGAGCCTTTGCGACGATATCCTCGTGATGCGCGCCGGGCGGATGGTGGAACAGGGGCCGGCGGCGGCGATCATGGCGCGGCCGGGGCAGGATTATACCCGCTCGCTGCTCGCAGCCTCGGGTCTCTGACGCTTGACATCGTTGCACATGCAACGATATAAGCGGCCAGCACGTCAGGGGAGAGGATCGCATGACAAGCCACGGCCTGCCGGAAGGCATGATCCGCGCCGTTTCGACCACCGGAACGCATGAGGGCTACATGCCCGGCTTCGGCAACGACTTCGAGACCGAGGCGTTGCCGGGCGCGCTGCCGCAGGGCCAGAACAGCCCGCAGAAATGCAACTACGGCCTCTATGCCGAACAGCTGTCCGGCACCGCCTTCACCGCCCCGCGCGGCCAGAACGAGCGGACCTGGTGCTACCGCATCCGCCCCTCGGTCCAGCACACCGGGCGGTTCGCGAAGATCGATCTGCCCTACTGGAAATCGGCGCCGCATGTCCTGCCCGATGTCATCAGCCTCGGCCAGTATCGCTGGGATCCGGTGCCGATGACGGGCGACGCGCTGACCTGGCTGACCGGCATGCGCACGATGACGACGGCGGGCGATGTGAACACGCAGGCGGGCATGGCCTCGCATGTGTATCTCGTGACCGAAAGCATGCGGGACGAATATTTCTTTTCCGCCGACAGCGAGCTTCTCGTTGTTCCGCAGGAGGGGCGACTGCGGTTCTGCACCGAGCTTGGGGTGATCGACCTCGAGCCCAAGGAGATCGCGATCCTGCCGCGCGGCCTTGTCTATCGGGTCGAGGTGCTCGACGGGCCGTGCCGCGGCTTTGTCTGCGAGAACTACGGGCAGAAGTTCGACCTGCCCTCGCGCGGGCCGATCGGCGCCAACTGCATGGCCAACCCGCGCGACTTCAAATGCCCCGTCGCCGCCTTCGAGGACCGCGCGGCGCGCAGCCGTGTCGTCATCAAGTGGTGCGGGCAGTTCCACGAGACCTGGATCGACCACTCGCCGCTCGACGTGGTGGCCTGGCACGGCAATTACTGCGCCTACAAATACGATCTGCGCACCTATTCGCCGGTCGGCGCGATCCTGTTCGACCACCCGGACCCGTCGATCTTCACCGTCCTGACCGCGCCGAGCGGGCAGGAGGGGACGGCCAACATCGATTTCGTGCTGTTCCGTGAACGCTGGATGGTGGCTGAACATTCGTTCCGCCCGCCATGGTATCACAAGAACATCATGTCCGAGATGATGGGCAACATCTATGGCATCTACGACGCCAAGCCGCAGGGTTTCGTCCCCGGCGGGATGAGCCTGCACAACTGCATGCTGCCGCACGGGCCGGACCGCAATGCCTTCGAGGGCGCGTCGAACGGCGAGCTGAAGCCGGAAAAGCTCGACAACACCATGTCGTTCATGTTCGAGACGCGGTTCCCGCAGCACCTGACGGCCTTTGCGGCGACCGAGGCGCCGTTGCAGGACGACTATATCGATTGCTGGACCAGCCTCGAGAAGAAGTTCGACGGCACCCCCGGGGTGAAGTAACACCGGCAAGGGATGCCCCGTTTTCCCAGGCTCCCGCCCGCCCACCCCGCCTCGGAAAACGGGGCATCCTGATCGATCTTTGCGAGGGTTCATGCCGCTACTGAAAAGCTGGGTCGAAAGCGCGAATGCGCCCGATACCGAATTTCCGCTCAACAACCTTGCGCTCGGCGTCTTCGGGGTGGCGGGGGCCGAGCCGCATTGCGGCGTCGCCATCGGGGATGTCATCCTCGATGCCACGGCGGCCGAGGAGGCGGGGCTGATCGGCCTGCCGGGCGGGCCGCTGCTCGACGTGCCGTTCTGGAACGAGCTGATGGAGGCGGGGCCGGATGTCTGGGCCGATTTCCGCGCGCAGGTGACGGCGCTGCTGGCCGAAGGCGCGGATCGGGCGGCTGCGCCGTTCCTTGTGCCGATGGCGGGTGCGGACCTGCACATGCCCTTCCTGGTCGCGGAATACACCGATTTCTACGCCGGCCGGAACCATGCGCAGAACGTCGGTGCGATGTTCCGCGGCGCCGAGAATGCGTTGCCGCCGAACTGGCGGCACATCCCCATCGGCTACAACGGGCGGGCCTCGTCGGTGGTTGTCAGCGGCACGCCGGTGCGCCGGCCGCTCGGGCAGCTCATGCCGCCGGGGGCGGAGGCGCCGGTTTTCGCACCGTCGCGGCGGTTCGATTTCGAACTCGAGCTCGGCGCGATCGTCGGGCAGTCGTCCGAGGGGATGGTGTCGGTGGCCGAGGCCGGGGCGATGATCTTCGGCTATGTGCTGCTCAACGACTGGTCGGCGCGGGATATCCAGGCCTGGGAATACCAGCCGCTCGGCCCGTTCCAGGCCAAGGCGACGGCAACGACGATCAGCCCCTGGATCGTGATGGCCGCCGCGCTGGAGCCGTTCCGGGCAGAGGGGCAGCAGCGCGACGTCGCCCTGTTGCCCTATCTACGCGAGGACCGGCCGGGGCTTTACGATCTTGCGCTCGAGGTCGCGCTGCAGCCTGTCGGCGGGGAGGCGACAGTGATCTGCCGCACGCGCGGGACCGAGCTTTACTATTCCGCAGCCCAGCAGCTTTGCCATCACACGACGAGCGGCTGCCCGATGACCGTGGGCGATCTGCTCGGATCGGGAACGATTTCGGGGCCGACCAAGGACAGCCGCGGCAGCATGCTGGAACTGTCCTGGGGCGGGAAGGAACCGCTGACGCTTCCCGGCGGCGCCACGCGCAGCTTTCTCGAGGATGGCGATACGGTGGTGATGCGCGGGCATGCGCAGGGCGATGGCTATCGGGTGGGTTTCGGCCAGTGCGAGGGGGTGATCCTGCCAGCGCCGCCGGTGCCGGATTGGGCCAAGTGAACGGAGGGTCACAATGACCAAGGCTTTTGCGAGCGCGGCCGATCTGGCTGAAAAGAAGACGAGCTTCACCGAAGTCGGCCCCGGCCTCTACGCCTTTACCGCCGAGGGCGATCCAAATTCCGGCGTCATCATCGGGGATGACGCCGTGATGGTGGTCGAGGCGCAGGCGACGCCGCGCCTGGCGCGCAAGGTCGTCGACTGCATCCGGCAGGTCACCGACAAGCCGATCACGCATCTGGCGCTGACGCATTATCACGCTGTCCGTGTCCTCGGCGCCTCGGCTTACGGCGCGCGCGAGATTATCATGTCGGACCGCGCCCGCGCGATGGTGGCCGAACGCGGGCAGGAGGATTGGGACAGCGAATTCGGCCGCTTCCCCCGCCTGTTCGAGGGGCATGAGGAGATCCCCGGCCTGACCTGGCCGACAACGACCTTTTCCGACCGCATGACGGTCTATCTCGGCCGGCGGCGGGTGGACATCCTGCATCCGGGCCGTGCGCATACCGCCGGCGATGCCGTGATCTGGGTGCCGGATGCCGAAGTGATGTTCACCGGCGACATCGTCGAATACCACTCGGCCTGCTATTGCGGCGACGGGCATTTCGAGGACTGGCCCGAAACGCTCGCCGTCATCGCCGGGTTCGATCCGGCGGCGATCGCGCCGGGCCGCGGCGATGCGCTGGTCGGGCGCGAGATGGTGAGCCGCGCGATCGCCAACACCGCCGATTTCGTCGCCTCGACCTGGCGGCCGGTGCAGCGGGTGGCGGCGCGTGGCGGCACGCTCCGGGAGGCATGGGATGCCGTGCGCGCCGAATGCGACCCCAAGTTCGGGAATTATGCGATCTATGAGCATTGCCTGCCCTTCAACGTCGCCCGCGCCTGGGACGAGGCGCGGGGGATCGACACGCCGCGCATCTGGACGGCCGAGCGTGACCGCGACATGTGGTCGGCGCTGCAGGGCTGACGGGATGCGGCATGTGCTTAGCCTCGCGGCATTTCTGACGCTCGCCGCCTGCGGCGTCGTACCCTTCGTGCCGCTGCTGTGATGGCGGGTTTCGGCCCATCGCGCGCGGAGTTGCGGCTGCGTCTTGGGATCAGTCTGGCGGGTCTTGCTGCGGTCGGCGCGGTTCTGGCCCTCGCGCCGGTCGAAGGCTTGGCCTGGGTCGAGGTGGTCGGGATCGCCGGGCTGTTCTTCGGCGGATCCGCGGCCCTGTCTGCCCTGCGCCTGTGGCGGCGGCCGTGACCGTCAGGCCGGGCCTTCATGGTGTTCCGGGCGCCCTTTCGCCCGGCGCACGGGCCGTCCGGTTGCTCGCCCCGCAGCCGGCTGTATCGCTGACCAGACCCCGAGGGACCCGCCATGCCCTATGACTACCGCCCGTTCGAAATCCGGCGCGCGCCCGGCCTCGACGCGCCCGAGCCGCGGCACAAGGTTCTGATCGTCGGGGCAGGGCCGATCGGCCTTGCGCTGGCGATCGACCTTGCGCAGCAGGGCGTGCCCTCGGTGCTGGTCGATGACAACAACGTGGTATCGGTCGGCAGCCGGGCGATCTGCTGGTCCAAGCGCAGCCTCGAGATCCTCGACCGGCTCGGGATCGGCGCGCAGGCCGTTGCCAAGGGCGTGACCTGGAAGGTGGGCCGCACCTTCCACCGCGACCGCGAGGTGTTCAACTTCGACCTGCTGCCCGAGGACGGACACAAGATGCCCGCCTTCGTTAACTTGCAGCAATATTACGTCGAGGAGTATCTGGTCGCCCGGGCGATGGCCCTGCCGCTGATCGATCTGCGGTTCAAGAATGCGGTGACGGGGGTCGAGCGCCATGCGGATCATGTCGTGGCCAGCATCGACACGCCCGAGGGCGCCTACCGGCTCGAGGCCGACTGGCTGGTCGCCTGCGACGGGGCGCGAAGCCCGGTGCGCGGCATGCTCGGCCTCGATTTCGTCGGCGAGCTGTTCGAGGAACGGTTCCTGATCGCCGATATCGAGATGAAGGGCGATTTTCCGTCCGAACGCTGGTTCTGGTTCGAGCCGCGGTTTCACCCCGGCCAGTCCGCGCTGCTGCACAAGCAGCCCGACAACATCTACCGGATCGACCTGCAACTGGGCTGGGACAGCGACCCCGAGGAAGAGCGCAAGCCCGAGCGCATCCTGCCGCGGATCGAGAAGGTGGTCGGTCACGGCGATTTCCGTCTGGACTGGGCGAGCATCTACACCTTCCAGTGCCGCCGCCTTGCCCGGTTCGTGCACGGCCCGGTGATCTTCTGCGGCGACAGCGCGCATGTCGTCTCGCCATTCGGCGCGCGGGGGGGGAACGGCGGGTTGCAGGATGTCGATGCGCTCGGCTGGCGGCTGGCGCGGGTGGTGCGTGGCGCGGATCCCGCGCTGCTGGACGCCTATGATGCCGAACGGCAGTTCGGCGCGGATGAGAATATCCGCAATTCCGCGCGCTCGACCCGCTTCATGTCGCCCGCGCCGGGCGCCGAGCGGATCTTTCGCGACGCCGTCCTCGCGCTTGCGGCCGAGGCGCCGTTCGCCCGGCCCATGGTCAACTCCGGCCGGTTGTCGCAGCCTTGCGTCTATCCTTCATGCGATGCGCCGGACGATCCGGCGCTTCCCGTCGCGGCGCGGCCGGGGGCGGTGGCGCCGGATGCGCCGGTCGGCAACGGCTGGCTGACCGAGGCGCTGGGCGGCGATTTCGCGGTGTTGGCGGTGGGTTGCGCGGCGCCGGATGCCGGCATCCGCATTGTCGCGCCGGTGGTGACCGACATGCTGCGCGCGCGCTATCTCGGGGCATCGCCGGGGGCGGTCTATCTGATCCGGCCCGATCAGGTGATCGCGGCGCGCTGGCAGGTGGCCGATGCGGCCGCCGTGCGGGCGGCGCTCGCCGCGGCGGGGGGCGCTTGATGCTGGTGACATCGCCGAACATCGCCGATGCGGACGGATTCTATGCCGACCTTCTGGCGGCGCATCACGGTCTTGCACCCGATGCAAGCGCGGCGTTCAATGCCCGCCTCGTGCTCATCCTCGCCAACCACATCGGCGACCGGGCGGTTCTCGCCGAGGCGCTGGCGCTCGCCCGGCGCACGGGCGAGAAGGGCTAGCCGCGCGGCAGCGGCACCCGTCCGCCGGGCGTGAGTTCCCACACGTCGCGCCCCTCGATCACCACGGCGGTGAGAGGGCCGCCGTAGGCCGCCGAGGAATCGAGGTTCACCCGGTTGCCGTAGTGGCGCGCGCGGTCGATGGCGGTATGGCCGTGCACGACGAGGGCCCCGTGATCGCGCGGATCGTCGAGGAAGGGGGCGCGGATCCAGACCAGATCGGTCTCGGTCTGCTGGTCCATCGGGACGCCGGGCCGGATCCCGGCATGGGCAAAGAGCGCATCGCCATGACGGTGCCAGAAGGGCAGGGCGGCAAGGAAATCGCGGTGCGCCCGGGGCACGGCCGCGACGGCCTCGGCCCAGACCGCCGCCACCGGCCGGTCGGCCGGATTGCGCAGGCCGTAGGATACCAATGTTTCCGCCCCGCCGAGCCGGGGGTGGAGCCAGCTCAGATCGCGCCGCAGGCCGGGGTCATGGCTGCGCGGATCGTCGAGGAACTGCACGAACATCCGGTCATGGTTGCCCATGAGCACGACCCAGGGCTCGCCCCGGTCGATGCCGGCCCGCAGATGCTCGACAACCCCTCGGCAGTCGGGGCCGCGATCCACCAGATCGCCGACATGCACCAGCGGCGCCGTGTGATCGCCCGTCGCCGCCCGGTCGGCCGCGATACGGTCCTGCGCGGCCAGCAGCAGGTCGAGATGGCCGTGAATGTCGCCGATGGCATAGCTGCGCATGGGGTGCGTCCGTCGATCTGGGGGCGGGGGCCTCGGGCCCCCGCGATGGGTTCGGGCGGCCTCAGGCCACGTCGAATTCCAGCGGCTTGACCTGCTGGAACATGCCCGTCGATTCGAGCGTTTCAACCACCTTGGGGTCGATCCGCTGGTCGAGGTAGAGGATGGCGATCGCATCCTGCCCCGGGGCCGACCGGCCGAGGGTAAAGTTCGCGATGTTCACGCCGTTCTTGCCCATCGTCATCCCCAGAAGGCCGATGATGCCCGGCACGTCCTCGTTGGTGGTGTAGAGCATGTGGCGCCCGATCTCGGCATCGATGTTGATGCCCTTGATCTGGATGAAGCGCGGCCGCCCGTCCGAGAACACTGTGCCGGCGATCGACCGTTCGCGCGTTTCGGTCACCATCGTCACCTTGATATAGGCATCGAAGGCGCCGGACTTGTCCTGCCGCGTCGTGGACAGCTTGATCCCGCGTTCCTTGGCGACGATGGGGGCCGAGACCATGTTGACCTCGGGGTTGGTCGCCCGCAGCACCCCGGCGATGACGGCGCAGTTGAGCGCCTCGAGGTTCATCTCGCCGACCCGGCCGTCGTAAAGGACGTTGATCGCCGTGATCGGCTCGTCCGTCATCTGCCCGATGAAGGCGCCGAGATGGCCGGCGAGCTTGACCCAGGGGCCCATCACCGCCGCCTCTTCGGCCGTCACCGAGGGCATGTTGAGCGCGTTCTGCACCGCGCCGGTCAGCAGATAGTCCGACATCTGCTCGGCGACCTGAAGCGCGACGTTTTCCTGCGCCTCGGTCGTGGACGCCCCCAGATGCGGCGTGCAGACCACATTGGGCAGGTTGAAGAGCGGGCTTTCCGTCGCAGGCTCCACCGCGAACACATCGAGCGCGGCGCCCGCGACGTGACCCGATCTGAGTGCCTCGGCCAGCGCCGCCTCGTCGATCAGCCCGCCGCGGGCGCAGTTGACGATCCGCACGCCCGGCTTTGTGCGGGCAATCGCCTCGGCCGACAGGATGTTGCGCGTCTTGTCGGTCAGCGGCGTGTGCAGCGTGATGAAATCGGCCCGTGCCAGAAGGTCGTCGAGCTCGACCTTGGTCACGCCGATCTGCCGCGCACGGTCCTCGGACAGGAACGGGTCATAGGCGATGACCTTCATGTGCAGCCCCAACGCGCGTTCGGCCACGATGCTGCCGATATTGCCCGCGCCGATGATGCCGAGCGTCTTGTTGAACAGCTCTGTCCCCAGGAACCGGCTTTTCTCCCACTTGCCGGCATGGGTCGAGGCATTCGCCTCGGGGATCTGGCGCGCGACGGCGAACATCAGCGCAATCGTGTGCTCGGCAGTCGTGATCGAGTTGCCGAAGGGCGTGTTCATCACGATCACCCCCCGGCGCGAGGCGGCGGGGATGTCGACGTTGTCCACCCCGATCCCGGCACGGCCGATGACCTTGAGGTTGCTCGCCGCCTCGAGCAGCTTGGCCGTCACCTTGGTGGTCGAGCGGATGGCAAGGCCGTCATACTGGGCGATCACCGCGGCAAGGGCATCCTTGTCCTTGCCGAGCTTGGGCATGTAATCCACGTCCACGCCGCGGTCGCGGAAGATCTGGACGGCGGTTTCAGAGAGTTCGTCGGAAACGAGAACACGGGGGGGCATCGGGAAACCTCGGTCGGGGCCGCCGCGGCGGCGCTTTGCGTGGAAAGGGGGGGCGGCGGGCGGCCCTGCTGGCAGGGCCACCTGCAGCGTCAAGGCGGCGCGTCAGGCGGCGCGGGGGAGGGCGGCGATCTCGGCCGCGAAGGCCCAGTCGATCCACGGCATCAAGGCGGCGACATCGGCCGTGTTCACCGTCGCGCCGCACCAGATGCGCAGGCCGGGCGGGGCATCGCGGTAGGCGCCGGCGTCGAGCGCCACGCCCGCCTTCTCCAGCCGCGCCGTCACCGCCTTGGCGAAGGCCGCCCCGTCGGTGATGCGCGGATCGGCGAAGCGCAGGCAGACGCTCGTGCAGGATGCGGTTTCGGGCGCCTCGGCCAGATTGGCGATCCAGGGGCGCGTGGCCACGAAATCGGCGATCACCCCCGCATTCGCCTCGCACCGCGCGATCAATGCCGGCAGGCCGCCGATGGCCTCGGCCCATTTCAATGCGACGATATAGTCCTCGACGCAGAGCATCGAGGGGGTGTTGATCGTCTCGCCCTTGAAGATGCCCTCGTTGAGCTTGCCCTTGGAGGTCAGGCGAAAGATCTTCGGCAGCGGCCAGGGCGGCGAATAGGTTTCCAGCCGCTCGACGGCGCGCGGGCCGAGCACGATCACGCCATGCGCCGCCTCGCCGCCCAGCACCTTCTGCCAGGAAAAGGTCGTCACATCGAGCTTGTCCCAAGGCAGGTCCATCGCGAAGGCCGCCGATGTCGCATCGCAGATCGTGAGCCCCTTGCGGTCCGCGGGGATCACATCGCCATTCGGCACCCGGACGCCCGAGGTCGTGCCGTTCCAGGTGAACACCACGTCGCGGTCCCAGTCGACGGCCGCGAGGTCGGGCAGGCGGCCGTAAGGTGCCGTCGTGACCTTTGCGTCGAGTTTCAACTGCTTGACCGCATCGGTCACCCAGCCCTCGCCGAAGGATTCCCACGCGAGCATCTCGACCGGGCGCGCCCCGAGCAGCGTCCACATCGCCATTTCCACCGCGCCGGTGTCCGAGGCGGGAACGATCCCGATCCGGTAATCCGCAGGAATGCCGAGCACGGCGCGCGTGCGCTCGATCGCTTCGGCCAGCTTCGCCTTGCCGACCGCGGCACGATGCGACCGCCCGAGGGGCGCGTCGGCGAGCAGGTCGAGCGAGAAACCGGGGATCTTGGCGCAGGGGCCGGAAGAAAAGCGCGGATTGGCCGGGCGCGCAGCCGGAACGGGCAGGTCAGACATGGTATCCTTCCAGATATATGCCCTTCGTTGGGGAAGGGTGTCCCGCTGCGGCGCATACGCCGGGCCGTCGCGCCGCGCAAGGGGGATCTTCGCCAAGGGGGCGTCGGCGGCCGATCGGCCGCGCCGCGGTCCCTGTGTATCCGAACGAACATTCGAACACCGAAGCGCAGTCCGCTCTGGCCGGCGGGCGGCTGCCGCGGTATCGCTGCGTTGTCCGGAGGCCGTACATGTTCGTTGCCACACTGATCGCCAACCCGTCCCGCAGACCGCTCGATCGCGCCGCGGTCGAGGCGCTCCGCGATGCCTGGGGCGGCGGGACGGCGCGCTGGCTCGCCCCCGGCACGGCGGCCGAGTTCGACCTGCCCGCCGTTCCGGCCGATGCGCGCGATGCCTGGGCGGGCCTGCAGGGCCTCGGCTTCGATCTGTGCTGGCAGCCTGCTGCGGGGCGGCGCAAGGCACTGCTGCTGGCCGACATGGATTCGACGATGATCGAGCAGGAGTGCATCGACGAACTGGCCGATGTCGCCGGGGTCGGGGCCGAGGTCGCGGCGATCACGCGCCGGGCGATGAACGGCGAGCTGGATTTCGAAGGCGCGCTGCGCGAACGGGTGGCCTTGCTGGCCGGCCTTCCCGAATCCGCCATCGCCGAGGTGCTGGACCGCCGCATCACCCATACCCCCGGCGGCGCGACGCTGGTCGCCACGATGCGGGCGAACGGGGGCTATTGCGCGCTGGTGTCGGGCGGCTTCACCGCCTTCACCGGACCGGTCGCAGCGGCACTCGGCTTTGACGAACATCGCGCCAACCGGCTGGTGATCGCGGCGGGCCGGCTCGCTGGGCGCGTGGAGGAGCCGATCCTCGGCCGCGCCGCCAAGGTCGCCGCGCTTGACGATCTCTGCGCGCGTCTGGGGATCGGACCGGAGCGGGCGATGGCGGTCGGCGACGGTGCCAATGACCTCGGCATGCTCAAGGCGGCGGGCGCGGGTGTCGCGCTGCATGCCAAGCCGGCGGTGCAGGCCGAGGTCAGCCTGCGGGTGAACCACGGCGACCTGACGGCGCTGCTCTACCTGCAAGGCTATGCGGCGGCCGATTTCGCCTGAGGCTCAGCCGGGCGGCGCGGCCTCGGGCGGCCAGGGCCGCGTGCCCTCTGCCGCGGCCCAGGCAGCGACCCAGTCGGGCAGCGACGGGCTGTCGCCCGCGATCCCCATCGCTGCGGCCAGCCGCGCAGGCGGCACGATGCCCGCGGCCGACGTGCAGGCCGACCGGATCAGCGCCTGCGACGTGCATTCGCCCGCCCGCCACATGGACTGGTCGAGGTAGAGGAACCGCGCATCCCAGCCCATCAGGCGGGTGACCATCGTCACCCGGTCGAACGCGCGCACCCGGCGACGATAGCGCACGGACGATCCGGCCACCGTCATCCCCCAGCCCTCACGCCGCAGCACCGCGATCAGGCCGACCCGCATCGAGAACGGCAGGCGGCCGAGATCGTAGAGCGTCAGCGTCCGTCCGTTGTTGAGCTCCATCCACGGGTCTATGTCCCAGGGCCAGCACCGGTGCCGCGATACATGCGGCGCGAACGGGCCGAGCGGCGGCAGGCGGCGGGCCTCGGCCATCGCGACCATCATGCGGACATAGGGATACATCGGGCACCTCCGGCGCTGCCGCATCGCCCGCGCGCCCGCCCGCGTCAAGCGTTCCGCTGCGGCGCCGCATCATGCGCCGCGCAGCGAAAGCCGGTTGCCCCCGGGCGCCCGCGCCATTACCTCTGACGGGCCGAAACCATGCGGGAGCCTGCGATGTCGTCCATCCTCCAGATCATCCTGCTGATCCTCAGCGTGGCGCAGTTCATCATCATTGCGCATATCATTCTGAGCTGGCTGGTGAATTTTCAGGTACTCAACCTGCGCCAGCCGCTTGTGGCGCAGATCTGGGACGGGCTGAACCGCATCGTGGAGCCGGTCTATTCCCGCGTGCGGCAAGTGGTGCCGATCATGGGCGGGATCGACCTCGCGCCGCTCGTGGTGCTGATCGCGGTCTATGCGCTGCGCATCGTGATCG
The DNA here is from genome assembly GCA_046292445.1 of Gemmobacter sp. Taxonomy (GTDB): domain Bacteria; phylum Pseudomonadota; class Alphaproteobacteria; order Rhodobacterales; family Rhodobacteraceae; genus CALIZF01. The sequence goes on from JBKBQT010000001.1 coordinate 312,178, forward strand.
TGAACAACGCCTACGCGCTCTGATCTTCACCGCGCATGAGCCATGGGTGCGCACCCTGTGCCCGCCCCCGGCGGGATACCGATGACCGACCCTGCATCGCTTCTGTCCTCCGTTTTCGGATTTCCGGCGTTCCGGCCGGGCCAGGCCGAGATCGTGGCGGCCGTGACCGCGGGGCGGGACACGCTGGCCATCATGCCGACCGGGGGCGGCAAGTCGCTCTGCTATCAGCTTCCGGCGCTTTGCCGGGGGGGCGTGACGCTGGTCATCTCGCCGCTCATCGCGCTGATGCGCGATCAGGTGCGGGCGCTCTCGGCGCTTGGCATCGAGGCCGGGGCGCTCACCTCTGGCAACACCGACGGCGAGACGGCCGGCGTCTGGGACCGGCTGAACGACGGGCGGCTGCGGCTTCTCTACATGGCACCCGAACGGCTGGGCGCGGCCGGCACGCCGGCGTTCCTGCGCCGCATCGGCGTGTCGCTGATCGCAGTGGACGAGGCGCATTGCGTCAGCCAGTGGGGCCATGACTTCCGCCCCGACTATCTGCGCATCGGCGATTTGCGCGCCGCGCTCGATGTGCCGCTCGCAGCCTTTACCGCTACCGCCGACCCCGAGACCCGGGCCGAGATCGTCGCCCGCCTGTTCGGTGGCCGCGACCCCCAGGTGTTCCTGCGCGGCTTCGACCGGCCGAACATCCATCTTGCCTTCGCCGCCAAGGACCGCCCGCGCGAACAGCTTCTGGCCTTTGCCGCCGCGCGGCGCGGCCTGCCCGGCATCGTCTATTGCGCCACGCGCGCGCGCACCGAAACGCTGGCCGAGGCGCTGCGCGCCGCCGGCCATGCCGCCGTCGCCTATCACGGCGGGATGGAGGCCGAGCCGCGCCGGCACGTCGAGGAACGGTTCCAGCGCGAGGACGGGCTGATCGTCGCGGCGACGGTCGCCTTCGGGATGGGGATCGACAAGCCGGATATCCGCTGGGTCGCCCATGCCGACCTGCCCAAGTCGATCGAGGGGTATTACCAGGAGATCGGTCGGGCGGGCCGCGACGGCGCCCCGGCCGAGACGCTTACGCTCTACGGCCCCGACGACATCCGCCTGCGCCGCGCCCAGATCGACGAGGGGCTGGCCCCGCCCGAGCGCAAGGCGGCCGACCATGTCCGGCTCAACGCGCTGCTCGGTCTGGCCGAGGCGACGGGCTGCCGTCGGGTGCGCCTTCTGGCCTATTTCGGCGAGGAGGCCGGCCCCTGCGGCCGCTGCGACCTGTGCGACCGTCCGGCCGACGTTTTCGACGGCACCGAGGCGGTGCGCAAGGCGCTGTCGGCGATCCTGCGCACCGGCGAGTGGTTCGGCGCAGGGCACCTGACCGACATCCTGACCGGCAACGCCACGCCCAAGGTGCGCGAGCGCGGGCACGACCGGCTGCCGACCTTCGGCGTCGGGCGCGATGTGCCCAAATCGGCCTGGGGCGGCATCTTTCGCCAGATGCTGGGGCGCGATCTGATCCGCCCCGATCCAGAACGCCATGGCGCCTTGCGCCTGACCGAGGCGGCACGGCCCGTGCTGCGCGGCGAGGCGGCGGTGGAGCTGCGCCGCGATGCGGCGGCCGCTGCGGCGCGGCCCGAGGCGCGGGCCCTGGTCAGCGACGAGGATGCCTGGCTGCTCGCCGCGCTCAAGGCGCGGCGGCGCGAACTGGCCGAGGCGCAGCGGGTGCCGGCCTATGTCGTCTTTGCCGACCGCACGCTGATCGAGATGGCCGAGCGGCGGCCCGTTACGCTCGATGCGATGGCAGGGATCACTGGGGTGGGGGCGAAAAAGCTCGAAACCTACGGCGCGGCCTTTCTGGAGGTGATCGCCGGCGCGCCGCCGCCCGACCCGCATCCGGCGCGGCGGGCGCTGGCCGGCCAGGCGGCGGGGGCGCTTTTCGACCGGCTCGAGGAGATTCAGGTGGCGCTCGCGCGCGGCGCCGACGGCACGGGCAAGCCGCTGAGCTGCTCCGCGGCCACGCTGCGCCTCATAGCCGAGCGGCGGCCGCACAGCCTCGCCGCGCTCGAAGCCATGCCGGGCATGGGGCCGCACAAGGCCGAACGGTTCGGCCCCGCCTTCCTTGCCGCGATTGCCGAGGCCGATTGACGCTCGGCGCTATCCGCCGGTTTCGGGTTCGATCGTCCGCATGTCGGGTCGCCATGCGGCGATGATCGTCTCGACGATGGCGGCGCGCCGCAGCGGCTTGGTCAGGTAGCGGTCGATGCCCGCGGCGATCGCTTCATCCGCATCCCCGTCGAGCGCATGGGCGGTGAGTGCGACGATCGGCACCCGCCCGCCCCGCGTTGCCTCCTCGAGGCGGATCGCGCGGGCGGCTTCGCGCCCGTCCATCTCGGGCATCGAGATGTCCATGAACACAAGATCGGGGCTCCAGCTGCGCCAAAGGTCCACCGCCTCGCGCCCGTTCGCGGCGAATTCGACCTCGACGTCGAGATCGCGCACCATCTTGCGGAACACGAGCTGATTGGTGCGGTTGTCCTCGGCAGTCAGGATGCGCATCGGCCTTTGGCCGGTGGACGCCTTGACTGGTAGCGGGACGGACGGGGGGGCAGGCGCCGAAAGCGCCCGCAGGCGGCGGAAAAGCTCGCTGCGCAGGATCGGCTTCTGCAGGATCGCGGCCAGTTCGGCCGCGCCTTCCCCCTCGCGTGCATGGGCCGGGTTGGACGACAGCAGCACCACCGGCATCCGGTGCCCTGCCGCCCTGAGGCGCAGCGTGAAGGCCAGACCGTCCATCTCGGGCATGTCGTGGTCGGTCAGCACCACATCGGGCGGCGGCCCGCGCTCCAGCGCCTCGAGCGCCTCGGCCCCGGTGCGGCACAGCGTGGCGGCGACCCCGGCGGTGGCCAGTTGCCGCTCGAGGATGGTGCGGTTGATGAACTGGTCGTCCAGCACCAGCGCACGGCGGATCGTCACCGGCGCCTCGGGCGCGGCGCCGCCATCCTCGGCCACCGGCAGCGACAGGCGGAAACCGAAGCAGGATCCGCGCCCGAGCTCCGATTCGACCCAGATCGTGCCCCCCATCCGCTCTACCAGCCGCTTGGTGATCGCAAGGCCGAGCCCCGTCCCCTCGAACTTGCGGTTCGCCGCATCCTCGACCTGGTTGAACTCGCCGAAGATGTGGCCGATGTGCTCGGGCGCGATGCCGATCCCGGTATCCTCGATCGTGATGTGGAGCTGCTGGAGCCCACCCTCGGCCTCGAGCCCGACGACCCGGATCAGCACATGCCCCTTTTCGGTGAACTTGACCGCATTGCCGGCGAGGTTCGTCAGGACCTGCCGCAGGCGGCCCGGATCCCCGACATAGCGCGTGGGCAGGAACATGTCGTAGTCGATCAGGATGTCGATCCCCCGCGGCAGCGCCCGCGGCTGGAGCAGCATCGCGACCTCGTGGATCGTGCGTTCGAGATCGAAGGGCTCGGGGTAAAGCGTGAGCCGTTCCGCCTCGATCTTGGAATAGTCGAGGATGTCGTTGATGATCGACAAGAGCGCCTCGCCCGATGACTTGATCGTCTCGGCAAAGAGGCGCTGTTCCTCGGTCAGCGCGGTATCGCACAGCAGTTCGGCCATCCCGACAACACCATTCATCGGCGTGCGGATCTCGTGGCTCATGTTGGCGAGGAAGGCCGACTTGGCGCGATTCGCCGCCTCGGCCTCGGCCCGGGCCGCCTCGAGCTCGGCCTGGCGGGTCTTGTCGGCGGTCACGTCGATGCGCAGGCTCACCCGGCCGCCGTCGGGCGTGGCGCGGTCGATCACGCGCAGCGTGCGGCCGTTCGCCACCGAAACTTCCATCTCACCCTCGGCGGCGCGATAGACGGCCAGACGCTCCGCGATGAACGCCTCCTCGCGGCCGGCGGCGTCCGGGTAGTGGCCGGCCATGACCCGCGCCCGCACAAGATCGGCAAGCGTGATGCCGGGTCGGATCAGATGCGCCGTCTCCGGCATCGAATCGCGATACTTCGCGTTGGCGATGACCAGCCGTTCATCCTTGTCGAAGAGGATGAACCCGTCGGGCAGCGCGTCGAGCGCGGCGAGGATGCGCATCTGGTCGGTGATGTTGAGCGCGAGGGTCACCATGTCGCCGTCGCGCGCGCGCCGGTCGACAAGGCGCACCCACATCCCGGCGCTGAACCGCACCACGACCGGCGGGATCGGATCGGCGTCCCATCGTGCCTGCATCCGCGCGATGAACGCCTCGGGCGCCTCGCCTTCGGTCTCGATGACGCCGCGTTCGACCGACAGGCGGATCAGGTCGGTATAGGCGATGCCCGGCGCGACCTCGCGGTGACCCTCGAAGGGCTGCAGGTAGGCGCGATTCGCCCCCACCATCCGCCCGGCCGCATCGAAGACCGCGAAGCCGTCGCGGATCGTGTTGATCGAATCCCACAGCCGCCGTTCGGCCATGACGGCCGCGGTATGCGCGCGCTCCAGATCGCAGAGGAACCGGGTATTCTGGCCCTTGAGCGTCTGCGCCTCGGACCGCGCCGAGGCGGCGACATGCCGCTGCTCGACGATCTGCGCGTTGAGGGCGCGGGCATGCAGCGCCAGCTTTTCGTTCGCCGCCTGCAACTCGCGGTTTTTCTGCTCCAGCATCCGCTCAGCCGCAAGGCGCGCGCGTCGTTCCTTTGCAAGACGTTCCGTGAAATCCATTCCGCCTGCCCGCGCGCCCCCGTCGGCCTGCCAGCGCGGCCCCGCGCGCAGTCTGGCCACTGTGCCGTGAATCCTTGGTTAACCGAACCACGACGATCGCGCGTCTGGACAGACTCGCGCGCCGCGTGGCATCGTCGCAGGCGGTGCAGGGGGTGGTGCGATGCGGGTTCTGGCCGGTGTTCTCGTTGCGGTGCAGCTTGTTTTCGCGGCCGGCGCCGCGCAGGCGCAGTCCGACATGCCTGACCGGCGTGCCGCCTACTGGGCCGATGTCGATCTGCCGGGGGGCGATCTGCGGGCGGTGTTCAAAACCACGCTCGAGGCTTGCGAGCGGCTCTGCCTGAGCGACGCATCCTGCACCGCCTTCACCTTCAACACCCGCAACGGATCCTGTTTTCCCAAGGCGGCACCGGGGCGTCCGACGCCCTATGCCGGCGCATTGTCGGCCCAGGTGCTCGCCGCCGCGCCGGGCGCCGCGGCGCGGGCCGCCGCGCGCCGCGCCGAACTCGCGTTCGTTTATCCGGGCGATCTCGAGGCCGCGCGGGCGCAGGCCGCCGCGCTTGGCCGCGGGCATGTGGTGAACGGCCTTGCGGCGGGCGATCTGGCGCAGATGGCGCGGACGGCCGAGGCGCAGGGCGATCTCGCAGGCGCACGCGGTCTTTACGGCGCGGCGGTGGTGGCGGGCGACGCGCCCGAGGCCTGGGCGGAGTATGCGCGCATCGCGCAGACCATCGCCATCCGGCCCGGCGGCACGTCGGACGATGCTGCAGCGGCGCTTTCGGCGGCGATCAACGCCTATCTGCGGGCCGATGGCGTTGCGCTGCGCCATACGATCCTTGTCACGATGGCCGCCAGTCTGGAGCCGCTGGGGCGCGGGCGGCAGGCGCTTGCCGCTGTGCGGCTGGCGCAGTCGCTGCAGCGGCGCGATGATACCGCCGTCCTGTTCGACCGGCTCGCGGCACTCCACGGCTTTCGCATCGAGGATCACCTTGTCGAGAGCGACAGCGCCCGCCCGCGGCTCTGCGCGACCTTTACCGAGCAACTGATCGAAAAGGGCTTCGACTACACGCCCTATGTCCAGCTTCCCCAGCCGGGCCTGACGGTGGAACCGGGCGGCTGGCGGCAGCTTTGCGTGGCCGGCCTCGCCCATGGCCAGCGTATCGGCCTGACCTTCCGCGCCGGCTTGCCCAGCGCCGACGGCCAGACGCTCGCCGCGCCGGTGACGATCACCGCCTATGTGCGCGACCGGATGCCGGGGGTGCGCAGCACCGGGCGGGGCTATGTGCTGCCCGCCTCGGGCGATGCGGCGATCCCGGTTCAGACGGTCAATGCCACGACGCTCGACCTTGCGCTGTTCCGCGTCAGCGACCGCAACCTTGTCCGCGCGATCCAGCAGGGGCAGTTCGGCGTCCCGATGTCGGACTGGGAAGGCGGGCGCTTCGCCGCCGAGGTGGCCGAGGCGCTCTGGACCGGCAGCGCCAGCGTCCCGATGGAGGTCAACCGCGACATGACCACCCGCCTGCCGCTCGGCGCGGCGCTGGCGGGCCAGCCGCCGGGCGTCTATGTGCTGCGGGCGCAGGTGCCGGGCGTGGACAGCTATGAAAGCCCGCCGGCCTGGCAATGGTTCGTGGTGTCCGACCTCGGCATCACCACGCTGTCGGGCATCGACGGGCTGCATGTGATCGTGCGCAGCCTCGCGACGGCCGGGGGGCACGAGGGGGCGGCGGTCACGCTCCTGTCCCGGTCCAACCGCGAGCTGGGGCGGGCGGTCACCGATGCGCAGGGCCATGCCCGCTTCGACGCCGGCCTCATCCGCGGCACGGGCGGGGCCGAGCCGGCGCTGGTGACCGTCGAGAAGGATGGCGACATCGCCTTCCTGTCGCTGACCGAGCCGGAATTCGACCTCGCCGACCGCGGCGTGGCGGGGCGTGAGGCCGCGCCGCCGATCGATGTGTTCCTGACGACCGACCGGGGCGCCTACCGCGCGGGCGAAACGGTGTTTGCGACCGCTCTCGCGCGTGACGGCGATGCTGCGGCGATCGAGGGCCTGCCGCTGACGGCGATCCTGCGCCGTCCCGACGGTGTGGAATACAGCCGTGCCCTTGCGGCCGATGCGGGCGGCGGCGGGCATGTCTTTGCCCTGCCGGTCGCGGGCGCGGCGCCGCGCGGCATCTGGCGGCTGGAGGTGTTCGCGGACCCGGCCGCCCGTCCGCTCGCCGCCCGGACCTTCCTTGTCGAGGATTTCCTGCCCGAGCGCATCGACGCCGCGCTCGATACCGCCGCCACCGCCCTGACCATCGGCGGCGGCGTTCTGGTGGACGTGACCGCGCGCTATCTCTTCGGGGCGCCGGGCGCGGACCTTGCCATCGAGGGCGAGGCGGTGCTGCGCGCCGCCGAGGGTCTCGCGGCCTTTCCGGGCTATCGCTTCGGCCGCGCCGACAACCCGTTTGCGCCGGTGATGGAGCCGGTCGATCCCGGCCCGCGCACCGATGCGACGGGCCGCGCCGCGGTCGCCATGCGCCTGCCGCAGGTGCCCGATCCCGGCCGCCCGCTCGAGGCGCGACTGCGGCTGCGTGTGGCCGAGGGGTCCGGCCGCCCGATCGAGCGCGAGATCGTCCGCCCCGTCACCCCCGCCGCGCCGCTGATCGGCATCCGCCCCGACCATGACGGCACGGTGCCCGAGGGGGCCGACGCGACGTTCCGCATCCTCGCCGTCGGCACCGATGGCGCGCAGGCGCCGCTCGCCGCGCGCTGGACGCTCGAGCGGATCGAGACGCGGTATCAGTGGTATCAGGTCTACGGCACCTGGAACTGGGAGCCGATGACGACCCGCACGCGCATCGCCGAGGGCACCGCCGATCTGCCCGCCACCGGCGCCGCGACCATCGCCGCGCCGGTCCGCTGGGGCGAATACGAACTGACGGTCACCCGCGCCGACGGCCAGCCCGGCGGATCGTCCCACCGCTTTTTCGCCGGCTGGTATGCCCCGGCCGATGCCACGCAGACGCCCGACACGCTCGATCTGTCGCTCGACAAGCCGGGCTACCGGCCGGGCGAGACGGCGCGGCTGCGCATCGTGCCCCGCGCGGCGGGGACGGTGCTGGTGAGCGTTCTGTCCAACCGGCTGGTGTCGATGCGCGCCGTCGCGGTTCCGGCTGGCGAAAGCATCATCGATCTGCCCGTCACCGACGACTGGGGCGCGGGCGTCTATGTGACCGCGACGCTCTTGCGCCCGATGGATGTCGCGGCAGGCCGCCTGCCGGCCCGTGCCATCGGCCTTGCCCATGCCGCCATCGACCCCGGCCCGCGCCGCCTGACCGCCGCCGTCGAGATGCCGGCCGAGGCCGACCCGCGCGGCCCCCTGCCCGTCGCGGTGAAGGTCAGCGGCGTGCAACCGGGCGAGCAGGCCTGGATCACGCTGGCGGCGGTCGATGTCGGCATCCTCAACCTGACGGCCTTTGCCAGCCCCGATCCCGCGGGGCACTATTTCGGCCAGCGCCGGCTCGGAATGGGCATCCGCGACGTCTACGGGCGGCTGATCGACGGGCTGAACGGGGCGACGGGCGCGGTGCGCTCGGGCGGCGACGGCGGCAATCGCAACCGCCTCCTCGCGCCCCCCCCGACCGAGGAGCTGGTGGCCTATTTCGCCGGCCCGATCGCGGTCGGTGCCGATGGCTATGCCCGCACCACCTTCGATCTGCCCAGCTTCAACGGCACCGTGCGGGTGATGGCCGTCGCCTGGTCGAAAACCGGTGTCGGTCAGGCCGAGGCCGAGGCGCTCGTGCGCGATCCGGTGGTGGTCACGGCGAGCCTGCCGCGCTTCATGGCCCCCGGCGATGCCTCGCGCCTGCTGCTCGAGGTGGTCCATGCCAAGGGGCCGGCCGGGCGAATGGGCCTCGACGTGACGGCGGCCGGTGCCACGCTCGGCCCAGTGCCCTCGGGGATCGACCTTGCGGACGGGGGCAAGGCCACATTGTCGGTGCCGGTGACCGCCGGGGCGAGCGGCCTTGCCAGCCTCGCCGTCACGCTCGGCACGCCCGAGGGGCGCATCCTGACCAAGCCGCTCGCCCTGCCCGTGCAGGTCGGCGACCCCGAGATCGCCCGGACCGCGCAGATCGACCTCGCGCCCGGCGCCACGTTCCGGTTCGACCGCGACGCGCTCGCGGGCCTCCTGCCCGAGACGGCGCGCGCCACGCTCGCCATCGGCGCGATCGGCCGGCTCGACGCGCCGGGCCTGCTCGCTGCGCTCGACCGCTATCCCTATGGCTGCACGGAACAGATCACCTCGCGCGCGCTGCCGCTGCTCTACCTTTCATCCGTGGCGCAGGCGATGAACCTCGGCACCGCCACCGAGATCGACCGGCGGATTGCCGAGGCGATCCGGGGCGTCCTTCTGAACCAGACGGCCGAGGGCGGATTCGGCCTGTGGTCGGCGGGCTACACGGGCGACCTCTGGCTCGACGCCTATGTGACCGATTTCCTCAGCCGCGCGCTGCGGCAGGGACATGCCGTCCCCGCCATCGCCCTGCGCGCCGCGCTCGACAACCTGCGCAGCCGGGTGAACTACGCGGGCGAGTTCGAAACGGGCGGGGCGGACCTTGCCTATGCGCTCATGGTGCTGGCACGCGAAGGCGCGGCTGCGGTGGGCGATCTGCGCTACTATGCCGATGTGAAGGGCGATGATTTCGACACCCCCCTCGGCGCCGCCCAGCTCGGCGCCGCCCTTGCGGCCTATGGCGATCAGCCGCGCGCCGATGCGATGTTCGCCCGCGCGGCGCGGCTGCTCGGCCGGCCGGAGGACGGGCAGATCTGGCGCGCCGATTACGGCACCGCCCTGCGGGACGCCGCCGGCGTGCTCGCGCTTGCGGCCGAGGCGGGCAGCACGGCCGTCAACACCGATGCGCTCGCCGGAAGCCTCAGCCCCCGCACCGGCGAGCGGGCGCTTTCGACGCAGGAGGCGGCCTGGCTGCTGCTGGCCACCCATGCGCTGATCGACCGGCCGGGGGCAGAAAGCGTGACCATCGACGGCGCCCCCCCATCCGGCCCGCTCGTCCGCGTGCTCGGCCCCGGCGATGCGGGCCCGGTCGCGGTGACCAACACCGGCGCCGTCCCCGTCACGCTGACCCTGTCCAGTTTCGGGGTGCCCGAAGGGCGCGTGGCAGCGGGGGGCGACGGCTACGGGATCGCCCGGCGCTACTACACGCTCGAAGGGATCGCCGCCGATCCGGCCCGCGTCGCCATCGGCACGCGCCTTGTGACGGTGATCGAGGTCACGCCCTATGGCCGCGGCGAGGCGCGGCTGATGGTCGCCGATCCGCTGCCCGCAGGGTTCGAGATCGACAACCCCAACCTTCTCGCGGGCGGCCAGATCGCGGCGCTCGACTGGCTCAGCGTCGAAACCGATGTCCAGCACGCCGAATTCCGGCAGGACCGGTTCCTTGCCGCCATCGACCGGCAAGGGCCGGACCCGTTCCGCCTCGCCTATATCGTCCGTGCGGTGTCGCCCGGCACGTTCCATCATCCCGCCCCCTCGGTCGAGGACATGTATCGCCCGACCCTGCGCGGCTGGGGCGCGACCGGCCGGGTGACCGTGACCGAGTGAGGGCGCGCCCGATCCTCGCGCTGGCGGCGGGCCTCTGGCTCGCGGCCGTCGCGCGCGACGGGTTCGACGCCTGGGTGGATGCCACCGTCCTGCCCCCGCTCGCGACCGAGACCGGGGTCGAGGTGCGGGCGCGCGACGACCGCCTGCTGCGCGCCTATCAGGTGGCCGACGGGCGCTGGCGGCTGGCGGTGGACCCGGCGCGCGTCGATTCCGGCTATCGCGCGATGCTCATCGCCTTCGAGGATCGGCGGTTCTACGGTCACGCCGGCGTCGATCCCCGCGCCCTCCTCCGCGCCGCCTCGGCCTCCCTGCGCGCCGGGCGCGTCGTCTCGGGCGGATCGACCCTCACGATGCAGGTGGCCCGCCTGATCGAGGACGGCGGAACAGGCACGATCACAGGCAAGCTGCGCCAGATGCGCGTCGCCCTCGCGCTCGAGCGGCGGCTGGCCAAGGACGCGATCCTGACGCTCTACCTCCACCGCGCGCCCTTCGGCGGGAATATCGAAGGCCTGCGCGCCGCGGCCTTCGCCTGGTTCGGCAAGGAACCGGCCCGCCTCACCCCGGCCGAGGCCGCGCTGCTCGTCGCCCTGCCGCAGGCGCCGGAGGCGCGGCGCCCCGACCGCGCCCCCGATGCCGCACGCCGCGGCCGCGACCGGGTGCTGGCCCGGGCCGAGGCGCTCGGCCTGATCGACCCCGACAGCGCCGCCGCCGCCCGCAGCGAACCCGTCCCCACCGCCCGCCGTCCCTTCCCGCAGCTTGCCCCCCACCTCGCCGATCGCCTGCGCGCCGCGAGCCCGGCAACGGGCCTGCACCGCACGACCATCGACGCCACGCTTCAGGCCGCCCTCGAGCGCCTCGCCGCCGTCGCCGTGGCCGGGCAGGGCGACCGGGTGCAGGCCGCCATCCTTGTCGCCGACCACCGGACGGGCGCGATCCTCGCCTCGGTCGGCTCGGCCGGCTACACAGCCGATGCGAGGCAAGGCTTCGTGGACATGACCCAAGCGGTCCGCTCGCCCGGCTCCACCCTCAAGCCGCTGGTCTACGCGCTCGCCTTCGACGACGGCCTCGCCCATCCCGAAACGCTGATCGAGGATCGCCCCGTCGCCTTCGGCACCTATGCACCGCAGAATTTCGACCGCCGGTTCCGCGGCACGATCCGCCTGCGCGATGCCCTGACCGAGAGCCTCAACATCCCCGTGGTGCTCTTGACCGAGGCGCTCGGCCCCGAACGGCTGATGGCGGCCATGGCCCGCGCCGGACTGCGCGCCCACCTGCCGGGCGGGGCGCCGGGGCTTGCGATCGCGCTCGGCGGTGTGGGCGTGACGCTCGAAGGTCTGGTGCAGCTCTACGCCGGCCTCGCCCGCGGCGGCGCGGCAGTTGCGCTTTCGGCCACCGCCCCGGCCGCGACCGGCGCGCGGATCACCGGCCCGGTCGCGGCCTGGCATGTCGCCGACATCCTCGCCCGCATCCCGTCGCCCCCCGGCGCCCCCGCCGGCCGCCTCGCCTACAAGACCGGCACGAGCTATGGCCACCGCGACGCGCTGGCCATCGGCTTCGACGGCGCGCATGTCGCCGGGGTCTGGCTCGGCCGCGCCGACGGCACCCCGGTCCCCGGCGCCTTCGGCGGCGACATCGCCGCGCCGATCCTCTTCGAGGTCTTCGCCCGGCTCAAGCGCGCGCCCGACCCGCTGCCGCCGCCGCCGCCCGCCGCCCTGACAGTGACGACCGCCGCCCTCCCGCCGCCGCTGCAACGCTTCCGCCCCCGCGGCGCGGCGCTTGCGGGCGACGGCCCCGCCGTCGCCTTCCCCCCGGACGGCGCCGCGGTCGCGCTCGAGGGTGGCCCGCTCCTCGCCCGCGTGCGGGGCGGCATCCCGCCCTTCACATGGCTCGCGGACGGCCGGCCGCTGGCCATCGCAACCCCCGCGCGCGATGCGCTCCTCCCGCTTGCCGGTCCGGGCTATGTCGCCCTCGCCGTGATCGATGCCGAGGGCCGCTCGGCCCGCATCACGCTCGAGCTCCTGCCCTGACCGCCTGTCGCTTCATCGTTCCACAAATACTCAAGCCCGGCCCGCCGCCCGCCGCGGCGGCCGGGCTGGCGCCCGCTGCCCTCAGACCCGCTCGATCGCCAGCGCAATCCCCTGCCCGCCGCCGATGCACATCGTCACCAGCGCCCGCCGTCCGCCCGTCCGCTCCAGTTCCGCCAGCGCCTTGACGGTCAGGATCGCGCCGGTCGCGCCGACCGGATGGCCGAGCGCGATGGCCCCGCCGTTGGGGTTCACCCGGTCCGGGTCGAGGCCGAGCGCGCGGTTCACCGCGATGGCCTGCGCGGCAAAGGCCTCGTTCGATTCGATCACGTCGAAATCGCCCACCGTCAGCCCGCTGCGCGCCATCAGCGCCCGCACCGCCGGGATCGGGCCTAAGCCCATCACCCGCGGTCCGACCCCGGCATGGGCATAGCCGATCACCCGCGCCCGCGGCGCGAGGCCCGCCGCCGCCGCCGCCTCGGCGCGCGCCAGAACCAGCGCCGCGGCGCCGTCGTTGATCCCCGAGGCATTGCCAGCCGTCACCGTCCCGTCGCGCGTGAAGGCCGGACGAAGGCCCGCGAGCGCATCCGCGCTCGTCGCCTTGGGATGCTCGTCGGTGTCGAACACGGCCGTGCCCTTCCGGCCGGCCACCTCCACGGGGACGATCTGCCCGGCAAAGCGCCCCGCGGCGATGGCCCGGGCCGCGCGCGTCTGGCTTTCGAGCGCAAAGGCATCCTGGTCGGCACGGCTGATCTGATGCTCGACGGCGACGTTCTCGGCCGTCACGCCCATATGGCCGCTGCCGAAGGGGCAGGTCAGCGTGCCGGTCATCATGTCGATGGCGCGTGTATCGCCCATCTTCTGCCCGAACCGGGCAGCGGTCAGCGCATAGGGCGCGCGGCTCATGCATTCGGCGCCGCCGGCGAGGGCGAAATCGGCATCCCCCAGCATCAGCACCTGCACCGCCGAGACGATGGCCTGCGCCCCCGACCCGCACAGCCGGTTCACGTTCATCGCCGGAACCGTCTCGGGCACGCCGGCTTCCATCGCGGCGACGCGGCTGAGATACATGTCGCGCGGCTCGGTGTTGATGACATGGCCGAACACGACATGTCCGATCCGGGCCGGCTCGATCCCCGCCCGCTCGATCGCCGCCCGTGCGGTGATGGCGCCGAGCGCGGTCGGCGGCGTGCCGGCGAGCGTGCCGCCGAAAGTGCCGATCGCCGTGCGGGCGGCGGACAGGATGACGATGTCGGTCATGGTGCGGGCTCCTCCGGGTTGACGCGGTCGGGATGTGCCGCGGCAAAGCCGGCATGTCCAGCAGCATGGTCGGCGATGGCGGCGATCCGCGGGGTGGCTTCGAGCGGAACGCCCCAGCGCCGGGCGTTGTAGACCTGCGGGATCAGGCAGACATCCGCCATCGTCGGCGCATCGCCGTGGCACCATGTCCCGGTCGCCGGGTGATCGAGCATCCGTTCGACGGCCGCAAGGCCGGGGGCGATGAAACGCTGCATCCAGCCTTCCATCGTCACCGCTCCGCCCGACACCGCGATGGCATGGCGGGCGACGGACAAGTTGCAGACCGGGTGGATGTCGATCGCGATCGCCTGCGCGATTGCCCGCACCCGCGCGCGGCCCGCCGGATCGGGCGGCAGCAGCATCCGCCCGCGCGTCTCCTCGAGGTATTCGAGGATGGCAAGCGACTGGGTCAGCGTCATCCCGTCGATTTCGAGCACCGGCACAAGGCCCTGCGGGTTGCGCGCAAGATGCGCCGCGCCTTTGTGTTCCCCGCTCAGCAGGTTGACCGGCACGCGGCCATGCGCGATCCCGCGCAGCGCCAGCGCGATGCGCAGCCGGTAGGCCGCCGAGGATCGCCAGTAGTCATAGAGCGTGACCGTCATTCCGCATCGCCCCCCGTCTCGGTCTCCGATTCGGGCTCCGGTTCGGGCACTGCAACCTCGTCCAGCCGGTCGAGCGCCGCGATCAGCCCCGCTGCATCCGGGCCGAGTCGCGCAAGGATGTCGCGCTGATAGTCGAGCGCCACCGGGATCAACCGCGCCACCAGCGCCGCACCCGCCGGGGTCAGGCGCAATTCGACGAGCCGCCCGTCGTCAGGGTGCCCCGATTTGTCCAGATAACCTGCTGCCTGAAGCCGCGCCGCGGCCCGGCTGATCTTGGATTTGTCCATGTCCACGCGGGCATGGATCTCGCGCACGCTCACGGTGCCCGAATGCGCCAGATGCGCCAGCACCCGCCATTCCGGGATCGTCAATCCGAAATCCCGCCTGTAACGGTCTGAAAAGGAACGGCTTATCCTGGCCGCGGCAACCGCGAGGCGATAGGGGAGGAATTGCGCGAGCTCGAATTGGGCCATGCCGCGATCATGCCGTGCGGGCGGGCGGCGTCAAGCCGCTGGCAGGGGCAGGCTGCCGACCGCCAGAATGCACAGGTTGTCATCAATCTGTAACGCAAATGCTGCAGAGGCGTCACGCCGGATCGGTAGAGCGGCGACAGGCCGTGATCCGGCCGACTACGCTCATCAGGAGTCTTCCATGACGTTTTTCAAACTGACCGCATCGGCACTTGCCATCGCGGCTGTTTCGGCGACGGCTGCCGCCGCCCGCGACCAGATCCGCATCGTCGGTTCGTCGACGGTGTTCCCCTACAGCCAGGCTGCGGCGGAAGAGTTCGCCAACCAGACCGGCGCCCCGGCTCCGATCGTCGAGGGCACGGGTACCGGTGGCGGCTTCCAGATCTTCTGTGGCGGCATCGGCGTGAACCACGCCGACATGACCGGCGCGTCGCGCGCGATGAAGAAGTCGGAATATGACCTCTGCGTCTCGAACGGCGTGACCGACATCACCGAGGCGCTGATCGGCTTCGACGGCCTGTCGATGGCGGTCTCGCGCAGCAACACCTTCGACTGGGACATGACGCTTGGCGAGATGTACCAGGCGCTCGGCGCGCAGGTCGAAGTCAACGGCGCGTGGGTCGACAATCCGTTCAAGAAATGGTCGGAGATCAACCCGCGCTTCCCCGACATCGACATCGTCGTCATCGGCCCGCCGCCGACCTCGGGCACCCGCGACGCCTGGGTCGAGATCGCGATGCACAAGGGCTGCAAGCAGCTCGACTACGTCAAGAAGGGCGGTTTCGACAGCAAGTGGGTCAACGAGAACTGCTCGCGCATGCGCGTTGACGGCCCGTTCATCGAGGCCGGCGAAAACGACAACCTGATCGTGCAGCAGCTGATCGCCAACCCGAACGCCATCGGGATCTTCGGCTACTCGTTCGTTTACGAGAACCTCGACCGCCTGAAGGGCGTCAAGCTCGATGGTGTCGAGCCGAACCTCGATACCATCGCCGACTTCAGCTTCCCGGTCGCGCGCCCGCTCTACTTCTACATCAAGAACGCGCATCGCGGCGTCATCCCCAACCTTCAGGAGATGATCGAGGAATACATCTCGGACGAGGCGCTCGCCCCCGGCGGCTACCTGACCGAGCGCGGCCTCGTTCCGCTGCCGGAGGAAATGCGCAAGAAGATGCAGGAAGAGGTCCGTTCGGGCGTCAACATGAGCGCCCCCGCGTCCTGATCGCCTGACCAAGGCCGCCGCCCGGATCGTCCGGGCGGCGGTTGCCCTACCGCGACGCCATGAAGGCCAGGCCATGATCACGTTCGCATTCCTCTTTCTTCTCGCCGCCTCGATCGCGAGTTACGTGCTCAACCGGCAGGCGGCCGCCCAGTTGCGCAACGGGGCGGACCGGGTGCATTCGTTGCCGGGCTTTCACGGCCTTTATGCATTCCTTCTCGTGCTCATCCCGACCTTTGTCGGCATGATCCTGTGGCTTCTCTTCGAGACACCGGTCATAAACCGTCTTGTGATGGGCGGACTGCCGGAGGGTGTTCTCGACGGCATCGACAGTGGTGGATTGCAGCTGATCCTGTCCGAAATCCAGCAGATCGCCGGCGGCCGCGTGTTCGGCAACCCCGAGCCCTGGAAGGTTGAGGCGGCCGAGCGGATGCTGTCGCTGCGGCGGGGCGCCGGCATCGTGATGCTGGTGCTCGTGGGCGTCACCGCGGTGGGCATGGGCGTGATCGCCTTTCGCACCGTGTCGCCCGAGTTTCGCGCCCGGCAGGGTGCCGAGGGCATCATCAACGGGCTCATGATATTCTGCTCGACGGTCGCGATCTTCACCACCATCGGGATCATCGCATCGCTCGTGTTCGAGACCTTCCGCTTCTTCCAGATGGTGCCGTGGTACGAGTTCCTGTTCGGCACCCGGTGGGAGCCGCAGATGCCCATCCGCGCCGACCAGATCGCCGCCGAGGGTGCCTTCGGCCTGATCCCGGTGTTTCTCGGCACGCTGGTCATCACCGTGGTCGCACTCGTCGTCGCGGTGCCGGTGGGCCTGTTTTCCGCGATCTACCTCAACGAATTCGCCTCTCGCGGGTTCCGCAAGGTCGCCAAGCCGCTTCTCGAAATCCTCGCCGGCGTGCCGACGGTGGTCTACGGGTTCTTCGCGGTGCTGGTGATCGCCCCGGCGCTGCGCGAATTCGGCGTCTGGTCCGGCCTGCCGATCGCGCCCAATACGGCCATGGCGGCGGGGATCGTGATGGGCGTGATGCTGATCCCGTTCATCTCGTCCTTTGCCGACGACGCACTCACGGCCGTGCCCCGATCGCTCCGCGACGGGGCGCTGGCGCTTGGCGCGACGCGGGCGGAAACGATGCTCAACGTCCTGTTCCCGGCGGCGATCCCCGGCATCGTCGGCGGCATCCTGCTCGCCGTGTCGCGGGCCATCGGCGAGACGATGATCGTCGTGATGGCGGCCGGCCTGATTGCCAAGATGACGATCAACCCGCTCGACAGCGTGACCACGGTCACGGTTCAGATCGTCACCCTGCTGATCGGCGATACGTCCTTCGACAGCCCCAAGACGCTCGCCGCCTTCGCGCTCGGGATGGTGCTGTTCGTCGTCACGCTCGGGATCAACGTGCTGGCGCTGCGGATCGTCCGCAAGTATCGCGAAATCTACGACTGAGGATCAGGTCATGACCGACGCTTCCCTCCCCCGGCCGATCGACTGGGCCTCGGACGAGATCAACGCGCGCGTCCGCCGGCGCAAGTCGTCCGAGTTGCGATTGAAGGTCATCGGCCTTGTCGCGATCGGTTTTGCCTTCGCGATGCTGGCGACGCTCGTGACCTCGCTGGTCTGGACCGGCAGCCACGCGTTCCGGCAGACGCATATCGAGATCGACGTGTTCTACGACCCCGCGCTGCTGAACCCGGACAACTTCCAGCGCGGGAACTATCGCGGCATCCTGAACGCGACGATGCAGGGCAAGTTCCCCGACCTGCCCGACAGCGAGCTGCGAAAGCTGACGCAGATCCTGTCGAACGGCGCGCAGTTCACCATTCGCGACAACATCCTCGCCGACCCCTCGCTGCTCGGCCAGCGCGTGTCGCTGCGCGTGCCCGTGTCAGATCCCTATGATCAGCTCAACAAGGGTCTGATCGATCGCGACACGCCCGAGGAATTCCGGCGCCTGAAGAACGACGAGATCGCGAACTGGGACCGGCTCATCGCCGACGGGCGGGTGTCCAAGCCGTTCAACTGGACGCTGTTCACCAGCGCCGATTCCCGCTTTCCCGAACTCGCCGGCCTTCGCGGTGCCATCATGGGGTCGTTCTGGGCGCTGTTGACCTGCTTCCTTCTGTCCTTCCCGATCGGCATCGGCGCCGCGATCTACCTCGAGGAATTCGCCAAGAAGAACAAGGTTTCCGATTTCATCGAGGTGAACATCAACAACCTTGCGGCGGTGCCGTCGGTGGTGTTCGGCCTGCTCGCGCTCGCCGTGTTCCTCGGCTGGTTCGGGCTGGCGCGGTCGGCGCCCTTCGTGGGCGGCATGACGCTGGCACTCATGACGTTGCCGACGATCATCATCGCGACGCGGGCCGCGCTCAAGGCGGTGCCGCCGTCGATCCGCGAGGCGGCGCTGGGGGTGGGCGCGTCCAGGCAGCAGGTGGTTTTCCAGCACGTCCTGCCGCTGGCCATGCCGGGCATCATGACGGGGACGATCATCGGCCTTGCGCAGGCGCTGGGCGAAACCGCGCCGCTGCTGCTGATCGGGATGAATGCCTTCGTGACGGCCGCGCCCGCCACGCCGTTCGATCCCGCCACTGCCCTTCCGACCCAGATCTTCATCTGGGCCGACAGCCCCGAGCGCGGGTTCGTGAGCCGGACCTCGGCCGCGATCCTTGTCCTGCTCGGCTTTCTCGTGATGATGAATGCCGTGGCGATCTTCCTGCGCAGCAGGTTCGAGCGGAAATGGTAGGGACCGGAGACCAGTCATGAACGACATGCGAATTGCGGAAAGGTCCGTGGACATGCACGACATCAAGATCGCCGCCCGGGGCGTGCAGGTCTACTACGGCGCGACCCATGCTCTCAAGGACGTCGACATCGACATCGAGGACAAGACGGTCACCGCCTTCATCGGCCCGTCGGGCTGCGGCAAGTCCACCTTCCTGCGCTGCCTCAACCGCATGAACGACACGATCGACATCTGCCGGGTCGAGGGCAACATCACGCTCGAGGGCCAGGACATCTACGATCCGAAGGTCGATCCGGTGCAACTGCGTGCCCGCGTCGGCATGGTATTCCAGAAGCCGAACCCCTTTCCGAAATCGATCTACGACAACGTCGCCTACGGTCCCCGCATCCACGGTCTGGCCAAGAGCAAGGCCGACCTCGACGAGATCGTCGAAAAATCGCTCCGCCGCGCGGCAATCTGGACTGAGGTCAAGGACCGGCTCGATTCGCCCGGCACGGGCCTCTCGGGCGGGCAGCAGCAGCGGCTTTGCATCGCGCGGGCGGTGGCGACATCGCCCGAGGTGCTGCTGATGGACGAACCGTGCTCGGCGCTCGATCCGATCGCCACGGCGCAGGTCGAAGAGCTCATCGACGAGCTGCGTACCCAGTTCTCGGTGGTTATCGTGACGCATTCGATGCAACAGGCAGCGCGGGTGAGCCAGAAGACTGCGTTCTTTCACCTCGGAAACCTTGTCGAATACGGCGAGACGGGCCACATCTTCACCAATCCGAAGGATCCGCGCACCGAATCCTACATCACCGGCCGGATCGGCTGAGGGGGCGATGATGAACACCGACCCGCATATCGCATCGGTCTTCGACCGCGATCTCGAAGCGGTTCAGGCGCTCGTCATGCGCATGGGCGGGCTTGTGGAACAGGCGACGCTCGATGTCGCCCGCGCCCTCGAAACCCGGGACGAGGAACTGGCCCGCCGCGTGCTGCAGGGCGACCGCGCCATCGACGCGCTCGAGGCGCAGGTGCATGAGGAATGCGCCCGCGTGATCGCCCTGCGCCAGCCGACCGCGGCCGATCTGCGCATCGTGCTGTCGGTGCTCAAGGTCGCTGCCAGCCTCGAACGGATGGGCGACTATGCCAAGAACATCGCCAAGCGCACCTCGGTCCTGGCGCAGTTCACCCCGATCGAGGGGACCGGTGGCACCGTCCGGCGGATGGCCAAGCAGGTCGAACAGATGCTCAAGGACGCGCTCGATGCCTATATCCGGCGCGATGCGGCGCTTGCGGCGGATGTGCGGGCGCGCGATCAGGAAGTGGACCAGATCTACAACTCGCTCTTCCGCGTGCTGCTGACCCATATGCTCGAGGACCCGCGGCACATCACCGCCTGCATGCATCTGCACTTCATCGCCAAGAACGTCGAACGCATGGGCGACCATGCAACCGGCATCGCCGAACAGGTGATCTATCTCGTCACCGGCGAGATGCCGGACGAACCGCGACCGAAGGATGACCGCACGCCCTTCGTCGCCTCGGTCAACGATTGAGGTTCCTATGCTCGCGCAAAAACAGCCGACCGTCCTGCTGGTCGAGGATGAAAGCGCACAGCGCGAGGTGCTGACCTACAACCTCGAGGCCGAAGGCTTTGCGGTCGTGGTCGCCGAAACCGGGGACGAGGCGCTGCTTCTGGTGCAGGAAGAGGCGCCCGATCTCATCCTCCTCGACTGGATGCTGCCCAATGTCTCGGGGATCGAGGTCTGCCGTCAGGTCAAGGCGCGCCCCGAGACGCGCGGCATCCCGATCATCATGCTTTCCGCCCGCTCCGAGGAGCTTGACCGCGTGCGCGGGCTCGAAACCGGGGCGGACGACTATGTGGTCAAGCCCTATTCTGTCGCCGAGCTGATGGCGCGGCTGCGGACACAACTGCGCCGAACGCGCCCCGCCAGCCTCGGCGAGCGGCTCGTGTTCGAGGACATCATGCTCGACGCCGGCGAGCACCGCGTCTATCGCGGCGGCCAGACCGTCAGCCTCGGGCCGACCGAATTCCGCCTTTTGTCAACGCTCATGGAAAAACCGGGCCGGGTCTGGAGCCGCGAGCAATTGCTCGACCGGGTCTGGGGGCGCGACATCTATGTCGATACCCGCACGGTGGACGTGCATATCGGCCGCCTGCGCAAGGCGCTGATGCGCGACGGCGGGACCGATCCGGTTCGCACCGTGCGCGGCGCGGGTTATTCGCTCGGCTGACCGGCGCGCGGCCCTGCGATCGGCGCGGCGTTGACACAGGCCGCTGACCGTAAAGCAGCGCCCCAGAGCCCCACGCGATACCCGGCCATCGCCGGTCGTCCGGCCGGCGTCGCATCGGGCACCGTGATCGCGCAGCCGCCGCGGCACCGCGCGCGGAAAGGCCCTTCCCAACCGGTGTTGCCCGGCGAAAGGGCAGCGGCACGCGCGCATGGCGCCGGCGCGCGTTTCCGATTGACGCCTCGCGCGCATCGCACCCACAATCGCCTGCGCAGGGGTCCGCCAGAGACCCCGGAAACGCACCGCCCGCCCGCGGGCGGCCCGTCCAGCAGACCAACGGAGGGTCCGATCCGATGACGATGCTTGCCTCAACCGCCGCCCGGGTTGCCGCCGGGCTTTTCGCCACGGGGATGCTCGCCGGCGCCGCTGTCGCGCAGGCCCTCGTGATCTCGAACTGGGATGGCTACATGGCGCCGGACGCGGTGGCCGATTTCACTGCCGCAACGGGCCTTCCGGCCGAACTCGTCCTGCACGGCACCAACGAAGAGATCATGGGCAAGCTCATCGCATCCGGCGGGCGCGGCTATGACGTTGTGTTCGTGTCCTCGCCCTTTGCCGAGATCCTCAACAACCTCGGGCTGGCCGAGCCGCTCGACCACGCCAGGATCCCGAACCTCGCCAACCTCTACCCCGAGGCGACGCGTCTTGCCCATGACCCCGGCAACCGTTTTTCGGTCCCCTATGCATGGGGGACCACGGGCCTGTGTTACCGCGCCGACCTGATCGCCACGCCGCCGACCTCGTGGAACGACCTTCTGTCGCCCGCCGCCGACGTGACCGGCAAGACGACGATGCTCGCCACCGACCGCTGGCTGCTCGCCGCCGGGTTCCTGGCCCGCGGCATGTCGGTGAACGAGACCGACCCGGCGAAACTGGCCGAGGTGAAGGATGCGCTGGTCGCGGCCAAGCGCACGCTCCTGGCCTATGACGACACCACCTTTTACGCCAAGCTCGTGTCGGGCGAGGCGGTGATGACGCAGGCCTGGGACGGCTGGTGCAACTACGGCATCGCCGAGAACGCCGACATCCGCTATGTGATCCCCGCCGAAGGGTCGGACCTCTGGGTCGATACGATGGTCATCCTCAAGGCGGCAACGGACAAGGATGCGGCCCATGCCTTCGTCAACTGGATCCTCGATGCCGAAAACCACCGCTGGGCCGCCGAGAACATCCTCTACAAAGTGCCCAACAAGCCCGCGATGGAGGCGCTCGATCCGGCCATGGTGGCGCAGTTCCCCAACATGGGGATCACACCTGCCGAATTGCTCGCCCATGAGCAGCTTCGCGACGTCGGCGCGGCGCAGCGTGCTTATGCGCGCCTCGTGACGGAAATCCGCGCGGCGCAATAGGGACGGGGTGGCCCTGCTGGCAGGGCCGCCCCATGCGGGGCAGGGCATGACGAACCGGCAACCGACCGTGCTGATGGCGCCCGCGCTGGCCTGGCTTGCGGCGTTCATGGTGGTGCCCTGCGTCCTGATCCTCGCGCTCGCCTTCTTCCGGCGGGGGGTCTATGGCGGGATCGAATACGACCTGACGTTCGAGAACATCGCGCTGGTGTTCGATCCGCTCTATGCCGGCATCTTCGTCAACTCGGCGCGGGTGGCGGGGCTTGCGGCGGCCATCGCGGTGGTCATCGGCTATGCCGCCGCCTATGCGATCGCCGCCATGCCGCGCCGGCAGCAGCCGGTGCTGCTGTTCCTCGCGGTTCTGCCCTTCTGGTCGAGCTACCTGATCCGCACCTATGCGTGGATCGTGCTTCTGAACCGCGAGGGCCTGATCGTGCAGGCGGCGCGGTGGCTCGGGTTTCCGGGGGAATTGCCGCAGATGCTCTATACCGAGCGGACGGTGATCCTCGGCCTCGTATACAGCTATCTGCCCTTCGTCATTCTGGCTTGCTACGCCCCCCTGGCGCGGCTGAGCCCCGAGCTCGCCGAGGCCTCGCGCGATCTCGGGGCGGGCCGCTGGACGACCTTTCGCCGCGTGACGCTGCCGCTGACCCTGCCGGGGGTGGCGGTCGGGGCGGTATTCGTGTTCGTCCTGTCGATCGGCAATTTCGTGACCCCGGCCCTTCTCGGCGGCGGGCAGTTCCAGATGATCGGCACGCTGGTCTATGCCCAGTTCCTGACGGCGAACGACTGGCCGTTTGGCGCTGCGCTGTCGATGGTGCTGATCGCGGTGATGATGGTGCTGCTGCTGGCCCAGGTCCGGGCCTCGGAACGGGGCGCGCGGCATGGCTGACCGCGGCACGCAGGCCCTCATGCTGACGATCCTCGCGGCGGTGTTCGCGTTTCTCTACGTGCCCATCGCGGTTCTGGTGGGCCTGTCGTTCAACGATGGCGGCCTGCCGACCGCGTGGACGGGGTTCTCGACGCGGTGGTATGCGTCGCTGCTGTCGAACGGGGACATCCTGATGGCGGGGCGCAACAGCCTGATCGTGGCGCTGGTCTCGACCGTCATCGCCACCGCGCTCGGCACCGCGCTCGCCATCGGGGTCGAGATCCGGCGTCGGCGCGGGCGGCTGGTCGAAACGCTGATCCTCGCTCCGATGGTCATCCCCGATATCGTTCTGGCCATCGCGCTCCTGAGCCTGTTCTCGCTCCTGAACCTCACCATGGGTCTGCATACGATCATCGCGGCGCATGTGGTGTTCAACCTCGCCTTCGTCTGCGCCGTGGTCCGCGCCAGGCTGCGCAGCTTCGACTGGGCCATCGTGGAGGCGTCGGCCGACCTCGGCGCCCGGCCCGCGACGACGTACCGGCGCATCGTGCTGCCGGTGCTGGCACCGGCCGTCGTCGCCGGGGCGCTCCTCGCCTTCACCCTCTCGGTGGACGAGTTCATCATCGCCTTCTTCACCGCCGGGCCGGGCCGGGCCTCGACCACGCTGCCGATGCAGATCTACGCCATGATCCGCTTTGGCGTGACGCCCGAGATCAACGCGCTCGCCACCCTCGTCATGGCGCTGAGCGTCGTCGCGCTGGCGCTGGCGCAGCGGCTCGGGCGCGGGCGGCTGCCGGGGCAATGACGGCGCCGCTGCTGTCCATGCGCGAGCTGCGCAAGGCCTATGGCCGGGTGACGGCGGTCGATGGCGTGTCGCTCGACGTGGCGGGCAACGAATTCTTTGCCCTGCTCGGGGCTTCGGGCAGCGGCAAGACGACGCTGTTGCGCATGCTCGCGGGGTTTGAGGCGCCCTCGTCCGGCGCGATCCTGCTCGCTGGGCGCGACATCACCGCCCTGCCGCCGAACCGCCGCCCGGTCAACCTGATGTTCCAGTCCTACGCCCTCTTTCCCCACATGACCGTGCGCGCCAACATCGCCTACGGGCTGGAAATGGAGCGTCTGCCGCGACGAGAAATCGCCGCCCGCGTCGGCGCGATGCTCGAGGTGGTGCAACTGACCGCACAGGCCGACCGCCGCCCGGATCAGCTTTCGGGCGGGCAGCGCCAGCGCGTGGCGCTCGCCCGGGCGCTGGTCAAGCGGCCGCAGGTGCTCCTCCTGGACGAGCCGCTCGGCGCGCTCGACGCCCGGCTGCGCGCGGCGATGCAGCTTGAGCTCAAGCGGCTGCAGGCCGAGGTGGGGATCACCTTCGTCATCGTCACCCATGACCAGGACGAGGCGCTGGTCATGGCCGACCGTATCGCCATCCTGCGCGACGGGCGGCTGGTGCAATGCGCGCCGCCGCGCGAAATCTACGAACACCCCGCCGACCTCTATGCGGCCACGTTCATCGGGCTGATGAACGTCCTGCCGGGCAGGGCGGGCGGGCCGGGCCTGATCGCCGCCGACGGCACCGCCATCGCCGCGCTTGCCGCACTGCCGGCGGGGACCGCGGCGGTCGCGGCGGTGCGCCCGGAACGGTTGCGCATCGGGGCGGGTGAGAACCGCCTGTCGGGCCATGTCCGTGCGCTCGCCTATCACGGCGGCGGCCTTCAGGTGCAGATCGCTTCGCCCCTCGCCCCCGCGCCCGTCATCCTCGCCCTCTCGGCCCGGGCCGCGGAGGCCGCCGCCCTCGCCCCCGGCGATACTGTCACCCTTGGCTGGGACGCCCGAGATACCCGCCTCTTCCCCGCCTGACCCGACCGCCACGGAAAGGACATCCCATGCCGTCGACCTTCGCCTTCTTCCCCGAGGCCGCCTATGGCCCCGCGCTCAATTCCGTCGGGATCGCCCAGGCGGTGACGGCCCGCGGCCACCGCGCGGTGTTCCTGTCCGATCCGGGTTTCGTGCCGGTCTATGAAGGCTACGGCTTCGAGGCGCATCCGGTGGCGCTGTCCGAACCCATGCCGGCCGAGGAAATGGCCAAGTTCTGGGAAAACTTCATCAACGGCCACATCCCCAATTTCCGCAAGGCGCCGATCGACCAGATCGACAACTATGTGAAGGATTGCTGGGCGGCCATCGTGGACAGCGCGAAATGGGCGCAGAAGGATCTGCCCGGCGTGCTCGCGCGGGTGAAACCCGATGTCATCTGCGTGGACAACGTGATCCTCTTTCCCGCGATCAAGCAGTTCGGGGTCCCGTGGGTGCGCATCATCTCCTGTTCGGAAAACGAGATCGAGGATGACGGCATCCCCCCGCACCTGTCGGGCATGGCCGCGGGCGATCATGCCGGCCATGCCGCATTCCGCGCCCGGTTCAACGATGTGATCGGCCCGATCCACGCCGATTTCAACGCCTTCCTCGCCGATCATGGCGAGGCGCCCTACCCCTTGGGACAGTTCTTCGAGGCATCGCCCTACCTCAACCTGCTGCTCTACCCCGAGCCGGTGAAATTCACCCGCACCCGCCCGCTCGACCCCGCGCGGTTCCAGTATCTCGAAGGCTGCGTGCGAAGGGAGGCGCCCTATACGGTGCCGACCTTTGGCGCGAACGAGGGCGGCCCGCTGATCTACATTTCGTTCGGCAGTCTTGGCGCCGGCGACACCGATCTTCTGAAACGCCTGATCGCCGCGATGGGCCGGTCGCGCTACCGCGCGCTGGTGAACGTGGGCGACTACAAGGATGCCTACACCGAAGTGCCGCCCAACGTCGTCATCGACAGCTGGTTCCCGCAGCCCTCAGTGATCCCGCAGGTGGATCTGGCCATCCACCACGGCGGCAACAATTCGTTCACCGAATGCCTCTATTTCGGCAAGCCCGCGATCATCATGCCCTATGTCTGGGACGGCCACGACAATGCCATGCGGGTCGAGGAAACCGGTCACGGCCTGCGCTGCCCCCGTTACGACTGGACCGAGGAGGCGCTTTTCTCCCGTATCGAGCATTGTCTGACCGACCCCGCGATGAAGGCCCGCCTTGCCGCGACATCGGCGCATATGCAGGCGCAGAACGGGCCGGAAAAGGCCGCCGGTCTGCTCGAGCGTCTGGCCCGCGCATGACCCGCCTCGCCTCTTCCGCCCCGCATATCCATGATGCGGCGCGCTACGACGACCTCGCCGACTGGGGACCGCAGCCGGACGCCGTCGTGCCCGGATCGCACTCGACCGGCCGGCTCCTGTGGAAGGGGCCGGGGGGACGACCCGAGGCCGGCCTCTGGGTCTGCACCCCCGGCAGCTGGCGGCTCGCGATCCCGCACGACGAGTTCTGCCATTTCGTCGCGGGCCGGGCGACCTATGCCGCCGACGACGGCGCGGTGATCGACGTGGCCGCCGGCACCTGCATCCTTTTTCCCGCCGGCTGGTCCGGCACCTGCACCGTGCACGAGACGATCCGCAACCTCTACATGCTGGCCTGAGGCGCACCCATGAGCACCCCCGTGATGACCAACCCGCTTGCCCAGACCGATCTGGTGGACTGGGGGCCGATCCCGACGATGATCGAAGGGCAGTCGGTGACGTCCGGCAAACTGCTGCACAAGGGGCCGGGGGGCCGGTCTGAGTGCGGCCTGTGGGTCTGCACGCCGGGCACCTGGGCCTGCCACGTCACCCGCGACGAGTTCTGCCACTTCCTCGCGGGCCGCTGCACCTATGTGCACGACAGCGGCGAGGTGATCGACATCGTGCCCGATACCGCGGCGTTCTTTCCGGAAGGGTGGAAGGGCACGTGCACCGTCCATGAAACGGTGCGCAAGGTCTACATGATCCGCTGATCGGGGCGCCATCGCCCGTCTGCCCCGCGTATGAGGCGCGGGGTGGCAAAGGCCGCCGCGACGGGCAGATCGCTTGCCCCCCGCCACCCCTCGCCCTGCACCATCGCCGCGGCGCAGGCTACCGGCGCGACCCCCGCGATCGACAGGAGCGCAAGCGCGGCGCGCAGCGTGCGCCCGGTGGAAAACACATCGTCCACCAGAAGCACCCGACGCCCGTCCAGAAGCGGCAGCATCCGCGGGTCGAGGAACAGCCGCTTGCCCGCGTCCGGCGAGGTGATCGAGGTGACCGGCACGGACAGGCGATCATCGTACCAGAACTTGCGCGAGGTGCCGAGCGCCACGAAACGCCCGTGTCCCAGCCCCCGCGCCACCGCCGCGGCAAGCGACAGGCCCAGCGTCGGCACCCCGACCACGACATCCGGCGTGTGGGGCGCGACCTGCGCCACCAGTGCCGCCGCCAGCGTATCCTGCACCGCAAAAGACGCCTGGTTGAGGATCAACGATGCGACTGCCGCCGTCCCGTCGCCCGGCAGCACGCGGATCGGGCAGGCGATCCAGCCCGCGCCGACCCTGCCGGGATAGAGGGATCCATAGCCGACCGCGTCGTCCCCCGGTGGCGGTCCGTGCTCGACCGTCTGCCAGAACCCGTGCGGCGCCAACCCGGTCAGTCGAGCAGCCGCCGCGCGATCACCTGCGCCTGGATCTCGGCCGCGCCCTCGAAGATGTTGAGGATGCGCGCATCGCAGAGAACGCGGGAAATCGCATATTCCAGCGCGAAACCGTTCCCGCCGTGGATCTGCAGCGCATTGTCCGCCGCCGCCCAGGCCACCCGCGCGCCCAGAAGCTTGGCCATCCCCGCCTCGAGGTCACAGCGCTTGTCGTGGTCCTTCTGCCAGGCGCTGAAATAGGTCAGCTGCCGGGCCACCATGATCTCGACGGCCATCATGGCGAGCTTGGAGGCCACCCGCGGGAACTCGATCAGCGCGCGGCCAAACTGCTTGCGATCCTCGGCATAGCGCAGGCCAAGCTCCAGCGCGTTCTGCGCCACGCCGACCGCGCGGGCGGCGGTCTGGATCCGCGCGCTCTCGAAAGTCTGCATGAGCTGCTTGAAGCCCTGCCCCTCGACACCGCCCAAGAGGTTATCGCCCCGAACCCGGAAATCGTCGAAGTTGACGGTGTATTCCTTCATGCCGCGATAACCGAGCACCTCGATCTCGCCGCCCGAAATGCCCGGATTGACGAACGGCGTCTCGTCGGTGCCGGGTGTCTTTTCGGCCAGGAACATCGACAGGCCGCGATAATCGGTCGTGCCCGGCACGGTGCGCGCCAGCACCGTCATCACATGGGTGCGGGCGGCATGTGTGATCCAGGTCTTGTTGCCGGTGATGATCCAGTCGTCCCCGTCGCGCACCGCCTTGGTGCGCAGCGACCCGAGGTCGGACCCGGTGTTCGGCTCGGTGAACACCGCCGTCGGCAGGATCTCCCCCGAGGCGAGCCCCGGCAGCCAGCGCGCCTTCTGTTCGTCCGTCCCGCCGCCGAGGATCAGCTCGGCCGCGATCTCGCTGCGGGTGGCGAGCGAGCCGACGCCGATGTAGCCGCGCGACAGCTCTTCCGACACGACGACCATCGACGCCTTCGAGAGGCCGAGCCCGCCATGCGCCTCGGGGATGGTCAGGCCGAACACGCCCATCTCGGCCAGCTTGCCGATCACCTCCATCGGGATCAGCTCGTCCTTCAGGTGCCAGTCATGGGCATGGGGCACCACTTCCTCGTCGGCAAAGCGGCGGAACTGGTCGCGGATCATCTCGAGCTCTTCGTCGAGGCCGGTGGCCCCGAACGTCGCCCGCCCGTGATTGTCCCGCATCAGCGCGACGAGCCGCAGCCGCGCGGCATCGGAATTGCCCGCCACCAGCGGCGCCGTCGCCGCCGCGAAGGCCGCAGCCTCGGCCGCCGTGACGCCGATATCGGCCGGGCGCACGATCTCGCCCTGGCTCATCGGGATGCCGCCGGCGATCTGGGCGCAATATTCCCCGAAGGCGATCTGAAGGATCAGCCGCTCCATCTCGCCGCAGGCGCCCGCCGCCTCGAGCCGGCCAGCCCAGCCCTGCATCTGCCGTAGCGCCTCGACATAGGTTGCCAGCCAGGCGATCCCGTGCGCCCGGGTCTGGTGCCGCTCCAGAAGGTCGGCGCGGGGTTTGCCGTCGGGCGCCACGGCGCCGCGCAGCCGTTCGGTCGCCGCCGCGCAGAGCGCCTCGGCCGCCGGCACCGCCGCGGCGATCAGCGCCGTCAGGTCGGGCAGAAGGGCGGGCGTCGCGGCGCCTGTCGGCAGGTCCTGTCCATCATGGGCCATCGGGAATCTCCGTCTCGGGTCGTGCTGCGGGAAACTGGTGCGGCTTAGGGCCTTTGCAACTGCAGCGCAACAATAATACGCCGCGGGTCAACGTGTCGCAGGAAAGTGTCGCTGCCGTTTGCGACGTGCAGCGCCTTGCTCATCGGAGTATAGCAGCCCGCAGGGCAGGGCGAAACGCCGGGGCGGGGCGACGTGACGGCATTCGAGGCGATTTCGGCCGGGCTTACCCCGGCGGCAGTGGCCGCAGCCTTCGCCGTCACGCTGTTTGCAGGCTTCGTCAAGGGCGCGCTCGGCTTTGCGATGCCGCTCATCATGATCTCGGCCTTCGGGTCGTTCATGCCGGCCCCGGTGGCACTCGCCGCGCTGATCCTGCCGACGCTGACCACAAACATTCACCAGGCGCTCCGCCAGGGCTGGCGCGCGGCGCTGGCCTCGGCGGTCGAATTCCGGCGGCTGATCGGGACCACCGTGGTATTCATCGCCCTCTCGGCCCAGTTCGTGCCCCATATCCCGCAGCCGGTCATGCTCGGCCTGCTCGGCGTGCCGGTGATCCTGTTCTCCGGCGTTCAGCTCATGGGGCGCAGCCTTGCCCTGCCGATCAAGCACCGCTTGGGCGCGGAATACGGGCTGGGGGTGGTTGCGGGTGTCTATGGCGGCATCTCGGGGGTCTGGGGGCCGCCTGTCCTGATCTTTCTGCTCTCGATCGGGGTGGGAAAGGTCGAAACGGTGCGGGTGCAGGGGGTGGTGTTCCTGATCGGCGCAGTCGTGCTGATGTCGGCGCATCTGCAGTCGGGCGTGCTGAATGCGTCAACGGTGCCGTTTTCGGCCGCGCTGATCGTGCCCGCCGCACTGGGGATGTGGGCCGGGTTCCGCCTGCAGGACCGTCTCGATGCCGCCCGGTTCCGCCGCTGGACGCTGGCGCTGCTGCTGCTGACCGGGCTCAACCTTCTTCGCCTGTCGGCCGGGATCTGAGGGCCGCGCGGGGCCGGGCCGCTGCGGACGGCGCGGCCCGGGCGCGTCAGCCGATGGCGGCCGCCTTCACATCCGCATCGATGAACGGGACATACTGGGCAAAGTTGTCGGCGAACATCTTGACCAGCCGCGCCGCCTGCGCGTCATAGGCCGCCCCGTTCGCCCAGGTCGAGCGCGGGTCGAGAAGCCCGGCCTCGACCCCCGGCACCGCCACCGGCACCTCGAAGCCGAAGTTCGGGTCGCGCCGGAAGGCCGCCCCGGCGAGCGAGCCGTCGAGCGCCGCGCGCAGCAGCGCCCGCGTGGCCCTGATCGGCATCCGCCGCCCGGTGCCATAGGCGCCGCCCGTCCAGCCGGTGTTGACCAGCCAGCAGGTGGACCCGTGCCGCGCGATCTTGTCCTGCAGCAGCTTGCCATAGACTTCGGGCCGCCGCGGCATGAAGGGGGCGCCGAAGCACGTCGAGAAGGTGGGGGTCGGCTCGGTCACGCCCCGCTCGGTCCCGGCGGTCTTGGCCGTAAAGCCCGACAGGAAGTGATACATCGCCTGTGCCGGCGTCAGCCGCGCGATGGGGGGGAGCACCCCGAAGGCATCGCAGGTCAGCATGATGACATTCTTGGGGTGCCCGCCCATCCCGGTCGCCGAGGCATTCGAGATCGCCTCGAGCGGATAGGCACAGCGGGTGTTCTCGGTCAGGCTGGCGTCGGCGAAGTCGAGCTCGAAGGTCTCCGGGTCATAGACCATGTTCTCGACCACGGTGCCGAAACGGTGGGTGGTCGCGTAGATCTCGGGCTCGGCCTCGGGCGACAGGTTGATGGTCTTGGCATAGCACCCGCCCTCGAAGTTGAAGGTGCCGCGGTCGGACCAGCCATGCTCGTCATCGCCGATGAGCGTGCGCGCCGGATCGGCCGACAGCGTCGTCTTGCCGGTGCCCGACAGGCCGAAGAACACCGCCGCCTCGTCCGGGTTGCCCGGCGCGTGGTTGGCCGAGCAATGCATCGCCATCACGCCCTGTTCCGGCAGCAGGTAGTTCAACAGCGTGAACACCGCCTTCTTGTTTTCGCCCGCATAGGCGGTGTTTCCGATCAGGATCATGCGCTTGTCGAAGTTGAGCGCGATGACGGTCGAGGTCCGGCAGCCGTGCCGTTCGGGGTCCGCCTTGAACGACGGCACGTTGACGATCGTCCAGTCGGGCACGAAGCTGTCGAGCGTGCTGCGTTCCGGGCGGCGCAGCAGGTGGCGGATGAAAAGCCCGTGCCAGGCCAGCTCGGTCACCATCCGCACGTTGATCCGATAGGCGGGATCGGCGCCGGCATGCAGATCCTGCACAAAGACCTCGCGGCCCTGAAGATGGGCGAGCATGTCGGCATGCAGCCGGTCGAACGCCTCGGGCGCCATCGCGCCGTTATTCTCCCACCAGATGTGGTCTTCCACGAGCGGGGTGCGCACGACGAACTTGTCCTTAGGGCTGCGCCCGGTGAACTGCCCCGTCGAGCACAGGAACGCGCCGCCCTGCCCGACATGCCCCTCGCCGCGCGCCACGGCGGCCTCGATCAGGGCCGGTTCGATCAGGTTGTAGTGCACCCGGCCGAGCCCGCTCATGCCCTGATGGACCAGAGTATGGGCCGGATTCACGCGTCCATGGATCATTTCGGGCTCCTGTCGCCGCGAGTGTGGCGTTTTGTTACCTCTGGCCGGCGCATCGGGCAATATTGTGGCGCGCATGCGCCGGGCGAGGCCGACACGGCGCGTATAGCACGCCCATTCGCCAAAACAACAGAAGCGCCTCGGGCAGTTAGCGCAACCATGGGCGGAATGTCGCGCCGGCGGCGGGCCACGCGGACCGCGGCGAGCCGCCGGCAGGACGATTGTGCGGCAAATTAGCCATTCCTTGGGATTTTCATGCGCGAGATGAACCGCAGAGCGGCCCGATTCGCACTTCACTGTTGCTTCGCTCGGGGCGGAACAGGAATATGTGGCAAAAAACAGGCAACACGAGCAGCACAAGGAACGCCCCCATGTCGCGCATCGCGCTGGTGGACGACGACAGGAACATCCTGACGTCCGTCTCCATGACTCTCGAAGCCGAGGGCTTTGAGGTTGAAACCTACAACGACGGCCAGTCGGCCCTCGACGCCTTCAACCGCCGCCTGCCCGACATGGCGGTGCTGGACATCAAGATGCCCAGGATGGACGGGATGGACCTGCTCCAGCGTCTGCGCCAGAAGACGACGATGCCCGTCATCTTCCTGACCTCGAAGGACGACGAGATCGACGAGGTTCTCGGCCTGCGCATGGGGGCCGACGACTATGTGAAAAAGCCCTTCAGCCAGCGCCTTCTGGTCGAACGCATCCGCGCGCTGCTGCGCCGGCAGGAGGCGATCGCGACCGGCGAGATGCCGGCGGCGGACGAAAGCAAGGTGATCGAGCGGGGCAACCTGCGGATGGACCCCCTGCGCCATTCGGTGACCTGGAAGGGCCGCGACGTGTCGCTGACGGTGACGGAGTTCCTGCTGCTGCAGGCGCTCGCGCAGCGCCCCGGTTTCGTCAAGAGCCGCGATCAGCTGATGGACGTGGCCTATGACGATCAGGTCTATGTCGATGACCGCACCATCGACAGCCATATCAAGCGGCTGCGCAAGAAGATGCGGATGGTCGATCCGGAATTCTCGGCGATCGAGACGCTTTACGGCATCGGTTATCGCTACAACGAAGAATGACCCTCGCCGCACGCATTCCGGCCGGAACCGCCCAGCCTGCGCCGCGGTCGAAGGGGGAAATCCTGCTGGGCGAGGATTGGGTCGCGCCCGACGCGAACGACGCCGCGCTGCGCGCGCGGCGGGCGCAGCGCAGCCTGTTCACGCTCAACCGCTCGCCGCTGGCGCGCAAGATCGTCGTGTTCAACCTGCTCGCACTCATCATCCTCGTGGCCGGGGTGCTGTTCCTCAACCCGTTCCGCGACAGCCTTGTCGAGCAGCGCGAACGCGGCATGGTGGTCGAGGCCCGGCTGATCGCGGCGATCATCGCGCGCCCCGCGCCCGGCGAATCGCTTGCGGCGCGGCTGGCGTCGGTGGAGCTTTCGCCGGGCACGGAGCGGTTCGTGTTCACGCCCGACGGCACGCTCGTCGCCTCGGCCGTCGGCCAGACGCAGGGCGCCGCGATGCCGGCCTTGCCTGATGCCGAGCAGCGGCGGCCGACGGTCATCACAGACCTTCTGAACGCGATCTGGGACGGCATCTCGACCCTGCGCAGCAGCCCCGGAACCGAGGCGGCGACAGCCGACGGCGAGGGGCTGGCGCGGGCGCTCTTCGCCGAGGCGATCCGGGGCGAGACGGTGGTGCGGACGGGGCGCGATCCGTCGGGCGACACGCTCTTCACGGTGGCCACGCCGATCCGGCAGGGCGACGCGATCGTCGGCGTCGTTGCGGTCTCCTCGGCGGCGGGCGAGATCGACAGCCTCGTGCGGGACGAGCGGGAACAGGTGCTCCAGGTCTTCGTGATCGCGCTGCTGGTGTCGATCGGGCTGTCGCTCGTGCTTGCCTCGACGATTGCCAACCCGCTGTCCGATCTTGCCGCGGCGGCCGAGCTTGGCCGCGACCGCAACGCCCGGAAGATGGCGCCGGGCCGGATCCGCATCCCCGACCTGACGGCGCGGCCCGACGAGATCGGGCGGCTGTCGATCGCGCTGCGCGGGATGGTCACGGCGCTTTACGACCGGATCGACGCGAACGAACAGTTTGCGGCCGATGT
Organism: Gemmobacter sp.; assembly: GCA_046292445.1. Classification (GTDB taxonomy): domain Bacteria; phylum Pseudomonadota; class Alphaproteobacteria; order Rhodobacterales; family Rhodobacteraceae; genus CALIZF01. The sequence goes on from JBKBQT010000001.1 coordinate 346,274, forward strand.
CGCGCACGAGATCAAGAACCCGCTCGCCTCGCTGCGTTCGGCCGTCGGCACGCTGCGCAACGCACGGCGCGAGGACCACCGCGAGAAATTGCTGGAGGTGATCGAGCACGACGTGCGGCGGCTCGACCGGTTGGTGAGCGACATCTCCAACGCCTCGCGTCTCGACAGCGAACTGGTCAAGGAGGTCGAGGAGGAATTCGACCTCCTCCGCACGATCGGCAACATCGGCGAATATCTCGGCAAGCAGGCGCAGGACAAGGGCGTGTCCTTCATCATCGACCTGCCGCCCGAGCCGATCCGCATCTCGGGGCTCGAGGCGCGGCTGGCGCAGGTCTTCGTCAATCTCATCACCAATGCGCTATCCTTCTGCGAGGAGGGGGACGCTGTGCGCGTCTGGGCCCGGCGGCGCGAGAACCGGGTGCTGGTCGTGGTCGAGGACACCGGGCCGGGGATCCCTGAACAGGCGCTCGGCAAGATTTTCAACCGGTTCTATTCGGAACGCCCAGCGGGGCAGTTCGGCAACCATTCCGGCCTAGGCCTCGCGATTTCCAAGCAGATCGTCGAGGCGCATGGCGGCGTGATCTGGGCCGAGAACATCCGCCCGACGGAAGACGACGCGACCTCCGATCCGCTGGGCGCCCGCTTCGTGGTGGGCCTTCCGGTGTGACCCGGACGGGGCGAGCCGGCGCAGGGCCCGCGGCGGCGGGCGCGGCGGCCGACCCGTCGCCCGACATCCTGCACGCCAGTTGCGTCGCGCTCGGCCGGGTCGGTGTGATAATCCTCGGCCCGTCCGGGTCGGGGAAATCGGCGCTCGCGCTGCGCTTGATGGCGCTCGGTCTTGCGCTCGTCGCCGACGACCGGGTCGCGCTGACCGCGAGCGGCGAGGCGATCGAGGCCGCGGCGCCGCCGGGCCTGCCGGCGATGATCGAGGCGCGCGGGATCGGCCTGCTGGCGGCCCGTCTGGCACCGCCGACCCCGATCGTTCTTGCCGTCGATCTCGGCTGGACCGAAACCGACCGCCTGCCGCCCCGGCGGGTCTGGTCATGGCACGGAATTTCCGTCGATTGTGTTCACGGGCCGGCGACAGGGCATTTCCCTGCCGCAATCGTGCAATACATCACATGTGGGCGTGTTGCATGACCCGACAGGACCGGACGATGACCGAAGCTGCGACCTTTCCCGCCGACGCCGCGCAGCGCCCGGTGCAGCGCGATCTGCGGCTCATTCTGGTGACCGGCCTGTCGGGGGCGGGGCGGACGACAGCGATCGGGGCGCTCGAGGACTTGGGCTGCGAGACGATCGACAACCTGCCGCTGCGGTTGATCCCGCGGCTGCTCGACGGCCCGCCGCTCGGCCGGCCGCTCGCGCTCGGGCTGGCGGCGGCGAACCGCGATTTTTCGGCCGCGGCGCTGATCGAGCTGATCGACCGGCTCACGCTCGATCCCCGGGTGGATGTCGAGGTGATCTATCTCGACTGCGCGCCCGAGGTGCTTATCCGCCGCTATTCCGAAACCCGCCGCCGTCACCCGATGGCGCTTGACGAGGATCCGCGCGCCGGCATCGCGCGCGAGGCCGATCTTCTCGCGCCGGTGCGGGTGCGCGCCGACGTTCTCATCGACACCAGCGAGATAAGTCCGCATGACCTCAAGGCCGATCTCGCCCGCTGGTTCGGGGTCGAGCCGCAGCAGCGCATGGCGGTATCGGTCCAGTCGTTCAGCTACAAGCGCGGGCTGCCGCGCGGTGTGGACATGGTGTTCGACTGCCGTTTCCTGAAAAATCCCTATTGGGATCCGGCGCTGCGCGGCAAGGATGGCCGGTCGCCGGAGGTCGGCGCCTTCATCGCGGCCGATCCGCATTTCCACCCCTTCTTCGACCGGGTGGCCGACCTTGTCCTGACGCTGCTCCCGGCGCAGATCGAGGAAGGCAAGGCCCATCTGTCGATCGGTTTCGGCTGCACCGGGGGGCAGCACCGGTCGGTTGCAGTCGCAGAAAGGCTGGCAGATGCACTTGCGGCGGCAGGCTGGCAGGTGTCTAAACGTCATCGGGAGCTTGAGCGGCGCGGGGCAGGGCCGGCGCGCGGCGATGTTGGCTGAAGGGCAGGCCGTGGCAATGGGCGGGGCGCCCGTGATCGGAATCGTGATCGTGGCGCATGGCGGCCTTGCGCGGGAATATCTTGCGGCGGTCGAGCATGTTCTGGGCAAGCAGAAGGGCATGCGCGCCGTCGCCATCGAGGCGGATCATGACCGCGCCGCCAAGGAGGGCGAGATCCGCGCGGCCGCCGATGCCGTGGACGAGGGCGCGGGCGTCGTCGTGGTGACCGATCTGTTCGGCGGATCGCCGTCCAACCTGTCGCTGCTGGCCTGTGCGCGGGGCAACCGGCGGATCCTCTACGGCGCGAACCTGCCGATGCTTCTCAAGCTGGCGCAATCGCGCGACCTTGACCTGGTCGAGGCGGTCGAGGCGGCGGCAAATGCCGGGCGCAAATACATCGACAGTCGCGAGATCCGGCGTTAATCAGGCCTGATGACGACGCGGGTGCTCAGGATCGTGAACGAAAAGGGCCTGCATGCCCGGGCGAGCGCCAAGTTCGTGGCGGCCGTCGAGGCACATGACGCGACGGCCATGGTCAGCCGCGACGGCATGCGCGTCTCGGGCGATTCGATCATGGGCCTGTTGATGCTCGGTGCGTCCAAGGGCACGACGATCGAGGTCGAGACGACCGGGGCCGAGGCCGATGCGCTGGCCGATGCGCTCGACAGGCTTGTGTCAAGCCGTTTCGGCGAGGACTTCTGAGTGCCGACCGACGTCCCCCCCGTGCGCACCGGCGCGGTTGCCAGCGCGGTCCCGGCGCTGGCCGAGAACCCGGAATATGTCGCCTACGACGGGCGGAACCTGTCCTACGCGGGCACTTTCGAGGATCCGTTCAAGGCGAACCTGATCCGCGCGATCGAATGGGTCACGGGCAAGATCACCCTCATGCGGCTGGTGCGCCGGTTTGAGCGGACCGGGCGCAAGCCGGGCCAGAGCTTCTGGGGCAAGACGCTGGAGTTGCTCGATATCCGGCTGCTCACCCCCGACGACCAGATCGCCCGCATTCCGCCGACGGGGCCGGTCGTGGTGGTGGCGAACCATCCGCACGGCCTGGTGGACGGCCTCGTGCTGGCCGAGCTGATCGGGCGGGTGCGGTCGGATTTCAAGATCCTAACGCGGTCGCTGCTGACCAATGTGCCCGATATCCAGTATCACATGCTCCCCGTCGCCTTCCCGCACGAGACCGACAGCATCCGCAAGAACCTCGAGATGCGGCGGCTCGCGATGGAGCATCTCAAGGACGGCGGCGTGGTGGTGCTGTTCCCCGCCGGCCAGGTCGCCAGTGCGCCGTCCTGGCTCGCCCCGGCCGTCGAGGCCGACTGGAACCCCTTCACCGCCAAGATGCTGCTCCGGTCCGGGGCGCAGGTGCTGCCGATCTACTTCCCCGGCCAGAACAGCCGCCTCTACCACTGGGCCAACCTGACCTCGCCGACGCTGCGCCAGTCGCTGCTGCTGCACGAGATCGTGCATGCGATGCACAAGCCGCAGCGCCCGGTGATCGGCCCGGTCGTCCCGCCCGAGGATATCGCGGCGCGGGGCGGCAACACGACCGAGTTCATGGCCTGGCTGCGCGCCCGCACCCTCGCGCTGGCGCAGGGCTAGCGCGTCGGCACCGGCACCTCGCCGCGGTAGTCGTAGAACCCTCGCTTGACCTTGCGGCCAAGCCAGCCTGCCTCGACGTATTTTCCCAGCAGCGGGCAGGGGCGGTATTTGGTGTCGCCCAGCCCCTCGTGCAGCACGTTCATAATCGCAAGGCAGGTGTCGAGCCCGATGAAATCGGCCAGTTCCAGCGGCCCCATCGGGTGGTTGGCGCCCAGTTTCAGCGCCTCGTCGATGGATTTCACGTTCCCCACGCCCTCGTAGAGCGCATAGGCCGCCTCGTTGATCATCGGGATCAGGATGCGGTTGACGATGAAGGCCGGGTAATCCTCGGCCGAGGCGGCCGTCTTGCCCAGCCGTTCGACAACGCCGAGCAGGGTGCGATAGGTCGCCTCGTCCGTCGCGATCCCGCGGATCAGCTCGACCAGCTGCATCACCGGCACCGGGTTCATGAAGTGGAACCCCATGAACCGCTCGGGCCGGTCGGTGCGGCTGGCGAGGCGGGTGATCGACAGCGACGAGGTGTTGGTGGTCAGGATCGTGTGCGGCTTCAGGTGCGGAGCGAGGGCTTCGAAAATCTGCTGCTTGACCGATTCGCGCTCGGTCGCCGCTTCGATCACGAGGTCGGTCGCGCCGGCCTCGGCCAGCGTGAGGGTGGGGCGGATGCGGGCGATGGCCGCCGCCTTGGCCTCGGCGGTGATGCCGCCGCGTTTCACCTGCCGGTCCATGTTGCGCTCGATCGTCGCCATGGCCCGGTCGAGCGCCTCCTGCGACACGTCCGTCAGCACGACGTCATAGCCGGCGAGCGAAAAGACATGCGCGATGCCGTTGCCCATCTGGCCCGCGCCCACGACCCCGACCGATCCGATCTCCATCGCTTCCCCCTTGCCCGGACAGCCCGAGGTTTCGCACCGCACCCGGCCCGGCGCAACCCCGCACCACGTGGCGCTGTTGCGGCGGAATTGTGTCGCATTCGCGCATTAGGGGTTTGGCAACCCGCCGAGCCCAGCCTTCCCGATTGGGTGAACTGAGATTCGGGTGGGTTTATGGCCTATGAGCAACCGGGCGCGGGGGCGCTCGACCTGTTTCCATGTCGATATGGACAGTCGCGGCTGACCTTCCGCGGCCCGCGGGCGCGGCTCGACCGGCCCTATGTCGTCGCGCTCGGCGGGACAGAGACCTTTGCGCGGACCGTGTCGGCCCCCTGGCCGGCACTGGTGGAGAAGCGGCTGGGGCGGACGGTGGCGAACCTCGGCTGCGTCAACGCGGGGGTTGACGTCTACCTCGCCGATCCGAGCCTGCGGGACATCGCGGCGGGCGCCGATCTGAGGATCGTGCAGATCACCGGGGCGGCCAACCTGTCGAACCCCTATTACACGGTCCATCCGCGCCGGAACGACCGGTTCGTGATGGCCACCCCGGCGCTGCGCGCGCTATTCCCCGAGGTGGATTTCACCGAATTCCACTTTACCCGCCACCTTCTGCTGTCGCTCGCCCGCCGCGGTCCCGAGCGCTTCGCGCAGGTGGCGGATGCGCTGCGGGCGTTGTGGGTGGACCGGATGGCGATGCTGCTCGACACGATCGGTGCGCCCACGATTCTGTTGTGGCTCGCGCCCCGGCCCATCCCTGCCGAGGGGGACCTGAACACCGATCCGGTCCTCGTCGATGCCGCGATGGTCGCGGCCGTCCGGCCGAAGGCGAGCGATCTGGTTGTCGCGTTGACCGACGCGGCCGATGCAGCGGCGCATTCCCGGGTGGCCGTGCTGGTCGCATCGGCGCTGGCGCGGCGGCGATGACCGCCGCGCCGCATGGCGTCAGAGCTTTTCGATCATCTCGGGCACGGCGGTGAACAGATCGGCCACAAGACCATAGTCGGCGACCTGGAAGATCGGCGCCTCCTCGTCCTTGTTGATGGCGACGATCACCTTGCTGTCCTTCATCCCCGCGAGATGCTGGATCGCGCCCGAGATGCCGACGGCGACATAGAGGTCCGGCGCCACCACCTTGCCGGTCTGGCCCACCTGCCAGTCGTTCGGCGCATAGCCCGAATCGACCGCTGCGCGGCTGGCGCCGACGGCCGCGCCGAGCTTGTCCGCAAGCTTCTCGATCAGGGCAAAATCGGCCTCGGACCCGACGCCGCGCCCGCCCGACACGACGATGCCCGCCGAGGTCAGGTCCGGCCGGTCCGAGGCCGCGACCTTGTCCTCGACCCAGGACGACAGGCTGCCATCGACATCGACCGACACCGTTTCGACCGGGGCCGATCCGCCCGTCGCGGCGGCGGCGAAGGTCGCCGTGCGGATCGTCATCACCTTTGTCGCATCCGTCGATTTGACGGTCTGGATCGCGTTGCCGGCGTAGATCGGCCGCTCGAAGGTGCTGGCATCGACCACGCCGAGCACCTCGGAGATCACCATCACGTCGAGCAGGGCGGCCACGCGGGGCAGCACGCTTTTCGAATAGGCGCCCGAGGGGGCCGCGATATGCTCGTAGTCCCCGGCGAGCGACACGATCAGCGCCGCGGTCGGCTCGGCCATCCCGTGGCTGAACACGGCGTCATCGGCCAGGATCACCTTGGACACACCGGCAAAGCCCGCCGCCTCGGCCGCCGCCGCCTGCGCGCCCGCACCGGCCACCAGCACATGCACATCGCCAAGCGATGCGACGGCCGTCAGCGCCTTGGCCAGCCCGTCGGCCGCCAGCTTGCCGTCGATCACCTCCGCCAGAAGAAGAACCGCCATCAGAGCACCCCCGCCTCGTCTTTCAGTTTCGCGATCAGTTCCTCGACCGTCTTGACCTTGACGCCCGCCTTGCGCCCGGCCGGCTCTACCGTCTTGACGACCGTCAGCCGGGGCGTGACATCGACGCCGTAATCGGCGGCGGTCTTTTCCTCGAGCGGCTTCTTCTTGGCCTTCATGATGTTGGGCAGCGAGGCATAGCGCGGCTCGTTCAGGCGCAGGTCAACCGTGACGATGGCGGGCAATTTGACCCTGATCGTCTGAAGGCCCCCGTCCACCTCGCGCGTGACCACGGCGTGATCGCCCTCGACCGCGATCTCGCTCGCGAAGGTCGCCTGCGACCAGCCGAGCAGCGCCGCGAGCATCTGCCCCGTGGCGTTCATGTCGTTGTCGATCGCCTGCTTGCCCGCGAGCACCAGCCCCGGCCCCTCGGCCTCAACGACCTTGGCGAGAAGCTTGGCCACCGCCAGCGGCTCGATGTCCTTGTGCACGTCGTCCGCCGCCTGGATCAGGATCGCCCGGTCGGCCCCCATGGCCAGCGCCGTGCGCAGCGTTTCGGCGGCCTGCTTCACGCCGATCGACACCGCCACGATCTCGGACGCGACGCCCTTTTCCTTCAGCCGGATCGCTTCTTCGACGGCGATCTCGTCGAAGGGATTCATGCTCATCTTGACGTTGGCCAGATCGACGCCCGATCCGTCCGCCTTGACGCGGACCTTCACGTTATAGTCGATCACCCGCTTTACCGGCACGAGAACCTTCATCGGCCCTGCACTCCCCTGTCATGCGTGCGAAACATTCCTGCGCGGGGACATAGCGCCAATCCCCCGCGCGGGACAGCCGAAAACCGACAGCGGCGCCTGCCGCGACGTCACGTCGTTGCGGCATCGCGCGTCAGACCCGGCACCCAGAGAACATCGCGCGCCCCGTCGTCGTTGGCGATGCGGCCCGCGACGAAGAACCAGTCCGACAGGCGATTGAGATAGCGCACCGCCTCGGTGTTGATCGCCTCCATCGTCGCCAGTTCCACCGTCAGCCGCTCGGCCCGCCGGCAGACGGTCCGGCACAGGTGCAGATGCGCGGCCAGCGGCGTGCCCCCTGGCAGGATGAAGGACCGCAGCGGCGCAAGCCGCGCGTTCATCGCGTCGATCTCGGCCTCGAGCCGCGTCACCTGCCCCTCGAGCATCCGCAGCGGCGCCCATTCGCGCGCCCCGTCCTGGTCCATGTCGGGCAGGCAGAGGTCGGCGCCGAGGTCGAAGAGGTCGTTCGAGATGCGCGCAAGGGCCGCGTCGATCTCGCCTTCCGCATGCAGGCGGGCAAGGCCCACGGTCGCGTTCGTCTCGTCCACCGTGCCATAGGCCTGCACGCGCAGCGCATGCTTGGCCACCCGCGCGCCGTTGCCGAGCGCGGTTTCCCCCGCATCCCCGGTCTTGGTGTAGATCTTGGACAGCACGACCATCAGTTGCCCCCCTGCCGCAGCCAGACGAAGCCGACGATGAGGATCACCGCGACGAACTGCGCCGCGATGCGATAGCGCATGATGCGGTTGGCGTGCTTGCGGTTGAAATCGCCCCCGCGCGCGAAGCCGCCGATCCCGACCATCAGGATCCCGAGGACGAGGATCGTCGCGGCGGCGACGACGTAGAACAGCGGATCGTTGAGCATGGGTATCACCTCCGATCCCCCCGACATAGCGGGCGGCGCGGCAAAGGCGAACCCCCCGCGCGCCGCTCAGCCCATCGCAAGGATGCGGTCGAGCGCGCGGGTCGGCAGAACGCGGCGCAGCCCCGCCATGATCCAGGTCGGCGTGGTCACGAAATAGCGCGGCGCGGGGCGCGGCGCGTCGAGCGCCCGGGCAAGGACCCGGGTGACCGCCGATGCCGGCAGCTCGAACCGGTCGGGCCCGCGGCTTTCGTAGAGGCGCTTGAGCAGGCTCGCCTCGTATTGTCCCCGACGCGGCGAGGCGCGCCAGTCCACCCAGGCCTCGAAATGCGGGATCGAATTGGCGCGGATCCGGCTGGTGATCGGCCCCGGCTCGATCGTGACGATCCGCACCGGGGTGTCCCGCATCTCCAGCCGCAGCACATCCGTCAGCCCCTCGAGCGCGTGCTTTGACGCCACATAGGCCCCCCGCCACTTCATCGGCACGAAGCCGAGCACGGAAGAACAGTTGACGATCCGCCCGTGCCCCTGCGCCCGCATCAGCGGGATGACCCGGCAGGTGAGGTCATGCACCCCGAAAAGGTTGGTCTCGAACACGGCGCGCAGCGCGCCGCGGGGCAGGTCCTCGACCGCGCCGGGGCAGGCGAAGGCGCCGTTGTTGAACAGCGCATCGAGCCGCCCGCCGGTGCGCGCCATGACCTCGGCCATCGCGGCGTCGAGCGAAGCGGGGTCGGCATAGTCGAGCGGAAAGCTCTCGAGCCCTTCGGACACCAGCCGCGCGCAATCCTCGGGCTTGCGGCAGCTCGCCAGCACCCGCCAGCCGCGCGCTTGCAGCCCGTGGGCGGCGTCATAACCGATCCCGGACGAGCATCCGGTGATGAGGATCGTCCTGCGGTTCCGTTCTGCGCCGTCCATGCCCGCCCCGCTGCTGGCCCCGCGCCTGAGCTAGCCCCTGCGCCGCGCCGCGGCAAGCGGGGCTGGACCGCCCGCGCCCCCGCCGCTACACCCGTGGCCATGACCGATCTGCCCCCCGACGACGCGGCGCCCGAGGCGCTGCCGCCCGGCCTGTCGACCGAGCCGCTCGGCCGGGCGATCGGCGCGCGCTATCTGCAATATGCGCTGAGCACGATCATGCACCGCGCGCTGCCCGATGCGCGCGACGGGCTCAAGCCCGTGCACCGGCGCATCCTTTATGCGATGCGCGAATTGCGCCTGTCGCCGACCGGCGGCTATCGCAAATCGGCCAAGATTTCCGGCGACGTGATGGGCAACTATCACCCGCATGGCGATGCGGCGATCTACGATGCCATGGCGCGCCTCGCGCAGGATTTCGCGATGCGCTATCCGCTGGTGGACGGGCAGGGGAATTTCGGCAACATCGACGGCGACAATCCCGCCGCCAGCCGCTACACCGAGGCGCGGCTGACGGCGGCGGCCGAGGCGCTGCTCGACGGGCTCGACGAGGATGCGGTCGATTTCCGCCCGAACTACGACGGCACCCTGACCGAGCCCGTGGTGCTGCCCGCCGCCTTTCCGAACCTTCTGGCGAATGGCGCGAGCGGCATCGCGGTGGGCATGGCGACCAACATCCCGCCGCATAACCTCGGGGACCTGCTCGCCGCCTGCCGTGCGCTGATCGACGATCCCGAAACCGGCGACGCCGCGCTCGCCGCGCTGGTGCCCGGCCCCGATTTCCCCACCGGCGGCGTCATGGTCGAGCCGCCCGAGGTGGTGGCCGAGGCGTATCGCACCGGCCGCGGGAGCCTGCGGGTCCGGGCGC
>JBKBQT010000002.1:0-205151 GCA_046292445.1 Gemmobacter sp.
GTTGACGAAGTCCGATCCGCGGGTGGCGCGGATGTCGTCGAAGACCGCCCGCACGCGGGGGTCGGCCTCGGGGTGCTCGGGCGGTGCGACGGTGGACAAGGCGATCTCCTCTGCCCGGGCGCGGGGGGCCCTGCCCCCGGACCCCCGGAGTATTTGCGGAACGATGAAGCGGGGCAGGGGAAGGCGCGCGGCGGGGTCAGACCAGCGCCAGCACCCGCGTGGAACCACCGGACCCGCCGTCGAGCTTGGGTGCGGCGGCGATGATGGTTGCGCCGGTCGCGGGCAGGGCGGCGAGATTGGCCACGCATTCGAGGCCCCAGCGGTTGGCCGGGAGCCAGGTGAGGTGCACCGGAATGTCGGTCGAGCCGCCCGGATCCTGCGACAGCGTATCGACGGCGAGGCCGACGGCCGTCGTTTCCTCGAGCATCATCTGGGCGGTTTCGCCGTGAAAGCCGGGGAAATGCATTACGCCCTTGTCATCGGCGTTGCGGAATTTCGGCGTGCGCACGTGGGCATCCCAGCCCGAGAGCATCGCGATGCAGGCGCCGTCGGGGATCGGGCCATGCGCGGCGATCCAGGCCCTGAGGTCGTCGGGGGTCAGCGTTGCATCCGGGTCGGCGGCGACCTTTTCGCGGATGTCGACGACGCAGAGGGGGGCGACGAGTTTCTCGACCGGGATCTGGTGGACCTGAAGGCCGTCCTTCGAGAAATGCGCCGGCGCGTCGATGTGGGTGCCGACATGTTCGTTCAGCGTCCACTCGTTGCCGTAGAGCCCCTGGGTGTCGATGTCGAAGACCTTGCTGCGGAAGGCCCATTGATCGCCGAAGAAGGTCGGGAAATCCTCGGTCAGAAGATGGGTGAGGTCGTGGACCTGCCGCGGACCCTGGGCGCGTGCCGGGGCGGGCGCGGCGGCGACGGTGGCCGCGGCGGCCGCGCCGGCGCCGAACTGGAAGAAGCTGCGGCGGCTCAGCATCGAGTCCCTGACGCGGTCGATGATGCAGTGGTGGCACATGGTGGATTTCCCTGTTATTTTATAACGTTTTCTGCGTGTTCCCGGCATTGACGCAGCGTGAACCCGGCCTGCCGCGGCTGTCAACGCCGACGTGACCTGGATCATGGGCGGTGCGGCCGAATCGGGTTAAGCTGCACGCGCCTTGCCCGGAGGATGCCATGGCCGAAGAGACCCCGCCCCGCACCCTGCCCGAACCCGAAGCGCCCCCCGCCGCCCCGGAGGCGGCCGCGCCGAAGCCCAGCCCCTGGGGGCGCGGTCTCGTGATGATCGTGTTCGCGGTTCTGTTCAACCTGGCGCAGACGGTCCTGCTGTTCTGCGCGGTGGCGCAGTTCCTGTGGCTGCTGATCGACACCAGGCGCAACGACTGGATCGCGGGCTTCGGCGAGGGCCTCGGGCGGTGGCTGCAGGCGGTTGCGCGGTTCCAGACCGGCGCGACCGAAGACCGGCCGTTCCCCTGGGACCGCTGGCCGGCCTGACGGGCGCGGCCGCGATCAGGCCGCGAGGTTGATCGCCCGCTCCCGCTCCAGATAGGCCCGCTGGGTGTCGACCATGTAGTCGCGCATGATCGGGGCGGCATCGCGGCGGCGGCTGAGCTGCATGTGGAACACGAGCTGGCTGCCGGTGCGGAACATCATCTCGGCCGAGATGAGGTAGAATTCCCACATCCGGGCAAAGCGTTCGTCGAACATCGCCACCGCCTTGTCGCGGTTGGCCGCGAACCGGTCGGCCCAGTGCCGGCAGGTCATCGCGTAATGCAGGCGCAGGAATTCGAGGTCGGTGCACCAGAGGTTGTTGCGCTCGGTCACTGCCAGAACCTCGGACAGGGCGGGCGAATAGGCGCCGGGGAAGATGTACTTGCGATACCAGGGGCTTGCCGTTCCGGGCGGCGACATCTTGCCGATGGAATGGATGAGGGCGATCCCGTCATCGGGCATCAGGGCGTTGAGTTTCCCGAAGAACTCGTCGTAGTGGTGCACCCCCACATGCTCGAACATGCCGACCGACACGATCCGGTCGAACCGGTCCTCGACCTTGCGGTAGTCCTGCAGGCGGAATTCCACCCGGTCCGACAGGCCCATGTCCGCCGCCCGCGCCGTCGCATGCGCCTGCTGTTCGGATGACAGGGTGACGCCGGTGACATGCACATCCTCGAGTTGCGCAAGGTAGAGCGCCAGATCGCCCCAGCCGCAGCCGATGTCGAGCACCCGCAGGCCCGGCCGCAGCACCAGTTTCGACGCCAGCAGCCGCAGCTTGTTGCGCTGCGCATCCTCGAGGCTCTCGCCGGGATCGCGAAAATAGGCGCAGGAATACAGAAGGTTGCGGTCTAGGAACAGCTTGTAGAATTCGTTGCCGATATCGTAGTGATGCGCCACGTTCCGCCGCGCCTCGCCGACCCGGTTGGACTGCTGCAGCCGCCGCATCAGGAACTTGACCGCATAGGCCGCCTTCTGGATCGGCAGCTTGCCGAGGCTGTAGCGGTTGGCCGAAAACAGCGTCAGGAAATCGCGGATCGTGCTGCCGTCCTCCATCGTCACGCGGCCGTCCATATAGGCCTCGCCCATGTGCAGCTCGGGGTTCAGGACGATCTGGCGGTAGAGCCGCGTGTCGTGCAGCCGGATCGTCACCGGGCGCAGCCGTTCGCCGTCGAGCGCCATATCGCCCTTGCCGGCAAAGACATGGCGCTTGCCGGCGGCGTCGATCACGGTGAGCTGGCCGGTCTGGACGAACCTCGTCAGCATGCGGTCGAGCGGGAACATCGGCACCTCCTGTCCTCTTGCCGGCAGGCTGGCACAGGCCGGGCCGGGCCGCAAACCACGGTTTCGCGCGGGGCTATCCCTCCATCGCCTCCAGCTCGTCGATGAACCCGGCGATCATCGACAGCCCCCTGTCCCAGAATGCCGGATCGGATGCGTCGAGCCCGAAGGGCGCCAGCAGGTCGCGGTGGTGCATCGACCCGCCGGCGGCGAGCATGGCGAAATACTTGTCCTCGAACCCCGGCAGGCCGGCCTCGTAGACCGCATAGAGCGCATTCACCAGCCCGTCGCCAAAGGCATAGGCATAGACGTAGAACGGCGAATGCACGAAATGCGGGATATAGGTCCAGAACACCTCGTATCCCGGCATGAAGGTGAAGGCATCGCCCAGCGATTCCGCCTGCACGCTCATCCACAATGCATTGATGTCCTCGGGCGTCAGCTCGCCCTGCCGCCGCGCGGCATGCAGCCTGCTCTCGAAATCGTAGAACGCGATCTGCCGCACGACGGTGTTGATCATGTCCTCGACCTTGCCGGCCAGCAGCGTCTTGCGCTCGGCCGGGCTGGCGGCCTGCGCCAGCAGACGGCGGAAGGTCAGCATCTCGCCGAACACGCTCGCCGTCTCGGCAAGGGTGAGCGGGGTGGATGACAGCAGCTCCCCCTGCTGCGCCGCCAGCCGCTGGTGCACCCCGTGCCCCAGCTCATGCGCCAGCGTCATCACATCGCGCGGCTTGCCGAGATAATTGAGCATCACATAGGGATGCACCTCGCTGACCGTCGGATGGGCGAAGGCGCCCGGTGCCTTGCCCGGCTTGACCGCCGCATCGATCCAGCCCCTGGTAAAGAACGGCTCGGCAAGCGCGGCCATGCGCGGATCGAACCCGGCATAGGCCGCCGTCACTGTCGCCCGCGCCTCCTCCCAGCCCACGATGCGCGGCGCCTCTGTCGGCAGCGGCGCGTTGCGATCCCAGATCTCGAGCTTGTCCAGCCCCAGCCACTTGGCCTTGAGCCGGTAATAGCGATGCGACAGGCGCGGATAGGCGGCCACGACCGCATCGCGCAGGGCCTGGACGACCTCCGGCTCGACATGGTTGGCCAGATGCCGCCCGTGCTGCGGGGTCGGCATCTTGCGCCAGCGGTCCACGATCTCCTTCTCCTTGGCTAGCGTGTTGTGCACCCGCGCAAAGAGGCGCGTGTTGGCGGCGAACACATCCGCCAGCGCCCGCGCGCCCGCCTCGCGCCGGCTGCGGTCGGCATCGGTCAGAAGGTTCAGCGTCGCCTCGAAGTTCATCGCCTCGCCGTCCACGACGAAGGTCAGCGCCGCCATCGTCTCGTCGAAGAGGCGGTTCCACGCCGCCGCCCCGACCGTCGAGGTATCGTGCAGGAACCGCTCCATCTCGTCCGACAGCTGATGCGGCCGCATCGCCCGCATCCGGTCGAACACCGGCCGATAACGCGCAAGATCGGCATTCCCGGCCAGCAGCGCCTCGAGATGCGCATCCTCCAGCCGGTTGAACTCGAGGCTGAAGAACACCAGCGGCGTCGTGGCATCCGTCACGCGATCCTGGCAATCGGCCATGAACTTGGCCCGGTCGGCCGCCAGCGTGTTCTGGTAGTAGCGCAGCCCCGCATAGGACATCAGCCGCCCCGCCACGACATCGATCCGTTCATAGCGGCGCACGCAGTCCAGCAGACCTCCCGCATCCAGCCCTGCAAGCCGGCCCTGATAATCGTCGGCAAAGCCCTTCGCCGCCGCCTGCAGCCAGTCCATGTCGCGGGCCACCTCCGGTGCGTCGGGCGCGGCGTAGAGATCGGACAGATCCCATTCGGGCATCGCGCCCAGATCGCGCGGCACGCCGCCGCCCGGGGCGGGGGCGGCATCGAACACGGGTCGGGGCAACGGCAAATCGCGCATGCGTCTCTCCTCTTCTGCCGGTATCTAGGCGCGGCAGGGGCCCGGGAACAACCCGCCCCGCTTCATCGTTCCCCAAATACTCCGGGGGAGTCCCCGCCCCCGGCGGGGACGGGGGCAGCGCCCCCGGACGGCCCGTCATCCCGCGCCGCCCGCGATCAATGCCCGCACCGCATCCACCGTATCGATCGCCTCGACCCCCTTGTCGCGCCGCCAGCGCAGCATGCGGGGAAACCGCAGGGCCACGCCCGACTTGTGCCGCGGGCTGGCCTGCGCGCCCTCGAAGCCTATCTCGAACACCAGCGCGGGGCGCACCCGCCGCACCGGGCCGAAGCGTTCGAGCGTATTGGCCCTGACCCAGGCAGTGATCTCGGCGAATTCGGCATCGGTCAGGCCGGAATAGGCCTTGGCGACGGGCACCAGCGCATTGCCGTCGCGCAGCGCGAAGGTGAAATCGGTATAGAGCGCCGCGCGCCGCCCGTGCCCGGCTTGGGCATAGACCATCACCGCGTCGATCGCATGGGGATCGAGCTTCCATTTCCACCAGTCGCCCCGCCGCCGCCCGCCGGTATAGACGCTCGCGGCCCGCTTGAGCATCAGGCCCTCGGCGCCCCGGTCGCGGGCCCCCGCGCGGATCGCCGTCAACTCGGCCCATCCGGTTGCGGCGACGGGCGGCGAGATCGCCAGCGGCGATCGCGCCGGCTGCGCGGCGACGAGCGCGGCAAGTTGCGCGCGCCGCGCCGCAAGCGGCGCCGCGCGCAGATCCGCGCCCTGCCATTCGAGCAGGTCGTAGCCGACAAGCCGCACCGGCGCCTCGGCCAGAAGGCGTTTGGGCACGGTCCTGCGCCCGATCCGCGGCTGCAGCGCGGCGAAGGGTGCAGGCGTGTCGCGGCCGGGCGGCCAGACGACGATCTCGCCGTCGATCACCGTTCCGTCGGGCACGTGCTCGGCAAGCGGGGCAAGGTCGGGAAAGCGGGCGGTCACGAGCTCTTCCCCGCGCGACCAGACATGCAACGCACCGCCGCGCCGGATGACCTGCGCCCGGATGCCGTCCCATTTCCACTCGGCGATCCAGTCCGCCAGCGGCCCGAGCGTTTCGGGGTCGGCGTCGAGCTGGCTCGCCAGCGCGAAGGGATAGGGGCGCGCGGCATCCGCGGTGCCGCCGATCAGGTCGGACCAGGCCGTGCGCGCCGGATCCCAGTCGCCCATCAGCCGGTGGGCGAGGTCGGCGGCGGGCAGGCCGGTAGCCTCGGCCAGCGCCCGGGTCATCAGCCCCTGGCTCACGCCTATGCGGAACCCGCCGGTGATGAGCTTGTTGAACACCAGGCGTTCGGTCGGATCGAGCCCGTCCCAGGCCGCGCGGATCGCCGCCTCGCGCGCCGCCGCCGGCTGCCCGGCGAGGGCGCGCAGGGCGTCGATCCAGGCGGTCAGGCTGCGATCGGACCGCCGCGACGGCGCAGGCAGGAGGTGGGCGATGGTCTCGGCCAGATCGCCCGCCACCGCATAGCTTTCCTCGAAAAGCCAGTCGGGGATGCCCGCCGCCGCCGCCGCCCATTGCCGCAGCTCCGCCGCCGTCACCGCCCGCCGCGGGCGGCGGTGCGACAGCAGGGCGACGGTCCAGACCCGGTCGGGCTCGGGGGCGGTGCGCAGGTAGGCGGCGAGGGCCGCGACTTTGGCGCCCGATCGGGTGGTCGCGTCGAGAGCGGCGAAGAGGGCGGCGAACCGTTTCATCGGGCGGCGAGCGCGACGGGCGGGGCGGGCTGGCGCGGTCGGGCCGGAACGGGATGGCCCCGAAGGCGGCTCGGCCGCCGGGGTGCGGCGGGGCGGGCGGGCCTTGTATGCTGCGGCGCGGGCATGGCGGGCGGTCTCTCGGTCCGGGTCGGGGACGGGGTCAGGGTCGGGGCTGCGCGGATGTGGCGGGCGCAGGCGGCGGCGGTGCGGCCCTTGTGCCCCGGCGGGGCCGGCGCGCGGCGCCGCCGCCTGCGGCGGCCTGCCGCCCGGCGCCATCGTCCGGCGCATCGGGGGCGCGGCGGCCCGTGTCCGTTTCCCCCTCCGCCAGCCCGCCGTCCGCCACGCCCCCGTCCGCCACGCCCCCGTCCGCCAAGCCCCCGTCCGCCCCCCCGTCGGCCGTCTCGCCGGTATAGGCCGTCGCGACCACGGCGGCGTCGTAGCCCTGTTCGGCAAGCCAGCGGCGGAAGGGCGCGGTGTAGCCGTGGGTGACGAAAACCCGCTCCGCCCCGGTTGCCGCGATGGCGCCGTTGAGGCCGGCCCAGTCGGCGTGATCGGAGAGCACGAAGCCGGCCGCCAGTCCGCGCCGCCGCCGCACCCCGCGCAGGGCCATCCAGCCCGACACGAAGGCCGCCTCGGCCCGTCCGAACCGCCGCGCCCAGGGCGATCCGAGCGCGGCGGGCGGCGCGACGACCAGCGCGCCGCGCATGTCCTGCGCCGTCATCGCCGCGCTCACCTGCCGGGTGGGGGGCAGCGGCAGGCCCTGGTCGCGCAGCACGCGCGTCATCGCCTCGACCGCGCCATGGGTCAGGATCGGCCCCGGCGCGTCCGGCCCGCCGAGCGCGGCGATCAGCCGCTGCGCCTTGCCCAGCGAATAGGCGCCGAGCATCGCGACCCGCCCCTCGGCCGCGACGCCCGCCCACCAGATGCGGATCGCGTCGATCACCGCCGCCTGCGGCTGCCAGCGGAAGACCGGCAGGCCGAAAGTGCATTCGCTGACGAAGGCATGGCAGCGCACCGGCTCGAACGCCTCGGAGAGACCGTCGGGCTCCACCTTGTAGTCGCCCGAGACCACCCAGACCTCGCCCCCTACCGCGACGCGGACCTGGGCCGAGCCGGGGAGATGCGATGCAGGGTGGAACGACACCGTGGCATCGCCGATCCGGCGCGGGGTGCCGAAATCGAGCATGTCGAGCGTGATCGGCCCGAGGCGGTGGCGGATCGCCGGGGCTGCCGCCGGGGTGGCAAGATAGGCGCCATGGCCGGGGCGCGAATGGTCGGCATGGCCGTGGGTGATGACCGCCCGGTCCACCGGGCGCCAGGGGTCGATGAAGAAATCCCCCGCCGGGCAGAAGATGCCCCGGTCGGTGAAGGTCAGGACGGGTTGGCGTGCCATGGGGCGAGGATAGCACCGCCGGGCCGCCCGGCCAGCCGGGACGGATCGCGTCGGCTTCGGGTCCCGGGGCTGCAGGGCGAAGGGGCAAGGCCTTTGGCTTGCCGGGCGGCTTGCCGCAAGAGCCGCGGGCCCGCGGTCCGGGACGCGATCGCCCGGCCCGCAGCGGGGCGCATGCACCGGCGCGGGCCGGCTGTTCCGGATACCTGCCGCCATCCCGCCGGGAACCGGGCCAAGCGCCGCTGTCGAGGCGACGCGGCCTCGCCCCGACGCCGCCCAAAAAACCGGCAGCCGCCCAAGCCCGCGCCGCGTGCCCGGCCACGCCCCCTTGCCCCCGGCCCGCCCGGCCTGATTAGATGCCCCGGCAGGCCGCGGAACCCGGGGGCAAAGTGACCGCCTATTTCAACGAGATGTATGACGCGGGCCGGGTCCGGGCGCCCTATGCGCGGCTCGAGGACTGGATGCGCGCGATGCCCGACGGGCTGCGCAGCCTCAAGCAGGCCGAGGCCGAGGATCTGTTCCGCCGCATCGGCATCACCTTCGCCGTCTACGGCGAGGGCGGCGATCCCGACCGGCTGATCCCCTTTGACATGTTCCCGCGGGTGTTCACCGCCGCCGAATGGGCGCGGCTGGAACGCGGGATCAAGCAGCGGGCGCGGGCGCTCAACGCCTTTCTGGTCGATATCTACGGCCGGGGCGAGATCGTGCGGGCCGGGCGCATCCCGGCGCGGCTGGTCTATCTCAACGAAGCCTACGAAAAGCCGGTGTCGGGGTTTACCCCGTCCAAGGGCGTCTATTCGCATGTCGTCGGGATCGACCTCGTGCGCACCGGTCCCGACGACTTCTACGTGCTCGAGGACAATTGCCGCACGCCCTCCGGGGTCAGCTACATGCTGGAGAACCGCGAGATCATGATGCGGATGTTCCCCGAGCTGTTCCAGGCCAACCGGATCCAGCCGGTCGATGCCTATTCGGAACTGCTGCGCCGCACGCTCGCCTCGGTCGCGCCGGTGAAATGCGACCGCGATCCCTGCATCGCGATCCTGACGCCGGGGCATTTCAACAGCGCCTATTACGAACATTCCTTTCTCGCCGACCTGATGGGGGTGGAACTGGTCGAGGGGCAGGATCTGTTCGTCGAGGGCGAGTTCGTGTGGATGCGCACCACCGAGGGGCCGCGGCGGGTGGATGTGATCTACCGGCGGATCGACGATGCGTTCCTCGACCCGCTCTGCTTCCGGCCCGATTCCATGCTGGGGGTGCCGGGGCTGATGGATGTCTACCGCTCGGGCGGGGTGAGCATCTGTTCGGCGCCGGGGGCCGGGGTGGCGGATGACAAGGCGGTCTATACGTTCGTCCCCGACATGATCCGGTTCTATCTGGGCGAAGAGCCGATCCTGAAGAACGTGCCGACCTGGCAATGCGGCAAGGACGATGACCTGGCCTATGTGCTGGACAGGCTGCCCGAACTGGTCGTCAAGGAGGTGCATGGATCGGGCGGGTATGGCATGCTGATCGGGCCGAAGGCGAGCCGAGAGCAGGTTGCGGCGTTCCGCGACCGGATCGCCGCCGATCCGGGGAACTATATCGCCCAGCCGACGCTGGCGCTGTCCACCGTGCCGACGTTCGTCGCCGAAGGCGTGGCGCCGCGGCATGTGGACCTGCGGCCCTATTGCCTTGTGGGCGAGCGGATCGAACTGGTGCCCGGCGGCCTGACGCGGGTTGCACTGACCGAGGGGAGCCTTGTCGTCAACTCGTCGCAGGGCGGGGGCGTCAAGGATACCTGGGTCCTGTCGGAGTAGGGGCGATGCTGAGCCGGACCGCCGACAACCTCTACTGGATCGCCCGCTACATGGAGCGGGCGGAAACCTCGGCTCGGTTCCTCGAGGTCGGATCGCGCATCGCACTGCTGCCGAACGCGGGGCAGGGGTATCGCAACGAGTGGGAATCGCTGCTCAACGCGGCCGGCACGGCGGATGCCTTCGGCCGGAAATACGGCGATCCGGTGCAGCGCAACATCGAAAGCCACATGTTCTTTGACCGCGACAATCCCAGTTCCGTCGCCGCCTGCCTCTGGCGCGCGCGCGAGAACGCGCGGATCGTGCGCACCGCGCTGACCACGCAGGTCTGGGATGCGATCAACACGGCCTATCAGGAGCTCAAGGGGCTCGAGCGGCTGCCGCGATCCGAGTTGTCGATCGCGCGGCTGACGGACTGGACGATGCGTGCTTCGGCCCTGGTGCGGGGGTCGATCGAGGCGACGCTTCTGCGCAACGACGGGTGGGATTTCCTCAACCTCGGCTATGCGCTCGAGCGGTCGGACAACACGGCGCGGCTGCTGGATGTGAAATACTATGTCCTGCTGCCGCGGGTGGATTACGTCGGATCGGGCCTCGACAACTATCAGTGGACGACGCTTCTGCGGGCGATGTCGGTGCACCGGGCGTTCCACTGGGCCTATGGCGGCGACGTGACGGCGGCCAAGATCGCGCATTTCCTGATCCTCAATCCGCAATGCCCGCGCGCGCTCATCACCTGCGCGGCGGCGGCGAACACGCATCTCGAACGCCTTGCGCGCGGCTACGGCAGCGTCACCGCGGCGCAGCGGCAGGGGCATGCGCTGCTCAGCGCGCTCGCCGACCTGACAGTGGACGAGATTTTCGAAGAGGGGCTGCACGAGTTCCTCACCCGGATCATCGGCGAGGTGTCGGCGCTCGGCGCCACGGTGCACGAAACCTATCTCAGCGGGGACCAGCGGTGAGGATCGCCGTCGATCATGTGACGACCTGGCGCTATGCCACCCCGGTGCGCGGCGTGGTGCAGAGCCACCGCCTTCGCCCGGCCGAGCATCAGGGGCAGCGGATCGTGGACTGGGGCGTGACGGTGACGGACGGCCTGCCGGGCGGCGCGTTCCGCGACGGGGCGGGCGACTGGGTGCAGGGCTGGACGGTGCGCGGGCCCGTCGAGGCGATCACGGTCCGCGTGACCGGCACGGTCGAGACGGCCGATACCGCAGGCGTGCTGCGCGGCCACCGCGAGACCGTGCCGCCCGAGGCCTGGCTGCGCGAGACGGCCGCGACGCGGGCGGATGCCGCGATCCGCACGCTGGCCGAGGCCGAGGCTGCCGATCCGCTGGACCTCGCGCATGCGCTGTCGGCGGCGGTGGCCGATGCCGTGGACTGGACACCCGGCAGCACGACGGCGCAGACCACGGCGGCCGAGGCGCTGGCGGCGGGCAAGGGGGTCTGCCAGGATCATGCCCATGTGCTGATCGCAGCCGCGCGGCTGCGCGGACGGCCCGCACGCTATGTCAGCGGATACCTGCTGACCGAGGACAAGGCCGCCGATGCCGGCCATGCCTGGGCGGAAATCCATGTGCCCGGCCTCGGATGGGTCGGATTCGATCCGACCAATCGCTGCTGCCCGGATGCGCGCTATGTCCGGCTTGCGTCCGGCTTCGATGCGGCCGATGCGGCGCCGGTGCGCGGCATGGCGCGCGGGACGCAGGCCGAGGCGCTCGATGTCGCCGTTGCGGTGCGGGCGGTGCAGCAGTAGGGTCGCCGCTTCCGGGCCGCGGCGGGGATTGGGGGGACGGATGACGTATTGCGTGGGGCTGTTGCTCAACGACGGGATCGTATGCCTGTCGGACACGCGGACCAACGCGGGCCTCGACAACATCGCGATCTATCGCAAGATGTATGTGTTCGAGGAACCGGGCGAGCGGGTCATCGTGATGATGACGGCCGGGTCGCTCTCGGTCACGCAGACCACGATCGCCCGCCTTCGCGAGGCGATCGAGGACAGCGGGGCAAACGAGCACACATCGATCATGCGCGCGCCGACCATGCTCAAGGTTGCCGAGATGGTCGGCAACACGCTTGCGGCCGTACGCGGCGACATCGACGACAAGGTCGCGGCGATGCGCGGCGGGGTGTCGGCCAGCATGATCGTCGCCGGCCAGCGGCAGGGCGGCGTCATGCGGATGTTCCTGATCTATCCCGAGGGCAATTTCATCGAGGCCACCGAGGACACGCCCTTCCTGCAGATCGGCGAGCACAAATACGGCAAGCCGATCCTCGACCGGGTGGTGCGGCCGACGACCAGCCTTGTCGATGCGCAAAAGGCGGTGCTGCTGTCGATGGATTCGACGCTGCGGTCGAACCTGTCGGTCGGCATGCCGCTCGACCTCTGCGTGATCGAGCGGGACGCCTGCCGGGTGGGTTTGCAGCGCCGGATCGAGGCGGGCGATCCCGACTACGCGGCGATGTCGCAGGCCTGGTCGACCGCGCTGCGCGACAGTTTCCAGCGCATCACGCTCTGACGCTTGGCCTGGGTTGTGGTGACCGAGCCGGTGCATCCCGATGCGCTGGCAATGCTGGACGGGCAGCGCGTGACCTATGGCCCGTCGGTGACGGCCGAGGTTCTCGAGGCGCATATGCTGCTGTGCGACGCGGTTCTGGTGCGGACGCGGGCGCTGCGTGTGCCGTCGCCGTCCTGGCGCATCGTGTCCAAGCACGGGGTCGGGGTGGACAACCTCGATCTTGGCGCGATGCGGGCGGCGGGGGTGACGGTGACGAACACGCCGGGGGCAAATGCGGCAGCGGTGGCGGAGCAGACGCTGATGCTGATGCTGGCGCTGGCACGGGGCCTCGATGTGCAGCTGGCGGGTCGGGCGCGGGCGGCGCCGGGGCTCGAGGGGCGGCGGCTGACCGTGGTCGGTCATGGCGCCACGGGGGCGCGGGTGGCGGCGCTCGGGCTTGCCTTCGGGATGGCGGTGACGGTGGTGGCGCCGCGGCTGGCGGCGGCGCCCGCGGGGTGCCGGCTGATGCCGCTGGATGCGGCCTTGCCCGACACGGATGTGCTCTCGCTGCACTGCCCGCTGACGCAGGCCACGCGGGGGATGATCGGGGCGGCAGAGCTTGCCGCGCTGCCGCCGGGGGCGCTGGTCGTCAACACCGCGCGGGGCGGTCTGATCGACGAGGCGGCGCTGGTGCGGGCGCTGACGCTCGGGCGGCTGGGCGGGGCGGCGCTAGACGTGACGGCGGTGGAACCGCTGCCGGCGGGCGATCCGCTGCGCGCTGCGCCGAACCTGATCCTGACACCGCATGCCGCCGCCCTCACGGACGGCGCGTTCCGCCGGATGGGGGTGGAGGCGGCGCGCAACGTGCTCGATTTCCGCGCCGGGCGGCTGCGGCCCGGCGTGGTCGTGGTGCCCTGAGCCTTGACTCGGCGCGGCTGTGCCGTCGCCCGGGGGCTGTCTGCCCCCTGGACCCCCCGAGGATATTTTCAGGCAGAAGAAAGGGGACGGTCAGGCGAGGCGGATCGCCGGCGGGCCCTCGGTGATACGGCCGATGACGGCCGCAGGTTCGCCGAGCGCGTGCAGGCCGGCGAGCAGCGACGGCGCGCGGGGTGCGGGGACGGCCGCGAGGAAGCCGCCGGCGGTCTGCGGATCGTGCAGGAGGATCGCGGCCAGCGTGTCCTGCGCGTCGATGCGTCCGAGGGCGGCTGCGTGGTTGGCCGGCCAGAGGCTCGAGCGGATGCCGGCCGCGGCGCAGGCGGCCGCGCCGGGCAGCAGCGGGATGGCGGCGAGGGTGAGCGTCGCGCCCGCGCCCGACGCCTCGAGCAGCGTGAGCAGATGCCCGGCGAGGCCGAAGCCCGTCACATCGGTGAGTGCCGTCGCCTCGGCCGCGAGCAGCGCCGCGGCGTCGCCCCCGGGGCGGAGCATGAGGGCCAGCGCCTCGGCCGCGGCCTCGCCCGTAAGGGTGCCGGGGACGCGGGCGGCGGCCATGGCGGCGGCGAAGATCGTGCCCGTGCCGATCGGGCGCGTGAGGATGAGCGCATCGCCCGGCCGCGCGCCGCCCGGTGCCGGCACGCGGGCGGCAAGCCCGGTGACGGTGAGGCCGATGGTGAGTTCGGCGCCTTCGGTCGTGTGACCGCCCACGAGATCGGCGCCCGCCGCCCGAAGGGTTTCGGCGGCGCCGGCCGTGATCTCGGCCAGGGTGCGGGATTGCAGGCGCGGGGCAAGCGGGGGGAGCGTGACGGAGAGGAGCGCGGCCTGCGGCGCCGCGCCCATCGCCCAGACATCGCCCATCGCGTGCAGGGTGGCGATCCGGGCCATGGTGAAGGGATCGTCCACGAGGGCGCGCAGATGGTCGGTGGTGATGACCTGCAGGCCGGTGCCATGCCGCAGCACCGCCGCATCGTCGCCCGTCCCGGCCAGCACATCCGCGCGCTGCGGGGCGGGCAGGGCCGCAAGGCCGCCCGCCAGCGCCGCCGGGCCGACCTTGGCGCCGCATCCGCCGCAGGGCGGTTGCTCGCCCGCCGGTGCCATGGCGGGCAGGTCGGTCAGCTTGCGCATGAAGGCGCGGTCGATCCGGTCCTTCACGTTCCAGAGCCACGCGCCGCCGATGGCGAGGCCGCCCCGGTCGGCCACGGCCGTCCGGCTGCCCTGCGAGATGAGCTTGAGGTAGTCGCGCTGCGGCCGGTAGGGGCGCAAGCTCCCGCCCGACGCCGCGGCGCGCAGGTTGTGGAAGAGCACGGGGGCCTGCCGCACGGCGAACACGCCCGCCTTGGGGCGCGGGGCATGGGCCATATGGGCGCAGTCGCCGGCGGCGAAGATCGCCGGGTCGGCCGATTGCAGCGTCGGGCCGACGGTGACGAAGCCGCCGGTCAGGGCAAGGCCGGTCGTCGCCAGCCAGGGCTGCGGGTGCGCCCCGGCCGCGCCGATGACGAACCGGGCCGGCACGGCAGTGCCGTCGGCGAGTGTCACGCCCTCGGCGGTCACCGCGACCGGTGCGGCGCCGAGGCGCAGCGTCACCCCGAGCCGCCCCGCCGCCTTGAGCAGGCGCCCGCGCGCGCCCGCGCCCACGCCCGGCAGGGGCGAGGCGGCGCGCTCGATCACCGTCACCTGCGCCCCGGGCCCGAGCCGGTATGCGCAGGCGAGGGCAAGTTCCATGCCGCCCACGCCCGAGCCGATGATGGCCACCGCGGGATCGCTGCGCCCGGCCCGCACCGCGGCCACGAAGGCCGCCCAGCGGGCGGCAAAGGCGCCGAGCGGCTTGGCCCCGACCGCATGGTCGGCAAAGCCCGGCAGGTCCGGCAGGTCCGCGGTGATGCCGATGTCGATCGAGGCGATGTCATAGGCGACGGGCGGGCGGCCCGGCACGTCGATGGTGCCCGCCGCCCGGTCGATCCCCGCCGCCGCGCCGAGGATGAGCCGCGCGCCGGCAAAGCGCGCCAGCCGGTCGAGGTCGATCATCAGGTCGTCCCGGTCGTAATGCCCCGCCACGAGGCCCGGCAGCATGCCGGTATAGGGCGCGACCGGGCCGGGGTTGATGACCGTCATCCGGACGCGCGGATCGGGCCGCATCCCCCACATCCGCAGCACCAGCGCATGGGCATGCCCGCCGCCGACCAATACGACGTCGCGCGTTGCCGGGGCGGGGCGGTGCATCACGCCTCGCCGGGCCGCTTGAGGGTGAACACCTCGCGCACCACGGCGTAATCCTGGTAGCCGAGCCGGGCGAGCGGCTGGAACCGCGTCACGTCGAGCCGCCCGTCCACGAGGCAGTCGTCGCGCAGGTGGACGCCCGTGACCCGACCGATCACGAGGAAATTGTCGGCCCCCTCGAGTGTGACGATCTGCGTCACCCGGCATTCGAGCGCGGCGGGCGCGCATGCGACCCGCGGGCAGGGGATGGTCGCGCATTCCGCCTTCCCGACCCCCGCCGCGGCGAATTCGTCCACATCGGCCGGAAACATCGCGGATGTCGCGTTCATCGCATCGCGCGCCGCGAATTCGACGATGTTGACGCAGAACACCCCCGAGGCCCGCGCCTGGGACAGGCTGTCCTTGCCCGCCGGGCGGTCGGGCTTGCGGCTGGTCGAGGCGAACATGACCTGCGGCGGGGTATAGGCGACGGCGTTGAAGAAGGAATAGGGCGCAAGGTTGTCCTGCCCGTCCGCGCGCGTGGCGATCCAGCCGATCGGGCGCGGCGTGACGATCGCGTTGAACGGGTTGTGGGGGAGGCCATGGCCATCCTCGGGGCGGTAGAACATGCGCGGGCTCCGGCCGGTTTGCGCCTGCGATAGCCGCATGCTAGGCGCGGCGCCAGATGGCGTTCGGCCACGGCTGCGTGACCGGGGCCGGCGGCGGCATGTCGGGGCAGTCGGGGCGCGATGTTCCACCTTGCGGAAGAGACCGAGGCCGACGGGTGGGAGGTCGAGGCGCTTTATGACCTGTGCTTCGCGCCCGGGCGCGAGGCGCTGTCTTCCTACCGGCTGCGCGAGGGGGTGGAAAAGGTGGCGCCGCTTTGCCTCGTGCTGCGGGACGGGGACGGCACGCTGGTCGCCGCGATCCGCTACTGGCCCGTGCTGGTGGGCGGGCGGCTGACGCTGCTGCTCGGCCCGGTGGCGGTGCATCCGACGCATCAGGGCGAGGGGCTGGGGGGACTCCTGATCTCCGAGAGCCTGGCCGAGGCGCGGCGGCTCGGCTGGGGCCGCGTGCTGCTCGTCGGCGATGCGCCCTACTACCGCCGGTTCGGCTTCGCGCGGCGCGAGGGGGTCGAGATGCCCCCGCCGACCAACCCCGACCGGGTGCTGGGCCTCGCGCTCCAGCGCGGTGCCTGGGATGGTGTGGCGGGGCCGGTGACGCGGGCGGTTGCCGCCGGCTGAGGGCCGCCCGCTTGTCAGCGGCCTTTGCGCATCCCACATCCCCTGCATGGACACAGCGCCCGCCTTGCCAGCCACCACGGCCGCCGCCCCGCCCGGGGCCGCGGTCGATGCACTTGCGCGGCGCTATGGAGCGGCGCAGCGCGGGGTGGTGTCGCTGCTGACCGGCCTTGGCACGCAGCTGGAAAAGCAGATGGACGCGCTGCCGCAGCCGGTCCGGGCGCGGATCGAGCAGGCAACCCAGCTCGCGCTCGAGCGCGCCTATGGCGCAGCGCAGGCGACCGGCACGGCGCCGATGGGCCGGGGGCATGTCGCCGCGGCGACGGTGGCGGGGGCGATCGGCGGGGCGGGCGGGCTGCCGACGGCGCTGGCGGAACTGCCGGTGACGGTGACGCTTATCCTGCGCGCCATCCAGGAGGTCGCGCGCGAGCATGGGTTCGATCCCGATGCGCCGGCGATCCGGCGCGAATGCCTGCGGGTCTTTGCCGCCGGCAGCCCGCTGGCGGCCGATGACGGGGTGAACACGGCGTTCATCGGCGCGCGCCTGACGCTGACGGGGCCCGCGCTGCACCGCATGATCGCCGCGCTGGCGCCGCGGATCGCGGCCGCGCTCGCGCCCAAGCTGGCGGCGCAGGCGATCCCGGTGCTCGGGGCGGCGGCGGGGGCGGCGGTCAATGCCGCCTACATGCGCTATTTCCGCGAGGTGGCGGCGGTGCGGTTCGGCCTGCTGCAACTGGCCGGGCGGCACGATCCGGTGCAGGTGCTCGCGGCGTTCCGGGCCGCGGTAGAGGCGGCGCCGGTGCGGCGGGCCGGCGGCTGACCGCGGGCGCGAAGGCCGCGCCGGCCCGCCGTCACCCCGCGCTGCCGCGGCGCCGGTAGACGCCCTCGGGCAGGTTCAGCGCCGCCGCAAGGTCGTTCACCTGGCTGTGGCTGAGCGTGATCCGCACCACCTCGTCGCTGCGCGGGTCGAGCTGTTCGAGGGTCACGCAATCCTCGAAGGCAAGGACGGTCACGTCCTCCTGCAAGGTCTCTGCGCCCTCGTCCACGAGGGTGATCACGGTCGCGTCGAAGTCGTGTTCGATGGTGAACATCGGCCTGCCCCCTTTGGCGCCCACCGGGCGTGCGGCGCGATCATGCCACGGGCAGGCGGCGGGCGGCAGGGGGAAGCACATCGGCGCGAGCGGCGCTGGCGCGGGGGCGGGGCGCTGCTAGACTGCACCGCGCGGGAGCGAGGCGGTGATGCGGCGATCGGGTTGGGTCTTGGCGATGCTGGTGGCGCTGGCGGGCTGCGCCGCCCCGCCCGCGCCCGTCGTCCCGCCCCGCCCTGTTGCAACTGCGCCGGCGCCGCCGTCCCTGTCCCCCGCGGCGGCGGTCGCGCGGTTCCGCGCCGTGGTGGACCGTGTCGAGCCGGTGGCCGAGGCGGTTTGCCGCGTGCAGGCGCCGCAGCGCAACTGCGACTTCCAGATTCTCGTCGATGTCCGCCCCGGCCTGCCGATCAACGCCTTCCAGACGGTGGACCGCGCCGGGCGGCCGGTGCTGATCTTTACCGCCGCCATGCTGCTCGATGCGCGGTCGGCGGACGAGCTGGCCTTTGTCCTCGGGCACGAGGCGGGGCATCACATTGCCGGCCATCTCGACCGGGCGCGCGAGACGGCGGTGGCCACGGCCATCGTGGCAGGCGTTCTGGCGCAGGCGGGCGGCGGCAGCGCCGAGGCCGTGCAGGTCGCGCAGGAGCTTGGCGCAGCGGTCGGCCGGCGCGCCTTCTCGCAGGATTTCGAGCTCGAGGCCGATGCGATCGGCACGCTCATCGCCTTCCGCGCCGGGTTCGACGCCGAGCGGGGTGCGGCGGTGTTCACCCGCCTGCCCGACCCCGGCAACCGCTTTCTCGGCACGCATCCGCCCAACGCGGCGCGGATCGACACGGTCCGCGCGACGCTGGCCCGGTTGCGCCGGGGTTGATGCAGATCAACGCCCCGGCGCGGCGCGGGGCGCATCCTTGTCGCGTCGAGTTGATGAGGGTGGCGCGATGGTCGGGACGGCACGGGAAATGATCCGGGGCGCGCCGGTGGCGGCTTGCCGCCCCCGGCATCCGGGAGCGTGAGCGCGATGCCGCGCGCACCGGTGCGGGTCGAACCGCCGCTTGACGTCGGGCGCGTTGACCCGGGCGGGGGTCCTGTCGGGCTGCGGCCCGGCGGCGTTGTCCGCGCCGGGCCGGACCGCGCGGGGCCGGATCGGGCGGGGCCGGATCGCGCGGGGTCGAACCGCGACGGGGGCCTGATGCCGGTGATGGCGCGTCTGACCGGCGCCGATCTCGCGGCGGCGCTGGAGGACGGCCGGCTGTCGGCCGCATCGCTTGCCGGGGCGCGGCGGCGCTGCGCGGCCTGCCTGCAGGCGCCGCAGTGCATCGACTGGATGGCAGGGCAGGTGGGCCGGGCCCTGCCGCCTGCCTTTTGCGGCAACGGCCCGTTCTTCGGGTCAGTCATATGGGGTGAGCGATGATCGGAATTCCTGAGGCGCCGCGGTCATGGTGGTCGGCGCAGGCGATGGCGCGGGCGGCGGGCGTGCCGCTGGCGCGGGCGGTTGTCGAGGGCTGGATCACCCGCGCCGATCTGGCCGACATGGTGCTGCGGTGCCAGACCTGTCCAAGCGGCACCGACTGCACGCACTGGCTCGCGGCGCTGCGGCCCGAGACGCCGGCATTCTGCGCGATCAAGCCCGATATCGAGGCGCTGCGGGCCTTTTCCTGATCGTGCTGCCCGGCTAGGGTCGCGCCCATGGTCGGGCGCATCATCGAGACCGAGGCTTGC
This sequence comes from Gemmobacter sp., assembly GCA_046292445.1. GTDB lineage: Bacteria > Pseudomonadota > Alphaproteobacteria > Rhodobacterales > Rhodobacteraceae > CALIZF01. The sequence continues at coordinate 19,277 of JBKBQT010000002.1, forward strand.
GTTGCCGAAGGCGCCGCCTGGCTGGCGGCGCGCGAGCCGCGGTTCGCCGATGCGCTGGCGCTGACCGGCCCGCTGCCGCTGCGGCGCCGGGAGGACGGCTTTGCCGCGCTGCTCGACGCGATCGTGAGCCAGCAGGTTTCGGTTGCGGCGGGCGATGCGATCATGGCCCGCCTCGTGGCCGCGGGCCTGACCGATCCCGCGCGGATGGCTGCGGCGAGCGACGCGGCGCTGCGCGACTGCGGCCTGTCGCGGCAGAAGGCGCGCTATGGCCGGGCGCTGGCCGCGGCTGGCATCGACTATCCGGCGCTGCGGCGCATGCCCACCGACGAGGTGATCGCCACGCTTGTCGCCGTGCCGGGGATCGGGCGCTGGACGGCCGAGATCTATGCGCTGTTCAGCCTCGGCCGCGCCGATGTGTTCGCCCCCGCGGACCTTGCCCTGCAGGAGGCCGCGCGCATCCTGTTCGACCTGCCGGGCCGCCCGAAGGAACGCCCCTTGCGCGCCATGGCCGCGGCCTGGTCGCCCTGGCGGGGCGTTGCGGCGCGGCTGCTCTGGGCCTACTACCGTGTCGCCAAGGCGCGCGAGGGGGTGCGATGACACGGGTTCTCAACACCGGCCGGGTGCCGGCGAAATCGGGGAAGGCGGGCAGCATGCTCGTGTTCCTGCACGGCTATGGCGCGGACGGGAACGACCTTCTGGGGCTGGCCGATCCGCTCGCCCCGCATCTGCCGGACACGGTGTTCCTCGCGCCCGATGCGCCCGAACGCTGCACCGGCAACCCGTTCGGCCATCAGTGGTTCCCGATCCCCTGGCTCGACGGATCGTCCGAGGCGGCGGCCGCCGCCGGGCTCGATGCCGCGGCGGCCGATCTCGACGCCTGGCTGGATGGCGCGATCGCGGCCGAGGGGGTGGCGGCGGACCGGGTGTTCCTGTTCGGCTTCAGCCAGGGCGCCATGATGGCGCTGCATGTCGCGCCGCGCCGGGCGGTGGCGGTCGGCGGCGTGATCGCCTGTTCCGGGCGCCTGCTGCGGCCCGAGCGGCTCGCGGACGACGCCCGGGTCAGGCCGCCCGTCCTGCTGATGCACGGCGATCAGGATGCGGTCGTGCCGTTCGAGGACATGGCCCGGGCGGGGCGCGCGCTGGATGCGGCGGGGTTTTCCGTCCACGGCCATGTGATGCGCGGAACCGGCCACGGGATCGCGCCGGACGGGCTGTCGGCGGCGCTGGCCTTCATCGCAAAGGTGCAGGGGGGCTGAGCGGCGTCACATCCCTGTCACCCGGCCGCGCTACCCCTTGCCCGAAACAGGCAGTCCATCAAATATCGCGGGGGTTGCCGCGGCGGAAGCGCCAGATATAGTTGTGGATAGATGGGGCAGTCCCCTGCCCCTCTGTCGGAGGACAGGGCAGGACGGAGGCCACCGGATGACCATGCTGACCGACGCCGAGTTCAGGACCGGTTTCGTCCGCGAGGCTGGCGCGCTGCGTCATTATCCCGCGCTGGTGCTCAACGCCGACTATCGCCCGCTGTCCTACTACCCCCTGTCGCTCTGGCCCTGGCAGGAGGCGGTCAAGGCCGCCTTTCTCGACCGGGTGACGATCGTGGCCGAATACGATCACGTCGTCCGAAGCCAGAGGCACGAGATACGCATCCCGTCGGTCGTGGTGCTCAAGGACTTCGTGAAACCCCAGAAGCGCGTGGCCTTCACGCGCTTCAATCTTTTTCTGCGGGACGAATTCCGCTGCCAGTATTGCGGCAGCCCGCGCGATCTGACGTTCGACCATGTCGTGCCGCGGTCGCGCGGCGGGGTGACGAGCTGGGAAAACGTCGTGGCGGCCTGCAGCCCCTGCAACCTGCGCAAGGGTTCGCGCAGCCTCAAGGCCTCGGGGCTGCGGCTGATGCGGGCGCCGCGGATGCCGACGGCGGAAGAGATGCGCAATGCCGGGCGGCGGTTCCCGCCGAACCACCTGCACGAAAGCTGGCTCGATTACCTCTACTGGGACGCCGAACTGGAAAGCTGACCGGCGCGGCATTCCGGCACTCGCCCTGTCGTGCTAGACAGAGGTTCGAGCTTGGGTGTAGACCGCTCCGGTTAGCGCTAACATCCGTGACAGGGCGGGGTTTCGATGGTCTTTCGTGTGATCCCGGTCGATCCGTTCGATCTCGTCGTGTTCGGCGGCACGGGCGATCTGGCGCGGCGCAAGATCCTGCCCGCGCTCTATCGCCGCGCGGTCGGCGGCCAGATGCCGCCCGAGGCGCGGGTGATCGGCGCGGCGCGCAGTGCCATGACCCCGGCCGAATACCGCGCCTTCGCCGCCGCGGCACTGACCGAATTCGTCCCGGCGGCCCAGCGCGATGACGCGGCGATGGCGGGGTTTCTGGACCGGCTGGGCTATGTCGCGGTCGATGCGACGGGGGATGAAGGCTGGGCGGAACTGGCCTCGGCGATGCGCCCCGATGTGGTGCGGGCGTTCTACCTTTCGGTCGCGCCGGCGCTGTTCGGGCCGATCGCCGAGCGGCTGCATGCCCATGGCATCGCCGGCCCCGACAGCCGGATCGTGGTGGAAAAGCCTTTCGGCCACGACCTGATGTCGGCGCGGGCGCTCAACGCGACGCTGGCCGCGCATTTCGCCGAGCGGCAGATCTACCGGATCGACCATTACCTCGGCAAGGAAACGGTGCAGAACCTGATGGCGGTGCGGTTCGGCAACATCCTGTTCGAGCCGCTCTGGAACGCGCAGCATGTCGATCACGTCCAGATCACCGTGTCCGAGACGGTGGGCGTCGGCGGGCGCGGCGCCTATTACGACCGGTCGGGCGCGATGCGCGACATGGTGCAGAACCATCTGATGCAGCTTTTGTGTCTGATCGCGATGGAGCCGCCCTGGCATTTCGACCCCGATGCGGTGCGCGACGAAAAGCTCAAGGTGATCCGCGCGCTCGCCCCGCTCGAGCCGTCCGACATCGTGCGCGGCCAATATGCCGCGAGCGGCGATCAGCCGGGCTATTGCGCCGATGTGGGCAATCCCGACAGCACGACCGAGAGTTTCATCGCGCTGCGCGTGCATGTGCGCAACTGGCGCTGGCAGGGCACGCCGTTCTACCTGCGCACCGGCAAGCGGCTGCGCACGCGGGCGTCGGAAATCGCGGTGACGTTCCGCGCCCCGCCGCATTCGATCTTCGATACCGGCCAGCAGGGCGGGGCGGGCCTGCGCGAGAATGTCCTGGCGATCCGGCTGCAACCGAACGAGGGGATCAACCTCAAGGTGATGATCAAGGAACCGGGGCCGGGGGGCATGCGGCTGGTGCAGGTGCCGCTCGACATGTCCTTTGCCGAGGCGCTCGGGCCCGAGGGGGCGGACATGCCCGATGCCTACGAGCGGCTCATCATGGATGTGATCCGCGGCAACCAGACGCTGTTCATGCGCGGCGACGAGGTCGAGGCGGCCTGGGCCTGGACCGACCCGATCATCGCCGGATGGGAGGCGCGGGGCGACCGGCCGCAGCTTTACGACGCCGGATCCTCGGGGCCCGAGGACGCGCTCGCGCTTCTCCACCGCGACGGGCGCAAATGGCGGGATGTGCGCGAATGACGCTTGAGGAATACCCCGAGCGCGATCTGATGTTCCTCGCGCTGGCCGACCGGCTGGCCGGCGGGCTGTCCGATTTCCTGCGGCGCGAGGGGCGGGCATCCTTCGCCGTGCCGGGCGGCACGACGCCGGGGCCGGTGTTCGACACGCTGTCGGGTGTGGATATCGACTGGCCGGCGGTCACGGTGATGCTGGGCGACGAACGCTGGGTGCCCGAGGGCGATCCGCGGTCGAACGCCGCGCTGGTGCGCGCGCGGCTCCTGCGCGGCAAGGCGGCCGGGGCGGCGTTCCTGCCCTTCTGGCGCGACGGGATGACCCCCGAGGCGGCCGCGCCGATCCTGGCCGAGGCGGTGGCGCCGCATCTGCCGCTGTCGGTGGCGCTGCTGGGCATGGGCGAGGACGGGCATGTCGCCTCGCTCTTTCCCGGCGGCGACCGGCTTGCCGAGGCGCTGGCCGCCGGCGCGCCGGCGGTGCTGCCGATGCGCGCGCCGGGCGCGGGCGAGCCGCGGATGACGCTGACCGCACCGGTGCTGGCGGGGGCGATGCATATCCACATCCTCATCACAGGCCGGGCCAAGCGCGCGGCGCTCGACCGGGTGCGCGGCCTTCCGGCGGCCGAGGCGCCGGTGCGGGCGGTGCTGGATCATGCGACGGTGCATTGGGCGGAGTAGGCGATGGACCTCGAAGGACACTGGGCGGCGCTTGCCGCGCATCACGCGGCGACCCGGGATCGCGGGATCCTGCCGCTGTTCGACGATCCCGGCCGGGCGGCGGCGTTCTCCGCGCGGCTCGACTATGACGACGGGGCACCGGGGCAGATGCTGCTCGACTGGTCCAAGACCGCCATCGACGCCGAGGGGCGGGATCGGCTGCTTGCGCTGATCGCGGCGGCGGGGGTCGCGGCGCGGCGGGATGCGATGTTCGAGGGCGCGCCGATCAACGAGACCGAGGGGCGCGCGGTGCTGCATGTGCTGTTGCGCGGCACGGCGGGGGCGGGGGTGCCGGGCGACTTGGCGGCCGAGGCGCGGGCGACGCAGGCGCGGATGGCGGCCTTTGCCGATGCGGTGCGCGCGGGGGCCTATGGCGGGGCGGGGGGCGCGTTTACGGATGTGGTGAACATCGGGATCGGCGGGTCGGACCTCGGCCCGGCGATGGCGACGCTGGCGCTGGCGCCCGATCACGACGGGCCGCGCACGCATTTCCTGTCGAACATCGACGGCGCCCATGCCGCGGACATCCTGCGCGGCCTCGATCCGGCGCGCACGCTCGTGCTGGTGGTGTCCAAGACCTTCACCACGGTCGAGACGATGACCAATGCGCGCGCGGTGCGCGACTGGCTCGCCGCCGGCGTGGCCGATCCGGCGGCGCAGATGGTCGCGGTGTCGTCGGCCGGGCAAAAGGCGGCGGACTGGGGCATCCCGCCCGAACGGGTGTTCGGGTTCGGCGATTTCGTCGGCGGGCGCTATTCGGTCTGGGGGCCGGTCGGGCTCGCGCTGATGCTGGCGATCGGGCCGGCGCGCTTCGCCGCCTTCCAGGCGGGTGGTGCGGCGATGGACCGGCATTTCCGCACCGCGCCGATGGCGGCGAACCTGCCGGTCCTGCTGGCGCTGACCGGGCTGTGGCACAATCAGGTTTGCGGCTATCCCACGCGCGCGGTGCTGCCCTATGACCAGCGGCTGGCGCGGTTTCCCGCATATCTCCAGCAGCTCGAGATGGAATCGAACGGCAAGCGGGTGGCGATGGACGGCAGCACGCTCGCGCGCCCGTCCTCGCCGGTTGTCTGGGGCGAGCCGGGGACGAACGGACAGCATGCCTTCATGCAGATGGTCCATCAGGGCACGCAGGTCATCCCCTGCGAATTCCTGATCGCCGCCGAGGGGCACGAGCCGCATCTGGCCCATCACCACCGCCTGCTGGTCGCCAACTGCCTTGCGCAGTCCGAGGCGCTGATGCGCGGGCGCAGCTTCGAGGCGGCGCTGGCCTTGATGACGGCGCAAGGCCTCGCGGGGGACGAGGCGGCGCGGCAGGCGCGGCACCGCGTGTTTCCCGGGGGCCGGCCGTCGGTCACTATCGCCTATCGGCAGCTCACGCCCTTCGTGCTGGGGATGCTCGTTGCGCTCTACGAACACCGGGTGTTCGTCGAGGGGGCGGTGCTGGGGATCAACAGCTTCGACCAGTGGGGGGTGGAGCTGGGCAAGGCGCTTGCCACATCGCTCGCGCCGCTGCTCGAACCGGGCGCCGATCGCAGCGGCCGGGATGGCTCCACACAGGCGCTCGCCGGGTTTCTGGCCGGCTGAGCGGTCAGGCGACGGCGCTGCCGGGGGCAGGGTCGCGGGCAGCGACCGCGACGGCATAGGCGGCCTCGGTCGCGCGCAGCGCCGCGCGGATCGCGGCGATGTCGCGCTGCCCGCCGCCGGCGGCGGCGAGGAGGCGGTGCAGCCGCCGCGCGCCGAGGATCGCCGCCGCCCCCGCGGCGCGGTGATAGGCGCTGTCGGGCGTGTCCGGGCGGTCGAGGTCGGCGGCAAGGTCGGCGGCGAAGCGGGCAAAGAGGGCAACCTGCGCCGCCGGCCCCAGCAGCCTGCGCGCATCGCGCAGCACCGCCCGGTCGAGCAGCGGGTCATGGGGCGGGGCGACGAGGGCGGCCAGCGCGCGGCCCAGCGCGTCGAGCCGCAGCGGCTTGAGCAGGATCGCCGCGCCCTCGGTCGCGGCGATGCGCGCCTCTTCCTCGGCGCCCGCCTGGGCGGTGACGACAAGCGCCGGCGCGCTCTGCGACGGGCCGGGCCGGGCCCGGATCGCCGCGAGCGCGGCGAGGCCGTCAAGGCCGGGCATGGCGATGTCGAGCAGGATGGCGTCGAAGGCCGCCTGTCCGGCGGCCGCGACAGCCGCCGCGCCATCTGCGGCCAGAACGCTGCTGTGGCCAAGCCGGTGCAGCATCTCCTGCATCAGGTGGCTGTTGATCGGATCGTCCTCGGCCAGCAGGATGTGGAGCGGCGGGATGGCGGCGGGAACGGCCGGCTCGTCCGTCTTGGCGGCCGCCAGCACCCGCGCGGTAAAGCGAAAGGTCGTCCCGCGCCCCGGCGCGCTGTCGAGCGTGAGGGTGCCGCCCATGTCCCGCACCGCCCGCCGCGCGATCCCGAGGCCGAGGCCGCTGCCGCCCGAAGGCGCGCGATCGACCGTCTCGAAATCCTCGAAGATGCGGCTCTGGTCGGCGGGGTCGATGCCCGGCCCGGTATCGGTCACGGTCACGGTCAGGGTGATCGCGCCCCCGGCATCGGGCGGCGATGCGGCAAGCGCGACCGTCACGCTGCCGTCGCGGGTGAACTTGACGGCGTTCGACAGGAGATTCGCCGCGACCCGCGCGAAGGCGCGCGGCGGCCCGAGCACGCGGCCCGGCCCGTCCGCAGGAAGATCGAGCACAAGGCGGTTGCCGCGCTGGGCTGCCGGGGCGCGGGCGATCTCGACGGCGTCGCGCAACGCCTCGGCCGGATCGAACGGGGCGTGCGGTTCGGACGCGCCGGTCCCTTCCTGACGGTGCAGGTCGAGCAGATCCTCGATCTGGCGCAGCGCCGTCTGGGCCGAGGTCGCGGCGAGGCCGACGAGCCGGCGCCGGGCCGCGGCCATCGGCCCCTGGCGAAGCAGGTCGAGCGCGGCGATCACGCCGTTGAGCGGGGTGCGCATCTCATGGCTGACGACGGCGAGGAAGCGCGCCCGCTCCGCTGCGCTTTGCAGCGCCGCGTCGCGCGCGGCGCGCAGGCCGGCCTCGGCCGCGACGCGGTCGGACATGTCGCGCAGGATGACGAAATGCACCGGCTCGCCGTCGCTGTCGGTATCGTCGATCCGGGAGACCTCCATCGGAAAGCTGCTGCCGTCGGCCCGCTGCCCGGTCGCCATGCCGCCCGCGGCACCCGGGGCCTGCGGCGGCGGAAAGACGGTCACACCCGCCGCATCGTCGCCCTCCGCCAGCAGGAGCCGGCCCGCCGGCTGCCCGACGGCATCCGCGCGCGCATGGCCGAACATGCGTTCTGCGGCGGCGTTGACGCTGCGGATGCGGCCGGCGCCGTCGCAGACGACAACGGCATCGCGCGCCGCCTCGATCGTCTTGCCGAGGGTCGAGCCGATGCGGCGGGCCGCCCGCACCTGGCGGCCAAGGTCGCGGTAGAGGTCGAAGATCACGAGCACGACCCCGGTCAGCAGCACCACGAGAAGGATCGCCAGCGACACGAACCGCCCCAGAAGCGCGCGCACCGCATCGCGTTCGGCCTGTTCGCGCGCGACCGCACCGGCGAGGATGGCGAGCGACAGCGCGCGCACATCGGGCCGAAGCCGTTCGACCCGGTCGAGCGCCGCGGCAAGCGCTTGCGGCGGGACCGGGTCGGGCCATGCATCCATCTCGGCGCCGAGCGCCTCGCTTTCCGTCCGGATTCGCGCGATCAGTGCCGCGGCATCGGGGTAGCTGGCGGGCGACAGGATGATGCGGTCTGCATTGAGCAGGTTGGCGCGGCTGAGCAGGATGTCGAGCCGCAGCGCCGCCTCGGACGCGGGCGCACCCGACTGCATGGCAAGCAGCGCGGATTGCAGGCGCGACAGATCCACCTCGAACTGCGCCACGACCCAGATGCGGTTGTCCGACCGGACCTCGCGCATCGCCTCGATCTGCCCGCTCAGCCCGCGGGCCTGCGCGATCAGCAGCCCGATGGCGATCAGCGCCAGGATGCCGATCAGCGCCGCGAGGGTCGATGGGCGGCGGCGGGCGGTCGCGTCCGCGGTTCCGGCGGGGGGCATGGGTCAGTCCGCGCGCACATGCAGCGCGACGAGTTGCCAGACGCATTGCATGTAGGTTGCCTCGGTGCGGTAGGCCGGTTCGTCGTCGAACGGGAACATGATCCAGAGCGGTCCGAGCGCGCGGATCGAGAAGGGTGCGCCGTCGATCCGGCGGGCAACGATCGGCGCCCGCGGGCCGATCAGCGCGGGATCGAGCACCGCGCGAAAGTCGTTGGCCGCCTGCGCCTCGATCCGGCGCCCCCGCGCCCCGGCTGCGGCGAGCACGGCCGACAGCGGCGGGCCCTCGAAATGCACGCGGGGCGTCCAGAGCGTCATGGTCGAAAAGCCGACCTGTGGCAGATCCCCGAGCATGGCGTCATCGAAAACTGCGGCATCGCCCGCGTTCGGGCGTCCGACCGCCCCCGACACGGTCAGCAGCACCGGCCCCGCTGGCTGCGCCAGCGTCGCGCGGGCAAGCCGCGGCGCTGCCAGCGCGAGGCCGAGACCGGCGGCGGCCGTCAGAAGCGCGCGGCGGCGGGTCGGGGGGGGATCTGCGCGGCGGGCGGGTTGCCGCTGGTCGGTCTGGTCCATGGTCGGCCGGCTAACGCTGCGTCGGGGATTGCAGTCTGCGCGGCGCTTGACAATTAGGCAACTCCCCCGCGTATGGGATGACGTTAGGGCCCGCCGGGCCGGGAGGTAGGCATGGCTGGATTGTCCGTCCTCATTGCCGACGATCATCAGCTCGTTCGCGATACCGTGGCGCATTATCTGGCGGCCGAGGGCGATGTGGTCGTGTCGCTGGCCGATACGCTGCCCGAGGCGCTGGCGGCGATCGGGCGGGCCGGGCGGTTCGACATCGTGCTGCTCGACGTGATGATGCCGGGGATGGACGGGATCGTCGGCGTGCAGAAGGCGGTGGCGGCCAATGCGGGCGGGGCGGTCGTGCTGTTTTCGGGCGCGCTGCGCCGGGCCTTCGTGTCCGAGGCGCTGGCGCAGGGCGCGCGCGGCTATGTGCCCAAGACGCTGCCGGCGCGCTCGCTCGTCCATGCGCTGCGCTTTGTCGCCGAGGGGCGGGTCTATCTGCCGGTGTCGTTCATGGCAGACGAGGCGGCAGACCCTGCCCCGCCGCTCGCCAACCTCACCCCGCAGGAGGGGCGGGTGCTGCGGCACCTGTGCGCCGGCATGTCCAACAAGGAAATCGCCCGCGCTATGGATCTCTCCGAGGTCACGATCAAGACTCATATGCGTGCCGTCTGCCAGAAACTCGGGGCCAAGAACCGCACCCATGCCGCGATGATTGCCACGCCTTATCTGACGTGACAGGGGTGTGAATGCCGGGCGGCGCGATTCCGCCGCGGCAAGGGGCGGCCGGTGGCCAGTGGCCGGGCGGTGGAGGGCGGGAATGCGCGGGATCATCACGCTGGCGCAGCAGAAGGGCGGTTCGGGCAAGACCACGCTGGCCGTGCATCTGGGTGTCGCCTTTGCCCGGGCCGGCGCGCGGGTCGCCTTCGTCGATACCGATCCGCAGGGCAGCCTCGGGCGCTGGTTCATGACGCGCGTCGAGACATTGGGCGCGCCGGGCGCCGAGTTTTCCACCGCGTCGGCCTGGGGCGTGACCTACGAGGCGGAAAAGCTCCGCAAGAGCCACGACATCGTCATCGTGGACACGCCGCCCAAGGCGGATGCGGACCTGCGCTCGGCCCTGCGGGTGGCCGATCTGGTGCTGGTGCCGGTCGCGTCGAGCCATGTGGACCTCTGGGCGACGGAAAGCGTGCTCGACCTCTGCGCGCGGGAACGGCGGCCGGCGCTGATCGTGCTCAACCGGGCCAAGGCGGGGACGCGGCTGGGCGAGGATGTGGCGGGCGCGGCGGCGGGGCTGGGGGTGGACCTGCTCGCGGCGCGCTTCGGCAACCGGATTGCCTATGCCGAGGCGATGGGGCGCGGGCTGACCGCGCCGGAACTCGGGCGCGGGCCTGCGGTGGACGAGGTTGCCGCCCTGCTGGCCGAGGTGCGCCGGCATCTGCCGGGGGGCTGAGGCCGGGACGCCGCTGCGGCGGCTGATCCAGATCAAGGCGCTGGCGGGCGCGCTGCCCGACTGTCCGGCGAAACGCGACAGGGAGGCCCGCCATGTATTCCAACATCCTCGTGCCGCTTGCGCCCGACCATGGCGCGGTCGGACCCGCGGCGATGGACATCGCCCGCACGCTGCTCGCGCCCGGCGGCCGGATCACGGTGCTGACCGTGCTCGAGGCGATCCCGTCCTATGTCGCGCAGTATCTGCCGCGGGATCAGGAGGAGAAGAACCGGGCCGAGATGGATGCGGCGCTTGCGGCCGAATTCGCCGGTCAGGCGGATGTGGCCCATGTCGTGCGCTCGGGGCATGCGGCGCAGACCATCCTCGATGTGGCCGAGGAGGGGGCGCATGATTGCATCGTGATCGCTTCGCACCGGCCGGGCGTGCAGGATTACTTCCTCGGCTCGACGGCGGCGCGGGTGGTCCGGCATGCGCGCTGCGGGGTGCATGTGCTGCGCTGACGCGCTGGACTTTGTGCTGCCGCCCGTGACACTTGGCCGCCGGATGGCGGGGGGGGTGGATGCAGCCGGGGTTTCCGATGGCGCGGCCGGGGATGGCGGTCGGCCTGTTCGGCGGGTCGTTCGACCCGCCGCATCGCGGCCATGTCCACCTCACGCGGCAGGCGCTGGCGCGGTTCGGGCTCGACCGGGTTTGGTGGCTGGTCTCGCCGGGCAATCCGCTCAAGCCCGAGGGGCCGGCACCGCTGGCGCGGCGGCTGGCGGCGGCACGGGCGATGATGCGCCATCCGCGGGTGGTCGTGACCGATCTCGAGGCGCGGCTGGGCACGCGGTTCACAGCCGAGACGCTGCGCCGGCTCGGCGCGCTCTACCCCGGGGTTCGGTTCGTCTGGCTGATGGGGTCGGACAACCTCGCCGCGTTCCACCGCTGGGAGGACTGGCAGGGAATCCTGCGCCGGGTGCCGGTCGGGGTGATCGCGCGGCCGGGCTACGCCTTGCGCGCGCGGCTGTCGCCGGCGGCGCGCACCTTCGGTGCGTATCGGCTGCCCGATGCGGCGTCGCATCGCCTTGCCCATGCGGCCCCCCCAGCATGGTGCCTGATCGACGTGCCGCTGATGGCGCTGTCGTCCTCGGCGATCCGGGCGCGGGGAGAATGGCGGCGGTGACGTGTCGCGGTTGCGCGACGGGGCGGGCGGCGTCTAGGGTTCGCGCATGACACGTCCGCAGACCCTGACCCGCCGCGCCGCGATCGCCGCGCTGCTTGCCGCCGCCGCGGCCCCGGCCGTTGCCGAGGCGCCCGCGCGCTCGAAGCGCCCGATGCCGCGCCCCGGCGCGCGCGTCGCCGCGGCCGTGCCGGCCGCCCCGCGCATCGCGGCCCCCGCCACCGCCGATCTGATCGCGGCCGCGCGTCTGGGCGGCCGGGTGTCCAGCGCGGTGATCGACGTGGCCACGGGGGCGAGGCTCGACGGGGTGGAGCCGGAGCTGCCGCTGCCGCCGGCCAGCGTCGCCAAGGCGATCACGGCGCTTTATGCGCTCGACCGGCTCGGCCCCGGCTACCGCTTTGTCACGCGGGTGATGGCGACCGGGCCGGTGGCGGGCGGGATCGTGCAGGGCGATCTGGTTCTGGCCGGGACCGGCGATCCGACGCTGACGACCGACGGGCTGGGCGATCTGGCGGCGGCGCTGCGCGCGCGCGGCCTGCGTGGCGCGACGGGGCGCTTTCTCGTCCACGCCGGGGCACTGCCGGCTGCGGCGATGATCGACGACACCCAGCCGGTGCATGTCGGCTACAACCCGGCGATCGCGGGCCTCAACCTCAACTTCAACCGTGTCCATTTCGAGTGGAAGAGGGCGCAGGGCGGCTGGCAGGTGCAACTCGATGCCCGGGGCGAGCGGTTCGTGCCGCTGGTGCGCTGCGCGCGGGTGCGCGTGGTCGATCGGGCGGCGCCGGCCTTTACCTATGCCGACCGGGACGGGGCCGAAGTCTGGACGGTGGCCTCGGCCGCGCTCGGCAACGGGGGGAGCCGATGGCTGCCGGTGCGGCGGCCGGCGGCCTATGCGGGCGAGGTGTTCCGCACGCTGGCAGCAGCGCATGGGATCACGCTGGGCGAGCCGGCGAGCATCCCGCAGGCACCCGGCGGCACGGTTCTGGCCGAAGTGGCAAGCGATCCGCTCGGCCCGATGATCCGCGCGATGCTGCGCCATTCGACCAACCTGACGGCCGAGGTGCTCGGCCTGACCGCCTCGGGCGCCGGGGGCCTGCGCGCCTCGGCGCAGGCGATGTCGGATTGGGCGGGCGCGCGCTATGGCGCGGCGGTGCGGCTGGTCGATCATTCGGGCCTCGGCGCGGCCTCGCGCGTCGCGGCGCAGGACATGGCGGGGATCATGGCGGCGGCGCACCGCGCCGGCGCGCTGCCGCCGCTGCTGCGGCCGTTTCCGGTGCGCGAGGGGAAGGGCGGGCCGGTGGTGGTGGCCAAGACCGGGACGCTCAACTTCGTCTCGGGCCTTGCGGGCTATGTCGCGCAGCCCTCGGGCCGCGTGCTGGCCTTTGCGATCTTTGCCGCCGATACGGGGCGGCGCGACGGCATTCCGACGGATTCGCGCGAGCGGCCCGCGGGCGGCCCCGAATGGACGCGGCGTGCCCGCGGCATGCAGGCGCGAATCGTTGACGGCTGGGCCGGCGCCTTCGCCTGACTGCTCAGAGCCCGCTGTCGAGCCGCTGGTGCCGGGCGCGGGCGCCCTGCTCGATCGCGGCGGCATGCAGGCGCGGCACGCTCAGCTCGTGCCGGATTTCCTCGAGCATGCGCAACTCCGGCTGCTGCAGCGTGCCGTCGGCAGCCGCCACGTCGCAGGCGAGGGCATAGGCGGTCTCGTTGAGCCGCTCGGGCAATGCGTCGCGGATGAGGCCGAAGAGGGCATCGAGCCCGTCCTCTTCCTCGAAGAGGTCGAACACCGTCTGCGCCACGATGCGCATGCGGTCGGCATCGTAATCGGCAAAGATCGGCAGATGGTTCACGATCCGCTGGATCGCCACCAGTTCGGGTGTGCGCAGCGCCTCGTCCGAGGCCGAGACGGCGATCATTACCGCGACAAGGGCGTCCTGCGGCGAAAGCGAGGGGGTCACGTTCGTCAAGCTCGGCTCCTGCGGCGGATTGCGGGCGCAGAATATTGACCGCATCCGTCCTCGGCAATAGACGGCGGGGACCGCGGCGGCGGGGTGCCGGCCGCGTTGCACGGGATATGCGCCAATGCCTTCGCTGAGGGACGCTGCACTGAAGTCGAAGGCCTGGCCGTTCGAAGAGGCGCGGCGCATCCTCAAGCGCTATGACAAGGCGCCGCCCGCCAAGGGGCATGTGCTGTTCGAGACGGGCTATGGCCCCTCGGGGCTGCCGCATATCGGCACTTTCGGCGAGGTGGCGCGCACGACGATGGTGCGCCGTGCCTTCGAGGTCATCAGCGACATCCCGACCCGGCTGATCTGCTTTTCCGACGATCTCGACGGCCTGCGCAAGGTGCCCGACAACGTGCCGGCGCCCGAGATGCTGCGCGAACATCTGCAACGGCCGCTTACCGCGGTGCCCGATCCGTTCGGCGAATTTCCCAGTTTCGGCGCGCACAACAATGCGATGCTGCGCCGGTTCCTCGACACGTTCGGCTTCGACTACGAATTCATCAGCGCGACCGATTTCTACCGCTCGGGCCGGTTCGACGACACCTTGCGCCGCGTGGCCGAACGCTATGAGGCGATCATGGAGATCATGCTGGCATCCCTGCGCGAGGAACGGCAGCAGACCTATTCGTGTTTCCTGCCGATCCACCCGGAGACGGGCCGGGTGCTCTATGTTCCGATGAAGCATGTCGATGCCGCGCGGGGCGAGATCACCTTCGACGACGAGGCGGAGCGGGAATGGACGCTGCCGGTCACCGGCGGGCATGTGAAGCTGCAATGGAAACCCGATTTCGGCGCGCGCTGGGCGGCGCTGGGCGTGGACTGGGAATCCTACGGCAAGGAACACGCGCCCAACACCGCGATCTATGCGGGGATCTGCCGCACGCTCGGCGGCAACCCGCCGGAGGTGTTCACCTACGAGCTGTTCCTCGACGAGCACGGGCAGAAGATCAGCAAGTCCAAGGGCAACGGGCTGACGATCGACGAATGGCTGACCTATGCGGCGACGGAATCGCTCAGCTACTTCATGTATCTCAAGCCCAAGACCGCCAAGCGGATGCATTTCGACGTGATCCCCAAGGCGGTGGACGAGTATCACCAGCACCTGCGTGCCTTTCCCGGCCAGACGGTCGAGCAACAGGTGGACAATCCTGTTTGGCACATCCACCGCGGCCAGCCGCCGGCATCGGACATGGTGGTGCCCTTCGCGATGCTGCTGAACCTTGCCGCGGTGTCGGGGGCGCGGGACAAGGGCGTGCTGTGGGGATTTCTCAAGCGCTATGCGCCGGATGCCGCGCCCGAAACGCATCCCGGGCTCGACGCGGCGGCAGGGTATGCCGTGGCCTATTTCCGTGACCGGATCGCACCGTCGCGGGTGTTCCGGGCGCCGACCGAAAGGGAACGCGCGGCCATGGCCGATCTGGTGGCGCGGCTGCGGGCGTGGGAGGGCGGCGCGGATGCCGAGGCTCTGCAGACCTTGTGCTTCGCGGTTGGCAAGGACCACGGGTTCGAGCCGCTGCGCGACTGGTTCCGCGCGCTTTACGAGGTGCTGCTGGGCGCGGCCGAAGGGCCGCGGTTCGGCGGGTTCATCGCGCTTTACGGGGTGGACGAGACGGTGGCGCTGATCGAGCGGGCGCTGTCGGGCGAGCAGGCGGCCTGAGCAGTCAGCCCGCCTGCCAGTCCGCATGCCAGACCGCCCAGCGGCGGGCAAGCGCGCGGCCCGACCCTGCAAACAGCCGCGCGCCCTCGCGCAGGGCCGCATCGGCGATGCGCGCGCGTTCGGCGAGGGCGTGATCGGCAAGCGCGGCGAAGGCGGCGGGATGCGCGGCGGCGGCGTCGGACCCGGTCAGATGCGTCATCAGCACGGCGATATCGTTGTGCAGCCCCAGCGCCTCGCCGAGGTCATCGGCCGCGGCGACATGCGGCGCCATCATCGCGGGCCAGATCGGGGCGAGCAGGCGGGCGTGATACCAATGCGCCTTGACCCGTTTGCGCCAGTCGTGGAACGGCTCGGCGCGAAAGGCGCCGGCGCGTTCGGCGGCAGCGGCGTGGCGGGCGGCCTCGGCCTGCGTCCAGGTCCGCGCGAGCCCGGCCGCGACGGGGGCAAAGCCCTTGCCGCGCACCCGCCAGTCCGGCAGGCGCGCGCGCACCGCGGCGAGCGACAGGTGCAGGTCGGCGAGCGCCGGGCCGGCGTCCTGCGCGGCGATCCGGTCGCGTTCGGCATCGAGGTGGCGCTGCAGGGCCCCCAGTCCGGCGGCGTCGGGCAGGCCGGGCACGGCGAGGCGGGCGAATGTGGCCCGGCGGACCTCGGCATCGCGCAGATCGGAAATCAGCCGGCCGGCATCGCGCAGCGCCGCATTCTCGAACCGGAAGGCCTCGAAACGCGGCGCAACGAGGCGCAACAGGCCCCGCAGCTTCTTGATCCTCTTGCGCAGGCCATGGACGCGGCCGGGTGCCGGCTGGCCGGGCCGCGCAAGGTCGGCCAGCGCGCCGTCGAGCAGTTCGGCCGCGATCCGGCGGACGGCCGCCGTCGTCGAACGGTCTGACGGATCGAAGGCGAAGGGCATGGCTGCCTCGAATTTGGGCGTTCGTCATGAAACTATCGCATTTCGTTGCCCGTTACATCAGGGACCGCGCCGCGGCGTGATCCACGCGCCGCCGGTTGCCGTAGGGTTGACAGGCCAAGAGGGAGAGCGCCATGAGACGACACCTGACCGGACTGATCCTTGCCATCGTCCTTGCCGCCCCGGCCGCGGCGCAGGAAGACGCCATCCGCGGCGTGATCGGCGCGCAGGTCGAGGCGTTCCTCGCCGACGACTTTGCCCGGGCGTTCACCTATGCCTCGCCCACGATCAAGCGCATCTTCGGCTCGCCCGAGCGGTTCGGGGCGATGGTCCGCGAGGGCTATCCGATGGTGCACCGCCCGCGCGAGGTGAAGTATCTCGAGTTGCGCACGGTCGCCGGCGCGCTGTGGCAGCGGGTGATGATGATCGATGCCGAAGGGCGGATCCACATGCTCGACTACCAGATGATCGAGACGCCGGAAGGCTGGCAGATCAACGCGGTGCAGCTTCTGCGGGCGAATGCGCTCGGGGCGTGAAGGGCCGGCGCACGCAGGGTTAAGCGGCGGTTAACGGCGCTTGCCTAGCTTTGGTCGCGTCAGGGCGGCAGTCCGGCGCGCATTTCCCCGAGGCGGGAAGGTGAGGCATCCGGCAGCCCTGCGGCCGCCGGGGCGCGGCGCGGCGTGCCACCCGAAGCGATCCGACGCGAGGGGGCATGCGCGATGAACAAGGCTATCACCGACGGGCTGCAACTGATGCCGCCGCCGTTCGCGGCAGGGCTGGGCCTGTGGTCCAGCGGCGACGGCACGCCCGGCTCGCCGACCTATCTCGGCGCGCCGAACGCGGCGATCGTGCCGGCCGACCAGGATTTCGGCAGCTGCCTCGAACTGGTGAAGACCGCCGGCACCCAGAAGCTGCGGCACATGGGCCAGACGCCGCTTCTGCCGGGCATGTATCTGCGCGTCACCGCGCGGGTGAAGGCGATCGCAGGCAACCTGCCGTCGGTGCGCATCGCGGCCTGGGCGGGTGACGCATCCGGCCAGAACGTGGCGGGCGTGCCGCAAGCCGGCCCCTCGGTTGCGCTCACGACCTATGGCGAGGTTGTCACCGTCGAGGCGATCATCGGGTCGGGCAGCCGGGGGGGCGTCACGCTCGTCTGGGGGACGGCGCCGATCTATGCCCATGTCGGGCTGGACCTGACGGGCGCGAACGGCGGCACGGTGCGCATCGACGATCTGACGGTCGAGGATGTGACGGCGGTGTTCCACCGCGACATGCTCGACTGGGTCGATGTGCGCGACTATGGCGCGCTGGGCGACGGCGTGACCAACGACCGCGCGGCCTTCCTTGCCGCCGATGCCGCGGCGGGCGGGCGCAGCGTGCTCGTCCCCGCCGGCACCTACCGGATCGGGTCGAGCCTGACGATGACGGCGCCGGTGCGCTTCGAGGGCAGCGTGACGATGCCCGAGAGCGCGTTCCTCGCGCTTACCCGCAGCTACACGATCGACGCCTATGCGCGGGCCTTCGGCGGCGACGGGCCGGGCTTTCGCCGCATGCTCCAGGCGCTGTTCCAGTTCACCGACCATGTCGTGCTCGATCTCGGGGGCCGGCGGATCGAGATCGACGCGCCCATCGATGTCGCCGCGCTCGCCGGGCTGACGGGGGCGAATTTCGCGGTGCGCCGCGTCCTCACCAACGGCCAGATCATCGCCCAGTCGGCCGGCGACTGGACGCCGCAGGTCGTCACCTCGCAGGCAAGCTATGCGACCGCGAACCCGACCGTGCTCACGGGCGTCGCCAATGTCGCCAACATACCGGTTGGGGCGCTGGTGACCGGCACCGGCGTTGCGCGCGAGACCTATGTGCGCGCGCGCAACATCGCGGCGGGGACGGTGGAGCTGAGCGTGCCGCCCGGATCGACTGCCGGCACGCGGACCTACACCTTCACCCGGTTCCGCTACCTGCTCGACTTTTCCGGCTTCGGCCGGCTCGACCGGTTCGAGTTGACCGACCTCGACCTCGCCTGCGACGGGGCGGCGAGCGCGATCATGCTCGCGCCCGCAGGGCTGACGTTCCGGCTGCACGGCTGCACGATCACCCGCCCGCGCGACCGCGCCATCACCTCGATTGGTGACGGCTGCCAGGGGATGCTGATCGACGAATGCCAGTTCCTGTCGAACGAACAGGCGCTGCGGGCGCAGGACCGCACGAGCATCTGCCTGAACGTCAACGCCAACGACGTGAAGCTGCGCGACAACCGGGCGGTGCGGTTCGCCCATTTCGCCGTGCTGCACGGGTCCGGCCACATGCTCATCGGCAACCATTTCTTCCAGGGGGATTCGGAAAGCCCGGGGGTGCGGCGGGCGGGGGTGGTGTTCAGCGGGATCAACGTCAAGTCGCTCGTCACCGGCAACTACATCGACAATTCCTTCATCGAGATGACCAACGAGCGCGAGCCCGATCCGAACTGGAACAACCAGTTCTCGTTCGGCGGCCTGACGATTACCGGGAACATCTTCACCGCCAACGATGTGGTGCCGTCCTTCTGCTGGATCGTCGTCACGCCCCATGGCAGCGGCCATTACATCCAGGGGCTGAGCGTGACGGGCAACACCTTCCGCACGCTCAATGGCGCGATCGACCGGGTGGACAAGGTGGACACCACCTTTGCCGATCTCGACTACACGCGGTTCCGCAACATCGTCGTGCACGGCAACAACTTCAACGGCATCACGGCGCCGATCTTCAACCCGGTCACGGTCAGCCATCAGCAGAACACCGCCGCGACCGTCTGGACGGTCGATGCGGCGGCATCGCTGCCGTTCCTCGGCTTTGCGCGGACGGTCACGGGGATCGTGGCGGACGGGCCGATCCAGTCGGCGGCGCCGGTCACGACGCGCCATGACATGCCCTATGCGCAGACCGAACAGGGCCCGCAGAAGCGGCTGGTCAACCTGCGCTGGCCGGTGGCGGTGCAGGGGCGGGTTTCGGTGACGATCCGGGTGGACAACCCGGCGTAGTGCAGCCCGGCGGGCGGAGCGGGCTGCGGGGGGGCCGGGCGCGTTGCGTCCGGCCCTATCCTGCTGCGCCGCGCAGATCGTCGGCCGTCAGCGCATAGGCGCGGGCGAAGCCGCCGTTGAGCGCGGCCGAGTGCGGCGCAAAGACCACCACCCGGAAATCGGCGAAGCCGGCATAGAGCCGCGCCTTGGGCCGCAGGGCGGCGAAATGCGCCCGCAGGGCGGCATCCTCCGCGCCGTCGGCGAACCGGGCGGCGGCGCGCAGCGTCAGGCGCGGATGGGCCAGCGGGTCGCCCCGCCCGGGCTCGCCGATCAGCAGCGCGCAGCGCGGGTCGGCGAGAAGCGCGCGGGTATGGGCGGAAAGCGTCGAAATCAGCGACATCGGCGCGCCGTCCGGGGTTTGCGCCAGCGCGATCCGGCTGACGAAGGGATGGCCCGTATCCGCCTCGATCACCGCAAGCGCGGCATGGGCCGCGCCGGCGATCAGGGCGCGGGCCTGCGCCCGTGCGGTGTCGTCGGTGGGGTTGATCGGATCGGTTCGCGGTGATTCGGCCATATTGACAGCATTCCATGCCGGGCGCTTGGATGGGTTTCGCAAAGCGCGAGTCGCATCCATGCACCCCAGATCAGCCGTCGCAACCCCCGAGGCGGGGGTCGAGTTCCTGCCCAAGATCGTCACCGTCCTGCGCGAGGGATACGGCGCGGCAGACCTGCGGGCCGATGCGCTGGCCGGGCTGACGGTGGCCGTGGTCGCGCTGCCGCTCTCGATGGCGATCGCCATCGCCAGCGGCGTGGGGCCCGAGCGGGGACTTTTCACCGCGATCATCGGCGGGTTCCTCGTGTCGGCGCTCGGCGGGTCGCGCTTTCAGGTGGGCGGGCCGGCCGGGGCGTTCATCGTCCTCGTCTCGGGCTGCGTGATGCAGATCGGGCTCGAGGGGCTGATCCTCGCCACCTTCCTGTCGGGGTTCATCCTCGCCGCGGTCGGGGCGCTGCGCCTCGGCACCTACATCCGGTTCATCCCCTACCCGGTCACCGTCGCCTTCACGACCGGGATCGCGGTCATCATCGCGGCCAGCCAGATGCGCGATGCGCTTGGCCTGTCGCTGCCGGGCGGCGAGCCGGCGGCGATCATCCCCAAGCTCGCGGCGCTGTGGGAGGCGCGGGGGACGATGACGCTCGCGGCGCCGGCCGTCGCGCTGGGCGCCATCGCGGTGATCCTGGGGCTCAAGCGCATCCGTCCGCATTGGCCGGGGTTGCTCATCGCCGTATCGCTCGGCGCCGTCGCAGCGGCGGCAGGCATGCCGGTCGAGACCATCGGCGACCGGTTCGGCGATCTGCCGCGCGTGCTGCCCGCCCCGGCGCTGCCGTCGTTCGACCCGGGCCTGCTGGCCGCCGCGCTGCCCTTTGCGGTCAGTTTCGCGCTTCTCGGCGCCATCGAGTCGCTGTTGTCGGCGGTGGTGGCGGACGGGATGACGGGGCGGCGCCACCGCTCGAACGCCGAACTGGTGGCGCAGGGGATCGCCAACATCGGCTCGGCGGTGTTCGGCGGGTTCTGCGTCACCGGCACCATCGCCCGCACCGCGACCAACGTGCGCGCAGGCAGCCGCGGGCCGGTGTCGGGGATGCTGCATGCGGTGTTCCTGCTGGCGTTCATGCTGATCGCCGCGCCGCTGGCGGCCTATATCCCGCTCGCGGCGCTGGCCGGGGTGCTGCTCGTCGTCGCCTGGAACATGGCCGAGAAGGAAGAGCTCTGGTCGCTCCTGCGGGCAAGCCGGGCGGATGCGGCCATCGTTCTGGTCACCTTCCTGCTGGTGGTGTTCCGCGACCTGACCGAGGGCATCATCGCCGGCGCGGCCATCGGCGGCGCGGTGTTCATCCGGCGGATGTCCGAGGCGGCGCGGCTCGATCCGCACGGGGGAACCGAGGCGCCCTACGACCCGTCCGACCAGGGGGGCGATGTGGTCGTCTATCGCCTGCGCGGCGCGTGGTTCTTCGGCGCGGCGGCCACGCTCGGATCGGTGCTCGACCGGATCGCCGACCGCCCGCGCGTCTTCGTCGTGGACATGACCGAGGTGCCGTTCATCGACACATCGGGCGCACGATCGTTCGAGGTTCTGGCGCGCAAGACCGAGCGGGGCGGCGGCAAGCTCGTGCTGACCGGGGCCAACCCCGAGGTGCGGCGCATGATGCTGGGCCAGGGCGTGCGCGAGCCGCTGGTGGCATGGCGTGCGACGGTGGACGATGCCTTGTCCGAGTTCCGCCGTCCGGCCTGAATGCGGCGCGCCCGTGGCCCGCGCGTTGGCGCCTGACATGATTCGGACATGATTCGCGGATTGCACCTCCGGGCCGGCCCTCTGCACCGCAGGATGTGACGCCGCGTCACCGGACCTGCCTGCGGCAAACCGGCCGGCGTTTCCCGCCCGTGCCGGCCGATGTGCGGGCGGTTGGGGCGCGTCGCTCGCCGGCACTGCGCAAGCGTTTGAATTCGCGCGCTTCACCGCCCCGGTTTTCCGAGTTTTACAGGATTGACGCCTTAGGCGTGAAGAGATTTACAGGAAAATCCATATTCGAAAAAGAGTTACACCAAATCCCGACAATCCTGTAAGGTGCGCGCAGGGTAGGAGCGACCGGGCCGGTTCGGGCTTGGATCGGGCGGCGGGCAGGCGCCTGTCGCGGACGCGAGAGGGAGGAAGCCATGGCCGACCAGGGTCAGGCCGCCGCGGGCGGCATCTATTCGGCATCGCCGGAGTTCGTGGCGCAGGCGCATGTGGACGCCGCGCGATATGACGCGATGTATGCGGCCTCGGTCGCCGATCCCGACGGGTTCTGGGCGAAGGAGGGGCTGCGGCTCGACTGGACGAAGCCCTACAGCCGGATCAAGAACAGCGATTTCACCTTCGGCCGGGTGTCGATCAAGTGGTTCGAGGACGGCACGCTGAACGTCTGCGCCAATTGCGTTGACCGTCACGTCGCGCGGCGCGGCAGCCAGACCGCAATCATCTGGGAACCGGACGATCCGAGAACCCCGGCCCGGCACATCACCTATGCCGAGCTTCTCGAAGAAACCTGCCGGATGGCCAATGTGCTCAAGGCGCAGGGGGTGAAGAAGGGCGACCGGGTGGTGCTCTATCTGCCGATGATCCCCGAGGCGGCCTATGCGATGCTGGCCTGCGCGCGGCTCGGGGCGATCCATTCGGTGGTGTTCGCCGGCTTCTCGCCCGATGCGCTGTCCAACCGGATCAACGACAGCGAGGCGCGGGTGGTCATCACCGCCGATTTCGCGCCGCGCGGGGGCAGGAAGACCCCGCTAAAGGCCAATACCGATGCCGCGCTGCTCAACTGTGACGACCGGGTGAAATGCCTCGTCGTCAAGCACACGGGCGAGCAGACGAGCTGGGTTTCGGGGCGCGACATCGACCTGCGGGCCGAGATGGCCGCGGCCTCGGCCTATTGCCCCTATGTCGAGGTCGGCGCGGAGGATCCGCTGTTCATCCTCTACACCTCGGGGTCCACCGGGCGGCCCAAGGGGGTGGTACATTCGTCGGGCGGGTATCTGGTCTATGCGGCGATGACGCATCAGATCACATTCGACTATCACGATGGCGATGTGTTCTGGTGCACCGCCGATGTCGGCTGGGTCACCGGCCACAGCTACATCATCTATGGCCCGCTGGCGAACGGCGCGACCACGGTGATGTTCGAGGGCGTGCCGACCTGGCCGGATGCCGGGCGGTTCTGGGAGGTCTGCGCCAAGCATCGCGTCAACCAGTTCTACACCGCCCCGACGGCGATCCGGGCGCTGATGGGGCAGGGCACCGAATGGGTCGAAAAGCACGACCTGTCGTCGCTCAAGCTGCTCGGCTCGGTGGGCGAGCCGATCAACCCCGAGGCTTGGAACTGGTACAACACCCATGTCGGCAAGGGCCGCTGCCCGATCGTGGACACGTTCTGGCAGACCGAGACGGGCGGGCACATCATCACCCCGCTGCCCGGCGCGATCCCGCAAAAGCCGGGCAGCGCGACCAAGCCGTTCTTCGGCATCAAGCCGGTGGTGCTCGATCCGAACACCGCGGCGGTGCAGGAGGCGGTCGAGGCGGAGGGCGTTCTGTGCATCGCCGACAGCTGGCCGGGCCAGATGCGCACCCTCTGGGGCGACCACCAGCGCTTTGAAGAGGCGTATTTCGGCCAGTATCGCGGCTATTACTTCACCGGCGACGGCTGCCGGCGCGATGCGGATGGCTATTACTGGATCACCGGCCGGGTCGATGACGTCATCAACGTCTCGGGCCACCGGATGGGCACGGCCGAAGTCGAAAGCGCCCTCGTCGCCCATGCGCAGGTCGCCGAGGCGGCGGTGGTCGGCTATCCGCATCCGATCAAGGG
Organism: Gemmobacter sp.; assembly: GCA_046292445.1. Lineage (GTDB taxonomy): Bacteria > Pseudomonadota > Alphaproteobacteria > Rhodobacterales > Rhodobacteraceae > CALIZF01. Next base: position 42,787 of record JBKBQT010000002.1, read on the forward strand.
GCAGGGCATCTATGCCTATGTCACGCTGATGAACGGGGTCGATCCGACCGATGCGCTGCGCAAGGAACTGGTGCAATGGGTGCGCCACGAGATCGGGCCGATCGCCTCGCCCGACCTGATCCAGTGGGCGCCGGGCCTGCCCAAGACGCGGTCGGGCAAGATCATGCGCCGCATCCTGCGCAAGATCGCCGAGAACGATTACGGCGCGCTGGGCGATACCTCGACGCTGGCCGATCCGACAGTGGTCGATGACCTGATCGCGAACCGGATGAACCGGTCGTGAGGGCGCGGGACATGGGGGCCGACATGGCGGCGGATGTGATGGCGCGGCCGGCGGTGCTGATCCTGCTCGGCCCGCCCGGTTCGGGCAAGGGCACGCAGGCGCGGATGCTGGAAGAGCGGTTCGGGCTGGTGCAGCTTTCGACGGGCGATCTGTTGCGCGCGGCCGTCGCGGCGGGGACCGAGGCGGGGCGGCAGGCCAAGGCGGTGATGGAGGCGGGCGGGCTCGTCGGCGACGACATCGTGCTTGCCGTGCTGAAGGACCGGATGGCCGAGCCGGACGTGCGCCGCGGCGTGATCCTCGACGGCTTTCCGCGCACCGCGGCGCAGGCCGAGGCGCTCGATGCGCTGCTGGCCGAGACCGGGCAGCGCGTCGATGCGGCGATCTCGATGGAGGTGGACGATCAGGCGATGATCGCCCGCGTCGCGGGCCGCTACACCTGCGCCAACTGCGGCGAGGGGTATCACGACGAGTTCAAGCGCCCCGCCGTGGCGGGGGTTTGCGACAAATGCGGCGGCACGGCGTTCAAGCGCCGGGCCGACGACAATGCCGAAACGGCGGGGGCGCGGCTGGCCGCGTATCACGCCCAGACGGCACCGCTGATCGCGTACTACGAGGGCCGCGGCGTGCTTTCGCGCATCGACGGGATGGGCACCATCCCCGAGATCGCCGAGGCGCTCGCGGCCGTCGCAGGCCGCGTGACGGCGTGAACGGAGGGCCGCGGATCGGGCAGTCCGGCCGCGGTTGGGGACAACTCAGGGAGAAACGCGCATGGCAGACACGTCATCCGCCAAGGCCTATTGGACAGCCAACGTCCGGATCATCACCATCAGCCTGGTGATCTGGTTCGTCTGCTCCTTCGGTCTCGGCATCATCCTGCGGCCGATGCTGATGGGCATCTCGGTCGGCGGGGCAGACCTCGGGTTCTGGTTCGCCCAGCAGGGGTCGATCTACACGTTCCTCGTGCTGATCTTCGCCTATGCCTGGCGGATGAACAAGCTCGACAAAGAATTCGGCGTGGAAGAGTGAGGGGGGCGCGATAATGGATCAGTATACCCTCAACCTGCTGGTGGTGGGCGCGACCTTCGCGCTCTACATCGGCATCGCCATCTGGGCGCGGGCGGGCACGACGGCGGAATTCTACGCCGCCGGCCAGGGCGTCAACCCGGTGCTCAACGGCATGGCGACCGGCGCGGACTGGATGTCGGCGGCGTCCTTCATCTCGATGGCCGGGATCATCGCCCTGGCCGGCGCGGGCGGCTATCAGCAGTCGGCCTTCCTGATGGGCTGGACCGGCGGCTATGTGCTTCTGGCGCTGCTGCTCGCGCCCTACCTGCGCAAGTTCGGCAAGTTCACCGTGCCCGAGTTCATCGGCGACCGGTTCTATTCGTCGGGTGCGCGCGTGGTGGCGGTGATCTGCCTCATCGTGATCTCGGTCACCTACGTGATCGGGCAGATGCGCGGCGTCGGCGTGACCTTCGCGCGGTTCCTCGAGGTTTCGACCGACATGGGCCTCTATATCGGCGCGGCGATCGTGTTCGCCTATGCGGTGTTCGGCGGCATGAAGGGGATCACCTATACCCAGGTCGCCCAGTATTGCGTGCTCATCATCGCCTATACGATCCCGGCGATCTTCATCTCGCTCTCGCTCACCGGCTCGTTCCTGCCGCAGCTCGGCCTCATCGGCAGCTATGCCCCCTCGGGCGGGGATGTCGCGTTCCTCTCCAAGCTCGACGCCGTGGTGACCGAGCTTGGCTTCACGCAATACACCGCGCATACGACCAATACGCTCAACATGGTGTTCTTCACCATGTCGCTGATGATCGGCACTGCGGGCCTGCCGCATGTCATCATCCGGTTCTTTACCGTGCCCAAGGTCGCCGATGCGCGGTCCTCGGCCGGCTGGGCGCTGGTGTTCATCGCGCTGCTCTACACCGTGGCCCCGGCCGTCGGGTCAATGGCGCGGCTCAACCTTTCGACCACGTTCTGGCCGAACGCGACGACGGGCAACGCGCTGGACGGCGAAGCGCTCAGCCTCGAGGCGATCAATACCGATCCCAAGCTCTCGTGGATCAACACCTGGAAGAACACCGGGCTGCTGGCCTTCGAGGACAAGAACGGCGACGGCCTGATCCAGTACTACAACGACGCGAACCCGCGCATGCAGGCCATCGCGGCGGAACGCGGCTGGGCCGGGAACGAGATCACCAAGATCGACAACGACATGATGGTGCTGGCCAACCCCGAGATCGCGCAGCTTCCGGGCTGGGTGATCGCGCTGGTGGCGGCGGGCGGCCTTGCGGCGGCGCTGTCGACGGCGGCGGGCCTTCTGCTCGCCATCTCGTCAGCGGTCAGCCACGACCTCATCAAGCGGACCATCAACCCGAACCTGTCGGAACGGGGCGAGCTTCTGGCGGCGCGGATCTCGATGGGCTTTGCCATCGTGCTGGCAACCTGGCTCGGCCTCAACCCGCCCGGCTTTGCCGCACAGGTGGTGGCGCTCGCCTTCGGCCTTGCGGCCGCGACGATCTTCCCGGCGCTGATGATGGGCATCTTCTCGAAATCCATCACCAAGGAAGGGGCGATCGTGGGGATGCTCGTCGGCCTCGTGTTCACGGCCGTCTACATCTTCCTCTACCTCGGCTGGTTCTTCATCCCGGGCACGGCGGTCTATGCCAACATCCCGGCGAACCACTGGTTCGGCATCTCGCCGCTGTCGATCGGCACGGTGGGGGCGATCCTGAACTTCGCCGCGGCATGGGCCGTCTCGATGGTGACCAAGGCCCCGCCGAAGGAAGTGCAGGATCTGGTCGAATCGATCCGCGTGCCCAAGGGCGCCGGCACGGCCATCGCCCATTGACGGGCGCATGGCGGGAGGGCTCGGCCCCTCCCGCCGACACCAAGGGGCAGGGCCGTCCGCGGCCCCGCCCGCACCTTGCCGATCCACACGCCCGGGGAGGGGTGCATGGACAGCGCGACAGAGACGGTCATCGCCTTCCTCGAAACCGTCCATCCCTATGACAGCCTGCCGCGGGACGAGCTGGAGCGTGTCGCCAGTTCCTTCGGCCGCAGGGAATATGCCGCCGGCGACGAGATCTATCGCGAGGGCGAGCCGCTGCGTGGCCTCTACCTCGTCAAGCGCGGGCAGGTCGAGGTGCTCGACGCCTCGGGCACGCTGGTCTCGATCCTCGGTCCCCGCAATTCGTTCGGCGAGCGCGGGCTGATGCGCGACTGCCTTGCCGTGACGACCGCGCGGGCGCGCGAGGCTTGCGTGCTGCTGGTGCTGCCGGTGCCCGAGTTCCGCCGCCTGCTCGCCGGGCATCCCGCCTTCGAGCGGTTCTTCAACCGCGGCCGCGGCCCCGAGCGCGGGTCGGATCTGGCCACCCGCAAGGTCGCCGACCTCATGTCGCACCGGCCCGTGACCTGCACCCCCGACACGACACTGCAGGCGGCGGCGCAGGCGATGCGCGCGGCGCATGTGTCCTCGATCGGGGTGGTGGACGGGCAGGGGGCGCTCATGGGCATCCTGACGGTGCGCGATTTCACCAACCGGGTGGTCGCCGACGGGATGGATCTTGCCACCCCCGTCTCGGCCGTCATGACGCCCGATCCGGTGACGCTGCCGCCCGAGGCGCTGGGGTCGGACGTGCTGCATCTGATGCTGGAAAAGCGGTTCGGTCACCTGCCGGTCGTCTCGGGCGGGCGTCTGGTGGGCATCGTCACGCAGACCGACCTCACGCGGTTCCAGGCGGTCAGTTCGGCCCAGCTCGTGCGCGATGCCTCGGCAGCCGAGACGGTCGAGGAGATGGCCGTCATCACCGCCCGCATCCCCAAGCTGCTGGTGCAGCTTGTCGGCGGCGGCTCGGCGCATGAGGTGACGACGCGGCTGGTGACCGACATCGCCGATACCGTCACCCGCCGCCTTCTGCGGCTGGCCGAGGCCGCGCTCGGCCCCGCCCCGGTGCCGTTCCTGTGGCTCGCCTGCGGCAGCCAGGGGCGGCAGGAACAGACCGGGGTGAGCGACCAGGACAACTGCCTCTTTCTCGACGACAGCGCCAGCGACGATGACCTGCGCTATTTCGCGCAGCTTGCGAAATACGTCTCGGACGGGCTGAACGCGGCCGGGTATTTCTACTGCCCCGGCGACATGATGGCGACCAACCCACGCTGGTGCGCCCGCGTGTCCACCTGGCGCGGCTATTTCGAGGGCTGGATCGCCCGCCCCGATCCGATGGCGCAGATGCTGGCCTCCGTGATGTTCGACCTGCGCCCGATCGGCGGCACGGCGCAGCTGTTCACCGACCTGCAGGCCGAGACGCTCGAGAGGGCGGCCAAGAACTCGATCTTTGCCGCCCATATGATCGCCAACAGCCTCAAGCATACCCCGCCGCTCGGCCTTCTGCGCGGCTTCGCCACGATCCGGTCGGGCGAATACCGCAACCACATCGACATGAAGCACAACGGGGTGATCCCGGTGGTCGATCTGGGCCGGGTCTATGCGCTGCAGGGTCGCCTGCCGGCGGTCAACACCCGCGCCCGGCTGCTCGCCGCGGAGGAGGCGGGCGTGATCTCGGTGTCCGGCGCGCGCGACCTGATCGAGGCCTATGATCTGATCGCCGAGATGCGGCTCAGGAATCAGGCGGCGCTGGTGCGCGCCGGGCGCAAGCCCGACAATTTCCTCGCCCCGTCCGATCTGAGCGATTTCGAGCGCAGCCACCTGCGCGATGCCTTCGTCGTGGTGCGCACGATGCAATCGGCAATCGGCCAGGGAAAGGGCGCGCTCGGATGACGCTTGAATTCCTCGCCGCCCTCGTTGCCGCCTTTGCCGGCGCCGGCATCGCGATGACGCTGCGCTGGCTTTCCGGCGGGCGGCTGCCGCGCTGGATCGTCCCGGCGGCGGCGGGGCTGGGCATGATCGGCCTGACCATATGGTCGGAATACGCCTGGGAGGCGCGGGCCCGCGCCGGCCTGCCGCCCGGCTTCGTCGTGGCCGAGGCCCCGCGCGAGGCGATGCCGCTCAGGCCCTGGACCTATCTTGCGCCGCTGGCGACGCGGATGCTGGTGGTCGATCTGACCGCCACCCGCCGCCATCCGGCGGCAACCGACCTTGCCATGACGCGAGTCGTGGCCATGGGCCGCTGGCGGCCGAATGCCGACCGGCTCGTGGTGCTCGACTGCGCGCAGGGCCTGCGCGTGACGGTGACGGAGGGGGTCGAATTTTCCGACGCGGGCGTGATGACGGGGGGGGCCTGGTCACCGGTCGCGGCGGACGATCCCGTGCTGAGGACGGCCTGCGACGGAGGATAGCCATGGCTGGCGAGGATGCACCCAAACGCGTGCTGGTGGTCGAGGACGAGGACAACATCGCCATCGCGCTCGACTATCTCATGACGCGCGAGGGCTATGCCCATGACCGGGTGTCGAACGGCGCCGAGGCGCTGCCGCGCATCCGGGCAACGCATCCCGACCTCGTGCTGCTCGACGTGATGCTGCCCGAGATGTCGGGTTACGAGATCTGCCAAGGCGTGCGGCTCGACCCGACCCTGGCGGATGTGAAGATCCTGATGATGACCGCCCGCGGATCGGCGATCGAACGGCGCAAGGGCCTTGCGCTCGGCGCCGACGGATTCATCTCCAAACCGTTCGAATTGACGGAACTCAGGGCCGAGGTGCGGCGCCTCCTGGGGGGCGACGTGCCCGCCGGGGGGGCCGATCATGCTTGAACGGCTCGGCCTGCGCCTGCGGATCCTGCTGTTCTTCGGCCTGCTGGCCGCGGGCGGCATCGCGGCGCTGATCGCCGGGCTCTGGGTCGGCTATACCCGCCTTGGCGATCCGGGGCTCTTCAACGCCTTCGTGCAGGGCGGGCTGATCGCGGGTTTCGTCCTGCTCGGACTGGTCGCCTGGGTCTGGTTTCTCTTCGATCTGAACGTCGCCCGCGCGATCGAGGGTCTGGCGGCGGCGATCCGCGCCCGCGCCCATGCCGGGGTCGGCGGCGAGATCGACCGCGGCACGGCGCGCTATCTGGGCGACCTCGCCCCGGCCGTCGGTGCCGCGCTGGCGAGCCTCGCCGAAACCCGCAACGCGCTGGTCGAGGCCGTCGCCCGCGAAACCACACGGCTTTCGGCGGAAAAGGGCCGGCTCGAGGCGCTGCTGGCCGATGTGCCGGTCGGCGTGCTGCTGTGCACCAGCGCGCATCAGGTGGTGTTCTACAACGGCCTTGCGCAGGATCTGCTGGCCTCGGCCGCCGCGACCCCCGGCCTCGACCGGCCGCTGTTCGATTACCTGCGCGACGGACCGGTGCGCCACGCCTACCAGCGCCTTCTGGAAACCGACGACCCCGAGGCGGCATCGGACATCCTGTGCGCCACCACCGGTGCGCCGCGCCTCCTGTCGGCGCGGATGCGCCTTCTGGGCGGCGCGGACGGCCAGCCGGGCTATGTGCTCACCCTGCGCGACGTGACCGCCGACCTCGCCGGCCATGCCAAGCGCGAGGCGCTCCTGGCCGACGTGTTCGACCGCGTGCGCCGCCCGGCCGCCAACCTGCAGACCGTGATGGGCGTGATGGGCGACGCGCCCCACGGGGCCGAAACGCTCGATGCCGCGATGCGGGCCGAAATCGGCAGCCTCACGGCCGCGATCACGGAACTCGGCGCGCGCTACGACGAAAGCCGCTCGGACTGGTGGCCGCTCAGCCTGACCCGCGCCTCGGATCTGCTCGACAGCCTGCGCGCCCGGCTCGAGGCGGCGGGCCTTGCGGCCGAGGGCGAGGCCGCGCCGCTCCTGCTGCGCTGCAACGGGTTCGAGATCGTCGCGCTGCTCGGCGACCTCGCGATCCGCATCGCCGCGACCGGCCCCCGCGCCTTCCGTCTCGCGATCGAGGAAGAGGGGACGGGCGCGCTCATCACCCTGTCCTGGGCCGGGCCGGCCCTGCCGGTGGGCGATCTCGAACGCTGGCTGACCGAACCGCTCGAGGTCGGCGTCGCCGATGTCACCGGCCGCTCCGTCCTCGGCACCCACGCCACCGAGATATGGCCCGAATTCCACACCGGCCGCGCCATGCTCTGCCTGCCGATCCGCCAGGCCCGCCGTGCCGCCCGCCGCCCCGCCCCGATCGCCCGCGCGGTGGTCTACGATTTCGACCTGCTGTCGCGCGCGCGCGCCGAAAAGGTCGAGGGCCGCCCGCTGGGAAGCCTGACCTATGTCGTCTTCGACACCGAGACGACCGGCCTGATGCCGCAGCAGGGCGACGAGATCGTCCAGATCGCCGCCGTCCGCCTGGTCAACGGCCGCCGGGTGGAGGGCGAGGTGTTCGACACGCTCGTCAACCCCGGCCGTCGCATCCCGCCCGCCTCGACCGAGGTGCACGGGATCACCGACGCCATGGTGGCCGAGGCACCGGGGGTTGCCGACGTGCTGCGCCGCTTCCACAAATTCGCCGAAGGGGCGGTGCTCGTCGCCCACAATGCGCCGTTCGACATGGAATTCCTGCGCCGGCGCGAGGCCGAGCTGGGCCTGCGCTTCGACAACCCGGTGCTCGACACGGTTCTGCTTTCGGCGGTCGTCTTCGGCCAGCACGATGTCCACAGCCTCGACGCGCTCGGCCACCGGCTCGGCATCACCATCCCCGAAGAGGCACGCCATACCGCCATCGGCGACACGCTCGCAACCGCCGATGCGCTGCTCAAGCTCGTGCCGATGCTCCAGGCCCGCGGCCTGCACACCTTCGGCGCGGTCCTCGCCGAGGTCCGCCGCCACGGCCGCCTGCTCAAGGACGCCAATCGCGATCCCGTCGCCTGACCCTTCGCCGTGGCCTGACCCTTCGCCGGGCCGATCGGTGCCCACCCGCCGGTGTCCGATCCACCGGCGCGGCTTCATCGTTCCCCAAATACTCATTCCGCCGCCAAGGCCGTCGCAACGCCGGGCAGGGGCGCCGCCTTGTCCGGTCAGCCCGGAGGCTGGCGATGGTGCGGGCCCGCACCGCATCGGCCACGAGGCGCACGAATAACCCCGGCCAGTCGCTGCCCGGCGGCGTCGCGGCCTTGGCGTGGTTCAGCCAGATCACCCAGATCACCCTGCCGCCCGCCGATCGGGGCAAGCGCCATGCGCGCCGCATCGCGCCGGTCGGAGAGATGCCGCCGGCCACGCCGGGCGATCACGCGGTTCACGACAGGCGGGCGGATGGTGACCCCGTGCATGGGGCCCGCAGCGGCCGATGCCTGCGCGGCGGCCGATGCGGGCCTGCACGAGGCGGCGCTGCGGATCATGGCGCTGCCGTGACCCTTCCCCTTGCCGCCAGGGCCGCAAGGCCCGGCCATGCCGCAAGCGCGGCCGATGTCGCGGGCGCGCCGTGACGCCGCTGATCCTTGCGGCGGCGATCGTTGCGATCGTGCTCATGGTCGGCGGGGCGGCGCCTGTGACGCGGCGGCGGGTGATCGTAATGCTCGTCCATGTCAGTGCCGTGGTGGGGCTTTGCGTGTTCATGGCCTAATCGGGCGTCCTGCACTTCGCCTCGGTCGGGCTCATGGCGACCGGCGCCCGCACGGCGGCGCTGAGCACGCTGGCGCCGACGATGAAATGTACCGTCCTGCCCGACCCGCCGTCCTTGCTGGCGGCTCCGAAACTGCCGGTGCTGACCGGCCCGTTCCTCGGTGGGGCGGGCGCGTTCTACGGCCGGTTGCGGGACACGCTTCGGGTCGAGAATTTCCATCTCGATCCGACATGCCTGACGGTCACCAGGCGGGTCGTCGGCGGCGGCCATCGCCATCTCGGCCCTTGCCGGAGCGCTGCTGCAGGTCGAGCTCGGCGTGCCGCTGCCGCTGCCGCTGGTCGGCACGGTCGAGGCAGCGGCAGGGTTCGGCGAGGTGGTGCTGGCCGCCGTGATGTTTGCCATCCCGTTCTTCCGTTCCGGCGGGCTGAGCGCGGCGCCTGCGGCGGCCGACCTCCTGCGGCGGCGGCGATGAGGGATCAGGCGAAGGGATCGGCGGGATAGGTTACGGCGACGAGCGTGAGGCCCTGCGGCGGCGCGACCGGCCCGCAGGCCGACCGGTCGCGGGCCGCGAGCGCCTCGGCGACCCGCCCGGGCGGCCAGGCGCCGGCGCCGACACGTTCGAGCGTGCCGGCGATGGACCGGACCTGGTTGTGCAGGAAGCTGCGCGCCGCGAGGTGCAGGCGGATCTCGGTGCCGCCGGGGCCATAGGCGGTCTCGACCGCGATGGCATCCAGCGTCCTGACCGGCGATGACGCCTGGCAGAGCGTCGAGCGAAAGGTGGTGAAATCGTGCCGGCCGACGAGATGCGCCGCCGCCGCTTGCATCGCGCCCGCGTCGAGCGGATGCGGCACCTGCCAGACCCGGCCCCGGCCAAGCGCGGCGGGTGCGCGGCGGTTGAGGATCCGGTAGGTATAGCGCCGCCCGGTGGCGGAAAAGCGCGCATGGAAGTCGCCGGCGACCGCGGCCACCGCCAGCACCGCCACGGGCAGCGGCCGCAGATGGGCGTTGAGCGCGGCGGCGAGGCGGAACGGATCCCAGGGTTTGCTGAGGTCGGCATGCGCGACCTGTGCCGCCGCATGCACGCCGGTATCGGTCCGCCCGGCCCCCGTCACCCCCGGCGCGGCCGGATCGAGCCGTGCCAGCGCGGCCTCCAGCGCGCCCTGCACCGAGGCCAGCCCCGCCGCCTGGCGCTGCCAGCCGTGGAAGGCTGTGCCGTCGTATTCGATCAGGAGGGCGTAGCGGGGCATCGGGGCGCCTCCGGGCTGGGTCCGGTCGGGCGGCAAGCCCCCGGGGCGCTGCCCCGGACCCCGGAGTATTTCTGGAACGATGAAGCCTGCGGGGATAGTCCGCGCGCAGCGGTGCTGCAAGGCCCTATCATTGCGCCGGGGCGCTGCCTATCTTGCGCCGGACAGTGGAGGCGGCGGTGCGTCTGACCGAATTCGCGCAGGACGTGGCGCATGAAGTGGAAAGCCGCCTTGCCGCGGTGTCGGGCGCGGTGCTCGACCCGGTGATCCGGCTGGGGGTGACGGGGCTGGCCCGTGCGGGCAAGACGGTGTTCATCACGTCGCTGGTGGCGAACCTGCTGGACCGGGGGCGGATGCCGCAGCTGCGGGCGGCGGCTTCGGGCCGGATCGAGGCGGTCTGGTTGCAGCCGCAGCCCGATCCGGCGGTGCCGCGGTTCGATTACGAGGCGCATCGGGCGGCATTGCTGGCAGACAGTCCGCGCTGGCCGGAGAGCACGCGGTCGATCGCCGAGCTGAGGCTGTCGTTCCGACTGCGGCCGTCGGGGATTTTCGGCTCGGTGACGGGGCCGCGGCGGGTGCATCTCGACATCGTGGACTATCCGGGCGAGTGGCTGGCCGATCTGGCGCTGATGGGGCTGTCCTATCAGGCGTGGTCGGAGGGCGTTCTGGTGCGGCTGGCGATGCGCGGGGCGGCCTATGCCGCCATGGCGCGGGCCGAGGATGCCGGGGCGGGGCTCGACGAGGGGCGGGCGCGGGCGCTGGCCGAGGGCTATGGCGCGGCGCTGGCGGCCCTGCGCGCGGCGGGGTTCGCCGATATCACGCCGGGGCGGGCGCTGATGCCGGGGGATCTGGCCGGATCGCCGATGCTGGCCTTCGCGCCCTTGCCGCGGCCGGGCGAGCCGCGGCGCGGCAGCCTGTGGCGGGCGATGGAGGCGCGGTTCGAGGCCTACAAGGCGCGCGTGGTGCGGCCGTTCTTCCGCGACCATTTCGCGCGGATCGACCGGCAGGTGGTGCTGATGGACGTGCTCGGCGCGATCCATCAGGGGCCGGCCGCGGTCGAGGACATGCGCCGCGCGATGGCCGGCATCCTGGGCGCGTTTCGCCCCGGGCGGGGGGGGGTGTTGGCCGAGCTGCTGCGCGGGGCGCGGGTGCAGAAGATCCTCTTTGCCGCGACGCGGGCCGATCACCTGCACCACAGCCAGCATGCGCGGCTGGCCGCGATCCTCGAGGCGATGCTGGCCGATGCGCGGGCGCGGGCGCGCTATGCCGGGGCCGAGGTTGCGGCGATGGCGATCGCGTCGCTGCGCGCCACGGTGGAGGGCGAGGCGATGCATGCGGGGCGCGTGGTGCAGGGCGTGCGCGGCACGCTGATGGCGACGGGGCGGCAGGCGCTGCTCTATCCCGGCGAATTGCCCGAGGATCCGGCGCGACTGCTCGCCCCGGCGCGGGACGGGGCGGAGCGTTGGCTCGACGCCGATTACCGCGTCATGGCCTTTGCACCGGCGCGGATGGTTCTGGCGCCCGGCGAGGGGCCGCCGCATATCCGGCTCGACCGGGCGGCGGAATTCCTGCTGGGCGACCGGTTGCGGTAGGGGGGGATGATGGCCGGGCCGGATGATCCGCGTGCGCTGAACGCCCCGGTGGTCATCGACCTCGAGGGCGAGCCGCCTGCGGCGCCCGAGGCGGCGCCGCCGGTGCCCGAGCCGTTCGATGCCGGGGCCGCGCTGGTGCTCGTGGCGCCGGAGCCGCGCGCGCCTCTGGCGGGCCGGCTGTTCCTCTGGGCGGCGGGCGGGTTCCTGAGCCTCGTGATCGGCATTGCGGTGACCGATTTCGTCGCCGCGCTGCTGGCGCGGAACGCGGTTCTGGCGGCGCTGGTCGGCGGGCTGGCGGTGCTGGCGCTGCTCGGGGCGCTCGCCATGGTCTGGGGCGAGTGGCGGGCCTGGCGGCGGCTCGGGGCGGTCGAGGGGCTGCGGGTGCGGGCCGAGGATGCGGCGGTCGCGGGCGATCTGGCGGCGGCGCAGGCGGCGGTGGCGGATGTGCGGCGGCTCTATGCCGGGCGGGCCGAGATGGGTGACGCGCTCGCCCGGCACGCGGCAAGGGCGGGCGAGGTGCTGGATGCCGATGCGGCGCTGGCGCTGGCCGAGGACATGATCCTCGCCGGCCCGGATGCCGAGGCGCGGCGCGCCGTCGAGGCGGCGGCGCGGCAGGTGGCCGCCGCCACGGCGCTGATCCCGCTGGCGCTGGCGGATGTTGCCGTGGCGCTGGTGGCCAATGTGCGGATGATCCGGCGCATCGCCGAGGTCTATGGCGGGCGGGCAGGAACCTTCGGGTCCTGGCGGCTGCTGCGCCGGGTGTTCGGGCATCTGGCGGCGACGGGGGCACTTGCGGTGGGCGATGACCTGATCTCCTCGGTCGCCGGGGGCGGCGTGGTGTCGAAACTGTCGCGGCGGTTCGGCGAGGGGGTGGTGAACGGCGCGCTGACCGCCCGCGTCGGCGTCGCGGCGATGGAGGTCTGCCGCCCGCTGCCGTTCCGCAGCGCGGCGCGGCCGCGCATCCCGGCCCTGCTCGGGCGGGCGCTGAGCGGGTTGTTCGGGACGGGTCGGGGCTGAGCGGAAGAAGCGGGGCTTCGCCCCTCCTCGGCCCGTTCCGCGCCTCACCCCCCCGCCCCAGGATATTCGAGGGCACAGGAAAGGGGGCGGCGCGCCGCGACGGCGCAGGCCGCTCGCGCCGGGGGGGGAGCGTCGCGGGCGCACTGGACCCTCGCGGGGCGCCGCGTTATAGCGCGGGGCATGTGGACGGTCGCGATCCGGTTGCGAATTAGCCGCCCGGCGCCCTGAGGTCGGGGCTGCCGGGGCCAACGTCATCTCCCATCACACTGCCCGCACCGCGAGGACCGATCCCATGTGCGCCGACACGCCCGACTATCGCGACACCGTTTTCCTGCCCGAAACCGATTTTCCGATGCGCGCCGGCCTGCCGCAGCGCGAGCCCGGCTGGCTCGACCGCTGGGCGCGGATCGGGGTGTATGACCGGCTGCGGGCCAAGGCGGCGGCGGCGCGGGCGGCGGGCACCCCGCGGCCCGATTTCACGCTGCACGACGGGCCGCCCTATGCCAACGGGCATCTGCACATCGGCCATGCGCTCAACAAGATCCTCAAGGACATGGTGGTGCGCTCGCGCCAGATGCTGGGGGCGGATGCGCGCTATGTGCCGGGCTGGGATTGCCACGGCCTGCCCATCGAGTGGAAGATCGAGGAGCAGTATCGGGCCAAGGGGCTGAACAAGGACGACGTCGATATCGTCGCCTTCCGCCAGGAATGCCGCCGTTTCGCCGAGGGCTGGGTGGATGTGCAGCGGGCCGAGTTCCAGCGGCTGGGCGTCACCGGCACCTGGGCCGACCCTTACCGCACGATGGATTATCACGCCGAAGCGGTCATCGCGTCCGAGTTCATGACCTTTCTGATGAACGGGAGCCTTTATCAAGGCTCCAAGCCCGTGCTGTGGTCGCCGGTGGAAAAGACCGCGCTGGCCGAGGCGGAGGTGGAGTATCACGACCACCAGAGCCACACGATCTGGGTGCCGTTCCGGGTGGTTGCGGGCGCGCCCGCGCATCTGGAGGGCGCGCGCGTGGTGATCTGGACCACGACGCCCTGGACCATCCCGCAGAACCGCGCCGTCGCCTACAACCCGGCGCTGGCTTATGGCGTCTACGAGGTCACCGGCCGGCCCGAGGCGTCGAATGCGGTGATCGGCGCGCGCTATCTGATCGCCGATGCGCTGGCCGAGGCGGTGCTGGCGCAGGCCAAGCTGACGCCGGACATGTGGCGGCGGCGGGGCGGCGTGCCGGCCGAGGAACTCGGGGCGATGACGCTCGCCCATCCCTTCCGCGGGATCGAGGGGGCGCAGGGCGAATGGGACTATGACGTGCCCATGCTGCCGGGCGAGCATGTGACGGACGAGGCGGGGACGGGCTTTGTCCATACCGCGCCGAGCCACGGCGACGACGACTATGCGCTCGGCCAGAAGTTCGGCCTGCCGATGACCTGGAACGTCGAGCCCGACGGCACCTTCCGCGCCGATCTGCCGATCTTCGGCGGGCAGGCGATCCTGACGCCGGATGGCAAGGAAGGCCCCGCAAACGTAAGCGTCATCAAGGCGCTGCACGGGGCGGGTGCGCTGCTGGCCAAGGGCAGGCTCAGGCATTCCTACCCGCATAGCTGGCGGTCCAAGGCGCCGCTGATCTACCGCAACACGCCGCAGTGGTTCGTCGCCATCGACAAGCCGCTCGACGACGGGATGGGGCAGTATGGCGACACGATCCGCACCCGGGCGCTGACCTCGATCGACCAACTGGTGCAATGGACGCCGCAGACGGGGCGCAACCGGCTTTACAGCATGATCGCGGCGCGGCCCGACTGGGTGCTGAGCCGCCAGCGCGCCTGGGGCGTGCCGCTGACCTGTTTCGTGAAACGGGGCGCGCGGCCGCTTGATGCCGACTTCCTGCTGCGCAACACCCAGGTCAACGCGCGCATCACGGCCGCCTTCGAGGCCGAGGGGGCCGATTGCTGGTATCTGCCGGGTGCGAAGGAACGCTTCCTCGGCGGCATCGTGAACCCGGACGACTACGAGCAGGTGTTCGACATCCTCGATGTGTGGTTCGACAGCGGGTCCACCCATGCCTTCGTGCTGCGCGACCGGCCCGACGGGACGGCGGACGGGATTGCGGACCTCTATCTCGAGGGGACCGACCAGCATCGCGGCTGGTTCCATTCCTCGATGCTGCAGGCCTGCGGGACCAAGGGCCGGGCGCCCTACCGCGGCGTGCTCACCCACGGCTTCACGCTCGACGAGAAGGGCATGAAGATGTCCAAATCGCTCGGCAACGTGATCGCGCCGCAGGCGGTGGTGGACCAGTACGGCGCCGATATCCTGCGGCTCTGGGTGGCGCAGACCGATTACACCGTCGACCAGCGGATCGGGCCCGAGATCCTCAAGGGCACCGCCGACAGCTATCGCCGGCTGCGCAACACGCTCCGGTTCCTGCTTGGCGCGCTCAAGGGTTGGGACGAGGCCGAGCGGGTGGAGCCTGCCGCGATGCCCGACCTCGAACGCTGGGTGCTCCACCGCCTCGCCGAGCTCGACCGGACGGTCAGGGATCGCTATGCCGCCTATGACTTCCAGGGCGCGTTCCAGGCGGTGTTCGCCTTTGCCACGACCGATCTTTCGGCCTTCTGGTTCGACATCCGCAAGGATGCGCTCTATTGCGACCGCCCCGACAGCCCGCGCCGGCGCGCGGTGCGCACGGTGATGGATGCGCTGTTCCACCGGCTGACGACCTGGCTCGCCCCGATCCTCGTGTTCACGGCCGAAGAGGTGTGGCTGGCGCGCTACCCGGACGATGCGGGCAGCATCCACCTGCACGACATCCCCGAAACCCCCGCCGCCTGGCGCGACGATGCGCTCGCCGCCCGGTGGGACCGGGTGCGCGCGGTGCGCCGCGTGGTGACGGCGGCGCTCGAGGTGCAGCGGACGGCCAAGGTCATCGGCGCCTCGCTCGAGGCGGCGCCGGTGGTGCACATCGAGGATGCGGCGCTGCGGGCGGCGGTGACGGGAACCGATTTCGCCGACCTCTGCATCACCTCGGCGATCACGGTGACCGCCGACCCGGCCCCGGCCGAGGCGTTCCGCCTGCCCGAGGTGCCGGGGGTGGGCGTGGTGTTCGAGGCGGCCGAGGGCGAGAAATGCCTGCGCTGCTGGAAGATCCTGCCCGATGTCGGCAGCCACGCCCATCCGGGCGTCTGCGCGCGCTGCGACGATGCGCTAAGGTGAAATGCCGGCTGGATTAACCGGCTGGCGCGGCTAGACTTCGCCGCAGGGCCCCCGGGCCCTGCGATGGGGAGGATCGCCGATGATTTACCGCAGCCCGCTGCCGCCCGTGCCCCTGACGGGGCTGACCATCACCGAACGCCTGCTGCAGGGCCTCGCGCCCCGCCGTGCGCAAGCCGCGATGGTCGATGGCCCGACCGGGCGCAAGGTCACGGCGAGGGCGCTGATCGACGGCATCGCGGCGCTGGCGGGCGGGCTGCGCGCGGCCGGCATGGGGCCGGGCGATGTGACGGCGATCCTCGCGCCGAACATCCCCGAATATGTGATCGCCTTTCACGGCCCGCTCTATGCCGGGGGCACGGTGACGACGATCAACCCGAGCTATACCGCGCCCGAGGTGCATCATCAGCTGGTGGATAGCGGGGCAACGCGCCTCATCACCATCCCCGCCTTCCTCGAGACCGCCCGCGCCGCGGCGACCGGCACTGCTGTCACCGACATCGCGGTGATCGGCGAGGCGCCGGGGGCGACGCCGCTCGCCGCCTGGATGGGCGCGCCGCTGGATGCGCAGGTGCCGGTGGATGTCGAGGGGATGACGGCCGTGCTGCCCTATTCCTCGGGCACCACGGGCCTGCCCAAGGGCGTGATGCTGACCCACCGGAACCTGGTGGTGAATGTCGATCAGACGCTCGCCATGGGCTATGTCGCGCCGGGCGACTGGACGGTGGGGTTCCTGCCGTTCTTTCACATCTACGGCCAGACCGTGCTGATGAATGCGCATCTGGCGCAGGGCGCGGGCGTGGTGACGATGCCGCGCTTCGACCTTGCGCTGTTTCTTGCGCTTTGTGCCGAATACCGCACCCCGACGATGTGGGTCGCGCCGCCCGTGGCGGTGGCGCTGGCCAAGCATCCGATGGTGGCCGAGCATGACCTGACGCATACCACCCGGCTGTTCTCGGGCGCGGCGCCCCTTGGCGGCGATGTCGCCGATGCGGTCGGGCGGCGGCTGAACCTCGATGCGGTGCAGGGCTACGGGATGACCGAGCTCAGCCCGGTGAGCCACACGACCCCGATCGGCGGCAACCGGCCCGGCACGGTGGGCGTCACGCTGCCCAATACCGAATGCCGGATCGTGGACCCGCAGACGGGGCGGGACGCGCCGTCGGGCGAGCTCTGGGTGCGGGGCCCGCAGGTGATGAAGGGCTATCACAACAACCCCGCCGCCACCGCCGCGACGCTCACCCCCGACGGCTGGCTGCGCACCGGCGATCTGGGGGACTTTGACGCCGACGGCTATCTGACGTTGCGCGACCGGCTCAAGGAACTCATCAAGGTCAAGGGGTTCCAGGTCGCCCCGGCCGAGGTCGAGGCGGCGCTGCTCACCCATCCGGGCGTCGCGGATGCTGCCGTGATCGGCCGGGCCGACGACGAGGCGGGCGAGGTGCCGGTGGCCTTCGTCGTGCGCGCGGCGGGGGATGCGACGCCGGTCGGCCATATCGCCGATTTCCTTGCCGACCGGCTGGCGACCTACAAGCTGCCCCGCACGATCACGGTCGTGGACAGCATCCCCAAATCGGCGAGCGGCAAGATCCTTCGCCGCCTCCTGCGCGATGCCGCCTGACGATGCGGCGATCGCCGCCGCACTGCTGTCGCTCGCCCGCGCGCGGGGGCCGGGGCGCAGCTTCTGCCCGTCCGAGGCCGCACGCGCCCTCGGCCCCGACTGGCGGGCGCTGATGCCCGCGGTGCGCCGGGTGGCGGCGCAGCTTCAGGCCGAAGGCGCGCTTCATGCGACACAGCGTGGCGCGCCGGTCCGCCCCGAGGTGGCGCGCGGTCCGATCCGGCTTGCGCTCCGCTGACGCGCTGCACCCCATCGTCCTGATGCAGACGTCCCGGGGGACCGCCGCGCCCCCGGCGCGAGGCTACCGCGCGCGCGCCGGCACGATCTGCTGCGCGACCCCGGCCAGCAGCAGGTAAAGCGAGGTCACCACCAGCCCCGTCCCCGCCCAGCTTTGCCGGTCGAAATCGCCCCAGGCCGCCCAGGCGGCGAAGGCCGTCCAGGCCAGCGCCACCGGCAGCGACACCCGCCGCCAGCGGGCGGTGCGCACCGGGTGGATGAACTTGAGCGGCACGAACATCGCCCCGGCCAGCACGGCCACCAGCCCCAGCGTGATCGCCGGGCCCGGTTCGAGCGCAAAGATCACCACCGCCACCATGTTCCAGCAGGCGGGAAAGCCGGCAAAGGAATTGTCCCGCGTCTTCATTCCCGTGCCGGCAAAATAGAGCGCGCTGGCAAAGGTGATGACGATGATCGCCGCCCATCCCGTCCACGCCGGCAAGAGGCCGCTCGCGAACAGCGCATAGGCCGGGATGAACACATAGGTCAGGTAGTCGATGATGAGATCGAGCAGAACGCCGTCGATCTGCGGCGCATGGACCTTGACGCCATAGCGCCGCGCCAGCGGCCCGTCGATCCCGTCCACGACAAAGGCCACGACCAGCCACAGGAACATCAGGCTCCACTGTCCCTGCACCGCCGCGAGCAGGGCCAGCATGGAAAAGACCGCCCCCGTGGCGGTCAGCAGATGGACGGAATAGGCCTTGAGGCGGGCTGTCATCCGGCTGTCATGGACGAAACAGGGCGGCGGTGCAACGCGTCAGCCGCGTGGATGCGCCGCGGCATAGACCTCCATCAGCCGGGCGGCATCGACGGCCGTGTAGCCTTGCGTCGTTGCAAGCGAGGCATGGCCGAGCAGCTCCTGGATCGCCCGCAGATCGCCCCCCGCCGACAGCAGATGCGTGGCAAAGCTGTGGCGCAGCGCATGCGGCGTCGCCGTCGCCGGCAGGCCGAGCCGGGTGCGCGTCCGCTCCATCGCCCCCTGCACGAGGCGGGGGTTCAGCGGCCCGCCCCGCGCACCGCGGAAGAGCGGCGCATCGCGGGCAAGCTCGTAGGGGCAGAGCGCGGCATAGCGCTCCACCGCCGCCTGCGCTGCGGGCAGGACGGGCACCAGCCGTTCCTTGCCGCCTTTGCCCGTGATGCGCAGCGTGGCGGGCAGCGGCAGCGCCGCCCCGGTCAGGCCGAGCGCCTCGGAGATCCTGAGGCCGCAGGCATAGAGCAGCGTGACGACCGCCACGTCCCGCGCCGCGATCCAGTCCGCGCGCGCATCGTCGCCGATCGCGGTCAGCACGCTGCGCGCCCCGTCCTCGGTCAGCGGTCGCGGCAGGCGGCGCCGGTAACGGGGGGCGCGGGCGGCGAGCACGGCCGTCGCGTCCGTCCCCTCGCGGTCGCTCAGCCAGCGGGTGAAGGCCTTGACCGCCGAAAGCCGCCGCGCCATCGACCGCGCGGCGACGCCCCGGCCCTGTTCATGCGCCATGAAGGCGCGCAGGTCGGTCTGCGGCAGGGCGGCGATCGCGGCAAGCCCCTCGGGTTCGCGGTGCGCGGCCAGAAACCCCAGATAGCGCGCCACATCGTCGCCATAGGCGCGCACCGTGCCGCCCGCGCAGCCGCGCGCGCGCAGATGGTCGAGCCATTCGGCCAGCGCCGCGCGCGCCGCTGGGGACGCCAGCATCAGCCGAGCCAGCGGCGCATCTGCCGCTCGAACACCCCTGCGAAAACCGCCAGAAGGTCGGTCCCCTGCGCCGGGCGGAACTTGTGCGGGTCCTCGGCCCCGAGGACCAGCAGCCCCGGCAGCCGGCCGGGCCCGAGGTCGAGCCGCAACAGCGCCTCGGACCGGATGTCCCCGGCGATGTCGCCATGCACCCGCGCGCTTTCGGGCACCGCCTGGCGCAGCACGACCGGCCGCGCCGGCCCGCTGCGCCCGGCCGCCGCATAGCCGGCGACGAAACCCGCCTCGGTGATGCACAGAACGCCGCCCAGCCGCGCCAGCGCCGGATCGCCCCCCTCGCGGCTTTCGAGCACGAGGCGGACCGAATCCACCCGCAGGGCCGATGCAACCGGCCCTTCGAGTGCGGCGAGGAAGGCGGGGAAATTGTCCGGCTCGAGCAAAGCGAGGATCGCGCGATGCACCACATTGGTCGCGGCGAGGTTTTCGTAGGCGGCCGCGATCACGCTGCGATGCGTGTCCTCGAGCCGGTCGAGCCGCGCCTCCATCCGCTTCATCGCGATGCCGCGCAGATCGACGATATTGCCGCCCATCGCCCGTTCGTTGGCGGCGATGAGGGCGCGCATCACCTCGGGATCCTCGAGGATGATCTCGGGCCGCGTGATGATGAGATCGCGAACCTCATCGGCGATGCCGATCGCGCGTGCGGTGTCCGCCATGCCTGCCCCTCCGGCTTTTTCCGGCATGCTATACCCGCTTCAGAGAATTTTCTGCCCCGTTTTTTTCCAGTCGGCCAGAAAAGCCTCCAGCCCCCGGTCGGTCAGCGGATGGGCCGCAAGCGCCTTGATGATCGCGGGCGGCGCGGTGATGACATCGGCCCCGATGCGGGCGGCCTCGGCGACATGATTCACGCTGCGGATCGAGGCGGCGAGGATCTGGGTCTTGAAATCGTAGTTGTCATAGACGGTGCGGATGTCGTCGATCAGCTCCATCCCGTCGATGTTGATGTCGTCGAGCCTTCCGATGAACGGGCTGACGAAGGTCGCCCCCGCCTTGGCCGCCACCAGCGCCTGGTTGACGCTGAAACAGAGCGTGACGTTGACCATGGACCCCTCGCCCGTGAGCGCCTTGCAGGCCTTGAGCCCGTCCCACGTGAGCGGCAGCTTGACCGCGATGTTGGGCGCGATGGCGGCGAGGCGGCGCCCCTCGGCGATCATCGCTTCGGCCTCGGTCGCGACGACCTCGGCCGACACGGGGCCGGATGTGATGCCGCAGATCTCACGCGTCACCTCGATGATGTCGCGCCCCGATTTCAGGATCAGCGACGGGTTGGTCGTCACGCCATCGACCATGCCGAGGTCGGCAAGTTCGCGGATGGCGGCGACATCGGCGGTATCGACAAAGAATTTCATGGCGCTGGCCCTGCGGTTGCGGTCTTGCGCCCGTGTAGCGCAAGCCGCGTCCGTGCGACAGGGCTTTCCCGTGGTCGGCGGCGGCTGATAGGGCTGGCGCATGGTGACCGACAGCCGTTTCCCCGAAGGCGCGCGCGTGGCCGTGCTGGTGGCCGACCCGCCGGCGATGGCGCTCGATTATCGCGCGCCGGACGGGGGCTGCGCCATCGGGGACGTGGTCGAGGTGCCGCTGGGGCCGCGGCGGGTCATGGGCGTCGTCTGGGGCCCGGGGGATGGCGGGTTCGAGGCTGCGCGGCTGCGCCCGGTATCGCGGGTGCTCGACGTGCCGCCGCTGGCCGCGCCCTTGCGCGCCTTCGTGGCGCGGGCGGCGGATTACACCCTGACCGCGCCCGGCGCGATGCTGCGCCTTGCGCTGCGGGCGCCGGGGCTTGGGCTGCCGCCGGCGCAGCGGCGGCTGCTGCGCCCGGGCGCCGCGCCGCCCGCGCGGATGACGCCGGAACGGGCGCGGGTGCTCGACACGCTGGCCGAATATGGCGGGGCGGGGCTGGCGGCGGGCGAACTGGCCGGGCTGGCGGGGGTGGGCGCGGGGGTGGTGCGCGGCCTTGTCGCCGCCGGCGCGCTGATCGAGGTCGAGGCGCCGCGCGATGCGCCCTATCCGCGGCTCGATCCGGGCCGGGCGGGCCTTGCGCTCACCCCCGATCAGCGGGCGGCGGCGGATGCGCTGGTCGCGGCGGTGCAGGCGGGCGGCTATTCGACCACGCTGCTCAAGGGCGTGACGGGTTCGGGCAAGACCGAGGTCTATCTCGAGGCGGTGGCCGCCGCGCTGCGCGCCGGGCGGCAGGCGCTGGTGATGGTGCCCGAGATCGCGCTGACCGGCGGTTTCCTCGCCCGGGTCGAGGCGCGCTTCGGCGCGCGGCCGGGCGAATGGCATTCGGGCGTGACCGGGGCCGAGCGGCGGCGGCTGTGGCACGCGGCGGCGACGGGCGACGTGGGGCTGGTGGTCGGCGCGCGCTCGGCCCTGTTCCTGCCGTTCCGCGACCTCGGCCTGATCGTCGTCGACGAGGAACACGACGCCGCCTACAAGCAGGAGGATGGCGTGCTCTACCACGCCCGCGACATGGCGGTGCTGCGCGGGTCGATCGAGGCGGCGGCGGTGGTGCTCGCCTCCGCCACGCCGTCTTTGGAAACCTGGGTGAACGCGCAGGCCGGCCGCTATGGCCGGGTCGATCTCGCCGCGCGGCCGGGGGCGTCGGAGATGCCCGAGATGCGGGCGGTGGACATGCGGGGCGAGCGGCTGGCCAATGACCGCTGGATGTCCGAGACGCTGGCGGGCGCGGTCGCGGCGCGGGTGGCGGACGGGGAACAGGCCCTGCTGTTCCTCAACCGCCGGGGCTATGCGCCCGTCACCGTCTGCCGCGCCTGCGGGCATCAGATCGGCTGCGACGATTGCGATGCGCGGATGGTGGAACACCGGTTCCTGCGGCGCCTCGTCTGCCATCAATGCGGGGCCACCAAACCGATGCCCGAAGCCTGCCCGGCCTGCGGCGTCGCCGGGCGGCTCGCCCCTGTCGGGCCGGGGGTGGAGCGGCTGGCCGAAGAGGTCGCGGCGCGGTTTCCCGAGGCGCGGGTCAAGCTCTTGTCGTCCGATCTCTTTTCCAGCGCCCGCGCGCTGAAGGACGAGATCGCGGCCATCGCCGGCGGCGGGGCCGATATCGTGATCGGCACGCAGATCGTGGCCAAGGGGCACAACTTCCCGCTGCTGACGCTGGTGGGGGTGATCGACGCGGACCTCGGCCTGATGGGGTCGGACCTGCGGGCGGCGGAACGCACGTTCCAGCTTGTCCGGCAGGTCGCCGGGCGGGCGGGGCGGGGGGACCGGCGCGGGACGGCGCTGATCCAGACGCACCAGCCCGACCATCCGGTGATTCGCGCGATCCTGTCGGGCGCGGACGAGGCGTTCTGGGCGGCCGAGGCGGCGGCGCGGCAGGCGGCCGGCATGCCGCCCTTCGGCCGGCTGGCGGGGGTGATCCTGTCGTCGCCGGATGTGCAGGCGGTGTTCGATGTCGGCGCGGATCTCGCCCGCCGCGACGGGCCGCTGCGCGCGATCGGGGCCGAAGTGTTCGGCCCTGCGCCGGCCCCGATCGCGCGGGTGCGCGGGCGGCACCGGGTGCGCCTTCTGGTCCGGGCCGGGCGGGGGGCCGCGCTGCAACCGGCACTGGCCGCCTGGGTGGCGCAGGTGCGGCCGCCGGCCAACCTGCGGCTGACCTTGGATATCGACCCGCAGAGCTTTCTGTGACCTGCCCGCAGGGAGGTCGCAGCGCCGGGGACGCCTGCAGGGTGGCGGGCCGCCCCGGGGACTGGGGCCGCCCGCCCGCCCCGGCCCGTTGGGGACCGGTCCGGGGCGCGTCCTCCGACGGCCGGATGCGCGTCAGAGGATGCCGAACACCGGGACGCAGTCGAACTCGACATCGCTGCCGATCTCGATCCGCCCGCGATCGTTCGACAGCAGCATCGTGCCCGCGACCCCGGCCGCGCCGATCACCGTGCCCTGCGCGGTCTGCGTCACGGTCACGGTCTGCGCCGTCGCGCCGAGCGCCGCGTTGAACACGATCCTGTCGCCCCAGTCGCGGTTGCAGTCGAGCGCCCGGTCGCCGGCGCCCCGGACGAAGGTGTCGGCGCCGCCGCCGCCGGTCAGCAGGTCGGCCCCGCCGAGCGCCCGGATGATGTCGTCGCCGCTGCCGCCGAAGAACGCCTCGCCGGTCGCGGTTCCGGTGAGCATGTCCTTGCCGTTGGCGCCGAACGCGGGGAGCTTGAAATCGCCGGTCGGCGGCGGGGGGGGCTGGCCATGTCGGGCCGTTTCCGCCGGGCCTTTCCCGCGCGGCCGCGAAACCGGTCCGCGCCGCCGTCCGGGCCGCTCTCCGGGCCTGCCGCGGCAGGCAGGCCGGAACGAGTGCGTGTGCAACGCGCCCGGACGCTCTACAGGCGGGGCGCGGGATGCTAGGGTGGCGGCATGTCAACGGTCGCCGCCCTTGCCCTGTCGCGCCTGCCCGCCCTGTCGCGGTTCGAGGAGGTCGCCGACCCTGCCGCCTACGCGCCCCTGCCGCCCGACTGGTCGCTGGCGCTGGCCGACGTGGTCAACTCGACCGACGCGATCGCCGCGGGGCGCTACAAGACGGTGAACATGGCCGGCGCTGCGGTGATCGCGGCGGTGCTCAATGCGGCGGGGATCAAGGACCTGCCCTTCGTCTTCGGCGGCGACGGCGCAGCGGTGGCGGTGCCGCCCGAGGCGGCCGAGGCCGCGCGCGGCGCGCTCGGGGCGACGCGGGACTGGGCCGCACGCGAGATGGGTCTCGCGCTGCGCACGGCGCTGGTGCCGCTGGCGGCGATCCGGGGCGCGGGGCACGACCTGCGGGTGGCGCGCTATGCCGCAAGCGCCGAGGTCGGCTATGCGATGTTCGCCGGCGGCGGGGCGAGCTGGGCCGAGGGCGAGATGAAGGCCGGCCGCTTCGCGGTGGAGGCGGCAGCGGGCGGGGTTCCCGACCTCACCGGCCTGTCCTGCCGGTGGGAGCCGGTTTCGGCGCAGAACGGCGTGATCCTGTCCATGATCGTGCTGCCGGGCGCGGCGGGGCACAATGCCGACTTCCGCGCGCTGGTCGGCGAGGTGGTGGCCCTCGCGGGCGCGGGCGCGCGCGGCGGCAATCCGGTGCCCGAGGGCGGCCCGCCGCTCCGCCTGTCGCTGCCCGGTGTCGCGGACGAGGCGCGGCTGGCGCCCGGCGCCCGGCGGCGGCTGACGCGCCGTCTGGCGATCCTGTTCCAGGCCGGCGTGATGCTGGCGCTGCACCGGCTGGACCGGACGCTGGGCGGGTTCGACGCCCGCCAATACGCCGCCGACATTGCCCGCAACGCCGATTTCCGCAAGTTCGACGACGGGCTGAAGATGACGGTGGACGTGACGCCGGAGCAGACCGCGCGGATCGCGGCGCATCTTGCGGCGGCCGAGGCTGCCGGGCGCTGCCGCTACGGCCTGCACCGGCAGGACACCGCGCTGATGACCTGCATCGTGCCGAACGCGATGACCCGCGGGCACATGCATTTCGTCGATGGCGGCGCCGGCGGCTATGCCGAGGCGGCGCGCAAGCTCAGGGCGGCCGGGGGATAGGCTTCTGCGCAGGGGCCCGCCGGCAGGCATCCGTCATGCGGTCGCCCACCCCCCGGCATGGCCTGGGGATGGGCAGTGCGCGCGGGCCGCGCTGGCGCGGGCCGGATCAGAGGAAATCCATGCTCGGCACGTAGTCGAACTTTAAGGTGTTGCCGATGTCGAAGCCGCCGAAATAGCCCTCGAGGATCATCGCCCCCGACTGCCCGGCAAGCGCGATGCGCGTGCCGGCCGCGACCGCGGTGATCTGGAGGTCGGCAGCACTGGCGCCAAGTGCGGCGTGGAAATGGATCTCGTCGCCCTCGCCGCGGTTGAAATCCGTCACCCGGTTGCCGGCGCCCCACACGAAGGTGTCGCCGCCGACCCCGCCGGTGAACATATCCCGGCCCGCGCCGCCGTCGAAGAGGTCATTGCCCTCGCCGCCGAACATCGTGTCGTTGCCGCCGCCGCCGATCAGGCGGTCGTTGCCGTTCCCGCCGCGCAGGATGTCGGCGCCTGCGCCGCCGTCGATCACGTCGTTGCCGTCCGACCCGTCAACGGTATTGTTGCCGCCGCGCGCGCTGATCCGGTCGTTGCCGTCGCGCCCGTCGATCCGGTCGGCGCGGTTCGTGCCGGTCAGCACATCGTTCCCGTCGGTCCCGTTGATCCCGCCGCCCACAGGGGGCGTGACGACCGGGGGGCGTGACGACCGGGGGCGTCACCGACCCGGCGCCCGGAACCCAGCCGCCGCCGTTGGCATAGGTCAGCACGCTGTAGGCCGTCAGCGGCACGTCCGAGATCATGATCTTCTCGATGTTCAGCCCGGCATAGGCCCCGCCCTGGCCCGACCCCGGCTTTTCCGAGATATAGGCGAAGTCCGGCCCCTGTTTGGTCAGGTCGCGGTCCACGTCGAGACCGTCGGGGCTGGCGTAGAACGTGGTGGTCAGGCCGGCGGCGGTGGTCACGCTGAACGCCGTGACGGCACCGTTGCCGCCAAAGAAAGTGCCATTGGCATCGACCGAACCGGGGGTCGTCACGATGCGGACGGTATCGGTCTCGGCGAACCAGACCCGGCCGATCTCGACGCGGGTGGTCTGGCCGTTCTCGACGAACTGGAGAGCCTCGCCGACTTGGTTTCCCTTGAGGATGTAGATGGGCATGATGTGTGTCCTTGCTGCTGGGGTGGGCGTTCCGCCCGTGGCGGTTGCCCCGGGCTCGCAAGGTCAACGTCCCCCGGACAGCATTATTCCGCCGGTTGTGCGGCCATGGCGGTTCGCCGCTGATCCACCAGAAGGTCGGTCGCGACGGCCCCTGCCCACATCGCGGCAAGGGCGACCCAGGCGGTCGCGGCGAGGATCGACCCGCCCGTTACCCCCGCCCCGATCGCACAGCCCCCCGCCAGCATGGCGCCGAACCCCATCAGCGCCGCGCCGGCCATCGCCCGCCGCATGGGTTCTGCACCCTCGAACCCCTGCAGCCGCAATTCCCGCCCCCAGGCCGCCGCGGCGAAGGCGCCGAGAAACACGCCGGGCACGAGGCCGACATCGAAGTTGAGCGCCGGGGCGGGCACGAGAAAGGCCATCAAGGTGCTTGCCGACGGCCCCGAGAAGGTCGCCGAGGTGACCGAAACCGGCTCGAAACTCACCTGCGCCAGCCGGAACGTCAGCACCCAGCCGAGCGCCACCGCAAAGCCGACGCCCGAGGCCATGACGAGCGTGCGCCCGCCGATCCGGCTCCGCGCCGCCAGCACCAGCGCCATGAGCGCGAGCGCGAGGCCGAGCACCAGCCCCGCCGCATCGGGCAGGCCGAGGGCCGCGGCGGCATCGATGTTACGCCCGCCCGGCGTCGTCCAGAGTGCGGCGAGCGTGCCGCGCAGCGGGGCGAGCCATCCGTGCAGGCTCATCTGCGCGACGACAGCGAAGATCAGCCCCGAAACGACGGACCGCAGGTTGCCGGTCGCCGCCAGCACCAGAAGCCGCCCCGAACAGCCGCGCGCCAGCACCATGCCGGCGCCGAACATCAGCCCGCCGAGGATGGCGCCGGACCAGCTCCCCGCGACGTTCATCATCCGCGCCTCGCCGGGGTCGAACAGGCCCAGAAGGCGCGCGCCCTGCACCCAGACCAGCGCGGTCGAGAAGGTCAGCAGCCACACCGCGACCCGGTCGCCGAGCCGGCCCCGCGCGAATTCGACCGTGGCCGCCCGCAGGCAGAACGATGACCGCTGCGCGGCCACGCCGAAGACAAGGCCGGTCATCAGGCCGAAAAGGGCACCCGTCGGCCCTTCGCCCAGCAGGTCCACAAGATCCACAAGCTGCATGACGATCCTCCCGCGCGGCGCCGAGACTATCGGCCGGCGCAGCCATCCGCGTTGACGCATGTCAACCGCGCCCGGGATGTCATGTGCTTGTCGCCGTCGTCGTCTAACGACGGCGTGATTTGACCATGAGGTGTGCCATGTCGCCGCGTCTCTCCCGCCGAATTGTCCTTGCATTCATCGCCGCCACGGCCGCGCTGCCGATGCCGGCGGATGCGCAAAGCCTGTCGCTCGGCCAGCGCCGGGGCATCGCGACCTATGAGGCCGACATCCTGCCCGGCCTGATCGCGCGGCTGAGCGAGGCGGCGGGAAAGGCGATCCCGGTCGAGATCGACTATCCCGCGATCGCGGTGCCCGAGATCAACGTGGCCTACACCGATCCGACCGTCTGGACGGACATCTATTTCGAGCCGTTGATTGCCGCCTTCGCCGCAGTCGCGGCCGATGCGATGGGGCGCGAGGCGGTGGCGGCCGGCGTGACGGGCATCCGCCTGACCTATGATCCCCGGACGGCACCGCTGTCAAACTATCCCGAGGGCCTTCGCTTCGAGGATGGTGTGCTGACGCTGAATTTCCGTCCCTACGCCAACCCCTTCGACATCGACGATCGGGCAAAGGCGATCCGGGCGCTTCTGGAAAGCCGCCTCTGACGCCGCGCGCCGGTCCGCGGCCGCGGGCTGTGACCGGGCGGCACGCTGTGCATGGATGCACGGGCCGCTTCCCCATCGGCGCGCCGATGCGCCGCGCTGCGCCGCTGGAAACGCGAGCGGGGCCGGTGTAACCCCGAGACGTGCGCATAATATCCCTTGCCGAGGCCGAGACGCTGCCGTTCCACCGGCGGCCGATCTTTTTGCTTTGCCTCTTGGCGGCAGCCATGCCGATCAGCTTTGCCACATGGTCGGCACTGCTCAACAACTTCGTCATCGAGGCGGCCGGGTTCACCGGGGTCGAGATCGGCTGGCTTCACACCGTGCGCGAGATCCCGGGGTTCCTCGCCGTCGGCGTGATCGCGGTGCTCTATGTGATGCGCGAGCAGGTGCTGGGGATCGTGTCGCTCCTGCTGCTGGGGGTGGCGACGGCGATGACGGCATGGTTCCCGTCGTTCGGGGGGCTTCTCTTCGTCACGCTGCTGTCCTCGATCGGGTTCCACTATTTCGAGACGGTGAACCAGTCGCTGCAGCTCCAGTGGATCGACAGGGCGCGCGCGCCGCAGGTGATCGGCTGGATCGTCGGCGTCGGATCGGCGGCCTCGCTCGTCGCCTACGGGCTGATCGTGGCGACCTGGACGACCTTCGATCTGAGCTACGATGCGGTGTTCATGGTCTCGGGCGGGGTGACCGCGCTGATCGCGGTCTATGCGATGGCCGCCTATCCGCAGTTCGAGGCGCCGCATCCGCAGGTGCGCCGGATGGTCCTGCGCCGCCGCTACTGGCTCTATTATGCGCTGCAGTTCATGGCCGGCGCGCGGCGGCAGATCTTCGTCGTCTTTGCCGCCTTCATGATGGTGGAAAAGTTCGGCTTCCAGGTCCATCAGCTCACCGCGCTGTTCCTCGTCAACTACCTTGCCAACATGGTCGCCGCCCCGCTGATCGGCCGCTTCGTCGGCCGGTTCGGCGAGCGGCGGGCGATGGTGGTGGAATATGTCGGGCTGATCGGCGTGTTCCTCGCCTATGGCGGGCTCTACTGGTTCGGCTGGGGGATCGCGGTGGCGGCGGTGCTCTATGTGCTCGATCACCTCTTCTTCGCCATGGCCTTCAGCCTGCGCACCTATTTCCAGAAGATCGCCGATCCCGGCGACATCGCCCCGACCGCCGCCGTCGCCTTCACCATCAATCATATCGCGGCGGTGTTCCTGCCCGCCGCGCTCGGCTATCTGTGGCTGACGAGCCCGGAGGGCGTGTTCCTGCTCGCGGCCGGCATGGCGGCGACATCGCTCGGCCTTGCGCTCTTGGTGCCGCGCCACCCCGAGCCGGGATACGAGACGCTGCTGGCCGCGCCGATGCGCGCGCGGCCGGCGGAATGAGCGGGCCGCCGGTCTGGCGGATCGAGGGAGGGGACGGGAGCCGAACCATCCGCATCGCCGCACCGTCCTTTTGCCTCGCTGTCCCTCTGCCCTCGCCGCCGTCCCGCGCCGACGCCCGCGCCCGGATCGTCTGGGGGGATGCGCCATGCGCCTTCGAGGCGGCAGGCAGCGCCGCGGGTCGATCCATGCCATGGTGTCGCCGCGCCGCCTTGCCGACCTGACGGCGGCCCGGCCTGCCGCGCAACGCACCTGCGGCGAGGGCGATCTGTCCCGCGGCGGCCAGTCGCCGGCCCCGCACCCTCCCTCGGCCTGCGCCGGCGTGACGCAAGGGTGACTGGTGCCCGGCCCGGCGCGGCCCTATATTTCGAGCGTCACCCGAGGAGGCCCGCCCGATGTTCCTGTTCACGCGCAAGAAGGCCGAGATGATTACCCCCGAGGCCGCCCTGCCGGGTCGCGCCACGCCCATCCCGACCGCCGAGACGCATTTCCTGTCGGGCCTGCCGCTCAAGGCGCCGGTCCCCGAGGGCATGGCCGAGGCGATGTTCGGCATGGGCTGCTTCTGGGGGGTGGAGCGCATCTTCTGGCAGGTGCCGGGGGTCTGGCTCACCATGGCCGGCTATGCGGCCGGCTACACGCCCAACCCGACCTACCGCGAGGTCTGCACCGGCGAGACCGGGCATAACGAGGTGGTCCGGCTCATCTACGATCCGGCCCGCGTCACCTATGAGGACCTGCTGCGCCTGTTCTGGGAAAACCACGACCCGACGCAGGGCATGCGGCAGGGCAACGACAGCGGCACCCAGTATCGCAGCGGCATCTACACCTACGACGACGCGCAGCATGCGGCAGCCGAGGCGTCGAGGGCGGTCTATCAGCACCGCCTGCGCCGCGCGGGCCACGGGGCGATCACGACCGAGATCCTGCCGGCGCCCCCCTTCTACTATGCCGAGGACTACCACCAGCAGTATCTGGCCAAGAACCCCGGCGGCTATTGCGGCATCGGGGGCACCGGCGTGACCTGCCCGATCGGCGTCGGCCTGCGCGCTGCCGGCGCGTGAGCGTTACCCATGACGTGATCGTGGTCGGGGCAGGGCCCGCCGGCGCCGCCGCCGCCCGCGCGGCACGCGCCGCGGGGCTGTCCGTCGCCCTGATCGACAAGGCCCGGTTCCCGCGCGACAAGCTTTGCGGCGGCGGGATAACGGGGCGCTGCCGGACGCATCTCGACGAGACCTTCGGCCCCGGCTTTGCCGCCGAGCTCTGCCTGACGACGACCCATGTCCGCCTGACCGACCGCGGCCGCTGCCTCGGCGATCTGCCCGACGCGCCGCCCATCCACATGACGATGCGCCGCGATTTCGACGCCGCGCTGGCCGATGCGGCCCTCGCCGCCGGGGCCGAGCCTTTTCTCGGCCGCCGCATCGCCGCCGCCGATCCGGCGGGCGCGACGCTGACGCTTGCGGGCGGCCTGCAGCTCGCCGGCCATGTGCTGATCGGCGCCGACGGGGTCGCCTCGCCGACCGCCAAGGCGCTGTTCGGCCGCGCCTTCGACACGCGGCGCACTGCCCTTGCCCTCGAGGTCGAGGTGCCGGACCGCGCGGGCACGGCGGTCGAGATCGATCTCGCCGCCATCCCCCACGGCTATGGCTGGGATTTCCCCAAGGCCGGCGGCCGCACCCTCGGCCTCGGCGGGATCGGGCGGCAGTCGGACGACCTGCGCACGGCGCTCGCCGCCTTCCTCGCCCCGCGCGGCGCCGGCGCGGCGCTCGATACCTGCAAGGGCGCCTTCCTGCCCGCGGGCGACTTCCGCCGCGTGCCGGGGCGCGGCCGCGCGCTCCTCGCCGGCGATGCGGCGGGCCTCGTCGATCCGATCACCGGCGAGGGCATCGGCTGGGCGATCCGCTCGGGCGCGCTCGCCGCCGCCGCCGCCGCCGCCGCCATCGCGGCGGACGATCCCGCCTCGGCCCTTTCCCGCTACCGCGCCGCCCTCGCCCCGGTCCACCGCGAATTGCGCTGGGCGGGCCTTCTCAAGCACGCCGTCTACGCCCCGCCCCTGCGCCCCCTTTTCCTGCGGGCGCTCGAACGCGAACCCGCGATCCAACGGCGGTTTCTCGCGCTGCTGGCGGGCGAGCGCGATTATGCCGACATGGGCCTCGGCTCCCTGCGCCGCATGGCGGAGCGGCTGCTGCGCGCGGCCTTCGCCCGCGCCGCCTGACCGCCGGCGCCAGACGCCCGGACAGCTCAGGCGCGGCGGCCGACACGGGGGAAGCCCGATCCCGCTTCCCTGCCCGGCTGCCCCGCGCGAAAAGCGCCGCCCTCCCGCTTCACTGTTCAGGCAAATACTCCCCCCGGAGGGCCCGCCGCCGCCGGGCCGTCCGGCTTGACCCTGCCCGCGCCGCCCGCCATAGCCGCGCCGACAGGAGGCCCCGCATGCCCACAACCACCGCCCTCACCACGCTGCCCGACGAGCCCGCCGCCCGCCGCCTTGCCGATGCGCTCGAAACGCTGGACCCCGCCCCGGTCGGCGTCGGCGTCTTCGAGATCGAGGATGGCTCCGGCCGGTGGGAGGTGGGGGCCTATTTCGACGCCGCGCCCGATGACGTCGTGCTCGCCCTCATGGCCGCCGCCCACGGGGCCGCGCCCTTCGCCGTCTCCGACCTGCCCGAGATCGACTGGGTCGCCCATGTCAAGCGCGAGTTGCACCCGGTCGAGGCGGGGCGATTCTGGCTCCATGGCAGCCATGATGCGGGGCGGGTGCCGGCGGGGCGCATCGGTCTCATGATCGAGGCGACGGTGGCCTTCGGCACCGGGCATCACGGCACCACAGCCGGCTGCCTGATCGCCTTCGAGCGGATGCTGGGCGAGGGGCAGAGGCCGGCCCGGGTTGCCGACATCGGCTGCGGCACCGGCGTGCTGGCGCTGGCCGCCGCGGCGGTCCTGCCCGACGCGGCAGTGCTCGCCTCCGACATCGACGCCGTCGCGGTCGAGGTGGCGCTGGCCAACGCTGCCGTCAACGGCATGGCCGGGCGGATCGCCTGCGTCGAGGCGGCCGGGTTCGATCATCCCGCCATCGCTGCCGCGGCGCCGTTCGATCTGATCTTCGCCAATATCCTCAAGGGTCCGCTGATCGACCTTGCGCCCGATCTGGCGGCGCATCTGGCGCCGGGCGGGCATGCCATCCTCTCGGGACTGCTCGCAGCCCAGGCCGCGGATGTCCTGGCGGCCTATGTCGGGCAGGGCCTGTCCCAGGTCGCCCGGGACGATCTGGGCGACTGGGCCGCGTTGACGCTCAAAAAGGACTGAGATCGGGCAATATTGCGTTCATTTCGCGCGCTTCCGGCCCATTTGCCCAAGATTTGCCACATTCCCGCTCTAGCGCAATTGTCGGTGGGGGCCGTGATAGTGGAGTTTGTCATGGCCGACCCGAATCTTCGGGACTTCTATGATCGAGTCGCGCGGATCCTGCGGGCACAGGAACGCGGCTATGGTTTCGAGGCGGCAGGCACGCTGGGCCGGTCGCATTATCCCCGGCCGCGGCGCCTGCGCATCCCGGTCGTGGCGCCGGTTCTGGTGCTCGTCTGCGGCGTGCTGGTCATCAAGGCGATCCTGCATCAGGGCCTTGGCGCGACCGATTACGAGGGGCGCGTTGCCGCGCTCTGGGACGGCAATGCGATCGACCGCGTCGGCGCCGTCATCATGCAGCAGGATCCGGCGACCGTCTGGCTGTCGGCGCGGCTCGGTGCGCTGGTCCGCTGACGGGTCGCACCCCCGAGACTGTCGGGTCGCGCGAAAGCCGGCCAAGCGAAAGGCCGCGGCGGGATGTCCCGGCGCGGCCCTTGCTGTCGTTGGCGCCGCACGGCGGCGCGCCCCGGCAGGCGGCCATCAGCGGCCGGTGGCGACGATCGTGTCGATGTCGGCGCGGCACAGGCCGATATCGTCGAGCTCGCGGTCCGACAGGCGCGACAGGGCGTTGCGCGTGATGCGCGCGTCGTTCCATGCGGCGATTGCGGCGAGGGTGGCGGTCAGAAACCGGCTGATCCGCCCGCCCGAAAGGGCGACGGAGCCGGCCGTGCGGGTGGTGTCGAGGGCGGTCATTGGGGTGATCCTTTGCAAAACGCATCATCGCCGGGCATCGCGCCCGGCCGAGCGGCAGATAATGATGCTGCATCTGCACGGCAAGCGTCGGGCGGGCATGTCGGGGTTGCGCCGGCCGCATGGCTCGCGCTGACGTGATTCGGCCTTTGGACCAAGGGCATGGCGGGACGGCGAGGGTCGCTTTCGGTCGCTTCCATGTCGTTTTCTGCGGCGCAGCATCGTGCCGCCCCGCGCGCGTCGCTGGCAGGTGTTCACATTTCGTGCTAGGCATCGCGAAACACCCGTTGCTGCGCCGCAACGGTCAATGACCAAGAGGGCAGGATGCGCGTTCTGGGAATCGATCCGGGGCTGAGAAATCTCGGCTGGGGTGTCATCGATGTCGCCGGCACGCGCATCGCGCATGTCGCCAATGGCATCTGCCATTCGGACGGCGCCGATGACCTTGCCGCGCGTCTTGTCGCGCTGCATGCAGCGCTGACGGCGGTGGTCGCGCGGCTGCGGCCCGATCACGCCGCCGTGGAACACACCTTCGTCAACAAGGATGCCGTTGCGACGCTCAAGCTCGGGCAGGCGCGCGGCATCGCGCTTCTGGTGCCCGCGCAGGCCGGGGTGCCGGTAGGGGAATATGCCCCCAATGCGGTGAAAAAGACGGTGGTGGGCGTCGGCCATGCCGCCAAGGTGCAGATCGACCACATGGTGCGCCTGCACCTGCCGGGGGTGGAGATCGCGGGGCCGGATGCCGCCGATGCGCTCGCCGTGGCGATCTGCCATGCGCATCATCTGCAATCGGCCGGGCGGCTCGCCCTTGCGCTTGCGCGGGCGGCGCGATGATCGGGCGGGTCTCCGGGCGGCTCGACTGGAAGGGCGGCGATCAGGTGCTGATCGACGTGCGGGGGGTGGGCTATCTCGTTACGGTGTCGGATCGCACGCTGGCCGGCCTGCCGCCGGTGGGCACGGCCGTGGCGCTCTGGACCGATCTGCTGGTGCGCGAGGATCTGCTCCAGCTTTTCGGCTTTCCGACCCTGCTCGAGCGGGAGTGGCACCGGCTGCTGATGACCGTGCAGGGCGTGGGCGCGCGGGCCTCGCTCGCGGTGCTCGGCACGCTCGGGGCCGAAGGCATCGCGCGGGCGATCGCGCTGGGGGATGCGCGGGCGATCCAGGCGGCGCCGGGGGTGGGGCCCAAGATCGCGCAGCGGGTGGTGCTGGAGCTCAAGGCCAAGGCACCCGCGATGATGGCGCTCGGCGGGCGGACGGCAGAGGCCGCGCCGCCGCCCGAAGCGCCGGAGCCCGGGCCGTCCACGCGCCGCGCCGCCGCCAGCGCCGCCCCGCCGCCGCGCGCCGCCTATACCGCCGATGCGCTGTCGGCGCTGGTCAACCTCGGCTACGGACAGGGCGATGCCGCCGCCGCCGTGGCCGCTGCTGCCGCCGCGGCGCCCGAGGCCGATACCGCCGCCCTGATCCGGGCCGCGCTCAAGGCGCTGCAACCGCGATGACCGACCCGCTTCTGTCCGCCGACCGCCAGCCCGGCGATGCCGACCGCGCCCTGCGGCCCCAGACGCTGGCCGAATTCGTCGGGCAGGCCGAGGCGCGGGCCAACCTCGCCGTGTTCATCGAAAGCGCGCGCCGGCGGGGCGAGGCGATGGACCACACGCTGTTCCACGGCCCGCCCGGCCTCGGCAAGACGACGCTGGCGCAGATCATGGCGCGCGAGCTGGGGGTGGGGTTCCGCATGACCTCGGGGCCGGTGCTGGCCAGGGCGGGGGATCTGGCCGCGATCCTGACCAACCTCGAGCCGCGCGACGTCCTCTTCATCGACGAGATCCACAGGCTTTCGCCGGTGGTCGAAGAGGTGCTCTATCCCGCGCTCGAGGATTTCGCGCTCGATCTGGTCATCGGCGAGGGGCCGGCGGCGCGCACCGTGCGCATCGACCTGCAACCCTTCACCCTGGTCGGGGCGACGACGCGGCTCGGGCTGCTGACGACGCCGCTGCGCGACCGCTTCGGCATCCCGACGCGGCTGGAGTTCTACACCGAGGACGAGCTCGACCTGATCGTCACCCGCGGTGCGCGCCTTCTCGGCCTTGCCGCCGAGCCGGAGGGCACGCGCGAGATCGCGCGGCGGGCGCGCGGGACGCCGCGGATCGCGGGGCGGCTCTTGCGGCGGGTGGCGGATTTCGCGCTGGTCGAGGGCGACGGGCGGCTGACGCGGGCAATCGCCGACCGCGCGCTGACGCGGCTGGGGGTGGATGATCTGGGCCTCGACGGCGGCGACCGGCGGTATCTGACGCTTCTCGCCGAGCATTACGGCGGCGGTCCGGTGGGGGTCGAGACGATCGCGGCGGCGCTGAGCGAGGCGCGCGATGCCATCGAGGAGGTGATCGAGCCTTACCTGCTGCAACAGGGCCTTCTCCAGCGCACCCCGCGCGGCCGGATGCTCGGGGCACGGGCGTGGCGGCACCTGGGGCTGGAGCCGCCGAGGTCGGGAACGGGCGATCTGTTCGGCTAGCGTTCGCAAGCGGACAGGGTGCCGCTCCGAACGGTGTCATCGGGTCGGCTGTCCCGCGCGACGCCGGCGCCTCGCCCGGCTTGCCGTCGCGCGTCAGTCGGGTGGCCGGGGACATGCCGCGGGCGAAGGGGGCGTTCACGGGGTGCTCTGGGTTTTGGGGGGGCCGGCGATGCTGTCGGCGAGCACAGGCTTGGCCTCGGCGCCGAGAAAGCTTCCCAGCGTGTGCAGCGTCTCGACGTTGTCGCAGACCACCTTGAGGCAGACGAGGAACGGCACCGCCATCAGCGCCCCCGCGATGCCCCAGAGCCAGCCCCAGAACACCACCATGACAAAGACCGACACCATGTTCAGCTCGAGCTGGCGCCCGAGGATCGCCGGTGTCACGAACTGTCCCTCGATCGAGGTCGCGGTGAGGTAGACCGCCGGGGCAAGCGCGGCGTGCAGCAGCGTGTCGAACGTGACGATCCCGACCGCCGCCGCGAGGGCCGCGCCAAGCACCGCCCCGATGTAGGGCACGAAGTTCATGACGAACGCCATCGCGCCCCAGACGAGCGGCTGCGGCATTCCGACAGCCCACATTCCCAGCGCGACGACGATTCCGAGGGCAAGGTTTATCCCCGTCACGAAAAACAGATAGCGCGACACGCTGCGCTCGATCCCGTAAACGATCCGCAGCGCGCGCTTCTTGTCGCCAAAGCGCGGAAAGGCGTCGATCAGCTTGACATAGAACAGATCGCCCGAGGCGAGCAGGAACAGCGCCAGCACCAGCGCCACCATCGTCGTGGCCAGGATCGAGGCGGCATTGCTGACCGCCATCGTCAGAAGGCCGGGCTGTTCCAGCGACACGCGCTGCACGGCGGGGTCGGAGCCGCCGTTGGTCAACTGGTCGACCTGGCTGGACGCCTGCTGCATCACGGCAAGCGATGATGCGAAGCTCTGGAGCTTGCGCGTCAGTTCGGACCATACCTGCGGGGCGCTCGTGATCCACGATGACACAGGGCCGCTGAACAGCAGGGCAGCAGCGACGAGGATGAAGCCGAAAAGCGCGATCAGGGTGATCGCCGTGACGGCGGGCGGGATGCCCCGGCGCTGCATCGCCCGCACGACCGGGCTGAGCGTCAGCGCCAGAAGCGTGCCGATCAGCAGCGGCAGGATCAGATCCTTGGCGAAATAGAGGCCGATGGTGCTCAGGACGAGCAGGATGAGGCCCATCGTCCGGCGGATCGCGGGAAGGTCGGCGTCGTTCATGGGCGCGAAACCTCGGCGCAGGGGCGGGGAGCGCGTCGGGGCGCTCCGCCGCTCTGCAGGGGTTCGCACGTCCCGGCAACGGGATCGGCGGTTCGGCGCGGCATGGCATTCATGGGACCCCCCTCAGGATCACGCGCGGGTGGCGCAGGGACGTTGCGGGACGGGCACGGGTGTGCCGCCCCGGCCTCGCGTCAGGTCCGGGTCCGGTCCGGCCCGTCGTGCTCGACCTGGCCGGTTGCGTGGTCGATGATCCGGCCCGCGGCATCGGACGCG
This sequence comes from Gemmobacter sp., assembly GCA_046292445.1. Classification (GTDB taxonomy): domain Bacteria; phylum Pseudomonadota; class Alphaproteobacteria; order Rhodobacterales; family Rhodobacteraceae; genus CALIZF01. The sequence goes on from JBKBQT010000002.1 coordinate 80,188, forward strand.
CGGCCGACGATCACATCCGCGCAGTTCTTGCCATCCGTGACGAGGCCCGCGAGGTCGGATCCGGCGGACGCGATTTCGTCCCCGGCATCCTCGGCGGCCATCCGGAGGGCCGCGACGGCCCTGTCCCGCTCCTCGCGGAAAAGGCTTTGCGCATCGGCGAAAAGCTGGTCGCTGCTGGCGCCCATCGAGTCGTCCTCAAGCCTGCTGTGCGGCAGCAGGCCCCCGATGGCGGCGCCGAGGGCCATGGCGAGGGCGCCCGTGACCAGCGGCTGGTCGTCGAAGAACCCCGATGCGGCGCGCGACCCGCGCGCCATCGCCCGTTCCGACGCCTCGCGCGCGTCATGGGCGGCCCGGCGGGCCGAGAGGACGCGGTTCTTCGCCTCGTCCGACAGGTCCTCGAGCCCTTCGGACAGCCAGTCCGAGGCATCCGATGCGGCATGCGACACCGCGTCGGCGGCCGCACCGGCGGCGCCGCGGACCTTGCCGACCAAGCCGTTCGCGGCATCCTGCGCCCCCGGTCGGTTCGCCGGCTGGTTCAAGGCCCGGCCACCGGTGCCCGCCTGCGCCGACGGGCGCGGATCGGCCGTTCTGCTGTCGCCGAACCAGTTCCGGTCCTGGGTGCCGACAGTATCGGGATGCGCCCCGCCGTAGGACATCGCCCTGTCGGCGCGCCGTCCGGGCGGCGTGCCCTCGGACCGGCGGCCGCTGCCTGCACGGGTCCGGCCCTGGCCAAGGAACAGCCACGCAAGGCCGACCCCGACAACAACGACGGCCGCCGGGTTGCGGCCGACCGTCTGGGCGATCGCGCGGCCGATCTCGCCGCCCTGATCGCGAACCATCGCGCCGATGTCGTTCGCGATGGCCTCGAGCGAGAACTTCTTTTGCAGCTCGTCGATCGAGCCGCGCATCTGTTGCCGCTGATCGGCGATCTCGCGTTCGATGTCGTCGGCTGTGCGGGTGTCACGCGTCATTGAAGGATTCCTTGATGGCTGCCGCATCGCGCTGCACGCTGCGCGCGGCACGGGTCGGCACAAAGCCGATCTGGTTGAGGGCCGATCTGGCCGACCGGAAGATCAGGATGGCGATCAGCACAAGCGCCGCGCCGACGGCAACGGCCGCCCAGGGCGGCGGCAATCCGGCCCGGACCGCCAACGCCACGAGCGAAGCGGCGAGGAGGTTGACCCCGCCGATGGCCAGGACAAGTGCGAGCGCCATCGCGCCGAGCGCCGTCCCGGCCTTGCTCAGGCTGCCGGCGATCTCGACACGGGCAAGGTCCGCCTCGTTGCGCACGAGGCTTCCGACATTGCCGAGGATGTCGGACATCATGTCGCCCGCGGATTTTGGTGCGTCGGCCGGCGTCACGGGGCTGCCCGCACGGCCTGTATGTTGGGGTTGCCCTCGTCCACGAACGCGCTGACCTGCGCCCTGCTGTCGCCGCGCGGGCTGGGTTTCGGGCGCGTTGTCGGGGCGCCGGTCGCCTTGGCGTAGCGGCTGACAACGAACCCGAGGATCGCGGCGCCGCCGAGGAACAGGACGGGGTGCTCGCGCGCGACCTTGCGCGCCATGTCGAGGATCTCGCCCAGGTCCTTGTCGCGGATCGCGTCGGATGCATCGGCGATGCTGCTGGCGATCGTCCCGAGCGTGCGTTCCTGGGCAGAGCCGCCCCGCAACTCTTCCGACGCGCGGCGCAGTGCATTCGCGACGTCCCTGACCTCGCCGGCCACGTCGGCCCTGGCGCCGGCCGCCTTTTCACGCACGCCGCTGATGGCCTGATCGAGTTTCTGGCTGGCGGCGTCCCTGATGTCGGATGCAACGCTGCTGATCGTCGCGCCGGCCTCGTCGAGGGAAAGGTCGGTATCGGCCGTCTGTTCGGTGTTCATCGGTTCGCCTTTGTGAAGGGAAGAGAGGCTGCGCCACTGACCCAAGGCAGCCTTGCCGCCGCGGGATGCGCTTTCCCGAGGCGTCACCGCCCCTGCCATCACAACGCCGGCGCGGTCCTATCGTTCCATCGGTCGATCGACGCGAACGGCGATGGCGCCGCCGGGGAGGCTCGGGCCGGACCGGGACCGCGGGCATGCTGCCGGGCTCAGGCCCCGGCGCCCGACGGCCGCGAGCCGCGAAGGCGCTTCGACAACCGGCGCGGGGCCTGCCTGTTTCGTGTCAGGCGGCGGCCCTGTTTCGCATCCGGCCGCACGCAAGGCCGTGTCCGCGATCCCGGCCGGCGCGGGAACGAAACACCGGGACCGGGCGTTGTTTCCCTGTTGGGCAGGCAAGCGGCCGACTTTCGGTCCGCCCTGCGCCCAAGGAGGATTTCTGCATGAAGACGCTTCTTACCACCACGGCCCTTGTGGTCGCCTGCGCCCTTCCGACGCTGACGTTTGCGCAGACCAAGCAAGCGGCCCCGATGGCGCAAGGGATGCACGGCGGTGCATCGATGCCCGGGTTTCTTGCCATGCGCGGCGGGTCCGACGTCCATGTTTCGGACTTGATGGGCAAGGAAGTCTACGCGCGCCGCGATGGCGGCGCCTTGACCGGCACCGCGGCCACAACCGGCGGCGGGACGGCATCCGGGCAGGTGACCGCAGGTTCGGGCACTGCCGCCTCCCCGACCATGGGCACCGACGGAATGCACGGCATGATGGCGACCATGAACCGCGCCGACCTTGACGCGATGGACAACATCGGGCGCATCACCGATGTCGTCCTGTCGAGCGACGGGCAGCTCCGCGCGCTCGTGATCGGCATCGGCGGGTTTCTCGGCATCGGCGCGCGCGATGTTGCGGTCACCATGGATCAGGTCGCCTTTGCAACCGACCGCGAGGACCGGGCCGAGACCTATGTCATCGTGAACATGGGGGCCGACATGCTGCGGGAATCGCCGGTCTACGACCGCACGTCGAAGATGGACGACCAGGCCAACCACGCCGACCGCACGCAGGCGGGCCATGCGGCGACCGGCGGGCTGTCCGACCGGACCGCCTTCGCGGCCCCCGACGTCCGGCGCGACGGCTATGACCGCGTTGCGGTCACCGAAGTGTCGTCCGACATGCTTCTCGGCAAGTCCGTCTATGGCGTGAACGACAAGTCGGTCGGCAAGATCGACAACCTGATCCTCGACGACAAGGGTGCGATCACCAATGTCATCATCGACTTTGGCGGCTTCCTCGGGATCGGCACCAGCCAGGTCAGCGTCGGGTTCGACGAGCTGACCATCCTTGCCAACAGCGGCCGGGCCGATGTGCGCGTCTATGTCGATGCGACCAAGGAACAGGTTCAGGCGCAGCCGCGTTACCGCGCGTCGAACTGAGCGCTTCGGAACCGGATTGAAAAAGGGGCCGCGCAGTTCGCTGCGCGGCCCCCGGCTCTTGCGCGTCGCTTCGGATCAGCCGGTGTGGTGCGGCATCGACTTGAGCTTGTCCTTGGTCGTGTCGAGATGGACGCGCACGCGCGATCCGCCGGTTTCGCGCAGCACGGTCAACTGGCTGAACGGCAGCAGCACGGAATGCGCCCCCATGCCGAGAAACCCGCCGACGTCGATCACGGCCTCGGTGATCTTGCCGTCGGTCCCGACCTTGAGCGCGCTGATCGACCCGATGGTTTCATCGTCGCGGCCATAGACGGTCGCGCTTTCGACATCGGCGGTCGTCAGGTCATGCATCTCGGCCCGGTCATAGCCTGTGCGGACGAACCCGTAGGCGCCGCCGCCGCCGGCGCCGCTGCCCGGCAATGTTGTCGGATGTGTCATCTTGGTCTCCCTGACCCCGAACGCCGGGGTCGCTGGTGCAGGGGCCCCCTGCAGGGTTGCGGCCGAACCCGGATCTGCGCGCCGGACCGCCCGGCGCAACCGCGACGGACGGGCCTGCGGCATGCCCCGGCAGCCACGGTATCTGAACGCCCGAGGCGGGCGGGGCGTTCCGGCGGCGGTCACTTTCGGGCGGCGTTCGCGAGAAAAAACCTTACCATCTGGGCCGATGCGTCAGGGCCCTTGGGATCGGTGAACGATCCCGCCGCCCGCCCCCCCGACCATGCATGCCCGCCCCCCCGGAGCATCCACAGTTCCACAAGGACCGCGTCATCCGGGCCGGCATAGTCGGTCCGCACATAGCCGCGCCCGCGCACCGACCGCGCGGCGCAGCGCACCGGCACGGCCGTGCCGCCGACTGCGGCCGCGACGATCATTGCCGCATTGGACGGATGGACCGTGGTATCGGCATCGCCCTGAAACACGATCCGCCGCGCTGCCGGTATGGGGGCAGCGCCCGCCGGTGCGGCGCCGTCGGGCGTGCCGCCCCGGCGCATGGCGGCGGTAGCCGTCAGCACATTGTGCGCCGCGCCGCGCACGAGCCCCGAGTGGATCCCCGCCGCCGCAAACACATCGGGATAGGTGTCGGCAAGGATGGCGGCCATCGCGCCGCCGGCCGACAGCCCGGCGACGAAGACGTTCCCGCGGCCGATCCGGTATTCCGTCGCGACCTTGCGGGCGAGCGAGGCGAGGATCGCCGGCTCGCCCCCGCCGCGGGCCTGGTTGCCGGGCTTGAACCATGCCCAGCAGGACAGGGCATTGCCCTGCCGTGACTGCGCCGGATAGGCGATGGCAAGGCCATGCCTTTCGGCCAGCCCGTTCATGTGGGTGCCGACGGCAAAATCATCGGGCGTCTGGTTGCATCCGTGCAGCATCACGATCAGGCCGCGGGGCCGTGTCGGCTGGCTGGCCGGAACATAAAGCTTGTAGGCGCGCGATCCGGCAACGCTGCGGTGCGTGCGGGCAAGATACTGCGCCCCCGCCGGGATGCGCGGGGCCACTGCGCGCCCTGGCTGCGCGGATGCCATGCCCGGGATCATCCCCTGGGCCGCGCGCAGGTTGCGCAGCACGGCGCCGAGCGTCTGGCCGACCTTGGGCGCCCGGGCCTTACGCACCCGCGCCGCCTTCGGCTTGGCTGCCGCGAACGGCGCAAGCGCGGATCGAACCATGAGGCCGGTCATCGACGCCCCGAGCGACCGGGTCGCCCGCGTCATTCCGGCCGGGCGCATCATGCGGGTTGCGCGGCGCAGGGCGGCAGTCAAGCTTCGTGTCATCGGCTGTTCCTTTGTTCATGGCGCCCGTCGATGCCGCGGCGAGGGGCCCGGCGCCGGCAGATGCGATCCACCATTGAACGCCGCGCGGCGCCGCGCGTTGCAACCTGCGCTTGGATCAGGGTGCGAATGCCGCAACGGAACAGGGTCGCGGCCCGACCGTGGCCGCCGCGTCACCCGCCGGGCGCATCGGCCGCAAGCGACAGCCGGACAAGCGCCGGCAGCGACGCCGCCCCGGTCTTGCGCATCACGGATGCCCGGTGGTTTTCCACCGTGCGCTGGTTGATCCCGAGGTCGTGGGCGATGATCTTGTTCGGCTGGCCGGCCAGCACCCTTTCCAGCACCGCGCGTTCGCGCGCCGTCAGGTCGGCGAACCGCTGCTGCGCCGCTTTGCGCGCACCGGAAGGCGGGGGGACGGCATCGGCGCCCTTCGGCGTCTTGCGGATGCCGGTCAGCGGTTCGGCGTCGCTGGCCGGTTTCTCGATCAGGTCGGACGCCCCGGCCTCGAGCGCGGCGACCGCGGTGGCCGCGTCGCCATGGCCGGTCAGTATGATCGCAGGCAGCCGCGAGCCTTCGGACCGCAACAGGGTGATGAGGTCCACCCCGACCATGCCGGGCAGCAGATGGTCCACCAGCAGGACGGCGTTGCCGCCGGGTCGCGGGGCGGCAAGGACATCCTCAGCCGAGCCGTGGATCGCGACCATCCAGCCCTCGGCCTCGAACAGCCGCGCCCCCCTGGATGACCGCCGTTGCGGCGCCAGCAGCTTGTGCAGCAGCGCCATCGACTGCAACGGGTGCCGCAGATCGTGGCCGGCCGAGGCGAGACAGCGCGACTTGGCCCTGGACGCGCGGCCGGATTCGCGCAGGGCGGCCGACAGCGCAGCACTGTCGCGCTTGTGGTCCGTGATGTCGGCATAGGTCACGACGACGCCCTCGATCCGCCCGCCCTCGCCGCGACAGGGCTGGATTCGGCGCTGGAACCACGCGCCATCGGCCCCTGCCGTCTCTTGTTCGTCGGGCGCGCCGGATGCGAGCACCTTGCGGGCAGCGGCGATCAGGTCGGGTTCCTTCGACACCGCCGCAAGGCCGGCCAGCGGGCGGCCGACGTCGGTCGGGATGACATGAAAGACCGCCCGTGCCGCCGGCGTGAAGAACCGGATGTTCATTTCGGCGTCGAGGAACAGTGTCGCGACATCGGTGCTGAAAAGCACGTCCTGCAGGTCGTTTGCCGTGGTGCGGTGCCGCTCGAGCGTTTCCTGCAACTGTCTGTTGAGCACCGTCAGCTCTTCGTTGAGCGACCGGAGCTTTTCCTTGGATGCCAGCAGTTCCTTGGTGGTGGACCGGATTTTCTCCTTGAGCGACAGGGCCGCGGCCGCGTCGGCACCATGGGCCTCGACCGCGCGCGCCAGATCGCGCAGGGCATCCGACAGGTCGCTGCGCGCGGCCTCGAGGTCAGCCTCGCGATCGCCGGTGCGCCGATCCCGGCCGCCTGCCTTTTCTGTGCCGCCGGATTGCGCGGCAGTGCGCGGCCTGTCGACGAAACAGGCCAGCAACAGGGTTTCCGACCCCGCCGCGACGGCGTGCAGGGCAATGTCATAGCTGATGCTGCCGTCGATGCGCCCGCCCGGAATGGTCACACGGGGGTTGGCGGCGGTGCAGGATCCGGCGGCGGCGCGGAACCGCGCGCGCAGCCTCTCGGGCAGCATGTCCAGGATCCCGGCCTCGGGGTGGCCCCGGGCGATCTTGAGGTATTTCTCGGTCGGGCCGAGCAGGTGGAGGGCTTCGAGGCGGCTGTTGATCAGCACGGCCGCCGGCGCATAGGTGTCCGTCACGATGCGGCGGCACAGGTCTGCCAGCGCGCCGGGCCGCGTGGGTGACGGGTCGGACGCCGTTGCCGCCGCCGCGCGCTTGTCGATCGCGAAATGCGGGTCGGACGGCTGTTCGCCCGCAAGGGACAAAAGGTCATCATGGATCGATCCGGCCGCACCGGCCGGATCCTGTGCCGCTGTCTTGCCGGCCCGCGGCGGAGCCGGCAGCGCCGCGTCCAGCAGCCCCGCGAGCGCCGCGACCATCTGCCCCGTGCGCAGGGTTCGCGCCACACGGCCGGTCCGGATCGCGCTTTGCGGCATGCCGGCAAAGCGTGCCTCGGCGGGGTTCTGCGCGATGACAAGGCCACCGGCCGCGGCGAAATCGGCCAGCCCGAGGCTGCCGTCGGTTCCGGTGCCCGACAGCACGATGCATGCCATCGGTGCCGCCTTGTCCGCCGCAAGCGATCGCAGCAACACATCGAACGGCAGCCGCGCCGCCAAGCCGCCCCGCGGTTCGGCAAGGTGCAGGACACCCCGCCCGACGGTGAGGACCATGCCGGGCGGGATGACATGAACGAAACCCGGCTGCAGCGCCATTCCGCCCGATGCCTCGACGACCCTGAGCCGGGTGTGCTGCGCAAGCAGGTCCACCAACATGCTGTCATGCGACGGATCGAGGTGCAGGTTCAGGATGAACGCGGCCCGGGATGTGGCCGGCAAGTCGCCGAGCAAGGCGCGGCAGGCCTCGAGCCCCCCGGCGGACGCGCCGATGGCAATGACTGCAGGTCCCTTGGGCGCCTCGCCGTACGACACCGCATGCTCCAAATCGTGGCCGAATGACGCATCGGCCCGTCCGGCGTTGCAGGCGCGGTCCTACACCATCGTGCCGGGCGGTTCCTGCCGCAGGTTAATTCCCGTCGGTCCGGGGAAAGCGCTGCGCAGATCCATCGCTACCGGCCGGCGAACCTCCGCCATGAGCAGATTCCGCCCCTGGCGCGATCTGATGCGAACCCCCAACGCAGCGCGTCGGGCCGTGAGACGCCCGGACCGCCGCTGCCCGCAGCCGCCGCCAGAACACCCACGGCGTGAGTATATTCCGACGCTACCGCGCAGCTGGGCCCCGGCATAGCGTTGCGTGGTAGCCAGTGAGTAACGAGTAACGGCCGGAGGGTCGGATCGTCGGTCTAGCGCAGGGGACCCTGTCCCTCGTCCCCTCGCGCGGTCCGGCGAAGCCCCAACCCGACCCTCCGGTCGCTTTGCAGATCGCTCGCAGGCCCGAATGCGGCGCGGTGACGGAACCACAACCGTTTCACCCGCCGATCACGGCGACAGCAATGTCCCGGTCGCGCGCTTCAATCTGCCCAGTCCACAAGGGGACCATCATGTCACAGATCATCTACATCGTCGGGGCGATCGTCATCGTCCTGGCATTGCTCAGTTTTGTCGGCATGCGCTGACCGCGCGCCGCAGCCAGAGGATTGTTCCCATGATGTCAGGCAACCAGCCACCCCGTCCGAATTCCATCGCAACGCCCGCACAGGGGACCACCGAAGGCTCTTACGTCGACTGGGCGGCCATCCTGGCCGGCAGTGTCTTTGCGCTTGCCATATCGTTCCTTCTGATCAGCTTCGGATCGGGCCTCGGGCTTTCGCTGACCTCGCCCTATCGGGGCGAAGGGATGTCGGCGACGTGGTTCGTGATCGCCGCCGGGATCTGGTTCGCCTGGGTCATGGTGACCGGCTTTGGCGCCGGCGGCTATCTCGCGGGCCGGATGCGGCGGCGGGCCGGTGATGCAACGCCGGCCGAAGTCGAGGTGCGCGACGGCACGCACGGCCTCATGGTCTGGGCCACGGGCGCGCTGGTCAGCGCCATTCTGGCGGCGGCGGGCCTTGGTGGACTGGTGAGCGCCGGCGCGTCGGTGGCGGGGTCTGCCGCCGAATCGGCCATCGACGCGGCGACGGACATCGCGTCGTCGGACTATTTCGCCAACGTCATGCTGCGCAACGCGGTGAACGCCCCCGGCGCGACCCAAGCGGCCGCCGAAGGCACGCCGCCGCCCGGTGCCGCCACGGCGCTGGATACTGCCGCGCCGCAGCAGGATGCCGCACGCCGGCAACCCGTCGCGGCCGGCACGGACCCGGCGGTGCAACAGCAGGTCGCCGCCATCATCCTGCGCAGCGCAGCCAGCGGCGAGATGGTGGAGCGTGACCGCGCCTACCTTGCTCGGCTGGTCGCGGCCAACACCGACCTCGACGAGGACGCGGCCCGCGCCCGCGTCGACGAAGTCAACGCCGAGATTGCAGCGGCCCGCGCCGCCGCGCTCGCCGCCGTCGAGCGGGCGCGCGTCGCCGGGGTGATCCTTGGCTTTGTCGCCGCGGCAACCCTGCTCGTCGGCGCCGTTGCCGCGTTCCTTGCCGCCGCGCTCGGCGGCCGGCACCGCGACGAGGGCCTCGGCTTTGACGCGATCGTGGGCCGGCGCTGAACCGGCGCCGCCCGAACCACCCTTCGAAAGGACCAACCCATGCCCGCCCTCATCGCCTGGCTGCTCGGCGCGCCGCTGCTCGTCGTCCTGATCGTCGCGCTGCTTCTCTGACCCGACCGATCCAGACGAGGGCGCCTTGGCCCGCAATCCAGAAGGAACGCCAGGATGGCCGACGAAAACCAGAAGGGCCGCTTCATCCAGCTTCCGGCCAAGACAGTCGAGGCTGACACGGTCATGCGCCGGGCAATCCGCGCCGCACTGGCCAAGGCCGACGCGGAACGGCTCAAACGGCTCTTCCTGTCGGACCTGGACCGGGCCTTGCCGTCCCTCGCCGCGCTCGAGAAGGCCGAGCGGCCCGTCGAGGCCCGGCTCCAACCACGCCGCCAGGCGTGACGCTTCCCGGCCCGCGCACGGATTTGCACGGGCACGCGATACACCCCGACGGCCGGGCGCCGATGGCATGGCGACCCGCCAGTCTACCCCCCCCAAGCAAAACCCCGGAGTATCACCATGACCATCGGAACGCTCGAGGACCTGTTCATCCACACGCTCAAGGACGTGCTTTATGCCGAGCGCCGCATTCTCAAGGCCCTGCCCGGGATGGAGCGCAAGGCGAGCGACCCGAAGCTGAAGGCGGCGCTCCTGTCGCACAAGGATGAAACCGAAGATCAGGTCGCTCGGCTTGAAGAGGTGTTCGAAAGCCTCGGAAAACCGGCCCGCGGTGCGAAATGCGACGCCATGGTCGGCCTTCTCGAAGAGGCCGAGAACCTGATGGCCGACATCGACGATCCCGAGACGATGGATGCGGCCCTGATCTCGCTCGCCCAGGCGGTCGAGCATTATGAGATCGCCCGCTACGGCACGCTTGTCGCCTGGGCCAGGCAACTCGGCCATCCGCAGGTCGCCGTCCTTCTCAAGGCGACGCTCGACGAGGAATACGGCGCCGACAAGGCGCTGTCCAAGATGGCGGAGGAGCGTCTGAACGCCGCCGCCGCGGCCTGACGTGCCACGGACCGCAAGGAAAGCCAAACCGGCCGCGAAACCGTCTGCGTTATGACCTGAAATCGAGACGAGACCAGTCATGTCACGACACCCGTTCCACACCCTGCTGCCACAGGAGGCCGCATCGCTGCGCCGCCGGGCGATGAAATTCACGTCGAGTGAACACCGCGCCGAAGACCTTGTTCAGGCGACCTTCCTCAAGGCATGGGCCAGCCGCGACAGCTATCGGCCCGAGACCAACCTGCGGGCATGGCTGTTCACGATCCTGCGCAACACGTTCTTTTCCGAGCTGCGCAAGTTCCGGCTCGAGGTCGAGGATGTCGATGGCATCCGCGCGCAGTTGCTGGCGCAGGAGCCGAACCAGGATCACGCCATCGCGCTTGGCGAACTCCTCGCCGCCATCGCGCGCCTGCCCGATGCACAGCGGCGCCCCGTCCTGCTGATGGGGGCCTACGGGTTCTCGCAGAACGAGGCGGCCGATGCCTGCGGCTGCACGGTCGGCACGATCAAGAGCCGGGTAAGCCGCGGCCGGCTGACGCTCAGCGAGGCCGTCGGCCATGACCTCGGCCCGCACGCCCCGCCGCCGTCCGACCGGCAGACTGCGGCCCGGATGGCCGGGACGCGGGCCCGACCGGGCGCTTGAGATGCCCCGGGGCTAACGGCGGCGGGGTGGATGCGAAAGAGCATGTCGCGCCGTTGGGCAGGTAAACCCGATAGCGGCCGCAAGGCGGGGCGGTGACGGTCGGGCACGTGACCCGGGCTGTCGCCGGATCAATGTTCTCTTCGCCGCGCGCCTTGCCTAGGCCGTCATCGCGGACGCCGAAAGCGAGGATGCCGATGCGTCAGCAGCGCGTCGGCCGATATCCAAGATGCGGGCGGCACAGGCCGATCGCCCTGCGCCGCCCTCAATGGACCCCACCACTATCCGACGGCTTCCCCCAGTTCGCCCGACGGGATCAGCGGAAAGAACGCCCCGCCCGACCGGACGCCGAACCAGTCCGCCCCGTCATGGACCCCGTGTGTGCCAAGATCGACGAGGCGGTAGAAGCTCTTGCGGTCGATGCGCGCCTCGAGGTTGCGGCGGATGAGGATGTAGGGGGCGGGCTCGCCCGTGGCGGGGTCGCGCGGGCAGCGGATGGGGTGGGCGGGGCCGGCGGCGGCGGTGTCGCCGACATGGGTGTGGAAGGTGACGGTCTGCGCCGACCCCTCGCCGTCGACGTCGAAATCGACCGCGACGAAGGGCGCATCCTCGACGGTGATCCCGACCTTTTCGGCCGGGGTCACGAGGAAATAGCGGTCCCCCTCGCGCCAGAGGATGGAGGAAAAGAGCCGCACGAGGCCGGGCCGCCCGATCGGCGTGCCCTGGTAGAACCAGCTTCCGTCCCGCGCGATGCGCATGTCGAGATCGCCGCAGAACGGCGGGTTCCACAGGTGGACAGGGGGCGGCCCCTTCTTCGCAACGGCGCTTGCGGCAGCAGCGAGCCCCTCGGCTGTCGGTTTCACGATCATGTGTTGCCCCCCGCTCCGACTGCACACGGTTTTGCCATTTGTGCCCCCCGGGCTAACCTGCTCCTTTATGTACATAGGCGTCATGGAGGGCGAGTCATGCAGGGCGAACACGTCGAGGACTCTGCGTTGATCGACCGGATCGAGGCCCTGGGCGAAACGCTGGCCGCGGCCCGTGCCAGCATCGACCGCCGGTTCATCGGGCAGGAGCGGGTGGTGGAGCTCGTGCTCGCCGCGATGCTTTGCGGCGGGCATGCGCTCCTCGTGGGGCTGCCGGGCTTGGGCAAGACGCGGCTGGTCGATACGCTGTCGACGGTGATGGGGCTCAGGGGCAGCCGGATCCAGTTCACGCCGGACCTGATGCCGGCCGACATCCTCGGGTCGGAGATCCTCGACACCGATGCGGCGGGGGCGCGCGCGTTCCGGTTTATCGAGGGGCCGATCTTCTGCCAGCTTCTGATGGCCGACGAGATCAACCGCGCCTCGCCGCGCACGCAATCGGCGCTCTTGCAGGCGATGCAGGAACGCGAGGTGACGATCGCCGGTCAGCATCGCCCGCTCGGGCGCCCGTTTCACGTGCTCGCCACGCAGAACCCGATCGAGCAGGAAGGGACCTATCCCCTGCCCGAGGCGCAGCTCGACCGCTTCCTCGTGCAGGTCGATGTGCTCTACCCGACGCGCGCGACCGAGCGGGACATCCTGATCGCGACGACCGGGGTGGACGAGGCCGAGGCCACGCAGGTGTTCACCGCCGAGACGCTGCAAGCCGCGCAGGTGGTGCTGCGGCGCATGCCGGTCGGCGACAGCGTGGTCGAGGCGATCCTCGACCTTGTGCGCGCCTGCCGCCCGGGCGAGCCCGAGGCCGTGCCCGAGGCGCAGGACAGCCTGAGCTGGGGCCCCGGGCCCCGGGCGGCGCAGGCGCTGATGCTGACGGTGCGGGCACGGGCGCTGCTCGAGGGGCGCCTTGCGCCGTCCATCGAGGATGTGGCGGCAATGGCGCGGCCGGTAATGATCCACCGCATGGCGCTCAACTTCGCGGCGCGCGCCCGCGGCGACGACCTCGGCGCGCTGATCGACCGGATCGCGGCGCGGATCACGCGGGTCGAGGTGGCGGCGTGACAGCCGCCGCGCGCCCTGTTTCCGCGGCGCAGGGGGGGCCTTCTGCCCCCCCTCTTGGCTGCGCCAATTCACCCCCCCGAGGATATTTGAGCCAGCCTGAAGGAATGCCGCGCACGATGGCGGCGCTGCGCCCGGCTGCCCGGGCTCTGCCTGTCTTGGCCCGTTTCGGTGGTCGGGTGATGCGCGCCGCCGAACGGGCTTCAGGCTGGCGGAAATATCCCCGGGGGGTGAATTGGCGAAGCCAAGAGGGGGGCAGGCGGCCCCCCTTGCCCGCGCGGGGCGCACGCCGGTGGCGGGGATGAGCGCGGCGGCCGATCTCCGGGGTCGGGCCGAGGCGCTCGGGCAGGCCCTGCCGCCGCTGCTGGCGGAGGCCGAGCATCTGGCGGCGACGGTCATCCTTGGCGATCACGGGCGGCGGCGGGCCGGGACGGGGGATGCGTTCTGGCAGTATCGCCCCGTGGTGGCGGGCGATAGCGCGCGGTTGATCGACTGGCGGCGCTCGGCGCGGGGGGATGCGCATTTCGTGCGCGAGCGGGAATGGCAGGCGGCGCAGAGCGTGACGCTCTGGGTGGACGGCTCGAAGTCCATGGCGTTCAGCGGGCAGGCACGGCGCCCCGCCAAGGGCGAGCGGGCGCGGCTGCTGGCGCTGGCGCTGGCGGTGCTGCTGGTTCGGGGCGGCGAGCGGGTCGGGATGGCGGGCGGGGTTGCGCCGCCGCGGGCCGGGCGGGCGCAGGTCCTGCGGATGGCGCAGGCGCTCGGGCAGGCGGCGGTGGAGGATTATGGTGCACCGGATCTCACCGGCCTCGTGGCGCAGGGGCGGGCGGTGTTCCTGTCGGATTTCCTCGGCGATCCGGCGCTGGTCGAGGCAGCGCTGGCGCGCGCGGGCGACCGGGGCGTGACGGGTGCGATGCTGATGGTGCTCGACCCGGCGGAGGAGGAGTTTCCGTTCGACGGGCGCACGATCTTCGAATCCATGGGCGGCGCGATCAGGCACGAGACGCGGGCGGCGGGCGATCTGCGGGCGCGCTATCTCGAGCGGCTGGCCGAGCGCAAGGCGCGGCTGGCGGCAATGGCGGCGCGGGCAGGCTGGCACCTGATGGTGCATCACACCGGCCAGCCGGCGCAGCCGGCGCTGCTGTGGCTTTACCGCGCGCTGGAGCGGGGGCGCTGATGTGGGTTCTGGGTCCGGTCGGGTTCACGGCGCCGCTGCTCCTCTGGGGGCTTCTGGCACTTCCGGTGCTCTGGTGGCTGCTGCGCGCGGTGCCGCCGGCGCCGGTGCGGCGGCGGTTTCCGGGTGTTGCGCTGCTGCTGGGGCTGAAGGACGAGGACGTGACGGCAGATCGCACGCCCTGGTGGCTTTTGCTTTTGCGCATGGCGGCGGTGGCGGCGGCGATCGTCGCCTTTGCCGGCCCGGTGCTGAACCCGGCCGAGCGGCGGGCGGGGGAGGGGCCGCTGCTGGTGCTGTTGGACGGGACATGGGCGGATGCGCGGGACTGGCCGCGGCGGATCGACCGCGTCGCGGCGCTGGTGGAAGAGGCGGGGCGCGACGGGCGGCCGGTGGCTGCGCTGGTGCTGACCGACCTGCCGGCCGGGCCGGTGCCGTTCCAGACGGCTGCGGCGACCGCTGCGCGGCTCGGCGCGCTCAGCCCCCGGCCGTGGGAGCCGGCGGGGGCGGCCGACTGGGCCGCGGGACTGACCGGGCGCTTCGAGACCTACTGGCTGTCGGACGGCCTCGACCGCGCGGGGCGCGAGGCGACGCTCGCCGCGCTCGAGGCGCGGGGGCCGGTCACGGTGTTCGAGGGGATCCGGCCGCTTTACGCGCTCGCACCGCCCCGCTTTGACGGCGGGGCGATCGGCCTTGCGGCGCAGCGTCTTGCGGTGCCCGAGGGGGCCTCGGTCGCGGTGACTGCGCGCGGGCCCGATCCGGCGGGGATCGAGCGCGATCTGGCGCGTGCAACGCTCGCCTTCCTCGGGCCCAGCACCGGCGCCGAGACCGCGCTCGACCTGCCGCCGGAATTGCGCAACCGGATCACGCGGTTCGAGATCGCGGGCGAGCGGTCGGCCGCCTCGGTCCAGCTTGCCGACGACAGCCTCAGGCGGCGCAAGGTCGCGCTGATCGGGCAGAGCGAGGGGCGCGAGGCGCTGCAACTCCTCTCGCCGGTCCATTACCTGCGGCAGGCGCTGGCACCTGTGGCCGATCTGATCGACGGCAGCCTGACGGATGTGCTGCTCGCCTCGCCCGATGTGGTGGTGCTGGCCGATGTCGCGCGGCTGTCGGGCGACGAGGCGGCGGCGGTGCAGGCCTGGGTCGAGCGCGGGGGCCTTCTGCTGCGTTTTGCCGGTCCGCGGCTGGCGGCGAGCGATGTGAGCCGCGCCGAGGAGGATCCGCTCCTGCCCGTGCGCCTGCGCGAGGGGGGGCGGACGGTCGGCGGGGCGATGACCTGGGGCGAGCCCAAGCGGCTTGCGCCCTTTCCCGACGGCTCGCCCTTCGTCGGCCTGGCGGTGCCCGACGAGGTGACGGTGAGCGCGCAGGTGCTCGCCCAGCCCGATCCGGCGCTGGGGGACCGGACCATCGCGGCGCTGGCCGACGGCACGCCGCTGGTGACCCGCAAGGCGGTGGGGGCGGGGCAGGTGGTGCTGGTGCATGTGACGGCCAATGCCGAATGGTCGTCGTTGCCGCTTTCGGTGCTGTTCGTGCAGATGCTCGAGCGGTTGGCGGTGGCGGCGCGGGTCGGCGGTGTGGGCGCGGGCGATCTGGCCGGGACGACCTGGGTTCCGGTATCGCTGATCGACGCCTTCGGGCAGGTGGGCGAGGCGGGGCAGATGGCGGGCGTGCCCGGGGCAACGCTTGCCGCCGCATTGGCGGAGGGCCGCCCGGGGCCGGAGACGCCGCCGGGCGTCTATGCCGCGGGCGACCGGCGCATCGCGCTCAACGTCATCGCGCCGGGGACCGGCATCGCGCGGGCGGTCTGGCCGGCGCGGGTTCCGGTCGAGGGGCTGGGCGTGGTGCCCGAGCGGGGGCTGAAGGGGGCGGTGCTGACGGCGGCGATGGCGCTGCTGCTGCTCGACATCCTCGCGGCGCTATGGGTGTCGGGGCGGCTGTTCGGGGCGCGGGCGGCGGCGGTGCTGCTGGTCGGGCTGGCCATGGTGCCGGCGCCGGGCCGGGCCGAGGACGCATTCGCGGTGCAGGCGACGGCGAACGTGGTGCTCGCGCATGTGGTGACGGGCGATCCGGGGGTGGACCGGGTGGCGGCGGCGGGGCTGCGCGGCCTTGGGCAGGTGCTGTTCCAGCGCACCACGATCGAGCCGGCCGAACCGATGGCGGTGGATCTCGAGGTGGACGAGCTTGCGTTCTTTCCCTTCCTCTACTGGCCGGTCACGACCAGCCAGCCGATCCCCTCGCCGGCCGCCTACCGCAAGCTGAACGACTATCTGCGCACCGGCGGGATGATCCTTTTCGATACGCGCGATGCCGACATCGCCCGCGCGGGCGGCACGGCCGAGGGGCGGCGGCTGCAGATGCTGGCCGCGCCGCTCGACATTCCGCCGCTCGAGCCGGTGCCGGAGGATCATGTGCTGACCCGGACCTTCTATCTCATCAAGGAGTTTCCGGGGCGCCATCCGCGCGGCACCGTCTGGGTCGAGGCCGCGCCGCCCGATGCCGAGCGCGCCGAGGGCATGCCGTTCCGCAACCTCAACGACGGGGTGACGCCGGTGGTGATCGGCGGCAACGACTGGGCCGCGGCCTGGGCGACCGACGAGCGGGGGGCGCCGATGTTCCCCGTCGGGCGGGGCTTCACCGGCGAGCGGCAGCGCGAGGTGGCCTATCGGTTCGGCGTGAACCTCATCATGCATGTGCTGACGGGGAACTACAAATCCGACCAGGTCCATGTGCCGGCGCTGCTGGAGAGGCTCGGGCAATGACGGGGGCGGGGCGGTGAGCGGCGCGGTGGTGTTCGATCCGCATGTGGGGGCCGTGGCGCTCGCGCTGCTGGCCGGCGCGGCGGCGGCGCTGCTGGGCGTCGCGCTCTGGCGCGGCCTGCGCGGGGCGTGGTGGCGTATAGCGGCGCTGGCGGTGATCCTGCTCGCGCTCGCCAATCCGTCGCTGCAGGAAGAGGACCGCACGGCGCAGTCCGACATCGTGATCGTCGTGGTGGACGACAGCGCGAGCCAGCGGATCGCCGACCGCCCCGCGCAGACGGCGGCGGCGCTCGAGGCGGTGCAGGCGGCCATCGCGCGCCTGCCGGGGACCGAGGCGCGGGTGGTGCGGTTCGGCGATGGCGAGGGCGATGCGGGATCGCTCGCCATGACCGCGCTGGCCGAGGCGGTGGCGGATGTGCCGATGGCCCGGCTGGCCGGGGCGATCGTGATCTCGGACGGGCAGGTGCATGACGCAGGGCTGGCCCCGCCGCTGCCGGCGCCGCTGCATCTGCTGCTGACCGGGCGGGCGACCGACTGGGACCGGCGGCTGGTGGTGGTCAACGCGCCGGCCTTTGCCATCCTGGGCGAGCCGGTGACGCTCACGCTGCGCGTCGAGGATCAGGGCGCGGTGCCGCGCGGGATCGCGCCGCGCGCCGTGGTGCGGGCCTCGATCGACGGGGGCGAACCCGTCGATCTGCCGGTGCCGGTGGGTGTGAATGTCGATTTCCCGGTCACGCTGCCGCATGGCGGGCTCAACGTGCTGCAGTTCACCGTCGCGACCGAGCCGGGCGAGCTCACGGGCCGCAACAATGCCGCCGTCGTGCAGATCAACGGCGTGCGCGACCGGCTGCGCGTCCTTCTGGTGTCGGGCGAGCCGCATGCGGGCGAGCGGGTCTGGCGCAACCTGCTGAAATCCGACGCGAGCGTGGATCTGGTGCATTTCACCATCCTGCGCCCGCCGGAAAAGCAGGACGGCGTGCCGGTCAGCGAATTGTCCCTCATCGCCTTTCCGACGCGCGAATTGTTCGTCGAGAAGATCAAGGAATTCGATCTGATCGTGTTCGACCGCTACCGCCGGCGCGGCATCCTGCCGACGGTGTATCTGGAAAACGTGCGCGACTATGCCCGCGAAGGCGGGGCCGTGCTGATCGCAGCGGGGCCCGAGTTCGGGTCGGCCGACAGCCTCTGGCGCTCGCCCCTGGCCGAGATCCTGCCGATCACGCCGACGAGCCGCGTGATCGAGGAGGGTTTCCGCCCGCAGCTGAGCGAGACGGGGCGCAAGCATCCGGTGACCGAGGGGCTCGATGCCGGGGTTGACGGTGGCGCGGATGGCGGCTGGGGCCGCTGGTTCCGCCAGATCGAGATCGAGGCGACGGGCGGGCAGGTGGTGATGGAAGGGCTGGGCGGGCGGCCGCTGCTCGTGCTCGACCGGGTGGGCGAGGGGCGGGTGGCGATGCTCGCCTCCGATCACGCCTGGCTCTGGGGCCGGGGGTTCGAGGGCGGCGGGCCGCAGCTGGAACTGCTGCGGCGGCTGGCGCACTGGATGATGAAGGAACCCGAGCTTGAGGAAGAGGTGCTTGTCGCCAGCGCCGTCGGGCAGCGGATGACGGTGACGCGCCGCACGCTCGGCGATGCGCCGGGGCCGGTGACGGTGACGGGACCGGACGGGGCCGAGACGGTGCTGCCGCTGGCCGAGGCGGGGCCGGGGCGATGGACGGCCGAGTGGGACGCGCCCGAGATGGGGCTTTACCGGCTGGCCGAGGGGGCGCTGCGCGCGGTCGTCGCACTCGGCCCCGCGGCGCCGCGGGAATTCGAGGCGACTGTCGCCTCGGCCGAGCCCCTGGCGGCGGTCGTGGCGGCCGGGCGGGGCGGGGCGCTGCGGATCGAGGACGGGATGCCCGACATCCGCCGCGTGACCGAGGGTCGCGCGGCGGCCGGGCGCGGCTGGATCGGTATCACCCCGCGCGGCGCCTATGTGACGGTCGATGTGCGGGTGCAGCCGCTGTTGCCGCCTTGGGCGTTCCTCGTGCTGGTCGCGGCGCTCGCGCTGGCGGCGTGGCTGCGCGAGGGCGGGCGGCTGGCGGCCCGGCCGGGTGCCGCGGGCTGACGCCTGCCGGCGCGCGCCTGCGGCCTTGCGTTTTGGTGCGCGGCCCCTAGGGTTTCGCAAGTGCTTCAGGAGGCCGCGCCATGGACCTGCCCCGTCCCGACCCGACCATCGTTGCCCGCAAGGCGCAGATCGTGGCGCGCCTGCGCGCGGTGCTGCCGGCCGATGCGGTGATCGACGCGGCCGAAGAGGTGCGCGCCTATGAATGCGACGGGCTGACCGCCTGCCGCTGCCCGCCGCTGGCGGTAGTGCTGCCGCGCTCGACGGCCGAGGTCGCGGCGGCGCTCAAGGTCTGCCACGCCATGGGCGTGCCGGTGGTGCCGCGCGGAGCGGGCACGTCGCTGGCCGGGGGCGCGACGCCGACGGGCGATGCGGTGATCCTCGGCGTGGCGCGGATGACCGCGACGCTCGAGGTGGATTACGCCGACCGGTTCATCCGGGTCGAGGCGGGGCGCACCAACCTGAGCGTGACCGGCGAGGTCGAGGGCGAGGGGTTCTTCTACGCCCCCGATCCGTCGAGCCAGCTGGCCTGTGCCATCGCAGGCAACATCGCGATGAACTCGGGCGGGGCGCATTGCCTCAAATACGGCGTGACGACCAACAACCTTCTGGGCGTGACGATGGTGCTGATGGACGGCACGGTGGTCGAACTGGGCGGGCCGTTCATGGACGGCCCCGGGCTCGACCTTCTGGGCGTCGTCTGCGGATCGGAGGGGCAACTGGGCGTGGTGACCGAGGCGACGCTGCGCATCCTGCCAAGGCCCGAGGGGGCGCGGCCGGTGCTGCTGGGGTTCGCGAGCAACGAGGCGGCGGGGGCCTGCGTCGCCGACATCATCAAGGCCGGCGTGCTGCCAGTGGCGATCGAGTTCATGGACCGGCCCTGCATCGTGGCCTGCGAGGCCTTCGCCAAGGCGGGCTATCCCGATTGCGAGGCGCTCCTGATCGTCGAGGTGGAGGGATCGGAGGCCGAGATCGACGCGCAGCTCGCGCTGATCCTCGGCGTCGCGCGGCGGCACGACCCGGTGGCGGTGCGCGAAAGCCGGTCCGAGGCGGAGAGCAAGCGCATCTGGCTCGGCCGCAAGTCGGCCTTCGGCGCGATGGGGCAGATCGGCGATTACATCTGCCTCGACGGGACGATTCCGGTATCGGCCCTGCCCGAGGTGCTGCGCCGGATCGGCGAGCTGTCGCGGGACTACGGGCTGGGCGTGGCGAACGTGTTCCATGCCGGGGACGGCAACATGCATCCCCTGATCCTTTTCGACGCCAACAGGCCGGGCGAGCTGGAACGGGCCGAGGCACTGGGGGCGGAGATCCTGACGCTCTGCGTGGCGGTCGGGGGTTGTCTGACCGGCGAGCACGGGGTGGGGATCGAGAAGCGCGACCTGATGGGGGTGCAGTTCGCGCCCGATGACATGGAGGCGCAGATGCGCGTCAAGGACGTGTTCGATCCGGCCTGGCTGCTCAATCCGGCGAAGGTGTTTCCGCTGGCGGTCTCGGCCGCGCGGCGCGAGCCGCCGCGCGCGGCCTGAGGGCGGCCGGGCGGCGGGCGCCGGCCCGATGGCGGCTTGGGGCGGCGCCCGGGCATGAGTATTTGTGGAACAGTGAAGATGCAGGCTGTGGTGGAGGACGAGGCCGGCGTGGTCGAGGCGGTGCGTGCGGCGTGCGGGCCGCTGCGCATCGTCGGCGGCGGCACGCGCGGGGGGGCGGGGGCGCAACCGGGCGCGGCGGTTCTGGCGACCGGCGGGCTGCGGGGGGTCGTGCTCTACGAGCCGGCGGCGCTGACGCTGGTGGTCCGGGCGGGCACGCCGCTGGCCGAGGTCGAGGCGCTGCTGGCCGGCGAGGGCCAGCGGCTGGCCTTCGAGCCGCCGGATTTTCGGGCGCTGCTGGGGGCGGCCGATGGCTCGACGATCGGCGGGGTGGCGGCGGCCAATGCGGCCGGGCCCCGCAGGGTGCAGGCGGGGGCAGCCCGGGATGCGATGATCGGCGTGCGCTTCGTCGATGGCCGCGGAACGGTCGTGAAGAGCGGCGGCCGGGTGATGAAGAACGTCACCGGCTATGATCTCGTGAAGCTGATGGCGGGCAGTCGCGGGCGGCTTGGCGTGATTACCGAGGTGGCGCTGAAGGTGCTGCCCGCGCCCGAGGCGCAGGCAACGCTGGTGCTGCCCGGGCTCGACGCGGCAGGCGCGGTTGCGGCGATGGCGCGGGCGCTCGGCACGCCCTACGAGGTCAGCGGGGCGGCGCATGTGCCGGGCGAGGGCACCTATCTGCGCATCGAGGGCTTTGCCGAGCAGGTCGCCTATCGCGCGGCGCGGCTGCGGGCGCTGCTTGGCGGCGAGGTGCTGCCCGCGCCGGGGCCCTGGGCGGCGATCCGGGACGTGACGGCCTTCGCGGGGCGGGCGGGCGATGTCTGGCGGGTGCATGTGCGGCCTTCGGATGCGCCGGCGGCGGTGGCGCGGGCGGGGGCAGAGCGCGCCATGCTCGACTGGGGCGGGGGCCTCGTCTGGTTGCTGATGCCGACGGGGGCGGATCTGCGGGCGCGGCTTGCGGGTATCGCGGGCCCGGCCGTGCGCATGCGGGCGAGCGATCCCGCCGACGGCATTGCGGCGCTGCCGCCCGAGGCGCCGGCGGTGGCGCGGCTGACGGCGGGGCTGCGCGCCGCCTTCGATCCGCGCGGGGTCTTCGGATGACGACGGCGATTGTCCGGCTCGTCCTGCCCGTCGCGGTTTTCCTGTCGCGCGTCCTGCTGCCGCCGGGGCTGTCGGCCGCGACCGGCGTTGCGGTTGCCGCGGTGGTCGCGGCGTTTGCGCAGGGGCTGCGCTGGCTGGCCGGCAGGTTCGGCTGGCCGGCCCCCTGCCCGACGATCATGGGTCTGTGCCTTGCCGGGGCGATCGTTCCGGCGCTTCTTCTGACCGGGGCGGGTTGACGATGCAGACATCCTTCACCGATGCGCAACTGGCCGATCCGCAGATCGCGCGGTCGAACGCGGTGCTGCGGACCTGCGTGCATTGCGGGTTCTGCACCGCGACCTGTCCGACCTATCAGGTGCTCGGCGACGAGCTCGACAGCCCGCGGGGGCGGATCTACCTCATCAAGGACATGCTCGAGCAGGGGCGGCCGGCCGATGCGCGCACGGTCACGCACATCGACCGCTGCCTGTCGTGCCTGGCCTGCATGACGACCTGTCCTTCGGGCGTGCATTACATGCATCTGGTCGATCATGCGCGCGAGCATATCGAGCGGACCTATCGCCGGCCCTTCATGGACCGCGCGCTGCGCGCGGTTCTGGCGCGGGTGATCCCTCATCCGATGCGGTTCCGGGTCGCGATGCTGGGCGCCAAGGTGGCGCGGCCGTTCCGTCGGCTCGTGCCGGATGCGCGGCTTCGGGCGATGCTCGACATGGCGGCGGTGCCGATCCCGCCGGTGAGCCGGAACGACGATCCGCAGGTGTTCCCCGCCCGGGGGCCTCAGCGGATGCGGGTGGCGCTGATGACGGGCTGTGCGCAGCGGGCGCTGAACACCGACATCAATGATGCGACGATCCGGCTGCTCACACGGCTGGGGTGCGCGGTGGTGGTGGTCGAGGGGGCGGGCTGCTGCGGCGCGGTCACCCATCACATGGGCAAGGCCGAGATGGCCCATGCGGCCGCGGCGGCCAACATCCGGGCCTGGATGCGCGAGAAGGCGGCGCGCGGCCTCGATGCGGTGGTCATCAACACCTCGGGCTGCGGCACGACGGTCAAGGATTATGGCCACATGTTCCGCACGGATGCGACGCTGGCCGGCGATGCCGCGACTGTCGCCGGGATGGCCTGCGACGTGTCGGAACTGCTGTTGCGGCTCGATCTGCCGGAGGGCGCGGCGGCAGGCGCGGCGGGGGGGGGGATGCGCGTGGCCTATCACGCGGCCTGTTCGCTCCAGCACGGCCAGCAGGTCAAGACGGCGCCGAAGAACCTTCTGCGCCGCGCCGGCTTCACGGTGGTCGAGCCGGTGGATGCGCATCTGTGCTGCGGCTCGGCGGGCACCTACAACCTGCTGCAACCCGAGATTTCGGCCGAACTCAAGCGGCGCAAGGTGGCAACGCTCATGGCCAGGGCGCCCGATGTCATTGCGGCGGGCAACATCGGCTGCATGATCCAGATCGGCTCGGCTGCCGGGGTGCCGGTGGTGCATACGGTCGAGCTGCTCGATTGGGCCACGGGCGGCCCAATTCCGCCACGACTTGCCCAAACCCGACCTTAGTTTGGCCCGGCTCGGCGCAGACACCGGGGCATCGCACCCGGAGGACGCGCCCGATGCCGATTCGCCGCCTCGCCCGCCTTGTGGCCCTGCTTGCGGTCATTGCCCTTCCTGCAGCGGCCCAGCCGACTGCGCTGCGCACGCTGGCCACCGGGGATGACGGGCGGGGCTGGGAGGCGGTCGGGCGGATCGACCTCGGCGATCGGGGGTTCTGCACCGGGGCGCTGATCGCGCCGGATCTGGTGCTGACGGCGGCGCATTGCCTTTACGACCGCACCAGCGGCGCCCGGATCGCGGTGGGCGAGTTCCGCTTTGCCGCGGGCCTGCGCAATGGCCGCGCGGCGGCCTGGCGCGGTGTCAGGCGGGCGGTTGCGCATCCCGATTACGTTTTCGACGGTGCCGACCGACTCGACCGGGTGGCACATGATCTGGCGCTGCTGCAACTCGACCAGCCGATCCGCCTGCCCTCGATCCGCCCCTTCGAGACGGGTGCAGGCCCCGGCGAGGGCGACCAGGTCGGCGTGGTGTCCTATGCCCGCGACCGGGCCGAGGCGCCGGCCCTGCAGGAGGTCTGCGCCGTGCTCGGGCAGCGGCCGGGGGTTCTGGTGCTGTCGTGCAGCGTCGATTTCGGATCGTCCGGGGCGCCGATCTTTGCCTTGCGCGACGGCGCGGTGCGGATCGTGTCCGTCGTCTCGGCCAAGGCCGAGATGACCGGCCAGCCGGTCGCGCTGGGCACCGCGCTCGGCCCGCCGCTGGCGGTGCTGCGGGCGGCGATGGCGCGGCCGGACGGCGCGGCGGCGGACAGGGCGATCGGGGCCAAGTTCCTGCGGCCCGGCGCGCCCTGACGCCGCCCTCTTGAACGCCGGCGGGGCGTTTCCCATTTCCATGATGTCCGGGTGCCGAAGGGGCCCGGGCGGACGGCCCGGCCCCGTTGGGGCGGGCAGACCCACATCGCTCAATGGAGGATGACCATGCGTACGTTCGATCTGGCGCCGCTCTATCGCGCCACTGTCGGTTTCGACCGGATTGCCGACCTGATGGACCGGGTGCTGACGAATGACGTCGCCCAGCCCGGCTACCCGCCCTACAACATCGAGAAGACGGCCGAGAATGCCTATCGCATCTCGGTCGCGGTCGCCGGTTTTTCGGCCGACGAGCTGACCGTCGAGGTCAAGGATTCGACGCTGCACATCGTGGCGCGCAAGGCGCCCGAGCCCGAGGGGCGCGTCTATCTCCACCGCGGGATCGCCACCCGCGCGTTCGAGCGGCGTTTTGCGCTTGCCGACCATGTGAAGGTCACCGGCGCGGTGCACGAACACGGCATGCTCCACATCGACCTCGTGCGCGAGACGCCCGAGGCGCTCAAGCCCCGGCGGATCGAGATCGCGCGCGGTGATGCGGGCGATGCGGCACGGCTCGTTGCCGCGGCAGAGGCCTGAGCGCGGGCCAAAGCGGTTCGCCGACATCCTTCGGGCCGGGGAAATCCCCGGCCCGTCCGGTTTGCGGGGGCCTTGCGCTCAGTTCCGCCGGGGATGGCGCAGACGCAGCGAACGGCGCCGGACAATGTCGGCGCGGACACCCTGTTGCCACCTGCGCCGGCCGGTCGAGAGAACGACCGGCCGGCGCCGATCCGTCATACCGACAGGCAGATGTATTTCATCTCGAGATAGTCCTCGATCCCGTGGCGCGACCCCTCGCGCCCGAGGCCCGATTGCTTGACCCCGCCGAAGGGCGCGACCTCGGTCGAGATGATGCCGGTGTTGACCCCTACGATCCCGTATTCCAGCGCCTCCTGCACCCGGGTGATGCGGCCGATGTCGCGCGCATAGAAATAGGATGCGAGGCCGAAGATCGTGTCGTTGGCATAGCCGATCACCTCTTGCTCGGTCTCGAAGCGGAAGAGGGGTGCGAGCGGGCCGAAGGTTTCCTCCTGCGCCACCGCCATGGCCTGCGTCACGCCCGTGAGGATCGTCGGTTCGAAGAACGCGCCGCCGCGGGCATGGCGCCTGCCGCCCGCGACCACGCGTGCGCCTTTGGCCACCGCATCGGCGATATGCGCCTCGACCTTGTCGATGGCCGCCTCGTTTACGAGCGGGCCGAGATCGGTTCCCGGCTCGAGCCCGTCGCCGACCCTGAGCGCCGCCACCGCCGCGCTTAGTTTCTCGGCGAAGGCATCATAGACCCCGGCCTGCACATAGATGCGGTTGGCGCAGACGCAGGTCTGCCCGTTGTTGCGATACTTGGACGCCAGCGCCCCCTGCACTGCCGCATCGAGATCGGCGTCATCGAACACGATGAAGGGCGCATTGCCGCCCAGTTCCATCGAGCATTTCAGCACCTGGTCGGCCGCCTGGCGCAAGAGGATCCGCCCGACCTCGGTCGAACCGGTGAAGGTCAGCTTGCGCACCGCCGGGTTCTCGCAGAACTCCTTGCCGATGTCGGACGACCGTTTCGACGTTATGACGCTGAAGAGGCCCGGCGGCACCCCCGCCCGTTCCGCCAGCACCGCCAGCGCCAGCGCCGACAGCGGCGTCTCGGCCGCGGGCCGGATCACGAAGCCGCAGCCGGCGGCCAGCGCGGGCGCGCATTTGCGGGTGATCATCGCGTTGGGAAAGTTCCAGGGCGTGATCGCGGCCACCACCCCGATGGGCTGGCGCAGCACCGTGATCCGCTTGTCGCGCATATGGCCGGGGATGGTCTCGCCGTAGATCCGTTTCGCCTCCTCGGCGAACCATTCGATGAAGGATGCGCCATAGGCGATCTCGCCCTTTGCCTCCGCCAGCGGCTTGCCCATCTCGGCCGTCAGGATGCGCCCGAGATCGTCCTGTGCCGCCATCATGAGGTTGAACCAGGCCCGCAGGATGTTCGCCCGCTCCTTGGCCGGGCGCGCGGCCCAGTCGGCCATCGCGGCCTGCGCGGCGCCGATGGCCCGCGCCGTCTCGGCCCGCCCGAGGTTGGGCACCTCGCAGATCACATCGCCGCGCGCCGGGTTTGTCACCGGAAAGGTGCCGCCGTCGTCGGCGAGGATCCATTCCCCGGCGACATAGGCGCGGGTGGACAGCAGCGCAGGATCATTCAGGGTCTGGGCAAGGGTGGTGGCGGTGTCGAGCATCTCGGGCCTCCCAATCGGCATCGGGACATGGCATGCCTGCATGGTCGCGGCCTGTCCAGCGCCGCCGATAGCCGAGGGTCGGATTTCCGGGGAGGGACCGCGATGGACATGGACCGCGAATATGCCAACGGCGCCTTCATCCCCGGCAGCGACGCCTATCATGCCCGCTGGGCCACCGCCGCAGCGGCCTTTCGCACGCAACTGGGCGTCCGGGCGCAGACCGACCGGATCTATGGCGCCGGCGCGCGGCAGCGGTTCGACCTGTTTCTGCCCGATGGGGCGGCGCGCGGCCTCGTGGTGTTCGTGCATGGCGGCTACTGGTTGCGGTTCGGCCGGGGCGACTGGTCGCATCTTGCCGCCGGGGCCGTGGCGCGGGGCTGGGCGGTGGCGATGCCGTCCTATACCCTTGCCCCTGCGGCACGGATCGCCGCGATGACGGGCGAGATCGCCGAGGCGGTCGCGGCCGCCGCGCGGCTGGTGGCGGGGCCGGTGGTGGTGACGGGCCACTCTGCCGGCGGGCATCTCGCGGCGCGGATGGCCTGCACGGACGTCGCGCTGCCGCAGTCGGTCGCCGCGCGCCTCGTGCGGGTGGTGCCGATCTCGCCCCTCGCGGAGCTGGAGCCGCTGATGCAGACCGCGATGAATCGCGACCTCGGTCTCGACGCGGCCGAGGTCGCGGCGGAAAGCCCGGCCCGGCATCGCCCGAGGACCGGCGTCGAGACGGTGGTCTGGGTCGGCGGGCAGGAACGCCCCGCCTTCCTGTGGCAGGCGCGAACCCTGTCCGAGGCCTGGGACTGCCCCTGGCATGTCGTGCCCGGGCGGCACCATTTCGACGTGATCGACGCGCTGACGGACGCGGACAGCGACCTGACCCGCGCTGTGACGCTAGGCTGATCCGAAGCGGGCGGCCCAAGCGGGCTGCCGGTCGCCCGGCATCGGCCGGGCGAGGAACACCGCCCGGGCGATGGCGCGGGCGAGGCAGCAGGCAGCGGCATGGCCAAGCAGGAACGTATCCACCCCCGGATCCTCCATCGGCCGGGCGCCGGTGGACAGGGCGAACACCAGATCGCCGTCATGGGGCGTGTGGCTGGGCGCGATGGCCCGGGCGATCCCGTCCTGCGCGGCTGTCGCCATGCGGTGCGCCTCGGCCTTGGTCAGGGCGGCGTCGGTGGCGACGATGGCGATGGTCGTCGCTTCGGCCTGGCGCTTGCCGGGTCGGGGGGCAAAGGCCGGGTCGGGGTGCGGGTCAGGGCCGAGGCCGCCAAATTCGGCCCCGAACTCCCACGGGGCGGCGCGGAAATGCGGCCCCTCGCCCTCGGTCACCGACCCGAGCGCGTTGACGGCGACCAGCGCCCCGACGGTGAACCCGCCGACCACCGCCGAGGCCGAGCCGAGCCCGCCCTTCCACTGCAGGGTGCCCGCGCCATACCCCGCCCCCGCGGTGCCGAGCGCGAAATCCACCCTCGCCGCCGCCAGTGCCGCCGCGCCGAGCGCAGGGTAGGGGTTTGCGCCCCAGTCCTTCGCCCCGCCGTTGTTCAGATCGTAAAGGATCGCCGCCGGCACGATCGGCACCCGGAACCCGCCCGCGGTCAGAAATCCCCGCCCCGCCGCCCGCAGCGCATCCGCCACGCCCGAGGCCGCCGCCAGCCCGAAGGCCGATCCGCCCGACATCACCAGCGCATCGACCGCCTGCACCGTCCGGTCCGGGGCGAGCAGGTCGGTCTCGCGCGTGCCCGGTGCCCCGCCCATGACCGACACCGCGGCAACGAACGGGGCATCGGCAGTCAGCACGGTCACGCCGCTGCGGATCGCCGCATCCTCGGCCTGCCCGACGCGAAGGCCGGCGACATCGGTGATCAGGTTCCGGGGGCCGGGCTGCATCTTCTTGTGTCCTCGAATATCCCGGGCGGAAGGCCGGAACGGCGCAGGGGCTGGCCCCCGCCGCCGCCGCCGCAAGCGTTGGCGTCAGATGCAGCGCCCGCCGTCCACCTCCATCGCAACGCCCGTCACCATGCTCGCCTCGTCCGAGCAGAGATAGAGCGCCGCATTGGCGATGTCCTCGGGCGTCGAGAACCGGCCGATCGGGATGGTGGCGAGAAACCGCGCGCGCATCTCGGGCGTGTCCTCGCCCATGAAGCTTTTCAGCAGCGGCGTCTCGCCGGCCACGGGGTTGAGCGCATTGACCCGCACGCCGAAAGGCGCCAGCTCGACCGCCATCGCGCGCGTGGCGGTGATCATCCAGCCCTTCGAGGCGTTGTACCAGTTGAGCCGGGGCCGCGGGCTGACCCCGGCCGTAGAGGCGATGTTGAGGATCGCGCCGGCCCGCCGATCCTTCATCTGCGGGACGAAGGCGCGGGCGGTGAGATAGACCGACTTGCAGTTCACCGCAAAGACGCGGTCGAAATCAGCCTCGCTCACCGTTTCCATCGGCGCCGGCAGATGCGTCACGCCGGCGTTGTTCACGAGGATGTCGATGCGCCCGAAGCGGGCGAGAACCGCGGCGGCCATGTCCGCGACGCTCTGCGCATCGGCCACGTCCACGCCGATGGCGATGCCGCCGATGGCCTCGGCGACGGCTTCGGCCGGTTCCGGTCGCAGGTCGGCGACGACGACCTGCGCCCCCTCGGCCGCAAATCGCCGCGCGATCCCGGCGCCGAAGCCGGAGGCGGCACCGGTGACGATGGCGATCTTGTCGTTCAGGCGCATGAATCCCTCCCAGGTCGGCGCGCACAGACTGGCCCCGGCGGCCGGCGGCTGCAAGCGCCATACCGGCAGCCGTTCCGCGGGTGTCGTGCCAAGGTCTTTCGTACGAAAGACCTTGGCGGCCTTCCGCCCCGGCACCGCGCCGCGCCAAAATCCTTCGTACGAAGGATTTTGGCGCGCTCAGCCGTGGTGCGCCGCGACGGTCTTGAGGGTGGTGAAGCCATAGAGTGCCTCGAAGCCCTTTTCACGGCCATGGCCCGACAGGCCGACCCCGCCGAAGGGCAGTTCCACGCCGCCGCCCGCGCCGTAGTTGTTCAGGAACACCTGCCCCGCCCGGATCGCCCGGGCGAGCCGCATCGCGCGGCCGGCGTTCCCGGTCCAGACGCCGGCGACGAGGCCATAGCCGGTGCCGTTGGCGATGGTCACTGCCTCGTCCTCGGTCTCGAAGGGGATGACGACCTGCACCGGTCCGAAGATCTCGTCCTGCGCCATGGCATGGCGGGCCGGCACGTCCGCGAAGAGGACCGGCGCGATATAATGGCCGCCGGCGGGCGCATCGTCCAGCACCTGACCCCGCGCCGCGACTGTCAGGTCGCCCCCCCGCGTCACGAAGCCCGCGACGATCTGCTTCTGGCGCGCCGAGATCAGCGGGCCGAGGTCGCGGTCGTCCAGCGCCGGCCCGGCGCGCAGGACGGCGTAGCGGGCGGCCATCCGGTCCACGACCTGCGCATAGACCCCGCGCTGGACGAGGATGCGCGATGCGGCCGAGCAGGTCTGCCCCGCGTTCTGGATCCCGGCATTGACAAGGAACGGCAAGGCCGCGTCGAGATCGGCATCGTCGAACACGATCTGGGGCGACTTGCCGCCGAGCTCCAGCGTCACCGGGATGGTGTTGCGGGCCGCCGCGGTCTGGATCAGCCGTCCTACCCCGACCGAGCCGGTAAAGCTCATGTGCCCGATGCCGGGATGGGCCGAGAGCGCCGCCCCCGCTTCCTCCCCGAGGCCCGGCACCACGTTCAGCGCGCCGTCCGGCAGCCCGGCCTCCTGCGCGAGGCGCGCGAAGGCGAGGGCGGTCAGGCAAGCCTCCTCGGCCGGCTTGAGCACGCAGGCGTTGCCGGCCGCCAGCGCCGCGCCGACCGACCGGCCGATGATCTGCATCGGGTAGTTCCAGGGAATGATATGCCCTGTCACCCCATGCGGCTCGCGCAGCGTGTAGACGGTATAGCCCGGCAGGTAGGGGATCGTCTCGCCCATGAGCTTGTCGGCGGCCCCGGCGTAGAATTCCATGTAGCGCGCAAGCGCCATCGCATCGGCCCGGGCCTGTTTGAGCGGCTTGCCCACATCGGTCGCTTCGAGCACGGCGAGCGTCTCTGCCCGTTCGGCCACCAGGTGGCCGATGCGCGCGAGAACCCGCCCCCGCTCTGCCGCCGTGGCCCGGCCCCAGGTCCCTTGCCGCGCCGCCTCGGCTGCGGCGACCGCCGCGTCGATGTCATCGGCCTGCCCGCGCGCGATGGCGCCTATCGTTGCCCCGGTCGAGGGGTTTTCGACGGCCAGCGTCCCGGCAGTGCGCCGCCAGCGCCCCCCGACCAGGATCTCGGCCGGATCGAACCAGAGTGCATCCATCGCCAGTCTCCGTTGTTTTGGCGCGCCCCCGTCTCTAGCGGCGGCGCGGCGCCGCGGAAAGGGCGCAACCGCAGGACCGGCGCCATCGGCAGCCCGCATTGCCCCGGGCGGTTTCAGCCCCGGCCGGGCCCCTCCGGGACCTGCCAAGTCCCGTCCGGCCCCGCGAGCGCGCTTGTCATGCGCTTGCCCGATGCGGCGTCGAACACATGCACCCGCATGCCGGGCTTGAGCGACAGGGCGGCTGCGCTGCCCTCGGGCAGCGATACCGCGGTCTCGCGCAGGAGCGTGCGCACCGACAGCCCCCCGATCTCGACGTTGTAGAGCGTCTCGGACCCCAGCGGTTCGGCGGTGATGCAGGGGCCTTCGGCGATCCGGTCCGGCGCGGCGGTGGTCGGGCCGATGGCGAGGTCCTCGGGCCGGATGCCGAGGGTTATCGCCTGACCGGGACCGGACATCGCCCGCGACAGCGCGGCTGCGGCATCGCCCGAAAGGGTCAGCGCCCAGCCCTTGCCCTCGAGACGGGCGCCCGAGGCGTCGCAGGTGACGCTGCCCGGGAGCAGGTTCATCGCCGGGCTGCCGATGGTGCGCGCGACATCCATGTCGGCGGGCGCGAGGAACACATCCTGCGGCGTGCCGATCTGGGCGATGTTGCCGCCCGCCATCACCACGATCCGGTCGCCCATCGTCATCGCCTCGACCTGGTCATGCGTGACATAGAGGGCGGTGGACCCGACGCGGCGCTGGATGCGCCTGAGCTCGGACCGCATGACAACGCGCAGGCGGGCATCGAGGTTCGACAGCGGCTCGTCCAGCAAGAGGACGTCCGGATTGCGCACGATGGCGCGCCCGAGGCTCACGCGCTGCTGCTGGCCGCCCGACAGCCCGTCGGGCGTCTTGTGCAGGTGGTCCGACAGTTCCAGCATCTCGGCCACCTCGGTGACGCGGCGGCGGATCTCGTCCCGCGGCACACCGGCGGATTCGAGCGGGAAGGCAATGTTGCGATAGGTCGTCTTGTGCGGGTAGAGCGCGAAGTTCTGGAACATCAGCGCCACCCCGCGCCGCGCGGGATGCACGTCGTTCACCACCCGGTCACCGACGAGGATCTGCCCGTCCGACACCCGTTCCAGCCCCGCGACCATGCGCAGCGTCGTCGTCTTGCCGCAGCCCGACGCACCGACGAGCACCATCAGCTCGCCCGGCTCGATGCGGAAGTTGATGCCCTTCACCGCATGGATGCCGCCCGGATAGGTCTTCCAAAGATCGCGCGCCTCGACTGCCAGCGTCATCTCGCCCCCGTCATCCCTTCGTCCCGCCGACGGCGACGCCGCGGACGAGATGTTTCTGCCCGATCGCGAACATCAGCACGAGCGGCAGGATCGAGATCAGCACCGCCGCCATCAGCAGGTTCCACAGCACCGTTTCCTGATCCGAGAAATCGGCCAGCGCCGTCTGGATCACCTTCATGTCCGCGGTCGAGGTCATCACTAGCGGCACGAGAAATTCGTTCCAGACGGCCGTGAAGTTGAACATAGCGATCACCGCGAGCGCCGGGGCGGCGAGCGGCAGATAGATCTTCCAGAAGATCGCGAATTCATGCGCCCCGTCCATCCGCGCCGCCTCGACAAGGTTGTCGGGCAGCATCCGCATGAAGGATGTCATCAGATAGGTGCCGTAGGCGGTGGCAAGGAACGGCAGGATCATCGAGGGATAGCTGTTGAGGATGCCGAAGCCGCCCGTGCCGAAGATGTCGTTGCCGCCCGCCAGCGGAAAGCTGCGGAACATGATGAACAGCGGGATGATCGTGACATGCACCGGCACCATCAGCGTGGCGAGGATCAGCAGGAACATCGTCCGCCGCCCCGGAAAGCGCATCTTGGCAAAGGCATAGCCCGCCAGCCCGTCGATCAGCACGATCCCGAGGGTCGAGATGCTTGCGATCAGGAAGGTGTTCCACATCGCCCGCCCGAAATTGGTCACCTCGAACACCCGGCGGAAATTGTCCCAGCGGATCGTGTCGGGAACGATCACCGGCGGCCAGGCAAAGACTTCGGCCGGGCTCGACAGGGCGAGCGCGACGATCATCAGGAACGGCGCGAGGATGATCGCGCTCAATGCGATCAGCGCGGTATAGATCAGCGCGCGCCGCGTGGCGCGGACGGCGGGCGGGGCATAGTCGATCTCGCTCATCTCGTTGCCCTTTCAGCGCTTGCGGCTCGCAAGCTGGCCCGACAGGCCGAGCAGCAGCAGCGACAGGCCCATGATCGCGAGGAACAGCACCACCGCGACGGCGGCGGCATAGCCCATCGCAAAGGACTGGAAAGCCTGATTGTAGGAAAACAGCACCGCCGTCGTCGTCGCCCGCCCCGGCCCGCCGCCGGTGAGCACCACGACCTGATCGAACACCTGCAGGTTGAAGATGACCGCCGTCACCACCACGAACATCGTGGTCGGCATCAGGATCGGCAGCGTGACCTGGGTGAAGCTGCGCCACCACGACGCCCCGTCCATCACCGCCGCCTCGCGCAGGTGCTGCGGGATGCCCTGCAGGCCGGCGAGGAAGATCACCACCGAATAGCCCATCTGCCGCCAGATCCCGATCCCGATCAGGGTGGGCAGCGCCTGGGCGCTGTTGCGCAAAAGGCCCTGCCGCTCGATCCCGAAGAGGCTGAGGATATAGTTGAACGGCCCGAAGGCCGGATTCATGATGTAGAGCCACGCCACCCCGATCGCGACCCAGCTTGCAACCTGCGGCATGTAGAACACCGTGCGGAACACCGCCATCCCGCGCAGCTTGCTGTCAAGCATCACCGCGATGGCGAGCGACAGGATCGTGGCCGGGACGACCGTGCCGACCGTGTAGTAGAGCGTTACCCGGAACGCCTGCATCGCCCGGGGATCGTTGAACAGCCGCTCGTAATTCGCAAGGCCGACATAGCGCGGCGGTTGCAGCAGCGAATACTGCGTCAGGCTCAGATAGCCGCCGTAGAGCAGCGGCGCGATCTTCAGCGCGAGGAACAGCGCCATCACCGGCAGCACGAGGATCAGGCCCCAGCGGGCCTCGGCCGATGTGGCCCAGTCGCCCCGGAACCGGCGGCGTTGCGATCGTGCCATCTCACCCCCGCGCCGGCGGAAGGCGCGCCGGGCCCCGGCCCCGCGCGCCCGCATCCCGGTCGATCAGTTGAACCCGATGCCCGAACGCTCGATCACCTCGGACCTGATCTCGCGCGCCGCGTTGTCCATCGCGGTCTGCGGGTCCATCCCGTTCAGCAGGAGCTCGTCCAGCCAGACGTTCAGGATCGCTTCGTATTCCGAGAAGTTCGGGTGCTTGGGGTCGGCCGCGCCGCCCGCCAGTGCCAGCGCGAGATAGCGCTGTGCCAGCGGATTGGCCGCAAGGTAAGGATGCCCCTCGGGCAGGATCCGCCCCGGGATCGACCCGCCGAGACCGGCCAGCTGCACGATGTTGTCCGGCTCGACGATCAGGAACTTGAGCAGCCGGGCCGCCGCCTCGGGGTTGCGCGAGGCCGAGGTGATCGCGATCACGTTCGCCCCGAGGCCCGCCCCGCCCATATCGGCCGTGCCCTGCGGACCCGGCGGGATCAGCCCGAGGCCCGCATATTGCAGCAGGTCGGGAAATTCGTTCTGCCAGTTGCGGAAGGCGAAGTTGTTATAGACCATCGCCGTGCGGCCCTGGCCCAGCCCGACGTTGTCGGCCTCGATCGACCGCGGCACGTCGCAGCATTTCACGAGCTTCTGGAAGAACGCCGCCGCCTCGACTGCCTGCGGCGCGTTCATCATCGGCGTCATCCCGTCTTCCGAGAACATGCGCCCGCCATTCGCCTCGACCAGCCGGGTGAACATGTTCGAGCGATTGAAGGCGAAGGACGAGGAATAGAAGCCCAGCCGGGTGATGTTGCCGGCCGCATCGCGCACGGTGGCGCCTTCGGCCCAGGCGAGCCATTCGTCCCAGCTCGCCGGCGGGTTCGACGCATCGT
The DNA here is from genome assembly GCA_046292445.1 of Gemmobacter sp. Classification (GTDB taxonomy): domain Bacteria; phylum Pseudomonadota; class Alphaproteobacteria; order Rhodobacterales; family Rhodobacteraceae; genus CALIZF01. Next base: position 114,869 of record JBKBQT010000002.1, read on the forward strand.
TGCCGCCCTCGGCGATCAGATCGGTCCGCCAGGACAGCGCATTGGCCGAGAACCACGTGGGCAGCATCGACCAGGTGCCGTTCCAGCTTGTCAGCTCGACCGTGGCGGGAACGAAATCGGCCGGATCGAAATACTGCGCGTGATCGACCAGCAGACCCCGCTCGGCAAAGCCGGCAACGAGGTTGGAAAAGCCGAAGATGATGTCGGGAAGCGTCCCGCCCGCGGCGGCCGTGGCGATCTGCTGCTGGTAGGACGACCAGGCGGTGATCTCGTATTCCACCTTGATGTCGGGGTTGGCGGCCTCGAAGGCGGGGACGAGGCGGGCGAGCACCGTCCCATGGGCCTCGGGCGTTCCGTTGAACCACATCCGAACGGTGGTCTGCTGTGCTGCGGCCGCTGTCGGCAGCACGGTGCCTGCAAAGGCGATGATTGCCGCCGAGGTCAGTGCCTGTCGCATGATGGACCCTTGCATCGTTGTCTCCCTGTCGTTGCCTTCTCGGTGTTTTTTCGTCGCATGCGCACGATCATTCGGAATCCGCTTGAGCAGGACAAGGGCGAACCGTCTGCGGGGCTGATTTTTTGCACAAGCTCGAGGCACCTTGCGCCTTTTCGGGCACCTTTGCACGGTGCCGGTCCGGTATCTTGTCACGCGCCGCCGCGTCGCGGCAGCGGCGGGCGGGGCGCGCGGCCGGGCGACGCCGGCGCGACTGCGACGCATTGTCCTTGGCTGCGCAGATTGCCGGGCTTGTATCGTCGATGGCCGATCCGTATGTATCGTATATCGACGATCTACGAGAGGGCCCGTGATGCTCGACCGCATGACCGAAACCGCACCGGGGGCTGCCGGGGCCGAGGCCATCGCGCAGGTCGCGAGGGCGCTGGCCCATCCGGCGCGGGTGCGCATCATCGCCTTCCTGCTGTCGCGGCCCGGATGCATCGGCGGCGAAATCGTCGACGAGGTCGGCTTGGCGCAATCGACGGTCTCCGAACACCTGCGCATCCTCAAGGATGCCGGGGTCGTGACGGGGACGATCGACTATCCCCGCGTGTGTTATGCCCTCGACCCTGCCGCATTGGCGCCGCTGCGCGCCCTGCTCGATGCCATCGTCGCCCATGCGCCCGATGGCGCTGTTCCTTGCTGCTACACCCCGCACGGATGCGTGCCGACGGAGACCGACCGATGACCACCCTCACCGTCTATGACCCCGCGATGTGCTGTTCGACCGGCATCTGCGGCACAGAGATCGACCAGCGGCTGGTCGATCTGGCGGCCGATCTCGACTGGCTTCGGGCCCAGGGGGTGAGCGTGCGCCGCTATGGCCTGAGCCGCGAGCCGGCAGAATTCGTCGCCAACGACGCCATTCGCGCGATCATGCAGGACAGCGCGGGCGACGATCTGCCCGTGTTCATGGTCGATGGCGCCGTCCGGGCCAAGGCGCGCTATCCGAGCCGCGCGGAACTTGCCGCCTGGACGGGCGTTGCGGCGCCGTCGCCCGCGATGACCGACCAGACGCGCGCGCTTGTCGCCCTGGGTGCCGCGGTCGGCGCGGGCTGCGCGCCTTGCCTCGAACTCCACATCGCGCGGGGTCGCGACGTGGGCCTTTCCGACGCGCAGATGCGCGAGGCGGTTGCGGTGGGACGGATGGTCAAGGCGGCGGCGGCGACGGCGGTCGAGACGCTGGCCGGCAAGCTCCTGCCCGAACACGCCGCGGCGCCGTCCTGCTGCGGCCCGGCGCGCGAGGCCGCGCTGCCGGCGGTCGCGACCGGCTGCTGCGGCACTGGCGCGGCGGACGCGCCGAAAGCAACAAGCTGCTGCTGACGCGGCCCGCGGGCCGGCATGGTCCACGCGCGACGTGCGGCCGGCCCGACATCAGGATCGACCGTTCGCTGCGAACGGCGAAAGGAGAAGCCATGTTCGACGATCTACCGCAATTCGTGTTCCTCACCGGCAAGGGCGGCGTGGGCAAGACCTCGCTCGCCTGCGCGACGGCGGTCGGGCTGGCCGATGCGGGCCGGCGGGTGCTGCTGGTCTCGACCGATCCGGCCTCGAACGTCGGGCAGGTGTTCGGGATCGCGATCGGCAACCGGATCACGCCTGTCGCCGCGGTTCCGGGCCTCGATGCGCTCGAGATCGACCCCGAGGGCGCGGCGGCCGACTATCGCGAACGGATCGTGGGGCCGATGCGCGGGGTTCTGCCCGACAAGGCCCTCAAGGGGATCGAGGAACAGCTTTCGGGCGCCTGCACGACCGAGATCGCCGCCTTCGATGAATTCACGGGGCTGCTGACGGACGATGCGGTGACCGGGCGCTACGACCACATCATCTTCGATACCGCCCCGACCGGCCACACGATCCGCCTACTGCAACTGCCGGGCGCCTGGAGCGGGTTCCTCGAGACGGGGGGCGATGCATCCTGCCTCGGCCCGCTGGCCGGTCTCGAAAAGCAGCGCGCGCGCTATGCGGCGGCGGTCGAGAGCCTGTCCGATCCCGTCCGCACGCGGCTGATCCTCGTCGCGCGCCCGCGGGCGACGTCTCTGGCCGAGGCGGCGCGGACGCAGCGGGAACTGGCGGCGATCGGCATCGCCAACCAGCATCTTGCGATCAACGGGCTGATGCCGGGCGATGCGATGGGCGATCGGCTGGCCGCTGCGCTCATCGCGCGCGACGCGGCGGCACTGGCCGGGATGGACCCGGCACTGGCCGCGCTGCCGCAGACCCGCTTTGCGCTGCGGCCCGAGAACCTCGTGGGCCTCGACGCGCTACGCCGGATGAATGCGCCGGTGGCCTTGGCGCCGATGGCGCCGCGCGCCGCCGATACAGACCTGCCGCCGCTCGCGACGCTGATCGACGGGATCGAGGCGGCGGGACGGGGCCTTGTGATGACCATGGGCAAGGGCGGGGTCGGCAAGACGACCATCGCGGCGGCCGTGGCGGTGGAACTCGCCGCGCGCGGGCATGACGTTCTGCTGACCACGACCGATCCGGCGGCGCATCTGACCGAAACGCTGGCGGGCGAGGTGCCCCATCTGACCGTCGGCCGGATCGACCCTGCGGCAGAGACGCAGGCCTACCGCGAGCATATCCTCGCCACCCGCGGTGCGAGCCTCGATGCGGCGGGGCGCGCCATGCTCGAGGAAGACCTGCGTTCGCCCTGCACCGAGGAAATCGCAGTTTTCCAGGCGTTTTCCCGCGTGATCCGGGAGGCGGGGCGGCATTTCGTGGTGATGGACACCGCGCCGACGGGCCATACGCTCTTGCTGCTCGACGCGACGGGTTCATACCACCGCGACGTGCTGCGCCATGCCGGCGACAAGGCCGCGCACATGACCACGCCGATGATGCGCCTGCAGGACCCGGAGATGACGAAGATCCTCATCGTCACCCTGCCCGAGACGACGCCGGTGCTCGAGGCGGCGCGCCTTCAGGCCGATCTGGCGCGGGCGGGCATCACCCCCTATGCTTGGGTGGTCAACGCGAGCCTTGCCGCGACCGGCACGCGGCATCCGGTCCTCGCTGCGCGGGCCGCGGCCGAGGCGGCCGAGATCGCGGCGGTGCGCGGCCTTGCGGCCCGCCTTGCCGTCGTGCCGATGACGGCCGAGGATCCGGTCGGCCCGTCCCGCCTGCGCGCGCTGGTCGGCAGCACCCCCGCCATCACGCGCATGCAGAAGGACGCCGTCGCCGATGTCAGCCTTTGAACGATACCTTTCCCTCTGGGTCGCCCTTGCGATCATCGCCGGCCTCGCGCTCGGCCAGATCGCGCCGGGGCTGATGGGGTTTCTGGCCGCGCTGGAATACGGCTCGGTCAACTTCGTCGTCGCCGTGCTGATCTGGGCGATGGTCTATCCGATGATGGTGGCGGTGGATTTCCGCGCCCTGTCGCGGGTGCACGAGCGGCCCAAGGGCCTCATCATCACGCTGGCGGTCAACTGGCTTATCAAGCCGTTCACCATGGCCGTGCTGGGCGTGTTGTTCTTCGAGTGGCTCTTTGCGCCCTTCATCGAGCCGGGCAGCGCGGGCCAGTATATCGCGGGGATGATCCTGCTGGGTGCTGCGCCCTGCACGGCGATGGTGTTCGTGTGGTCGCAGCTCACGAAGGGCGATCCGAACTACACGCTGGCGCAGGTGTCGCTCAACGATGCGATCATGGTGTTTGCCTATGCGCCGATCGTGGCGCTGCTCCTTGGCGTGACGGATATCACCGTGCCCTGGGCGACGCTCATCCTGTCGGTGGTGCTCTATATCGTGGTGCCGCTGGCGGCGGGGGTCGCAACGCGGGTCATGATGACGCGCGACGCGTCCAGCCCGGCGGCGGCCGAGGCGGCGGTCGCGGACTTCACCGGCCGGATCAAGCCCTTCTCGGTGGTGGGCCTGCTCGCCACGGTGATCCTGCTGTTCGGCTTCCAGGGCGAGGTGATCCTGAGCCAGCCGCTCATCATCGGGCTGATCGCGATCCCGCTGCTGATCCAGTCCTACGGCATGTTCGCGGTGGCCTACTGGGCGGCCAAGGCCTGGCGGGTGCCGCATAACGTAGCGGCGCCCTGTGCGCTGATCGGCACGTCGAACTTCTTCGAGATGGCGGTGGCAGTCGCCATCGGCCTCTTCGGCCTCAACTCGATCGCCGCGCTCGTCACGGTCGTCGGCGTTCTGGTCGAGGTGCCGGTGATGCTGTCGCTCGTCTGGTTTGCCAACCGAACGCGGCACTGGTTCCCGGCCGAGGAAACCCCGATCCGCGCGCAGCGTACGAAAGGGCAGGCGTGATGTTTCGCACCGCACTGGTTTCGCTCGACTACTCGGCCGCGCAGGGCCCGTTGCTCGAATGCCTCGCCGACCTCAGGGGCATGGGCATCACCCGCGTCGTGCTGACCCATGTGATCCGGACCGGCTACGGGCAGGGCGCCGCCTACGGGAACCGCGACACGCTCGCGGAATGGCTGCGCGGAAGGGCCGCGCCGCTGCGCGATGCGGGTCTCGCGGTCGAGGTCGATATCCGTGCCGCCGGCGATGTGGCGCAGGACATCCTTGCGGCGGCGGCGGGGCACGGGGCGGACCTGATCGTCATCGGATCGCGCGGTCAGAACATGGTCCGCGGGCTTTTCCTCGGCTCCGTCGCCCGCGCGGTGATCCGCAACAGTGCCCTGCCGGTTCGGCTCGAGTGGATCGAGCCCGCCGGAAGGGACGGCGCCGAGGGCTGCGAACGGAGCTGCGACGGCGGGCTGCGCCGCGTACTTCTCGCGACCGATTTCTCGGCGCACTCGCAGGCGGCCGAACAGGCGGCCATCGCCCTTGCGCGGCTGGGGGCGCATGTCGATGTGCTCCACGTGCTGCCGGCGGGCGGCGGGCGGGTCTATGCCCGCTGGCCGAGCATGGCCAAGGCGGCGCTGGCCTATATCGCCGATGATGTGCGCGCCGCCGGCAGCACGGCCGAGATGCATCTGGCCACCGGCGTGGCATCGGCCGAGATTGCCCGGATCGCCGGCGAGCGCGGCAGCGATCTCATCATCGTGGGCAAGCACGGGCAGGGCTGGGTGGCGGGCCTTGCAACCGGCTCGACCGCTGCAAGGCTTTGCGAAATCGCGCGGCGGCCCGTGCTGATGGTGCCGCTGCCAAGGTCCGAGGATTGAACCCATGCGTATCCTGTTTCTATGCGTTGCCAATTCCGCCCGCAGCCAGATGGCCGAGGGGCTGGCCCGCGCCTTGTTCCCGCCCTCGGTGACGGTCGCCAGCGCCGGATCGGCGCCGGGCGCGGTGCATCCGCTCGCCATCGACGCGATGGCCGAGGCGGGCATCGACATCGCCGGCCAGCGGTCCAAGCCGCTGGAGGCGGTCGCGCCCGAAACCGCCGACATGATCGTGACGCTTTGCGCCGAGGAGGTCTGCCCCTATGTCCCCGGCCCGGTGCGCCGCCTGCACTGGCCGGTCAGCGATCCCGCGGCGGCGGGCGACATCGCCGCCTTCCGCACCGCGCGCGACCAGATCCGGGCCCGGCTGGCGGTTCTGGCCGCGCTGATCGACCTGCCCGCGGGGCCGAAGGCGACCGAGTTCCACGCCAGCCTGCGGGTGCGCGACCTGGCCGAAAGCACGCGGTTCTACGCCTGGCTTCTGGGCACCTGGCCCAAGGAATGGACGCATCGCTATGCGACCTTCATCCGGCCGGACCTCGGCCTCAACTTCGTGCTGATGGTCGCCGACGGCAAGCCGCTCCACCACGACACGCTCTATCATCTCGGCATCGCGCTGCCGGACCGGGCGGCGGTGATCGACGCCTATCACCGCGCGGTCGCGGCCGGCGCGCCGGTCGAAAAGCCGCCGCGCACGACCTGGAAGGGCACGCCGCTGCATGAATTGTGGCTCGCCGACCCCGACGGCACGTTGATCGAGGTCTATGCGCGGCTCACGCCCGAGGAACTGGCGCGCAAACCCGCGGACGAGGCGCCGGAATATCTGGTGCCCGGCACCGCCCCGTCTGAAACCGCCCCCGCCTGAAAGGACCGATGATGCTCGAATACCACGTCGCCGCCCGCCGCATCGACAGCCACGGGGCCGAGGCGACGGCCAAGGCGGCGCGGATCGTGCTCGACACCGACATGGCCGGCCGGCCGGATGCGTTCAATCCGGCCGAGTTGCTGCTCGCCAGCCTTGCCGCCTGCATCCTCAAGGGCACCGAGCGGGTGGTGCCCATGCTCGGCTTCGATCTGCGGGGCATCGCGGTGACGCTGCACGGCCTTCGCCAGGACAGCCCGCCGAAGATGATCCGCATCGAGTACACGATCGAGGTGGACACGGACGAGAGCGACGCCCGGCTCGACCTGCTCCACCGCAACCTGCGCAAATACGGCACGATCAGCAACACGCTCGCCGATGCAACGACGCTGCACGGCAGCATCCGCCGCAGGGACTGACCCCATGCCCCACGACCATGGCGAAGGCCGCGCCCCGCCCGCCGACCTCGGGCCGGCATTTCGCTGGGCCGTGGGGCTGAATGTCGGCTATGTCCTGATCGAGGCGGCAGCGGGCTTCCTGACCGGTTCGCTGGCGCTGCTGGCGGATGCCGCGCACAACCTCACCGATGTGGCGGGGCTGCTGATCGCCTGGGGCGCCGCGGTGCTGGCCCGGCGCGCCGGGACAGCCCGCCATACCTTCGGCTACGGCCGCGCGACGATCCTTGCGGCGATGTTCAATGCCATCGCCATCCTGATCGGGGTCGTCGTCGTGGTGTGGGAGGCCGCGCAGCGCCTTCAGACCGTGGTTGAGGTGCCGGGGCTGACCATCCTCCTTGTCGCGCTCGTCGGGATAGCGGTGAACACCGGGTCGGCGCTGCTGTTCCTGCGGGCGCGCAAGGGCGATCTCAACGCCAACGGCGCGTTCCTGCACATGGCCGCCGACGCCGCCGTTTCGGCCGCCGTGGTGCTGGCGGCGGCGGGGATCATGCTGACGGGCTGGCACTGGCTCGACCCGGCGGTGGCGATCGCGGTTTCGGCCCTGATCGCCGTCACGGCCTGGGGCCTCTTGCGGGCCTCGCTGCGGCTCGGGCTGGACGGGGTGCCGGAGGATATCGACAGCGGCCGCGTTGCACAGTGGATCGCCGCACGGCCCGGGGTCAGCGACGTTCACGATCTCCACATCTGGGCTCTGTCGACCACGCGCACGGCCCTTGCCGCGCATGTGGTCTGGCAGGGCGCCGATGCCGACGGCTTCATCGAGGCCGCGACCGAGGGTTTGGCCGAGGTCTTCGGCATCGATCACGTGACGCTGCAAATGGAAACGGCGCGCTGCGAACGGGCGGGCCTGTGCCGCGTCGCGTGACGGCGCGGGTGCGGATGCATGCACGAGGGGCGGCGGCGCCGGTTCGGTGGCCGCCAGCGTCTCGCCCGGGGCGGGGGCGGGCGGAATGACCGGCGCGGACCCCGCGCCGGGCACGCGCAGCCTTGGCTGCCTCCTTTGCGGCGCGGCGGCCGAGCCGTTCCTGCGCCTCGAGGGGCGGGACTATTTCCGCTGTCCGGCCTGCGGGCTGCGGTTTCTCGACCCGGCACGGCATCCGGCGCGCGAGGCCGAAGATGCCCATTACCTGCACCACGAGAACGACCCGGGCGATCCGGGCTATCGCCGCTTCCTGTCCCGTCTCGCCGGCCCGCTGCTGGCCCGGATCGCGCCAGGGTCGCGCGGGCTCGATTACGGCTGCGGCCCCGGCCCGGCGCTTGCAGCGATGCTGCGCGAGGCGGGGCATGACGTTGCGCTGTGGGATCCGTTCTTCGCGCCCGATCCGGCGCCGCTGGCCGCCTGCTACGATTTCGTCACCTGCACCGAGGTCGCCGAGCATTTCCACCGCCCGGCGCAGGATTTCGCGCGGCTTCGCGCGCTGGTCCGGCCGGGCGGCTGGCTTGCGTTGATGACCTGCTTTCAGACCGACGATGCACGCTTCGCCGCCTGGCATTACCGCAAGGATCCGACCCATGTGGCGTTCTACCGCGAAGCGACCTTTCGTCATCTCGCGGCCCGCTGGGGCTGGGTCTGCGATGTGCCGGCCAAGGATGTGGTGCTGATGCAGCGGCCGGCGCCGGGCAGATCGGCTGCGGCGGGCGCCGACCGTTCCCGTGCCCCGATAACGGGGTCCGACCGTTCGCCCGGCAGTTGACCTGCGTCAAGGCAGCCGCAGCCGCCCGCCGCCACGGTCGTGCCCAAGGTGCGATGGGTATCGCGAAACGCTGGGGGGGGGCACGGTGATGAAGCAGGCACGACGGCCGCGACGGGACCCGCAAGGCCGAGCCCCGGCGCAGGGCAAGGCTTCCGGCCATGCGATCCGCGATAGACACACAGGCGCGACGCCGGTCTGATCGAACATGGGGGCCGGCCGCGATTCGCCGGCGTCCGCATCTGCGCCTTGCCGAGGCACGAGCGATGGAACAGCACAGCGACACATCCGGCACCACGGCCGGTGCACGCCACGCCGCGCCCGCCATCGGGCCCGGCGCACCCGCGCTGCACGCGGTCCGGGCGCTTGCCCGCAGCGTCATCCGCCGAAGCGCCCCGCGCCCGCCTCTGCCGCCCGAGCCCGCCGTGCCCGAGGCCGGCGACCAGAGCCTTGCGGCATTCTGCGCAACGCTCGTGCAGCCGACCCCGGGCGCCGCGCTGCGCTTCATCGCCGCTTGCCGCGACCGCGGGCTGAGCCGCGAGGGCGTCTATCTCGGCTATGTCTGCGATGCGGCGCGCTGGCTCGGCGAGGCTTGGGACGATGACCGGCTGTCGTTCCTCGAGGTCACGATCGCCTGCGGCCATCTCCATGCGCTTTTGCGCATGCTCGGCGGCGAAAGGGCGGCCCATCCGCTGCCGCTCGACACGCGCCGCCGGGCGCTGTTCGCCACCGTGCCGGGCGAGGCGCACGGGATCGGCGTCGCCGTCGCGGCGACGCTCTTCCGGGATGTCGGATGGGATATCGACCTCCAGCTCGGCCGCGATCATGACAGCCTGTTGCACCGGGTGGCGACGACCCGCCCGCCGGTCGTCGGCCTGTCGCTGAGCACGCCGGACCGGCTGGATGCGCTTGCCGGGCTTGTCGCCGGTATCCGCCGCATCGCGCCGGATGTCGTCATCGGCGTTGCGCCGGGGCAGGGCCTGCCGCGCAAGCGGCTCGCGCGGCGCGTCGATATCGACCTTGTGTTCGACGACGCCCGGCTGGCCTGCATCGCGCTCGACCGGCTGATCCGGCTGCGGGCCGAAGCGGGCAGGCCCGTCCAGACCTAAGGCAGGCAGCCCCGCGAGGGGCGCGGGCGCGGCGCGGGTATCACGCTTCATAGGGGGCGCGCGCCGCGATCCCGGCGATGCCGCCCGCGGCGATTGACAACACCGGGCAACGCGATGACGCTTGCGATCAACGCCGCTTTGCGAGGTTGCCGTGGCCGAGCCCCAGATCCCGTTGATCGACATAGCGGCCCTCTTCGCCGGCCCGTCGCCCGAACGCGATGCGGTTGACCGGCAGGTGATGGCGGCCGCCACGGCGAGCGGGTTCATGACCGTCACCGGCCTGCCGGGAAACACCTTGTCGCCGGATGTCCGGCGCAGGTTGCTGTCGGTCTTTGCCTTGCCCGAGCCGGCCAAGCGGCGCCTATACCGGCAGAACTTCGATCCTGGCCGCACGAATGTCTATCGCGGCTGGTTTCCGCTGACGCCTGGCACCCCGACGTGGAAGGAAGGGATCGACATCGGGCCGGACATCGCCCATGGCGCCGACCGCCTTGCCCCGGGCGACCCGCTGACCGAGCCCACGCCGCTGCCCGATGACGCCGAACTGCCGGGCTGGGCCGCAACGGCCGCCCGTTATTATCGCGACATGGAGGCTGCCGGTCAGGCGCTCATGCGGTCCATCGCGCGCGGCCTCGCGCTGGACGAGCGCACGTTCGATGCGGCCTTTGCGCGGGGCATCTCGACGCTTCGCCTGCTGCGCTATCCGCTGCGCACGCCGGAAAGCTACGTCGGATCGGTCGAGCCGATCGACGTCGATCACGGGGGCGAGCGTTACTACACCCTCGCTCGCAGCCATGTCGATTCCGGCTTCATCACGCTTCTGGCGCAGGATGGCGTCGCCGGGCTTCAGGCGCAGGCGCGTGACGGCACCTGGCTGGACGTGCCGCCGGTCGAGGGGACGATGGCGGTCAACTTCGGCAAGCTGCTTTCGCGATGGACGGGCGGGCGGATACAGGCAACGCTGCACCGCGTCATCGGCCGAAACCGCGAACGTTATTCGGTGCCGTTCTTTTACGAACCGGCGGTCGATGCCGTGATCGCACCCCTTCCGATCGCCGACGCCGTGCCCTTCGACCCGGTGTCCTACGGCGATCACCTGTGGGAAGCGACGACCAAATTCGTCGAACAGGCCGGCATCGCCCATCTTCGAAAGCCCCGCGGGGTCGCGCCGGCGCGCTAATGGGCAGGGGCGCGGCGCTGGTGCGTCCTGCGGCTTGGGGGCAACGGTGAGAGGTTGGCTCGGGGTTACGCGACGAATCGTTCGCGAATGCGCGGATTGTGGCGACCTTCCGGGTGCGACGAGCCTCGGTTCTGAGCAGGCGCCACCGGCCTTCGGCGCGTCCTCACGAAAACGTTAACACCAACCTGCGGCCGCCTTGCACCGCGTTCGGTGCCGCGCGCGCGGCGCATTTTGCGCCACCGGTCTGGCCCGAGCGACAGCCCGGCCGGGCCGAGCGCCAGCCGACGCACCGGGCAAGGCACGCCGACGTCGGGCGCCCCGGTCTTTCGGTGCAGAGCGTCCAAGGCGCCGGAAACACGCGCGGAATGCCGGCTCGGGCAGATCCGTCTGCAGCGCGCGCGGCCCCGGGCGGGTCGCGCGCGGCGCACGCGCCGGGCCGTCGGCCGGGCATCGCGCACGGCCCGGCGGCCCGGAACCGGCGAGGCGACCCGTCGTTTCCCCGCGACCTGCTGTCACAGAACCTTCAAGAACCTGAAGTCTCGACGTTACCGCGGACACGCATGCGGGGTCTGCCCGCTCTCTGCGGCAATGCACATTTCGTCAGGAGAACCCATGAAACGCTCAACAGCGATCCTTGCAACCGCCGCCAGCCTGCTTGCCTCGACCGCCATGGCACAGATCACGATCGACCCGACGTTGCCCGTCTACGAGGCGAAGTCGGGCGTTTCGGGCAGCCTGACCTCGATCGGGTCGGACACGCTGAACAACCAGATGACGCTCTGGGCCGAAGGCTTCCGCTCGTTCTATCCGAACGTGTCGATCGAGATCCAGGGCGCCGGGTCGGGCACCGCCCCGCCGGCCCTCGTTCAGGGCACCGCGCAATTCGGGCCGATGTCGCGCGCGATGCGCGGCACCGAGATCGAGGAATTCGAGGCCCGCTTCGGCTATCCGCCGACCCCGATGCGCGGCGCCATCGACGCGCTCGCGGTCTATGTCCACAAGGACAACCCGATCGAATGCATGACGATGCAGCAGGTCGATGCCGTGTTCTCGTCCACCCGCAACGGCGGCGCGGATGCCCCGATCAACACCTGGGGCCAGCTCGGCATGACCGGCGACTGGGCCAACCGCCCGATCGCGCTCTACGGCCGCAATTCGGCCTCGGGCACCTACGGCTACTTCAAGCAGGTCGCCCTCTTCGACGGCGACTTCCGCCCCGAAGTGCGCGAGCAGCCCGGTTCGTCGACCGTGGTGCAGGGCGTCGGGTCGGACCTTTACGCCATCGGCTATTCGGGCGTCGGCTACATGACCGCCGACGTGCGCGCCGTGCCGCTGTCGACCGGTGATGGTTGCTTCGAGGCGACGGCCGAGAATGCTGCGGCCGGCGACTATCCGCTCGCCCGTTTCCTCTACGTCTACATGAACAAGAACCCCAACGAGCCGATGGAGCCGCTGCGGGCCGAGTTCGTGCGCTACGTCTACAGCCAGCAGGGCCAGCAGGACGTGCTGCGGGCCGGGTTCTTCCCGATCGTGAAGGCCGTGGCCGACGCCGACCTCGCGGTGTTCGGTCTCGCCGAGTGATCCAGACCTGACCTGCAAGGCGGCTTCGGCCGCCTTGCAGACATCCATCCCAGAACCATGGCCGACATCCGGGGGACCAAGATGACGGATAGCAGCACCGGCGCGCCGATGGATGCGCGTGTCGCCAAGCGCGCGAAATCAACCCGATGGGGCGTCATCTACGGCGAACGCATCGCCCGATCCGTCATCACCGTGGGCGGCCTTCTCGTCATTGTGGCCGTTCTGGGGATCATGGTGTTCCTGTTCCGCGTCGTGGCGCCGATGCTCGCGCCCGGATCGGTGCTCGGCAACCTGTCCTACCGCGTCGAGGCTGCGGCCGATCCGGCCTGGCTGAACGCCGACGAATTCCAGTCGCTCGCCACCGTCGTAGGGCGGGATGGCGATGTGACGACATTCCACATCGCCACAGGCCAGATCGTTCGGACCGACCGGTTCGATTTCGAAGGCCGCGAGGTGACGGGCGTCGGCGGCACGCTCGACCGGGCCTCGGTCGCCTTCGGCTTCGACGACGGGTCGGTCCGGTTCGGCCGGGTCGCCTTCGATATCCGCAGCGTGCCGCGTTCGGGCATTCCGTCCGACCTGCGGCGGCTGAACGACCGTGACCTTGTATCGGGCGGGCAGGTGTTCAGCCAGGTGCAGACCGGCGATTATCGGACCGTCATCCCGGTCACCGAACTGGGCGAGGCGGCGAAGGTTTCGGACCATCCCATCGTTGCGCTCGACTACCGCACCGGCGGCACGCCGGAGCGGCCCACGAGCGCCTTCGTCACCGTGGACGCCACGGGCATCGCGCGCGTGAGCAACTCGGCCATCCGGCGCAACCTGATGACGGGGGCCGAGACGGTGACGACCACCACGACCGAGCTTCCGGCGATGAACTTCGAGCCCGGCGTGTCGGTGACCGGGGCGCTGCTGGCCAGCATGGGCGACAGGGTGTTCGTGTCCACCAGCGACGGGTTCATCTACCGGTTCGATCTGCGCAATCCGCGCGCGCCGGTGCTGGCCGAGCGGTTCCGCGCCTTCGACGATGGCGTGGGCATTTCGTCGATGACCTTCCTCAACGGCGAGCTGGCGCTGGTGGTGGGCGGCGAGAACGGGGCGGTGGATGTGTTCTTCCGCCTCCAGCCGCCCGGCGCGCGCGGGTCGGACACGTTCGAGATGGTCCGCGCCCGCAGCCACGCGCCGCAGGGCAGCGCGGTCATCGCGATGTCCGAGGCGATCCGCGACAAGACGCTGGTCACCGTCGGGCGCGACGGGTCGGTCTGGGTGCGCTATTCGACCTCGGAACAGACGTTGTTCAAGTTCACGCGGCAGAGCCCGGCGCAGAACGACGCTATCCCGATGGTGTTCCCGCGCAGCGACGGCGTGCTGATGATCGACACCGCCGGCAATGTGGACGCCTGGCAATACCGCAACCCGCATCCCGAGATCTCGCTTCGGGTGATCTTCGGCAAGCTGTGGTATGAAGGTTATCCCGAACCGGGCTTCACATGGCAATCGACCTCGGGCACCGACCTGTTCGAGCCCAAGTTCTCGCTGGTGCCGCTGATCGCCGGCACGCTCAAGGCGGCGTTCTATGCGATGCTCTTTGCCACGCCGATCTCGATCATGGCGGCGATCTACACCTCGGAATTCGTCCATCGGGGGGTGCGCGCGACGGTCAAGCCGGTGATGGAGCTGATGGAAAGCCTGCCGACCGTGGTGCTGGGTTTTCTCGCCGCGCTCGTCCTCGCGCCGCTGGTCGAGGAATGGATCGCCGCGGTGCTTCTGGGCTTCATCGCCGTGCCGCTCGGGCTGATGCTGGGGGCCTTTGTCTGGCAGATGCTGCCGCCGCATCTGGCGCTGCGCTATGACGGCATCCCCAAGTTTGTCCTGATGGGGGTGATGATCGTTGTGTCCTGCCTCGTCGCCTACAGCCTCGGCCCGCTGTTCGAGGCGGCGCTGTTCAACGGCGATTTCAAGGGCTGGACCAACGGCGAGGGCACGGGGACGCCCTTCATGTTCCTGCTGCAACTGCCGCTGGCCTATCTCATCGTGTCCTGGGGCTTTCACAAGCTCTATGGCCACATGCTGCGCGACCGGATGCGCAGCCTTGACAAGGTGGCGGCCGGGCGGCTCGACGCGCTGCGCTGGGTGGCGTTCCTCTTCGCTGCGATGATGCTCAGCTACGTGGTGGCGGCGACGCTCACCATGATCGGCTACGACCCGCGCGGCAACGTCGTGGACAGCTATCAGCAGCGCAACGCACTGGTGGTCGGGTTCGTCATGGCCTTTGCGGTGATCCCGTCGATCTACACGCTGGCCGAGGATGCGCTCAACGCCGTGCCGTCGCACCTGCGGGCCGGATCGCTGGCGACGGGCGCGACACCCTGGCAGACGGCCAAGTGGATCGTGCTGCCGACGGCCGCATCCGGTGTGTTCTCGGCCGTGATGATGGGCATGGGCCGCGCCGTGGGCGAGACGATGATCGTCGTCATGGCCGCGGGCAACACCCCGATCATGGAGTGGAACATCTTCTCGGGGCTGCGCACGCTGTCGGCCAACATCGCCATCGAGCTGCCCGAGGCGGTCAAGGACGGCACGAACTATCGGGTGTTGTTCCTTGCCGCGCTGACCCTGTTCCTGATGACCTTCGTGATCAACACGATCGCCGAGCTCATCCGCCAGCGCTACCGCAAGCGCGCGTTCAACCTGTGACCGGAGGCCGAAACAATGGCGAGCATTGAAGACCGGGCCACTGCCGGCAAGATCGGCGCGACCGAAAAGAAGGCCGGCGGGCGCCGCGTCCGCAGCTTTACCGCCGATTTGTCGGCCATCGGCGAGCCGTCGCTCTGGGCGTTTGGCGGGGCGCTGGCGATCGGGATCATCCTGATCGCGGGGTTCCTGGCGATCATCGCCTGGAACGGGTTCACGACTTTCTGGCCCAAGCCGATCGAGCGGGTGACGCTGGTGACCGGCACCGTTCTTGCGGGCGAGCCAACGCGCTTCAACACCTACCGCGTCGGGCAGGACGTGCTCGCCGCACTATCCGAGGAACAGCGAAACGCGATCCTCGACAATGGCGGCACGGCGGACCGCACGCTCTACAAGACCGCGAACTTCGACATCTACGGCAACGATTTCACCTGGGTTGCCGATTTCGAGGTTGCCGCGCGCGAGCGGCCCAGCGGGTTCTACCTCTTCGAGCGCCAGCAATGGGGCACCTTCGTCGGCATTCCGGCGGCGATGGTCATCGACGGCCAGGAACGGGCCTATGACCCCGCCGTGATGGCCCGCGAACAGCGCGAGGCGCGCAAGCGGTTCGCCGCCATCCGCGCCCTCGAGAAAGGCGAGATCGGCACGATCAACTATCGCCAGGAACAGGCCCGGCTGGAAATGCGGCGCGCGCTTCTCCGCCACGGCCCGGACGATCCGCGCACCCTCGCCGCCCAGGCGGCCGGCAATGCCCGCATCGCCGAGCTTCAGACCCAGTTCCAGGAGGTGCAGGGGCGCATCGCCGAAATCCGCAGCCGCGACGCGCAGTTCCGCGTGATCCTGCAGGAGGTGAACGGAGCGACCAAGGATACCAACCTGTCGCAGATCGTGCGCTACTACGCGGCCAACGACATCGGCTGGTTCACCAAGATGGGCATCTACCTCGCCCGCTGGGTCGAGTTCCTGACGACCGAGCCGCGCGAGGCCAATACCCAGGGCGGCGTTCTGCCCGCGATCTTCGGCACTGTGGCGATGACGATGCTGATGGTGGTCTTCGTCGCGCCGTTCGGCGTCATCACGGCGCTTTACCTGCGCGAATATGCCAAGCAGGGGCGGCTGGTGTCGATCGTGCGGATCTCTGTCAACAACCTCGCCGGGGTGCCGTCGATCGTCTACGGCGTCTTCGGCCTCGGGTTCTTTGCCTATACGATGGGCACGACGATCGACGAGCTGTTCTATCCCGAGCGGCTGCCTTCGCCCACCTTCGGGGCGGGGGGCCTGCTCTGGGCCTCTCTGACGCTGGCGCTGCTGACGGTGCCGGTGGTGATCGTGGCGTCTGAAGAGGCGCTGGCATCCGTGCCGCGGTCGATGCGCGAGGGTTCGCTGGCCTGCGGGGCGTCGAAATGGCAGACGATCCGCTATGTCGTCCTGCCCAAGGCGCTGCCGGGGATCATGACGGGGATGATCCTCGCCATGGCCCGCGGGGCGGGCGAGGTGGCGCCCCTGATGCTGGTCGGGGTGGTCAAACTCGCCCCCGCCCTGCCGATCGACGGTTTCGCGCCCTTCATCCACCTCGAGCGCAGCTTCATGCATCTGGGTTTCCACATCTTCGACGTGGGGTTCCAGTCGCGCAACTCCGAGGCCGGCAAGCCGATGGTGTTCGTCACCACGCTGCTGCTGCTGGGCCTGATCATCGTGATGAACGCCGGCGCGATCTACGTGCGCAACCGGCTCAAGCGCAAATATGCCGGCGGGCAGTTCTGAACAGGGGAATGCCGAGATGAACGTACAAGCACCCGAACGGGCGATCGAACCCACATCCTATCACGTCAAGACCTCGCCCAGCGGCGCGGCGCTGAACATCGAGGATTTCAAGCTCTGGTATGGCAAGACCCAGGCGCTGTTCGGGATCGACATGGAGATCCAGAAGGGCCAGGTCACCGCGCTCATCGGCCCCTCGGGCTGCGGCAAGTCCACGCTGCTGCGCTGCCTGAACCGGATGAACGACCTGATCGACGAGCTGCGCATCGAGGGCCGGATCATGGTCGGCGATTTCGACATGTATGGCCCTGGCGTCGATGTGATCGCGCTGCGCAAGCGGATGGGGATGGTGTTCCAGAAGCCGAACCCCTTCGCCATGTCGATCTATGACAACGTGGTCTATCCGCTGCGGGTGGATGGCGTGACCAAGAAATCGGTGCTCGACGAGGTTTGCGAGCGGGCGCTGCGTTCGGCCGCGCTCTGGGACGAGGCGAAGGATCGGCTCCATGAAAGCGCGCTCGGCATGTCGGGCGGCCAGCAGCAGCGCCTGTGCATCGCGCGCGGCATCGCGTCGGACCCCGAGGTTCTGCTGATGGACGAGCCGTGCTCGGCGCTCGATCCGATCGCGACGGCGAAGATCGAGGAGCTCATCAGCCAGCTCAAGGGCAGCTACACCATCGTGATCGTCACGCATAACATGCAGCAGGCCGCACGGGTGTCGGACAATACCGGCTTCATGTATCTCGGGCGGCTCATCGAATACGGCGCGACCGACACGATGTTCACCAACCCCAAGAAGGCGCAGACGAACGATTACGTGACCGGCCGGTTCGGCTGATCCCGAACGCCGGTTGCACCAGAACAGCGGCGGCGTCGCGCCGCCCGCGTCGAGGAGACAGAGCATGCGCAAACCCCATCCCGACAGCGCGTTCGAACAGGACATGCAGAGCCTGCTGACCCAGGTCGCCATGATGGGCGCGCGCGTCGATGCCGCGACCGAGGGCGCCACCCGCGCCTTCGTGACCCGCGATGCGGCGCTGGCCGAGCGTGTCGTGGCCGATGACGAGCGGATCGACGCGGCCGAGCACGAGATCAACTCGGCCGTCGTGCGGATGCTCGCGCTCCGCCAGCCGCGCGCGACGGATCTGCGGCAGGTCGTGACGCTGATGAAGGTCGCCGGCGATCTGGAACGGCTGGGCGACTATGCCAAGAACCTTGCCAAGCGTGTCCCTGTGCTCAGCCGCGGCGAGACGGTGGATGCGGCCACAATCGCCCTGCGGCGTCTGTCGGACATGGTGCGCGGCATGCTCCAGGACGCGCTGGCGGCCTATGATGCTGATGACGTCGCCCTCGCCCGCGCAGTGCTGGAGCGTGACGTGGAGGTGGACCACGCGACCGACGCGCTGTTCCGCCTGTTGCTGACGCACATGATGGAGGATCCGCGCCGGATCACGGTCTGTGCGCATCTTCTGTTCATCGCCAAGAACTTCGAGCGGATGGGCGATCATGTGACCGAGATCTGCGAGGCGGTGATCTATCTGGAGACGGGCGAAGTGCCGGCAACGCGGCCCAAGGGCGCCTCGACCAGTGCGATCGGCGATCCGCTGGATGCGCCGAACCCGCTCTGAGCCGATGGGCGGCCGGCCCATCCCCGTTCTGCGGCGTATCTGGCGGCCGGGTCCGCCGGGGCAGCGTTCGCGGTGATGGCGGTTGCATCGAAGGGTCTGGCCGCCGCGCCGCGGGTCAGGGTCCTTGTGGCCAAGGGCGCCACCGCGCAGCGGGATGTCCTGATCCAGAACCTTGTCGCCGAGGGCTTTGCGGTGGAAACGGCGCAGTCCGGCGACGAGGTTCTTTTGCACGCTGTCAAGGCCGCTCCCGACATCATCGTGCTCGGCCGGGATCTGCCGGCGTTGTCGGGGCTCGAGGTCTGCCGTCACCTCAAGGCCCATCCGGTCCTGCGCCGCATCCCGATCATCCTCGTTGCGCCGTCCGGCGATGCCGTCGACCGCATCGCGATCGAGGAGGCCGGCGCGGACGACCATGTCGAGCAGCCCTATTCGGTTGTCGATCTGATGGCGCGCCTGCGGCTTCAACTTTTCCGGGCGCGTCCCGATGCGGATGGCGAGACGCACGAATTCGAGGATATCGTGCTGGACGGCGAGCGCTACAGGGTATTCCGGGCCGGCACGCCTATCCACCTCGGGCCGGTCGAATTCCGGCTTCTGGCCGCGCTGATCGAGCGGCCGGGAAGGGTCTGGACGCGCGAGCAGTTGCTCGAAAGGGTCTGGG
This sequence comes from Gemmobacter sp., assembly GCA_046292445.1. Classification (GTDB taxonomy): domain Bacteria; phylum Pseudomonadota; class Alphaproteobacteria; order Rhodobacterales; family Rhodobacteraceae; genus CALIZF01. The sequence goes on from JBKBQT010000002.1 coordinate 134,113, forward strand.
CGCAGCCGATCTATGTCAGCACCCGCACGGTCGATGTGAACATCGGCCGCCTGCGCCGGGCGCTCGGGCAGCATGACAGCGATCATCCCGTCCGGACCGTCCGCGGCGTCGGCTACGCCCTCGGCTAGGGGGCGTTGCACGGCGCCGGGGATGGTTTGGGCGCGAAGCGGCGCGGCCGTTGTTCGTTGCGGTGCAGGTCCGCCGCCCCGGGCGCCCGCGGCGGTTTCAGCCGCCCGGCCGCCTGTCGGCCGGGATGCGGGCGACGTGGTCGCGCGCCACCGACATGGATTTCAGGATGGCATGAACAGTCTCGCCGGGTTGCAGCGCCAGTTGATCGGCGGCGCGGCGGGTGATGCGGGCGAGGATGTCCTGCGCGCCGATCCTGACATGGACGGTCACGGCCGGCCCCTTTCCCGCCACGATCGCGGTAACCGTCCCGGCAAGGATGTTCTGCGCCGAAAGCCCCTCGGGCCGGGCGCGCGACAGGATCACCTCATGCGCCATGATCCGCACCCGGACCTGCGTGCCCGGCGCGCCTTCGACCCCGGGCAGGAACAGCGGGCCCGTCTCTGTCCGGAGCCGGGTCAGCCCGTCTGCCCCGTGTTCGGCGATCACAGCGGGCAGCATCGCGGCCACCTCGCGGATGCCCATGGCGCGCAGGGCCTCGGGGTCGGCCATGACCTCTGCCGTCGTGCCTGCGCCCACGATGCGGCCGGCCTCGATCACCACCATCCGGTCGGCGAGAAGCTGCGCCTCGTTCATGTCATGGGTGACCAGCACGACGGGCATGGCCAGATGGCGGCGCAGATCGATGATCTCGGCATAGAGCCTTTCGCGTGTCGCGCGGTCCACCGCCGAGAATGGCTCGTCCAGCAGCAGCGCCAGCGGGTTGCGCGCAAGCGCCCGCGCCACCGCGACCCGCTGCTGCTGGCCGCCCGAAAGCTGCGCCGGCTTGCGCCCGGCAAGGCCGTGCAGGTTCAGCAGATCGAGGATGCGCCCGGCCTCGGCCGCATCGGGTGCATCCATCGCCGCCATCACGTTCTGCGCCGCCGTCATGTGCGGGAAAAGGGCGTAGTTCTGGAATACCACGCCCACCCGCCGGCGGTGCGTCGGCAGGTCAACCCCGGCCGCGGTATCGTGCCAGGGGCGCCCGTCCACCGCCACCCGTGCCGCCGCGGGCCGCCACAGCCCGGCGATCGTGCGCAGGATCGTCGTCTTGCCCGACCCGGAGTGACCCACGAGCGCCAGAAGCTCGCCCGGCTCGACCCGGAACGCCACGTCGAGCGGAATGGGCGTGGCCGCCCGGGCCATCACCTCCAGCGCCATCAGGACAGTCTCCGGCCGACGCGCGCCGACAGCCAGAACGTGAGGGCAATGGTGAACAGGCTGATCGCGACGAGCGTAGCCGACATGATCGCCGCGCCGCGGTCATCGAAACCCTGCACCCTGTCATAGATCGCGATGGCGATCGTCTTGGTCTCGCCGGGGATCGACCCGCCGACCATCAGGACGATGCCGAACTCGCCCAGCGTATGGGCAAAGGTCAGCACCATCGCCGTCATCAGCCCCGGCCAGGCCAGCGGCAACTCGACCTTCCAGAGCGCGGTCAGTGGCGACATTCCGCAGCAACGCGCGGCCTCGCGCACCTCGACGGCGATTGCCTCGAACCCGCGCTGTGCGGGCTGGATGGCGAAGGGCAGGTTGAAGATGACGCTCGCCACCACCAGCCCCTCGAAGCTGAACACGAGCTGATGCCCGAAGGTCTGCTGCCAGAAGGCCCCGATGGGCGAGTTCCGCCCGAAGGCCACCAGAAGGTAGAAGCCGAACACGGTCGGCGGCAGCACGAGCGGGAGCATCACCATCGCCTCGACCAGCCCCTTGCCCCGGAACTGGCGGAAGGCGAGAAGACGCCCCATCAGGATCGACACCGGCAGGAGGATCGCGACCGTCCAGGCCGCAAGCCGCATCGACAGCCAGAGCGCCGTCCAGTCCATCGGTCACCCGTTCGGCAGGACGAAGCCGTAGCGTTCCATGATCGCGCGCGCGGCGGGCGCATTCATGTAGGCATAGAAGGCGCGCGCCACATCGCCGGCGCCGTTCAGCAGGACCATCCGCTGGCGCAGCGGTTCGTGAAAGTCTTGGGGGATCAGGTCGGCGGTGCCACGGTCGCGCAGTTGCGGTGCGAGGGCCAGCGACAGGGCGATGATCCCGCCCTCGGCATTGCCGGACAATGCGAATTGCGCGGCCTGGCTGACATTCTCGCCCAGCACGAGAAAGGGCTGGATATCCTCCCAGAGGCCCGCGTGTTGCAGCGCCTCCCTCGCACGCTTGCCATAGGGGGCATGGTCGGGGTTGGCGATGGCGAAACGGGTGATCCTGCCCTCGGCCAGCGCTGCGCGCAGGCTTTCAAGCGTTCCGTCCGCTTGCAGCGTCGAGCCCGGCGGGACCTTCACCACGATCCGCCCGACGGCATAGAGGTCGCCTTCGTCCGGGGCAAAGCCGTCCCGGTGCAGATCGAAGATGAACTGCTCATCGGCGGCCATGAAGATCTGGAACGGTGCGCCCTCGCGGATCTGGCGGGCGAAGTTGCCCGTTGAGCCCATGGACAGCCGCACCGACATGCCGGTTTCCGCCTGAAACGCGGCGGCGATTTCCTCGACGGCGAATTGAAGGTCGGCCGCCGCGGCGACCACGGGTGCGTTGCCCTGCGCAAAGGTGGGGCCGGTCGCAAGGGCAAGGGCGACGACGGCCGCAAGAACGGAGCGGCGGTCAGGAAAACCGGGCATGCGGGCCTCTGCGGCAATGTTGTTCAGCACGCACGTCGCCCGAACGGCGCATGAAGGTCAACCGTTATTTTCCGCCGGGAATATCTGACGACTGCACCGGCCGGGCGGCCGGGGCGGCGCAGCCATTGCCATATTTTTAGAATACCATTCGCCAACCAGAATTGTCACCCCGCGCGATCCGGGCTAGCCTGCCGCGGCACGTCAGCGCGGAGAAAAGGCATGGCCGTCGCACAGGACCTTGCACCGAAACCGGCCCATGTGCCGGCCGATCTTGTCGTCGATTTCTGCCGCTTCACTGCGCCCGAGCTGAAGCGCGCCCCGCACCGCCGGATCGCGGCACTCTATGCCGGGCTGCCGCCGGTGTTCTGGACGCCGCGCAACGGCGGTCACTGGATCGCGGCGCGGTCGTCGGTGGCGATGCAGATGCTCAAGCGGTACGATCTCTTTTCCTCCGACCCGCGGCATTGCCCGGCCATGGTGCGCTCGCCCCGGACCAACCCCAACCAGTACGACCCGCCCGAGCATACCGCGATGCGCGCCGTCGTCGGCGACCGGTTCGATCTGGCAGCGATCCCGGCGCTCGAGGACGGCATCCGCGCGCGTGCGCGGGCGCTCATCGATGCGGCCGTGCCGCGCGGCGGCGCCGAGTTCCTCGCAGAGATTGCGCAGCGCTTCCCGGTGGAGATTTTCCTCGACATGGCCGGCGCGCCGTTGGGCGACCGGGACCGGCTGCTGCGCATGGTCGAGCGCTTTACCCGCGAACCGGCGGTCGAGGATCGGCTGCGGGCGCTGCGGGATCTGGCCGATTTCCTGCAGCACTACCTCGACGAGCGGGCGGCCTGTCCGGGAACCGACCTGCTGTCTGCTGTGGCGCACGGCCGCGCGGGTGGGCGCCCGCTGACTGCCGACGAGCGGCAGGGGATGGCGGCGCTCCTGTTTCTCGGCGGGCTCGACACGGTGGCGGCGATGCTGTCGTTCATCATGGCGCATCTCGCGCTGCATCAGGACGACTATCGCCGGCTTGTGGCAGACCCCGACCGGCTGCCGCGCGCGGTGCACGAGCTGATCCGCTATTTCGGCGTCGCAAGCATGGAGCGGGCGGCGACGGGCGATTTCGCCTTCGAGGGCGTGGCGTTCCGCGCCGGAGACCGGATCGTGTTCACGACGCAGACCTACGGGCTCGACAATCCGCGGATGGACGATCCGCTGCGCGTGGATCTCGACCGCCGCATGGCGCCGCATGCGGTGTTCGGGGCCGGGGCGCACCGCTGCCTTGGCGCGCATCTCGCGCAGGCCGAGATCCGCATCTTCCTCGAGGAATGGATCCGGCGCTTCGCCGGCTTCGCCCTTGCTGGCGGGGAAGAGCCAGAGACAGTCTCGGGCATCGTCTGGTCACCCGTGGCGGTGCCGCTGATATGGTCCCCGTCCGATCTGCGCGGCTAGGCGGCGGTCCTGCGGCACCCGGCACGTTCCTTATGCAGAACAAAATTCTGGATAACCGCGCCCGATCTGCCATCCTGCCCCGGAGGGGTCAATGGGGGGGGAGACCATGAGCCAGACCAGAAGTTATCCGTCTTGGTCAAGGAGCCGTGTCGTCCCATTTCTGGTCATCCCGGATCAGTGCGTTGCCAAGGATCAGGAGCTTGCGCATCACCGGCGTGATGGCGCGTTTGGCTGCGACCCGCGGCACCGCGCGGCCCGGTGGCCGGTCAAGCGACGGGAAAGATCACGCCCTTGGTGAGGATGAAGCAGCCATAGGGTCGATCCTCGTCAGTATGAACGACACAGAACGCCTGTCGTGCGCGGGCATAGAAAGCGTGGCGCTCCAGGCCCGTCAGCGGCCAGTGGCGGCCCTCGGCCGCATCGATGGCGGCCTGCACCGCAATCTGCGGCGCGGGAATCGCGGCGGGGTCGCCCACCACCTCCATGCGGATGGCGGCGTCGGGCACGAAGCTGTCGAGCGGCATCAGCGACAGGATCGCGGCCACCGCCCGCTCGACGGGCACGCCGCCCATGTGCAGCGGTCGGCCGACGAGCGTGTGGCGTGCCACGGCGGCTGCGGGAAAGTTGCGATCCGCCATCACCAGCATGTCGCCGTGACCCATGGCGGCCAGGGCATGAAGCACGTCAGGGTTGAGCAGGGGGTCGATGGTCTTGAGCATGGCCTCGCCTCAGCCCACGCGCTGCCCGTCGGCCACGGCGAACAGATGCACGCGGGCGGCGTCGGGCCGCAGGCGGATCCGCTCGCCGACACGGAAGGGGTGGCGCTCGCGGAACAGGGCTGTGATGCTGTGGCCGCCCATGTCGGCCACGACCTGCACTTCCGACCCCGTCGGCTCGACGATCCGGACCAGCGCCTCGATCCCGTCGTCATCGAGCCGCAGGTGCTCGGGCCGGGTGCCGTAGACCAGCGCCGCGCCGTTGGCCATGGCCGCACCGGGGGGCAGCGGCAGGCGCTGGCCCGCGGTATCGACAAAGGCATCGCCCTGTACGCGACCCTCGATGAAGTTCATGGCAGGCGAGCCGATGAAGCCCGCCACGAAGCGGTTTGCGGGCCGGTCGTAGAGGTCGAGCGGCGCGCCGATCTGCTGCACCACGCCGCCGCGCATCACCACGATGGTGTCGGCCATGGTCATCGCCTCGATCTGGTCGTGCGTCACATAGACGGTCGTGGTGCCGAGGCGCTGGTGCAGGGCCTTGATCTCGGTCCGCATCTGCACGCGCAGCTTGGCGTCGAGGTTGGACAGCGGCTCGTCGAACAGGAAGACCGAGGGGTGCCGGACGATGGCGCGCCCCATGGCGACCCGCTGTCGCTGGCCGCCCGACAGCTGGCGCGGATAGCGGTCGAGCAGGTCCGCAAGGCCGAGAATGTCCGCAGCCTCGCGCACCAGCGCCGCCTGCTCGGCCTTCGGCAGCTTCCGCAACCGCAGCGAGAACGCCATATTCTGCGCCACCGTCATGTGGGGGTAGAGCGCATAGTTCTGGAACACCATGGCGATGTCGCGGTCCTTGGGCGGGATGTCGTTCATCACCCGGTCCCCGATCGTGATCTCGCCGTCGGTGATGTCCTCCAGCCCCGCGATCATCCGCAGGAGGGTGGACTTGCCGCAGCCCGACGGCCCGACGAGCACGCAGAAGGCGCCGTCGTCGATGGTGAAATCCACGCCATGCACCACGGGCAAGTCGCCATAGGCCTTCCAGACCTGCCTGATCCCTATTGACGCCATGCCTCAACTCCCCGTCGCCCGCTGGTGCACCGGCGGATTGATGCGCACCGTCACGCCGCCTGCTGGCCGTTGGCGCAGATGGCGCGCACGCTCTCCAGCACCTCCTCGCTGCCGAGCACGCCGAGCCAGTCGTCGCGGAAGATGCGCTTCCTGGCCTGGGCGATGGCATATTTGGCACCATCCGAGAATTGCCCGCCCGGCAGCCAGCCGAACACGATGGCCATCTCGATGCCGATGTGACCCATCATGAAGTCGTAGGCGGCCTCCCGCGGCACGCCGCGGGCGACGGCCGCGTCGATGGCCTCGGCCATGGCGGTGACGAGCGTGGCGCCGATCGTCTCGGACAGGCCCGGCTCGAGGATCGCCATCTGCTCGACGGTAACACGGTGCGACCGCATCACCGGCTTGTAGATGACCCGGGCCAGCGCCTCGCAGCGGGCATAGTCGGCCTCCGGCCCCTGCATCAGGGCGCAGACGATGGCCTGCGGCGCCGCGACGCCGCCGAAATGGTCGTCCTGGGCCTCGCGCGTCGCCTCCCACCGGTTGATCGGCGGGTGGCAGGGGTGGGTGACGAAATAGGTGACGTCGTCGCGCTGCGGCAGCACCCCCGCGTGCGGGGCGGCCGCGTCGAGCATCAGCACCGCGGCGCCCGGCCTGAGCTTGCCGACATGGGCCGACAGCACGGCGCCGATGGCGGCATCGGGGACCGCGAGCAGAACGAGGTCTGCGTCGGCCAGCGCGTTGTCGGCGGGCACGCAGTCGAGCCCTGTCTCGGCCTTCAGCCGGGCCCGGCCCGCCTCGCTGATCTCGACATGGTCGACGTGATAGGGCTCGCCGATCAGGTTGCGCGCGGTGCGCACCCCCATCTTGCCCCCGGCGCCGAGCAGTGCGACCCGTGTCATGGCAATTCTCCCCTCGATGGTGCCCGTCAGGCCCGCCGCCTGCCGGACGCCGCGCGCCGGCGCGCAGCCCGATGATTGGAGGGGCGCCGCCGCGCGGGCGGCGCCCCGGCTCGTCAGTTGCTCATCTCGCGCCGGGCGACGGCGACCTGCTCGTCGAGCAGGCGGTGCGCTTCGGCCACCGCCGCGGCGGGGTCCATGCCCTCATACGCGATGCGCTGGATGGCGCGAGCGTAGAGGTTCGAGTTCCACAGCACGCTGATGAAGGGGTTCACGACATCGGTGTTCCGCAGCGTGCAGGTCGCCGTGTCGAGACCGCCGGCATGCAGGATCTCGCTGAAGCCGAACTTCGCTTCGGGATAGACGACGTCGAACAGCAGATCGCCATAGGCCTTGACCGTGGCAGCGGAGGAGGCGCGCAGCGCGTCCATCGCGCCGACGGTCGCGGGCGGGTAGAGCAGCGGGCTGATCCCGGTCAGCATCGACGCATTGTCCGGCGAGAAGACATGCTGAACCCATTTCTTGCCCAGCTCGACCGTGGGCGACTCGGCGAAGACGGCGAGGAACCGCCCGCCGGTCTGCGTGGCCTGCATCCGGCCCATCGTGACGGGCGCAATGCCCACCTTCTCCACCAGCGCAGGGTTCTGCCGCATCATCAGGTCGAGCGCGTGCCAGTGCAGCACCATCGCCGCACGACCCGACCAGAACGCTTCGGGCGGCTCGTTGAAGGCCCAGGCCGGGGCGTCGGGGGCCGAGAACTTCAGCAGATCGGCGTAGAAGGCGGCGGCCTCGTGGGCGCGCGGATGGTCGAGGATCAGGTTGAGATCGCCATCGAAGAAATCCCAGCAGTTCTGCCACAGCATCGTGCTGGCCATGATGGTGGTCATCCGGTTCTCGCCGCCCGCCAGGGCAATGCCGATGACGTCGCGCGAGTGCAGCTTCTCGGCCGCGGCGCGCACCTCGGCCCAAGTGGTCGGCGGCTCGATCCCGGCTGCTTCGAACAGGTCGCGCCGATAGAACAGGCGCGGGGCCGCCGCCGCCTGGTTGATGGCATAGACCTTGTCGTCGATGATGATCAGCCGGTTGGGCAGGAACGCGCCGCGCCCGCCGAGCGCCTCGACGACGTCGTCGAGGGGCGCCAGCAGGCCCTGCGCGGCCAGCCGCGCGGCCGTGCCGGGGTCGGAGTGGATCACGTCGAGCGGGGCGCCAGCCTGCACATAGGTGGCGATGCGCTGGTTGATGACGCCGGCGGGCGCGCTTTCCAGGATGACATCGGTCCCGGGGTTGGCCGCAATGAAGCTTGCCACCCAGTCGCGCTGGATCGCCACCACGGCGGGGTCCGTCTCCTGACTGAGGTAGCGGACCACGTCGATGGCCTGCGCGGAGGTGACAACCCCCGCCGCGAGCAGCGCCCCGAAGGCCGTCGATAGCCAGTGTTTCATGCGTTGGTTCCTCCCTTTGATGTTGTGCAGGCGTCTTGCATCAGCCCTTCACCGCCCCGGCCCCGAGGCCGGAGACCATCTGCCGCGCGGCGAAGGCGAACAGGAACAGCACCGGCACGGTGGCCAGCACGCCCGCAGCATTCACGAGGCCCCAAGAATAGACGGACGTCTCGAGGATGAGGGACGCGATGCCGAGCGACACCGTGCGCTTGGGCTCGTCGCTGATCAGCACGAGCGAGTAGAGCAGCTCGTTCCAGACCACGACGAAGGTGAACACGAGCGAGGCCACGATCCCCGGCCAGGCCTGCGGCACGATCACCAGCAGGAAGGCCCGGTGGCGCGTGCAGCCGTCGATCATCGCGGCCTCCTCCAGCGCCCGGGGGATCGCCTCGATGTAGGGCCGCAGGATCCACAGCGAGAAGGGCAGCGTGATGGTCAGATAGGTGATCGCCAGCGCCGTCAGGCTGTTGAGCATCCCGAGATTGAACCAGATGCGAAAGAACGGCAGCGCCAGCAGAATCGGCGGCAGCATGTAGATGAACAGCACGCCGAAGGTGAACAGCTTCGAGCCGATGAACTCGAACCGGGTGACGGCATAGACCGAGGCGAGGCTGATCGTCACCCCCACGATGCAGGAGATGCCCGCCACGAGGAACGTATTCACGAAGTAGCGCGGAAAGCTCGTGAACCGCCACAGCTCGACGTAATGCTCGGTGGTCGGTGCCTGCGGCAGGATCAGCGGCGGGCGGTTGAACAGCTCGATGTTGGGCTTGAAGCTGGAGACCAGCATCCAGAACAGCGGCAGCAGCACGATCATCAGTACGGCGATGGCCCCGAGGGTCACCAGCGCCTGCTCGAAGCGCCGCCGCGCCGCCGCGCGCCGCGCCCGCTTCGACAGGCGCAGCGTCGGCTGCGCGGTGGGCGGCAGGGCGGCCTCGCTCACCGGAACCGCTCCTGCGCCCGCTCGTAGATGCGCCAGTAGACGAGCGACATCGCCAGCAGGATGAAGAACACGATCACCGCCAGCGCCGAGCCGCGCCCTAGGCTGAATTCGCCGAACACGAAGCGGTAGATGTAGAGCGGCAGCGTCTCGGTGCGCCCGATCGGCCCGCCCTGCGTCAGCAGATAGACGACCTCGAAATTGTTGAAGTTCCATATTGTGCGCAGCATGCCGACCACCAGCATGACCGGCACCAGCGACGGCAGGGTGATGAAGCGGAACCGCTGCCACGCCGTGGCGCCGTCCACCTCTGCGGCCTCGTAGAGCTGGCGGTCGATGGTCTGCAGCTGCGCGAGGAACACGATCACCATGAAGGGGAAGTTCTTCCACACATTGACCAGCACCACCCCCCACATCGCCCAGTCGAGCGACCCGAAGGGCGAGGCGGCCATGGGCAGGTCAAGCGCGCGGATCCAGTAGTTCAGGATGCCCGTGGCGTCGGAGAACATGAACCGCCATGTCAGCGCCGCCACGACATAGGGCACGAGATAGGAGAACAGCATCACGCCGCGGATGGGCGCACGCAGGGGAAAGTCGCGGTTCAGCAGCAGGGCGATGCCGAGGCCGATCAGCATCTGCAGGCCGAGGCTTGCGAAGGTGAACACGAAGGTGTTGCCGATGGCGCGGTTGAAGCCGTGGTGGCCGATCACGGCGGCGAAATTGTCGAGGCCGACGAAGGTGGAGGTCCGGCTGAACAGGCCCTGCTGGTGCACGGACAGCTGGATCACCTGAAGGATGGGATAGAGCGTCAGCCCGACGATCAGCACCACCAGCGGCATGAGCAGCAGCAGCCCGACCTTGCGGTCGTGGCTCATGGGCGTGCGCCGGGCCTTTCCCCGGCGGCGCATCGCCGCGTCTCCAGCCGTCGATGACGGTGCGCCCATCGCGCAGCGCCTCCCCCCTGGGTCGTGCGTCGCCTCTGGTGGGCGACATCACTGATATGCTCATCACATGAGTTGAGCGTGGCCGAGTCGGCGGCGGCTGTCAACAGCCTCCCTGTCGGCACAGTCCGAAATAATCGGGGCCGCCGACCTGCCCGCCCTTCAGCGCGATGGTCAGCCCGTCGAGGCGCGTGTCGGCGCCATGGGCATGGCAGAGCGGCGAGCCCGGCGCGACCGGCGCCGCCGCCGTCAGCGCGACGAGGCCGAGCGCCCGGGCCACGGCGCCGCTGGTGTCGCCGCCCGCCACCACAAGGCGCGACAGGCGTGCCCGGTCGAGCACGGCGCGCGCCACGGCCCCCAGCGCCGCGCCGAGCGCATGGCGCCCCTCGGCACCGAGCCGGCCCTCGAAGGCGGCGATGGCGGTGTCGTCGGGCCCGCGGGCCGCGTAGAGCACTGTGCTCCGCCCGGCCGAAAGCGCCGCACAGCAGGACTCGACGGCCGGGCCCTGATCGTCGAGCAGGGCCGCGGGGTCGGCCCGCAGGCAGGCCCAGCCCTGCGCCTCGGCCCAGCCGATCTGCGCCGCCGTCGCGGGCGAGCAGCTCCCGCACACCACGAACAGCGGGTCCGCCGCAGCAAGCCGGGGCGCGGGCATCGGCGGCGCCAGCCAACCCGCGGTGCGCCAGTGCGCCACCAGCGCGTATTCAAGCCCCGAGGACGAGACCGAAAAGCCGCTCTTGGTCCGGTTTCGCCAGATCAGGGCGCCCGCGGCCTCCAGCGTCGCGGCGTCGAGCGTGTCGATCAGCACCGCGCGCGCGCCCTCATCCAGCGCCGCCGCCAGCGCCGTCTGCCCGCTGTCGTGCGACAGGGCGAGGAAATCGACCAGCCCGACCGGCAGGGCCGTCTGCGCCGCCAGGTGCCGCCGCAGGTCAGCTTCGTCCATGGGCGTCACGGGGTGACGGGCCATGGTCGGGTGGCGATCGAGCCGGTATCCCACCCCGTCCACGGCGGCGAACAGCGTGCCGAAGATCTGATACCGCCGCAGGGACGGGGCGGCCACCAGCATCGAGGCCCAGGGCGCGCCCGTGGCGGCCAGCCCGATCTCCAGCGCCCGGCCGATGCTGCCGACATGCGGCGCGCTGTCGAAGGTGGAGCAGACCTTATACTGCATGAGCGCCGGGCGCAGCGCCGCGAGCGCGCCTAGGGCGGTGGGCAGATGCGCCGCCATCCAGTCGGGCGATTGCGCCCGCGCCGTGCCAGCGATGCCCACCGCGCGCAGGCCGGGGAAGCGGGCGAGGTCGTCGGGTGCCGGCGGCCCGAGGAACAGGACCGTGGGCAACCCGGCAAAGGCCAGCACCTCCATGACGTCGGTGCTGCCGGTGAAGTCGTCGCCATAGAAGCCGATCAACAGGCCGGGCGGCAGCGTCACGACACGCTCGCGAAGAAGTCGAGGGCGCGGGCGAGGCCAGGGTTCGCGGCGGCGGCTTCGGCCTTCGGCGTGCCGGCCAGGGCTGCATTCCACGCCGCGCGCAGGGCTTCGACCCCTGCGGCGATGCCGTCGGGGTGCGCGGTGATCCCGCCGCCGCAGGCATGGATCAGGTCGGCGGACCCGAGCGCGGCATAAGTGTCCCACACCTGATCCGGCGTCTGCCCGGAGGAGAACACCGGCATCACGGTGCAGTCGGGGTGCGGGGGGGCGAACAGGGGCGTCAGGCAGGCGCGCGCTGAAGCCAGCACCGAGGCATCGGGCTCGCAGAACTTGTTGCGCAACCCGTTGACGTGCATATGGTCGGCCCCCGCGAGCCGCCAGAACGCCGACCACGCCGCATAGTCGAACCCGAGCGCGGGGTGGCGCGAGAGATAGCCCCAGCCGTTGCGGTGGGCGTGGATCGGCAGCAGCGCGTGCCGCGACAGGCCGAGAAACCCGCTCAGGCCCACCGAGTTCAGCGAGACCATGACGCAGGTGGCCCCGGCCGACAGGGCCATGTCGTGGCGCCTGCGCATCTGGTCAATCTCACCGGTGAGGTTGAAGGCCACCATCGGCTTGCGCCCCAGGCGGTCGGCGTGGCGGTCGACCACGGCCATGACCGCGCGCACCCGCGCCTCGAACGGGCAGTGCGGCCCGTCAACCTGCAATTCGTCGTCCTTGATGAAGTCGATGCCGCCCGCGCACAGGCGCTCGACCTGTTCGGCGGTCGCCTCGGGCGACAGGCCGACGCTCGGCTTGATGATGGTGCCGATCAGCGGTCGGCCCTCGACCCCGGCGAGGCGCCGCGTTCCCGCCACGCCGAAGCGCGGGCCGGGGAATGCGGCAGCAAAGCTGTCCGGAAAATGCACCGCCTCGAGCCGCAGGCCCGAGAAGGGTTTCAGCTCGAACAGGTTGCCCGCGACCGTGGCAAGCACCGTCGGCAGGCAGGGGCCGAAATTGCTTTCGGGCCAGGACAGTGTGACGCGCGCCTGGCGGATCGTCCCGCCCCGCGCCGCGCCGGGCAGCGAGGGGGTCGCAACCTCGCCGGTGATCTCGACCGCCTCGATCCGCGCGGCATGGGCATCGAGGAAGGAGTCGGATTCGGCTTTCAGCTTCACGAAGGTGCCGGTGGACTGCTCGCCCGCCATCACGGCGGCGGCGTGGGCGGGGTCGAGGGCGGTCTCGATGCGGTAGGTGGCGACGAGGCGGCTCATGCCCAGCCCTCCGCCGTCCGGTGCAGGGCCCGGTCGCCCGCCGCACTCTCGTAGGCGGCGAGCGCGAGGGCCAGCGTCTGCAGGTTGTCTGCACCGGAGGGTTGCGGTGTGGCACCGGTCAGCAGGCAGTCGCGCCAGTGGGCGCAGGTCGCAACGACGCTCTCCTGCACGACATGCCACGGCGCGGCGCCCCAGGGTGGCACGGTCGGCGCGGCATCGAGATCCGTCGCGCCGCCCGCGCGGTGAAGGCGCAGGCGCAGGTCGTGCGACAGCTCCACCGTCGCCTCGTCGCCCTCGATCACCGCGAGCACCTGCGGGAACGGCTCGGGGTGCCAGCGGGTCCAGAAGCTGCAATCGCAGATCGACACCGCCCCCGAGGCATGGCGCAGGGTGGCATGAAAGCTGTCCTCGCCGCGCACGACCGGATTCAGGCGCTGGGTCCGGCAGAACAGGCTGTCTGCCTCGCCGAGGAAGCGCCGCGCGAGGTCGAACAGGTGCAGGCCGACATCCATGATCGCGAACCGCTCGATCTGCGCGAGATAGGGCTGGTTGGCGTAGTTGTCGTAGCCGTGGCGGAAGCTGAACCGGGCGAAGTTCGGGCGGCCCAGCGCGCCGCTGTCCACCACCTCGCCCATCACGCGGAGGGGCCGCTGCCAGCGGAAGTTCTCGTGCACCATCAACGGCACGCCCGCCCGGTCGCAGGCGTCGACCATGGCGCGGGCATCCTCCAGCGTGTCGGCAAAGGGTTTCTGGCACTTGGCGGCCACGCCGTGGGCGGCCGCCAGTTCGACGAGGGCCCGGTGCGAGGGGCTGGTGGTGACGATGTCGACGAAGTCCAGCGCCGCCGTCCGCAGCATGGCGTCCGCATCGGTGAAGGCGGCGGGCACCCCGAAGCGGGCCGCCGCGGCGTCTGCCTTGCCGCGATCGACGTCGCAGACCGCGACCAGGTCCACCCCGTCGAGCCCCGTCCAGGCGTGCAGATGGTTTTCGGAGAAGAAACCGCAGCCGATCAGGCCGCCGCGCAGGCGTCGCGTCATTGCATCAGGTCTCCACAAGGGCGATGGCGAAGGGGGGCAGGATGACCGGGCTGCTGCACGGCGCGCGCGGCCCCGCCATCCACGCCGGATCGGCGAGAGCGTCGGCCAGGCGCGCGGCATCGAGGCAGCGGATCGCACGCGCCGACAGCGGCAGTGGGGCGGGTTTTGGGCCGGTATTGGCCGCGAGGGCGAGCGCCGCACCCCACAGCACCGCCACATCGCCGGGGCGCCCCGGCGCCGTGACGCGGTGCAGTGCCCCAAGCAGCGGCACGGCGGCGGCGACGTGGAAGGCTGGGCGCACCACGGCGCCGGGAAAGTGCGCCTGCCAGTCAGCCCCGGCGTCGGCCGCCAGCAGCGACAGCGGCCCCGAAATCGCCCCGACGCCCACCGAGCGGATCCCGCCTTGGGCGGCATGGGCAAGGTAGCCCGCAAGCCAAGCCGCCCCGAACAGGCCGCGGCTGCGCGGGTCGCGGTCGGTCATGGCGCGCCGTTGCCAGGCCGGGTTGTCGGCCAGCGCCGCGCCGTAGGGGTTGGTCCACAGCCCGATGGCCGCGAGGCCGATGTCGGCGGGTCGGCCGTCCGCATGGGCAAGCAGGGTGGCGAAGACCGCGGGCAGCGCCTCCAGCGTCTCCATCACCGACAGGTCGTCGGCGGCGTGCACGATGGCGGCGGTGGAGACGGTCACGGCGTCGCCGCCTGCACGGGGCGGGTGGCGGTTGAGTTCGGGGAAGAAGGTGAGCATCCCCTCTACCGCCTCGGCCCCGGGAAAGGCCGCACGCACCGCGGCGAGCGCCTGCGCGCATGGCAGGCCGTCCGGCCACGGGCCCTCGGGCTGATGGCTCCTGAGGAAGGCGGCGGGCAGCGCCATCGCCGAGCGCACGGGCCCCGCCGCCGCGGCCACCGCGCGCAGGACCTGCGCGGGGTCGGCATCGTCGGCCGCGATCAGGCGCAGGTGCAGAGGGGCCGCCAGCCGCGCGGCGAGCGCCTGCGCCTGCGCGGCCCGCGCGCGCGCCTGCGCGGGGTCGCGCAGGTCGATCCACGCGTCCAGCCGGTCCGGCTTCAGGGCGGCGAGGGCGGCGACATCTCCCGGCAGCGCCGTGCCGGGCAGCCAGACGAGGCCGCGGGCGGGTGTCGCGCAGGGGCCCGGCGCGGCGGCGGTCGGCGGTGCCTCGGCAGATCCCCGCAGCGCGACCGACACGCGCTGCCTGACCAGGCTGCCGCCCGGCAGGCGGTAGGGAAAGGGCAGCGCCAGCGGCCGATAGTAGGTCTTGAACGACGCGTCGGTCCAATTGCGCTGGTCCTCCATCTCGAACGGCAGGTCGGCCTCAAACGCAAGGCTCGCCTCGGCCCCGCCTGGCAGAGCGATGCGCAGCCGGTCAAAGCCGCGCAGCGGCTGGCCGGGGCTGATCCGTTCGGGGATCCGGGTCTCGACCGAGCCGATCCCTGGCCCCTCGGCCGTCACGGTCGCGCCGCTGAACCCCGCGAGAGGGTGCAGCACGACGAAACCCGTGCGGTTGGTGTCGAGGTCGCGCGCAACGCGCGCCTCGACCGTGAAGGCCACGGCATCGCCCCGCACCGTGACCGTGCCCGCGCAATCGAGCGCCCCCTCGCCCAGCGTCGCGTCGAACCGAAGGCGCAGGGCCTCGCCGTCTTGCACGCTGTCGCAACTCACGAGGCGCGCGGGCAGCGTGCCCCAGTCGGCATCGCGCGCCAGAAATTCGATGCCGCGCAGCACCTCGACGCCATCCGCCGACAGGTAGCGAAGGCTCAAGTCGGCCCAGGCGAAGCGCCAGCGTCCCGCCTCGTGCCAGTCGAGCGCAGTCGGCGCCATGTCGCCGCCCAGCAGTGCCCAGCCTGCCATCATCGCCCCCCCCTGCCGTGTCGGTCGGCGCCGACGACGGTGCAGACGGTATGCTCATCATATGAGTTGATCAAGCCTCGGGCGTGATCTCGTCGCGGACAAAGGGGCGATAGAGGGCGTTGGCGCGCGTGAGATGCTCGACCATGGCGGCTTCGGCCGCATCTGCGTCGCCGAGGGCGATGGCGTCGAGTATCTTGCGGTGCTCGACGAGCGTGACGTGCTCGCTGCCGGGCAGGCGTACGAGATCGCGGTAGAATTCGCCTAGCCACCCGAACATCGCCTCGGTCAGCGCGGGAAAGATGGAATTGCCGGTGATGGCGGCGATCTCGCGGTGAAAGGCCATGTCGCGCGTCAGGAACTGGTCCATGTCCGGCAGGCTGGCGGCATGGGCTGCCAGCCGCGCCTCGAGGCGCGCGACGTGGTCGGGGGTTGCCTTGGCGGCGGCAAGGCGCACCACTTGGACCTCAAAGAGCAGCCGTACCTCCTTGAGGTCCTCGAGGCTGCGCGGCGAGTTCTGCAGGATGTGGCTCGTGGTCATGGCCACATGGCGCATCAGTGCCGCGAAACTCGGCTCGGCAAGCCGGGCCTTCTCGCCATGGCTGATAGTGACGATCCCCATCCATTCGAGGTTCTGCAACGCCTCCCGCACCGCGGGCCTGCCGACGCCGTACCGCTCCATGAGCTCGCGCTCGGACGGCAACATGTCGCCGGGCCGGATATCGCCGACGCGGATCAGACGGATCAGCCGGTCCATGACATCCTGATAGAGCTTACGGCGACGGATCGGCTCGACCGGTGTGGGAGAGGCGCTCGGCATCGGCAACTCATCAGGTTATGCGACCACGTGCCATACTACTGGCGGGCGCCCGGCGCGGCAACCTCGGCCGATGCGGCGGCGACGGCCTTGGTCGATCTCAAGGCCCGTGGGCTCGGCGCCGCACCAGAACTGGCGGTCGGCGACGGCGCGCTCTGCTTCTGGAAGGCGCTCGACGAAGTCTACCCCAGCGCCCGTCACCAGCGCTGCTGGTTCCACAAGATCGCCAAGGTGCTCAACACGTTCCCGAAATCCATGCACCCCGCCGTCACCGCCGACCTGCGCGAGATCTCCCACGCCGAGACCCGCGCCGTGGCGCTCGCGGGCATCGAAACCTTAAAGGAGAAATACGTCGCCAAGTGCGCGCGCGGCGTTACCTGCCTCACAAAAGACGCGGACATCTTGCTGTCCTTCTACGACTTCCCCGCCGAGCATTGGGACCACCCGCGCACCTCGAACCCGATCGAGAGCGTGTTCGCCACCGTCCGCCACCGAACCGTGCGCACCAAGGGCGCGCTGTCGCAGAAGACCGCGAGGCTCATGGTCTTCACCCTGGTCAGGGCGGCCTCGAAAAAATGGCGCAAGCTGAACGGCGCAAACCAGTTGCCCCGTGTCATCGAAGGCGGCACCTTTGCCGACGGCGTCCCTTAACCCGACGCCTCAGAAAATCGCGCCGCCTGATCGCGCCGCGTCACCTGAATTCAGGCATAGCTTCCGCTTCAACGGTTTCACCTCTTGCGCGCCGGGCGGCGAAGACCGCGTCATCCCAGCCATCATTCTGGGTGACATGATCCCAGCTCAAACCGTCACGCTCCAGCCTGTAGGCGATCTCGGCCAGATCCTGCGCCGTCAGCGCCCCGATCCCGCGGGCCGAGCCGCGCGGCAGACTGGCCATGCCCGCCTTGATCTCGGCCACTTCGGGGGCTGCGACCGAGCCTTCGGCGGCCAGCCAGACCAGCCTGGCCAGATGCGCGTAGACCGCATTGACGCCGTGATCGCGACTGACCGTTTCCAGATCGCGCAGGAAGGGCGTGATCCAGCGACAGACGTAGTCGGACAGGAACCCCTCCGCCTGCGCCAGATGGGCGCGGGCCTCGATGTCATCACCGGCGCGGGCCTTTTCGGCCGCCTTTTCGAACAGCAGTGCCAGGAATTCGGACTGCACGCCGGGCGTGTCGTTCAGGTCGCGGAAATGTTGGTGACGCGCGAACCCGTGGGCAGCATAGGCTTCCGACATGGCGGCCTCGGAGTCGCCCATGATCCCCCCGTCCAGATAGAAGCCGGTATTGAGCATCACGGGCGTGGGCGGGGTCAGGAACAGCGCGGCGTAGAGACGCTGCAGTTCCATGGGTTCGCCAAGCTCGGCGGCAGCGCGGCGCAGGTCGGCAATTTCGGCCCCAAGGTGCAAACCGATCTCTTCGGCGATGGTCTCCAGATCGTCAGGGAGCGCGCTCTGGAAGGCTTCCAGATAGTCGGCTCCGGTGGCAGGCGGTGCGAAGGCGCGCGCCATGCACAGCCAGAAATCCCGCTTCGAGAAGGCCAGCCGGGCGGTGTCGTGGTGCATGGTCATCCTCCGTGTCCTTTGCCGGGGCGGATCGCCCGCCCCCGCAAGGCTTCATCAGGCCCGATCCTCGGCGCCCAGTTTCCATGCAGCGAAGGCATAGATCGTGTTGGCCAGTCCGACAGCGAGAACCAGAAGCGCCCATTCCCCGGTCGAGGGGGTATAGTGCAGCAGTTCCGGCGCCCAGGTGCCCTTGAACAGCGGCACCATCTGTCCGCCGATGATGAACTCGTACCGGCTTATCAGAAGGCCCACCATCACCAGGAAGGCGGCAAGGATCTGCATCAGTCCATTCGAGCGCGTTGCAGGCAGCACCATCAGCACGAAAGGCAGGGCAATGCAGGCCCACAGCGCGATATGAAAAAGCGGGCTGGCCGTGAGATAGGCCCAGACCTGCATCCCTTCGGCATTCGACCACAGGCCGGTCACGGCTCGGCCCGCGTGCAGGATGAAGTGCAGTGCGATGGCGATGGCAAACATCCGCGCGAGGGTTCCGTCAAAAAGACTGCGGGTCTCGGGGCGCATGTTTGCGTGGTTGAAGCCGTTCTTGAGATGCGAAAAGAACACGGTGAAGGCCAGCGCCCCCATGAAGCTTTCGATCAGGAACACCACGGGAATTTCGCCGCCGAACCACATCGGGCGCATCGCCATCATGCCATAGACCGAGCCTGCGACCAGTGTCACCGCCAGTGCAAGCAGACCGACCGCGATCATCAGCGGGTTACGCCCTGCCGAGGGCTTGTTGATCATGCTGACAAGCACGATTGCCAACAGGGCCGCGTAGGCTCCGACCAGAATGACCTTCCAGAACAGCGGCGATGCGATCTGCAGGTTGAGCGGCGTGGCCCAGAGCGCGGTCAGCGGCGCGCCCAGTTCAAGGAACAACACTGCTACGCCGCCGATCAACCCCGCGAACGCCAGCCAGAGCGCCCGTCGCGCAACCGGCTCGAACTCCTTCAGCCCGAAGACGTGCCAGAGCGATGCCACCATCGCCAGCCCCGTCGAGGTCAGCAGGAAGTAGTCGTAGACCACAATCGCAAAGCCCCAGTGGATCCCGGCATTCGTGGTGTTGAACTGCACCTTGCCGAATTCCAGGATCTCCATCAGCACATAGCCGCCGCCGAGGGCCAGCAGCACCAGCGCCGTGACCAGATGCAGCAGGAAGTGCATGCCCTGCCCCGGTGTCTCACGTCCGCGCGCCGGGGCCGTATCGGTCATCATTGCCATTGTTCATTCCCTCCCATCACGACCGGCGCGAGCGTTTGCCCGGCACCACCGGAGAGCCGCCGCCGGACAGGTAGTAGACCTGCGGCTTGTTGCCGGTTTCTTCCTTCAGGCGCACGCCGCCCTTTTCGGCGATCAGCGCGTTGACATGGCTGTCGGGGTTGTCGAGGTCACCGAAGAACCGCGATTTCGGGGCACAGACCCGCACGCAGGCCGGGGTGAATTCCTTGGTTTCGGGGTTGTCCTCGTCCAGATCGGCCACGCCTTCGGGGGCCTGGCTGATCTTGTGGTAGCAGAAGGTGCATTTGGACACGACGCCCTTGGGCTGGATGCCGATACCCTTCGATGCGTCCTCATACTCGTCCGGCATCTTGAACGGCGGGTTCCACGACCGCCGACCGCTGGCCGGAAACTCTTCCCGGACGTCGGGCTGCACCACCGGCGCCTCGTCCATGTAGAACCGCACGCCATAGGGGCAGGCGACCATGCAGTATTTGCAGCCGATGCACTTGTTCCAGTCCACCAGAACGACGCCTGTCCCCTCGTCCTTGTAGGTGGCGCGGGTGGGGCAGACCGAGACGCAGGACGGGTTCTCGCATTGCATGCAGGGACGTGGCAGCCACGAGAGGTTCAGGTTGGGATATTCGCCTTCCGAATAGAACAGCACGTCCTGCCAGTTCTCGCCCGGAAGGCGGTTGTTCTCCATCGCGCAGGCCGTGGTGCAGGCCTGGCAGCCGGTGCAGGTTTCAAGGTCGATGACCATTCCCCATTTGGGCATGTCGGTGTTCCTCCCTTACGCCTTGGCCACGCGGACCTTGGTCGAGTAATAATTCGCCTGCCCGGTGATCCGGTCGGACTGGTTGACGGTGACCTCGCCGCTGTGTTCGGTCGGCACCGCGCGCGACCAGCGGCCCGAAGCCCAGTGGCCGTATTCCATCGGCAGCACCAGCGTGTCGGGGCGCACCCCGGCATAGACGCGACAGCGCGCCTCGATGGTGCCCGCGTCTGAAGTGATCCGCACCCGGTCGCCATCGGCAATGCCGCGCTGCGCGGCGGTGGCCGGGTTGATCTCGACAAAGGCCTCGCCACGTCCGCCGACGGTCGGCTGCAGATGGGCGATGACCATCGGGATGTTGTGCCCGCGCCCTTCGGCATGCAGCGCCACCTTGGGCGTGACCAGATACAGATCGCCCCCGCCCGGATGCACCGGCGCCTCCCAGATCGGGAACATCAGCTTGGCCGGGTCGCGGCCGGTCTTGTCGGCGATCCAGGCGGCGTTCTCCTCGAGCTTGGACGAGCGGAACTCGAACTTGCCCGATGGCGTCCGGAGCAGCTTGGCGGCCACCTCCTCCGGGGTCATCTCGCGGTTGTAGTCGGTGCCGTCCCATTCGTAGAACACGCCGTCGCGCTGCTGCCAGAAATAGGGCTTCTTGTACCACACCCCCTTTTCCACCCAGCTTTCCCACGAGTTCACGCCGTTGTCGCCGGGGTCGGTCTCGAACCCCTTGGCCAGATGGCGCAGCACGTTCTCGGCGCTGTCGAGCGCGCGGTAATAGTCGGCCATCGGGCCGTTCATCCGCTTGCCGATCTCGATGATGACGTCGCCGAAATACTTGGTGTCGTGGATGGGCGGGACGGCCGGCACCCGCAGCTGGGTCAGCGGATAGCCCTCGAAGGGATAGGTCGGGCTGTCCTGATAGCGTTCCAGATAGGTGTGGTCGGGCAGGATGATGTCGGCGTAATGCCCGGTTTCCGTCGGGAAGGGCGAGGTATCGACGATGAAGACATCCTTCATCGCCTCTTCCCAGACCTGCCCGTTGGGCGCGGTGAAGATCGCGTTGTTCTGGTAGAAGATCACCGTGTCGAGCTTGTAGGGATCGCCCGCCAGATGGTTCGGCCCGATCTCCTGCATCATGTTGCGCGCCAGCAGATAGCCGTCGGGCGAGCCCTTCTTGTCGATGCGCGGCTGGGACTTCCAGGCGCCGTTGCTCGCCCAGTCGTCCTTGAAGTCATTTGCATCGGCGGGCATGGGGCCGTAGCTTGGACCCATCTGATAGGCCATTCCGCCCTTGGCAAAGAGCGAGCCTACCAGTGCGTTCAGCGAATGGATCGCCATGCCGTTGTAAATGCCGTTGGTGTGCGAATGGGCGCCCCGCTCGAAGATCGCCATGGCCGGCCGGGTGCGGCCGAATTCGCGCGCTGTGGCCAGGATGTCGCGGGCGGGGATGTCGGTGATCCCGGCCGCCCATTCGACCGTGCGGTCCTTGAGCTCGATGTTCCACCATTCGACCAGACCCTTGACCCACTTCTCCTCGAACAGTGCGGGGGCCACGGTCTGACCGGCAGCAAAGCGGTTGCGCCCGTCGCGGAAGTCGCCGACGAAGCTTTTTTCCCACAGGCCTTCGGTCAGGATCACATGGGCGATGGCCAGCGCCAGCGCGCCGTCGGTGCCGGGCCGGACCAGAAGGCCCCGGTCAGACGCGGCCAGCGTGGTGTTGACATGCACATCGACCGCCGTCACGCGGGTCTTGGGCGTCTTGCGCCCGCGCATGTAGCCCCACATCTGCATGTTGTTGTTGTAAGGCCGGAAGGCTTCCAGAAAGCCGCAGCCGAACATCAGCAGATAGTTGCAGTTGCGGTAATCATGCGAGTTGTAGCTGGCGTTGCCATCGGTATAGCCCTTGGCCACGATCGACCCGTCCGAGCACATCGAGGAATGCCCGATCGGCATGTTGGGCGAGCCGTAGAGACTGCCGAACGTGCCGAGCAGCCCGGCGCAGGACGCCCCCCAGCCCCGGCCGTAGAGGATCGCGGCCCGGTGGCTTTCGCCGCGCTCGCGCAGCCCGTTCAGGCGGTCGGCCACGGTCTGCAACGCCTCATCCCAGGTGACCGGCACGAAACCCGGATCTTCGTTACGACCCTTTTTCGGGTTGGTGCGCTTCATCGGGCCGCGCCAGCGGTCGGGGTCGTAGAGGACGTAGATGCCGAGCGGTCCCTTCGGACAGAGCTTGCCGTTCGAGATCGGGTGATCGGCGGTGCCGTAGATCGCGTGGACCCGCCCATCGGTCGTATAGACGTCGATGCCGCAGCGTGCCGGGCACTGGTGGCAGATGTTCTTGGTCACGACCGTGTTCGGCTGGCGCCGTGCGGTCTGGGCCTCGGCGCGCGAGCTTTCCAGCCCGGCCCCCGGAACCCCGAGCGCCACAGTTGCTGCAGCACCCGTCACACCCGTTGCCTGCAGGAACCGCCGCCGGCTTACCGCGGTGTTGATCTCGTCCATCCGTTTTCTCCTCCGCCTTTCGGTGGTCGTTCAAATGTCAGCGCCGCCTGAGGCCGTGGGCCAGGGCGGCAAGATCGGTGTCGCGGGCGCAGCCGTCGCAGACGGCATGGCTACCCCTTGGCGCAAAGCGCGCCCGGCAACGGCTGCAAACCGAAACGGTTTGGGTGATGAGGGGCTGCGGGCCTTCGAACGGCCGATTGCCTGCCGATGTCAGCGCGAGCGCGCCGGTCTGCGTGCAGTCGCCACAGGCGATGCAGTCGGCGGCGTTGAACATAAGCGTCGCCGCCGCATCAGTCTCGGTCACGCTCAGCGCCGGGGTCGGGCAGAGGCGTGCCAGATCCCGCAAATCCCGCGGCTGCTGTGCCACTGCCAGTGCTGGAAACAGGGCGCCCGGCAAGGCGACACCATGGGCAAGACTGGCCAGTTGGGCGACCCGTCGCCGGGGGCCGGGCACCGCTACCCGCTCGGGAAGACCTGCCAGAGGGTCGACCGGGGCAGCGCCCTGCCCAGCCTGCGCCAGACGCGTGAACAGCGCGCGGCGACCCGGATTGTCGCTGCGCCCTCGGGGCGCTGGCCGCGCGCGCCAGCTTGCCAGCGGCTCGCGGCGAACCTGCACGCGGGCATCGCACCCCAGTGACGCGGCCTCGTCATTCACGGCGCGCAGGGTGGCGTCCCATGGGGCCGCCTGCCCGCCCGAGACCGGGCAGGCCTTGCACCACCCCCGATCAATCAAGGTCACATCGCCCATGGCCAACGCATCGCGCAAGGTCGCTGGCGACAGTCCGCCAAGGCAGGGCACGCGCTCCGCACCGGCCTCCGCGCGGCGAACGCGGGCGCAGTCGTAGAGACCGGATGGGCGGACCGGGGGCGCCGAGACTGCGCCAGTCGGACAGCGCGCCTCGCAACGGCCGCATCCACTGCACGCAGCGGGGTCGATCTGGACAGCGCGCTCGGCGATCAGAATCGCCCTCTCGGGGCAGACATCGGCGCAGGCGGTGCAGGGGATGCCGGGGCGGCAGGTGCTCAGGCAAGCGCTTGGGGACAGTCGGGCAATGCCCTGCTGTTCCGCCGCGCGCGCGTTGATCGCCGTTGAAGTCACGCGTCCCCCTGGCTGCCGCGTTCGCACGTATGGCTGGCGCGGCCGGCTCGGTCTTCTTCGGGGAGGAGAATATCAGTTGGTATGCTGTGCCATACCGGGATTCTGTCGCCGGAAACGATCTTCAAGACGCTGACGACAATATACTTTTTTGGGCGTCCGAATAGCCGGACGACTTGGGCGGTTTCTCGTCCGGATTTCCGGACGCCGCGACATGACCTCAGCCGCGCCCGTCAATGCCCAGCTTCTGCATTTTCTCCCACAGGGTCGAGCGCCCGATCTGCAGGAGCTTTGCGGCCTTGGTCAACGATCCGTCGGCGCGGGAAAGCGCGCCCTGAATATACGCGCGTTCCGCCGCATCGCGCACATCGCCCAGCGGAGGAAAATCGTCCCCCGTATCGTGGACCGCACCTGGTACGCCCTCGGGAAAGAGATCCGACGGAAGGATCGTGTCACCTCTGGCCATCGCCATGGCCCGCATCAGCCGCGAGCGGAGTTCGCGCCCGTTGCCGGGCCAGTCGTGTGCACGCACCGCCTGTTCGGCCTGAGGCGAGATGCCCCGGAACGGGGAGGATCGGCGCGCGTTCATCCCGTCGAACAGGCGCGACATCAGCCAGACGGCATCCTCGGGACGGGACCTGAAGGCCGGGATGGTCAGCGTCAGGACAGACAGGTGGAAATAGAGATCCGGCCGCACCCTGTCTTGCGTCAGGTCCGGACCATCGGTCGCTATGACCCTCGGCCCTGCCGCGCCGGCGCCAGCCCATAGGGTCTCCACAAGACGGACCTGCAGCTCGGACGAGGCCTCGCCGATCCGTTCGATCAGCAGGATCCCCTCACCAGCCCTGGCCAGGGCCCCCTGTTCAGGCTCGAGAATATGGTGCGCCATCTTCTCGGACTGCAGGCGGGTCAGATCGACAGCGACAAACGGCGCGGCCCGGCGATCCGACAAGGCATGCAGGCGCTGCGCGACGAGACGTTTGCCGGTGCCGCTCTCACCGAGGATCAGGACCGGCTCAGCGCGGTCAGCGATGCGCGCCAGATCGCTGTCCAGCGCCGGGGCCCCGGATGAGATGCCGAACCACGGCCCTGTCGTCCGTGTCTCCTGCGGTGCGATGACTTGCGACAAGCGTTCCAGGAACTGGCCCATGTCGAAGGGCTTCATCAGGTAGTCAGCGGCACCCGAGCGCAGCAGGCGCACCGCCTGATCCGCCACCCCCTGTCCGGTCATGAACAGAAATGGCGGCGGCGCTCCGTGTTCGCACAGCTTGTTGAACAGGTCTTCGCCTGACCCGTCCGGCAGGTGGATGTCGCAGACGACCGCATCGAACGGCTGGCGGGGCGTTCGCAGCGCCCCCAGCGCGCGATGAACAGACCTGAGCCAGACGACCCGCGCGCCTTCCAGCTCCAGCCGCTGCAGGACCGAGCTGCCCATGATCTCGTCATCCTCGACCAGCGCGATGTGACGCCCTTCAAGCATGCTGTCCCCTGACTATCGGCCATCCTGCCTGCTCCTCGTTGTGCCCGTCGGCGCCCTGGTGCGACAAGAGGATGATGGACGTGGTTCGCAAGCCCGGGACGGTTTCATCCCGCCACTTCGGTCACGGGTATCCCCGGGCGGGCCAGCGAGGTCGGTCTACTGATGCTTCTCGGCGGCCCGATCAGTGTCAACGATACAGCGGATGATCCGTTTCTGCGGCGAAAGATGGACCGCGCCAGGGCGCGGCGCGCCGCCGGAAAGCCGACAATCGGCATCTGTCCCGGCGCCCGGATCCTCTTGCGCGCCGTGGGGGGCTTGGCCAAAGCCGGCGCGAAGAAGGAAATCGGCTCGGCGCCCGTCGACCTCAACGATGCCGGACGCGCCAGCGCGCGCGCCGAACTCGACGGCATCTGGTCGGCGACGAGCAGGGCGCACGCGCCGTCACGGCGGGCCTGAAGAGGCGCTGCATGCCTGCGTCCCGCTTGCAGAGCACGATTCGTCAACCTTCGTTCAGACGGGGTGGTGCCATAGGTGACGTTCAGCCTCCCCGCCTTGAAGCAACTGTCCGGCCAACGTCGGATTGGCGCCGGAGATTGCGTTCATGACCGGGGCGCCGCCCGGCCGCAAGCGGCCCGCGGCGGCGCCCGCCCTAGGGCCGCGTCAGCCGGCCTTGACCTCGATATGCTTCACCTTCGCCTGCGCCTCGGGTGTTTGCGGCAGGCGGACGGTCAGCACGCCGTTCCTGAAGCTTGCCTCGGCCTTGGAGCCGTCGGTGCCGGGCGGCAGCGGGATGGTGCGCCAGATCGCGCCGTAGCTGCGCTCGGACAGGTAATAGCCCTTCTTCTCTTCCTGCCGCTCGATCTTCTTCTCGCCCTTCACGGTCAGCATGTCGTCGGTGACGGTGACCTCGACATCCTCCATTGCCATGCCGGGCAGCTCGATGGAAATTTCCACCGCACTGTCGGTCTGCACCACGTCCGACTTCGCCTCGCCATGCCCCCAGGGCCAGTCGATCTCGCCGAGGCCCCTGCCGAAGCGGTTCCAGAACCCTTCGAAGACCTGGTTCATCTCGCGTTGCAGGGTGGCGATGGGGTTGTCCTGCGGCTGGTCGCCGCGCGCGGCGTCATCCTTGCGCGCCCAGGGGATCAGATCCTTGATCTTCATGTCCATTCTCCTTTTCGCGGTTCGGTTCAGGCGGCCCTGACCTTGATGCTCCGGGGCTGGGTTGCGGTGCTGCGCGGCAGGCGCAGGGTCAGCACGCCGTTCTTCATCTCGGCTTCGATCCGATCGGCGTCGAAATCGTCCGACAGGGTGAAGGCGCGTTCATAATCACCCGCCTCGTATTCTGCATGCACGAGGCGCAACCTGTCGGGCACGGTCACGCCCGAGCGCGCGCGGATGGTCAGGACGCGTTTCTCCAGCGCCACGTCCACATGGTCGGCCGCGACGCCGGGCAGTTCGATCATCAGCAGCACCCCGTCCTTCGTCTCGACGATATCGGTCAGCGGCCGCCAGAGCGGACGGTTGCGAGTGGTCTCGGCACTGGCTTCGGCCGGGGTCTGTTCGGGGGCCTTGGTCACTTCGGTGCTCATCTCGGGGTTCTCCTCTGTCAGGCGGCCTTGATCTCGATGCGGCGGGGCTTGTCCTCGTCCGGGCGGCCCACGGCGATGCGCAGCACACCATCGGCAAAGCGCGCCTCGACCTTCTCTGGATCGACTCGGAAGGGCAGACGGATCGCACGGGTGAAGCGCCCGAAGGCCCGTTCGCGTCGGTGCCAGGTGGCGCCTTCCGGCAGGTCCGGCGCCTTGCGTTCGCCCGAAAGCGTCAGGACGTTGTCCTTGACCTGGATGTCGATGTCGGCGGGCTCGACCCCGGGCAGTTCGGCGGTGATCGCCGCGGCCTCGTCGTTCTGCCAGACATTGAGCGCGGGAAAGGCGCGGGTGCCGCCGAGCGCCATCCGGTCGAGGTCTTGCGACAGGCGCCGCATCAGCGCGAAAGGATCGGCAGGGTAGAGTGCAGGACTGTAGAGCATGGTCACCTCCTTCTGAATGGCCCTGCGGCGCACACGAAGGACGGGCCAGGGCGCCAAGGGCGGCACCCTTCTCTTGAGTTAGACGTCACCTTGCGGGGCCCGAATGGCACCCCCGGTGGCTTGCCGTCCTGGCCAAACCCGTCGTCTTGCGTGAACCCCGTTCGGGCGTTCCCTAGTCATAAAAGAAGCGGCAACGGCGAATTCAAGAGGGGCAGAATCCCAAAATTCCAATTCGTTTTCATATGGTTGCGGAAAACGGCGGCGGCCTGCGCCACCGCCGTTGATCCTTCATGCGCCGGGTTTCGCATCCTCGGCCGCAGGCAGGCTTTCCGCCGGCGCCGTCGCCGTCACCGGTTCGATCCGCACCTGTTCGGCCCCGGCGTCCCAGCCGATCCGCACCCGGTCGCCCTGCGCCACCTCGCCGCCCAGCATGGCGCGGGCAAGGCGCGTCTCGACAAGGCTGCGGATCTGGCGCTTGAGCTCGCGCGCCCCGTATTCGGGGCGGAAGCCTTCGGCGGCCAGCATGTCGATCAGGCTGTCGTCGAAGGCGATCTCCACGCCTTGCGCGGCCGCAGTCCGCCGCACCCGGTCGAGTTGCAGCAGCACGATCTGGCGGATCGCCGACGGAGGCGCGGTGGCTGAGCATGCGGTAGCCGGATTTATTGTCAATCCGGTTGCCGCGCGGCGTCCGCAGGCCGCGCGTGCCGACTAACCGCGCCAGTCCCGTGCAGGACCCGATCCCGAGAACGCGGTCGAACATCCAGCGAACCTGCTCAGCGTGCTCTTCGTCGACCGCCAGCTTCCGGTTCTCGGCGCGGTAACCGTATGGTGGCAACCCCTGCGGACGCGGCTCGGCGCGATCGTCGCGGTCCACGGCGAGCCGCAGATGCACGCCGCCCTGAAGGTCGAGGCCCAACGAGACGGTCTGGCTGATCGCACAAGCGCCATCACAACAAGAAGCCGCGCGATGATCTCGCCCGGCTGTCGCGCCTTGCGCGTTCGCGTGCGGGTCACCCCTGGGCGGCCCAGACATAGGCGGCATAGCCCGCCAGCATCGCCACGCCGATCCCGCGCCCGATCACCGGGCGGGTCAGCAGCAACGCGGTCAGGACAAGCGAGACGGCGATCATGACGGGCAGATCGAAGGTCAGGAACCGCGACGCCACCGGGATCGGGGCGATCAGCGCGGTCACACCCAGGATGCCCAGCACGTTGAAGATGTTCGAGCCCACGATGTTGCCGATGGCGATCTCGGACTGGCGGCGGAAGGCGGCGATCAGCGATGTCGCCAGTTCCGGCAGCGATGTGCCGACGGCGACGATGGTCAGGCCGATGAACGCCTCCGAAATCCCGAAGCCGCGCGCGATATTGACCGCGCCATCAACAAGGAAACGAGCGCCCAGCATGAGGGCGACAAGGCCGCCGATGACCCACAGGCCCGACACCAGTGCCGAGGCCGGAGCAGGCACGCCGACCTCCTCGGTCGCCGCGTCGCCGGGCTGGCGGTAGGCCCAGACCAGGTATGCGGCCAGCCCGGCCACCAGGACCAAGCCCGACAGCCGCCCCATCTGCCCCATGGCGAAGACCGGCAGCAGAACCAGCGCCGCAGCCATCATCACGGCAGTGTCGCGGCGCAGCGTCGCCCCCATGACCTTGATCGGCCAGACCAGCGCCGACAGGCCGATGATCAGCAGGATGTTGGCGATGTTCGAGCCCACGATGTTGCCGAGCGCGATGTCGGGCACGCCGCGCCAGGCCGCATCGACCGACACCAGCAGTTCGGGCGTCGAGGTGCCGAAGCCAACGACCGTGAGGCCGATCAGCAGCGGCGGGATCGCCATGCGCCGGGCAATGCCCACACTGCCGCGCACCAGCGCCTCGCCGCCAAAGAACAAACCGATCAATCCGACAATCAGATAAAAATAGTCCACCGCAACCGCCCTTCGCCAGGCAATTGATACGCCCCTATGGCAGACTTGCGTATTGGAAGGGTCGGCTACAAGATGCTGTTGAAATTAACAGGTCGCTGAAATAGAACACGCGCGGGCATGCTGTCCCGTCCGCAGGCCGCATTGACTGACGGTCAACCTCGCGATGCGCGAGGATCGCTGCCATCACCTTTCGCTACACGTCCGTCATCAGCAGCCGGTCCCGGTTCTTGGTGAACACGGTCGGAACCCAGACCGGATCGTCGATCCCAAGGCCGACAAACCAGCGGAACATCAGGTTGTAATGCTTCTGCTCCATCACCTGACGTTCGGAGCGGATCGAGAACAGGATTTGCAGAAGGCTCGCCCGGATCCGCCGCTCGTGCGGAATCGAGGGGCGGCCAACATCGCTCTAGAGCGCCTCGAATTCCGCATCGAGACTGCCCGTCGCGTCGTTGACCACCTGTCTGATCTTGCGCAGTGGATGCTGCGCGCGGATGCGCTCTTCAAGATCGGCGTAGCCGAACAGCGACCCGCTCGTCATGTCCACACCCCGCATGGATCACCCCCGCCGTTTCCGTGCCTTTAGGTGAATCATGTTCCCAAACCGCCGTTGAGGCGGGACCATTTCAGCGGCCTGCTGGTCCTGCAGCGGACCGTTGACAAGGCGCGTGCGATTACCCATAAGCGCGCATCCCGGACGCGGGCAGCGTGGCGGGACGGAATCATGACGCCCTGAAGGGCGCGCTGTCCATGGGCAGACCAACGCCGGGCAACCGGGGCCTCGGGACGCGGAGCAAAGACAGGAGACGACCGATGTTCGCGGTCATCAAGACGGGCGGCAAGCAATACACCGTTCGGGCGGGCGACGTCCTGCGGGTGGAAAAGCTCGACGCCGCTGCCGGCGATGCGATCCAGTTCAATGACGTGCTGATGCTCGGCGGCGAGACGCCGGTGATCGGCGTGCCCTTCGTCGCCGGTGCGGCGGTGCAGGCCAGCGTGATCGACCAGATCAAGGGCGAGAAGACGATCCATTTCGTCAAGCGCCGCCGCAAGCACAGCTCGCAGCGCACCAAGGGCCATCGGCAGCATCTGACGCTCGTCCGCGTGACCGAGATCATTGCATCGGGCGCCGAGGCGACCGGGGTTGCCCCGGCGATCGGCACCGCCCACGCGCGGCGCGCCGCGCACGAAACCGCAACCGCGTAAAGGGGGACCGGACATGGCACACAAGAAGGCAGGCGGTTCATCCCGCAACGGGCGCGACTCGGCCGGTCGCCGGCTCGGCGTCAAGCTGTTCGGCGGTCAGGTTGCGATCCCCGGCAACATCATCATCCGTCAGCGCGGCACGACCTGGCACCCCGGCGCCGGCGTCGGGATGGGCAAGGATCATACGCTCTACGCCCTCGTCGAGGGGCGCGTGACCTTCAAGGCCGGCCTGAAGGGCCGCACCTTCGTCTCGGTCCTCCCGGTGCAGGAGGCAGCCGAGTAAGCCGAACCTTTACATCCGGGATGTAAGCGGGGGATCGGCGGAACGGCCGGTCCCCCGATGCATTTCGGGATCACGCTTGCGGGTTTCGCGGTTGCAGGGGGCGACTGCGCATCCCACGTCGGGATCGGGGCGCAAGCCTGCCGGATCTGCAGCCTCGGGGAGGAGGAAGCATGAAGATCGAAACACCGACCAACGCCCAATCCGTCATCGTGGCCGACCGCTTCGTGCTGCGCCCGCCGCGCCGGTCGGATGTGGGGCTCATCGCGCATCACACCGGCGACCGCCGCGTGGCAGAGGCGACGCGGACCATCCCCCATCCCTTGCCGCCCGGGGCAACCGAGGCGTTCATCGCCCGCGCAACGGCACCGGAGCGGACCGAGGACGTCTGGGTGCTCGACGGCTCGGCGCATGGCTCGTCCGAGGTGCTCGGGGCGATCAGCCTCAAGCGGATGGACCGCGCGCAATCCGAGATCGGCTACTGGATCGCCCCGGCATTCTGGAACACCGGCCTTGCGTCCGAGGCCGTGCGCGCACTCGTCAACGCCAACCCCGGGCATGACCGCACGCTGTTCGCCGAGGTGTTCCAGGACAACCCGCGCTCGGCCCGGGTGCTGACCAATGCGGGCTTCGAGTATCTGGGCGATGCCGAGACGTTTTCGGTCGCGCGCGGCGCGCGGGTGCCGACCTGGACCTACACCCGCAAGCTGCCCTGACCGCCGCGCGGGCGGCATTGGCATGAACCGGCGCTTGAACCCGGCGCCCCGCGGGTCTATCGCGGAGGCTGCCCAAGTGCGGACGCCGCCATGAAGTTCCTCGACTATGCCAAGGTCTACATCCGCTCGGGCGGCGGCGGGGCGGGCTGCGCCTCGTTCCGGCGCGAGAAGTTCATCGAATTCGGCGGTCCCGACGGCGGCGACGGCGGCGATGGCGGTTCGGTCTGGGCCGAGGCGGTCGAGGGGCTCAACACCCTGATCGACTTCCGCTACCAGCAGCATTTCTTCGCCCGGTCGGGCCAGCAGGGCATGGGCGCGCAGCGCACCGGCAAGTCGGGCGACGACATCGTGCTGCGCGTGCCGGTGGGAACCGAGATCCTGGACGAGGACGAGGAAACGCTCATCGCCGATCTGACCGCACCGGGGCAGCGCGTTCTCCTCGCCAAGGGGGGGAATGGCGGCTGGGGCAACCTGCGCTTCAAATCCTCGACCAACCGCGCCCCGGCCAATGCCAATCCCGGCCAGCCGGGGGTGGAGCGGACGCTGTGGCTGCGGCTCAAGCTGATCGCCGATGCCGGGCTGGTGGGCCTGCCCAACGCAGGGAAATCGACGTTCCTCGCCGCGACCTCGAACGCGCGGCCCAAGATCGCGGATTACCCGTTCACCACGCTGGTGCCCAATCTCGGGGTCGTCGGGGTGGACGCGCGCGAATTCGTGCTCGCCGACATTCCGGGGCTGATCGAGGGGGCGAGCGAGGGCAGGGGCCTTGGCGATCAGTTCCTCGGCCATGTCGAACGCTGCGCCGTGCTGATCCATCTGATCGACGGCACGTCGTCCACCATCGTCAAGGATTACCGCGTCATCCTTGCCGAGCTCGACGCCTATGGCGCGGGCCTCGCAGGCAAGCCGCGCCTGACGGTGCTCAACAAGGCCGACGCGGTGGACCGCCCGACCCTGACGCGCCGCCGCCGCGCGCTGGAAAAGGCGGCTGGCGGGCCGGTGCATGTGGTGTCCGGCGTGACCGGGCAGGGTCTGACCGAGGTCCTGCGGGCGGCGATGGCCGAAATCGACCGCGCCCGCGCGTTGCCGGTCGAGGACGTGCCGTGGCGACCGTGACGGCGCCCCGGCGTCCGGCCCTCGCCGATGCGCGGCGGCTGGTGGTCAAGATCGGCTCGGCCCTCCTCGTGGGCCCGAACGGCCTGCGCGCCGCCTGGCTGACCGGACTTGCCGCCGATGTCGCCGCCGCCCGCGCGCGCGGGGTGGACGTGATCCTCGTGTCGTCCGGGGCCATTGCGCTCGGCCGCCGCATTCTTGGCCTGCCGGCCGGGCCGCTGGCGCTGGAACAGTCGCAGGCCGCCGCCGCCGTCGGGCAGATCCGCCTCGCCCGCGCCTATGAGGAGGCGCTGGCACCCCATGGCCTGACCGCCGCGCAGATCCTTGTCACGCTCGAGGATACCGAGGATCGCCGCCGCTACCTCAACAGCCGCGCGACCATGGCGACGCTGCTCGGCCTCGGCGTCATTCCCATCGTGAACGAGAACGACACGGTGGCGACGGACGAGATCCGCTATGGCGACAACGACCGGCTTGCGGCGCAGATCGCGGTGACGGCGGGGGCGGATCAGCTGGTCCTGCTGTCGGATGTGGACGGGTTCTATTCCGCCAACCCCAAGACCGACCCCGCCGCCCGCCGCTTCGACGTCATCGCCGCCATCACGCCCGAGATCGAGGCGATGGCGGGCGATCCGGTTTCGGGCGTCTCCAAGGGCGGGATGAAGACGAAACTGATGGCGGCCAAGGTCGCGGTGGCGGGCGGCTGCGCCATGGCGATCACGGAAGGGTCGGTGGACCGGCCGCTGACCGCGCTGGCGGCCGGCGCGGCCTGCACCTGGTTCCTGCCGGCGGGCGATCCGCAGGCGGCGCGCAAGCGCTGGATCGGGGCAATGAAGGAACGCGGGCGGCTGTGGATCGACGCGGGCGCGGCGCGGGCGCTGATGCAGGGCAAGTCGCTCTTGCCCGCCGGGGTGACGGCGGTCGAGGGCAGCTTTGGCCGGGGCGAGCCGGTGGCGATCCTCGGGCCCGAGGGCGCGCTGATCGCCAAGGGCCTCGTGCGCTACACCGCCGCCGAGGCGCAGGCGATCCGCGGCCACCGGTCCGAGGATATTCCGGCGCTGCTCGGCTATCCCGGCCGCGCGGCGCTGGTGCACCGCGACGACATGGCCCTGTGATGCACGGCGTGTTCTTCGACATGCGGGCACGGCCGGGGCACATGCCGCATTACTTCGACCATGTCGCCCGCCTGCGCCCGCATCTGGACCGGCATCCGGGCCTCGTGTTCCTCGAACGCTTCCGCCCGATGGACGACGCCGCCGCGATCCTGTCGCATCAGCGCTGGTCGGGCGAGGACGCGCTGCGCGCCTGGCGCGCCGATGCCGCGCACCGCGCCTCGCAGGCGGCCGGGCGGCACGCGCATTTCGAGCAATACCGCATCCGCGTCGGCCCCGAGATCGACCTGATGGCGGATGAACCGGTCGCCGCCCCCGCGCGCCTCGTGGTCGCAGCCCAGGGCAACGCCCCCGCCCGCGATGGCCGCGCCTATGAAAGCATCACGCGGCCGGGGCGCTTTCTGACCCTCGCCGACGCGCACGATGCGCCGGCCGCGCTCGGCCTTGCCGCCCGCGCCCGGGCCGCCGGCTGCGACGACGTGCGCGTCTTTGCCATCCGTCGCGACTACGGCATGACGGACCGCGCCGAGGCACCACGCTAGACAGCGCCCGCCCGTCCGACTATCCCGTCGCCGAACGGATGGAGGCACGCATGGCCGACGGACAGCCCGATACCGACCTCGCCGCAACCATGGACGCGATCGGCGCGCGCGCCCGCGCCGCCGCCGCCGACCTCGCCTTCGCCAGCGCCGAGCGCAAGCATGCCGCCATCATCGGCGCGTCCCACGCCGTCTGGGACCGCCGCGCCGACATCCTTGCCGCCAATGCGCTCGACATGGCCGAGGCGGCGGCCAAGGGCCTGTCGCCCGCCATGACCGACCGCCTGCGCCTCGACGAGGGGCGGATCGCGGGCATCGTGGACGGCCTGCGCACGGTTGCCGAACTGCCCGATCCGGTGGGGCAGGTGATTGCCGACTGGACGGCGCCCTCCGGCCTGAACATCCGCCGTGTCCGCACGCCCATCGGCGTGATCGGCGTGATCTACGAAAGCCGCCCCAACGTCACCGCCGATGCCGGCGCGCTGTGCCTCAAGGCCGGGAATGCCGTGATCCTGCGCGGCGGGTCCGAAAGCCACCATTCCTCGGCCGCGATCCATGCCTGCATGGTCTGGGGCCTTCAGCAGGCGCGCCTGCCCGCCGCCGCCATCCAGCTCGTCCCCACCCGCGACCGCGCCGCCGTATCGGCCATGCTGCGCATGACCGGCCAGATCGACGTGATCGTGCCGCGCGGGGGCAAGAGCCTCGTCGCGCTGGTTCAGGCCGAGGCGCGGGTGCCGGTCTTTGCCCATCTCGAGGGCATCTGCCACGTCTATGTGGACCGCGACGCCGATGTGGAGATGGCCCGCCGCGTGGTGCTGAACGCCAAGACGCGGCGCACCGGGGTTTGCGGGGCGGCCGAATGCCTGCTGGTCGACTGGCGGTTCTACACGGCCCATGGCGCGCCGATGATCGCCGATCTGATCGCCGCTGGGGTCGAGGTGCGCGCGACGGGCGAGCTTCTCAAGCTGCCCGGCACCGTGCCGGCCGCCCCCGAGGATTTCGGCCGCGAGTTTCTGGACAGCATCATCGCCGCCAAACTCGTCGATGGCGTGGACGAGGCCATCGCCCATATCCGCCGTTACGGCAGCCAGCATACCGAAAGCATCCTGACCGAAAACGACGCCACCGCCGCGCGGTTCTTCGAACGCCTCGACAGCGCGATCCTGATGCGCAACGCCTCGACCCAGTTCGCCGACGGCGGCGAATTCGGCATGGGCGCGGAAATCGGCATCGCCACGGGCAAGCTGCATGCCCGCGGGCCGGTCGGGGCGGAACAGCTCTGTTCGTTCAAGTATCTCGTGACGGGTGCGGGCACGATCCGCCCCTGATCGGACGGTCCTATCAGAAGGCCATGCTGCCCGCGGTCTCGCCGATCTCGGCTGTCACGCGGCGCCCGATGGCCTGTGCGCCGCGGTCGAGCAGGGCGAACTGCACCGTGTTCGGTCCGATCCCGGCGCCCGTCATCCCCGACCCGAAGGCGCCGAACGGCCCCGCCGCCGGGCGCATCGGCCCGCCCGCTGCCTGCAGGTGCCATCGCCCCGCCGCCTCGTCCACCACGATCTGCCCGCCGCGCGGCATCGCCGCCTCGAGACACATCGCCGCGAGGAACGCAAGCCGCACCTCGACCCGCGGCCGGTCGCCCTGCACCGCCCAGTCGATGCTCACCCGCCCGCCCCGCGTCACATCGCCCAGCACCTGCCGCACCTCGCCCGACCCCATCCGCTGGTCGGCCGAGGCCGCGCCGAAGGCCACCCGCAGGAACCGGACCCGCGCGCTCGCCTGCCCCACGGCGTCCGAGATCAGCGCAAGCTCCCGCCCCCCCGCCTGCCCGTCGAGCGCAATCAGCTCCACCCCATTGCCGATGGCCCCGAGCGGGCTGATAAGGTCATGGCACAGCCGCGAGGCGACGAGCGCGGCCAGATCTGCGGCGGCCGGCGCGGCCCCTTCCGTCACTGCCATCCGACGAGGCCCCTGATGACCGACGATCCGCCCAACGCCATGCTGCCCACCTCGCTCTTCGAACCCGGCCTGATCGTGCGCCATCCCGACCGCCCCGACTGGGGCCGCGGCCAGGTGCAATCCAACATCGGCGGGCGGGTCACCGTCAACTTCGAGCATGCGGGCAAACAGGTGATCGACGCATGCCGCATCCCGCTCCTGCCCGATTTCGGCGGCTGACGCGCGGGCCGGTTTCGATTGCAAACCGGGCGCATGCGGCCTAAACGCCCGCCAGCAGCCCAGCCAGGCCCGACCCCGATGATCGCCGATGATCCGCATTTCGTTCTGCGCCTTGCCGGCGACGACCGCGACCTCGCGGCGGCGCAGCGGCTGCGCTATGCGGTCTTCGTCGAGGAACTGGGCGCCGACGGGCCGATGGTCGATCACGCCGCCCGGCTCGAGCGCGATGCCTTCGATCCCCATGTCGACCACCTGCTGCTGATCGACACGAGGCGCGATGCGGCGGCGCTCGACGATGTGGTGGGGGTCTATCGCCTGCTGACCTCCGACCGGGCGGCGTCGGTGGGGCGGTTCTACTCCGAGGACGAATACGATCTTTCCCCGCTGCGCGCGACCGGGCGGCGGCTGCTGGAACTCGGCCGGTCCTGCGTGCACCGCGACTTTCGCGGCGGCACCGCGATGTTCCACCTCTGGAACGCGCTGGCCGATTACGTGCTCGAGCGGGATATCGAGATCCTGTTCGGCGTCGCCTCCTTCCATGGCACCGACCCCGCGCCGCTCGCCCAGCCGCTCAGCTGGCTGCACCACCACCACCTCGCCCCGCCCGACCTGCGCGTGCGCGTGCGGCCCGAACACGCGCAGCGGATGGACCTGATCGCGCCCGAAGCCCTCGACCGCCGCGCCGCGATGGCGGCGACCCCGGCGCTCATCAAGGCCTATCTGCGCCTTGGCGGCCATGTCGGCGACGGGGCCTGGATCGACCGGCCGTTCAACACGACCGATGTGTGCCTGCTGATGGATACCGCGCGCATGTCGGCCCGGCACCGCGACTTCTATGTCCGCAAGGCCGCCCGCCCGGCTTCTGGGGCGGACACGGCCCCGTGACCACCTGGCATTCGCCCGAGGGCGAACCGGCGCCGGGGCCGATGACGGCCGCCGGCTGGTGCCGCGCGATCCTGCGCGGCGCGGCTCTGGGCACGGTGACCTACGGCGGCCTCGCGATCCTGCTCCTGCTGCGTCTCGTCGAGCGCCCGGTGTTCGGTCTCGTGCGTCCCGTGACCCCTGCGGTCACGCAAGCGGTCTGCCGGACCGCCCTCGCGATCCTCGGAATCCGCCTGACCGTCACCGGCACGCCGCTGCGCCTTCCCGGAGCGATGGTCGCCAATCATGCCTCCTGGCTCGACATCTTCACGCTGAACGCCGCGACCCGGCTCTATTTCGTCTCCAAGGCCGAGGTCGCGGGATGGCCCGGCATCGGCTGGCTTGCCCGCGCGACCGGGACCGTCTTCATCACCCGCAAGGGCAGCGACGCGCTGGCGCAGAAATCGCTCTTCGCTGCCCGTCTGCGCGCCGGCCACCGCCTGATGTTCTTTCCCGAAGGCACCTCGACCGACGGTTTGCGCGTGCTGCCGTTCAAGCCGACGCTGTTTGCGGCCTTCTTCGAGGACGCCTTGCGCGGACAGATGCAGATCCAGCCGGTCAGCGTCACCTACACCGCGCCACCGGGCCGCGATCCGCGATTCTACGGCTGGTGGGGCGGCATGGACTTCGGCCCCCATCTGCTTGCCGTGCTCGCCGCCGCGCCGCAGGGCGCCGTCAGGATCACCTTCCATGCGCCGCTGCGCGTGGCCGACTACCCCGATCGCAAGGCGCTCGCCGCCGCGGCCGAGGCTGCGGTGCGGGCCGGGCACGACCCGCCCCTTCAGGCTGGCCCAAATATCCTCGGGGGGTGAGCCCCGCAAGGGGCGAGGGGGGCAGAAGGCCCCCCTGCTGCGGCCTCATCCCATCGCCGCGACGAGGCCCCGCAGCGCCGCCGCCGCATCCTCTGCGCCCCAGATCTCCTCGCCGATGCCGAGAAAATCGGTCACCGGCCAGAGCGCACGCACCTGCTCGGGCGTGAGGCCCCCCTCGGCCACCACCGGCACCTCGATCATCTCCGACCACCAGGCGAACAGGTCACGCTCCGCCACGGTCCCGTCGCCCAGCGCGTCGGTCGCGACCGGCCCGAAGGCGACGTAATCCGCACCCGCTTCGCCGGCGGTCATCCCCTCGTGCCGCGAGGCGCCGCAGAATGCCCCCACGATCGCTTCGCTCCCCAGTGCCGCCCGCGCCTTGCGCACCCCGCGCCCGCCGTCGGCCAGATGCACCCCGTCGAGCCCGTGGCGCTCGGCGATGCCCACATGCCGTTCGACCACCACGGCCACGTCGCGCGCATGGGCCACCGCGCGCAGCGCATCGGCCGCCCGCGCCACCGCATCCGCATCCCGCGTGGCCAGAGCAAGGCGCAGGCAGGCGACCGGCACCGCGTCGAGCACGCCGGCCAGCCGGTCCGGAAAGACCGCAAGATCGAACGCCGGCGGGGTGATGAGGTAGATCTGCGGGCGTTCGGCGTCGGGCATAGGGCTGTCCTGCATGGGCTGCGGCGGCTATAGCCGCCTTCGTCTGCGCGGCCAAGGGCGGCAAGGCAAAGGCCTGCGCTTGCGCGGGCGCCCGCAAGGCCCTAGTCCCGGCGCATGTCCGATGCCCCGATCCCGCCCGCCTTCATCCTCGTGCGCCCCCAGATGGGCGAGAACATCGGCGCCGCCGCGCGCGCGATGCTCAACTTCGGCCTGACCGCCCTGCGCGTCGTCGCCCCGCGCGACGGCTGGCCCAACCCGCGGGCTGTCGCCATGGCGAGCGGGGCGGGCCGGCTGCTCGACCATGCCGGCCCGTTCCCCGATGTCGCTGCCGCCATCGCCGATTGCCACTACGTCTTCGCCACCACCGCGCGCCCGCGCGAGCTGACCAAGCCCGTCGTCACGCCCGAGGCGGCGATGGCCGAGGCGCGCGCGCTGGCCGGGCATGGAAAGCGCGTCGGTGTCCTCTTCGGGCCCGAGCGGACCGGGCTCGAAAACCCCGATGTCGCGCTCGCGCAGGCCATCGTCACCGTGCCGGTCAACCTTGATTTCCCCTCGCTCAACGTCGCGCAATGCGTGCTGCTGATGGCCTATGAATGGCAGCGGCAGACGGGCGGGGCCTTGGCCGCGCCGGCGATCGATCTGGCAACCGCGGTCGAGGTCGAGCGCCTCGGCGATCATTTCGAGGAAAGGCTCGCGGTCGCCGGGTTCTTCTTCCCGCCCGACAAGGCCGAAACCATGAAGCTGAACCTGCGCAGCATGTGGGCGCGGCTCGGCTTGACCCGCGCCGAGGTGCAGACGCTGCACGGCATGCTGCGGCAGATCGCCCGCCACCTGCCCTGACCGCTGCGGCAAGCCCGCCCGCCCGCTTGAAGGCCGCCCCCGCCGGCCCTAGTGTCCGCGCCGTAGCGGAGGGGCGGCATGGCCAGGAAACGCACGATCTTCGAAGAGGTGGGCGATGCTCCGCGGGGCGCGCCGGCGACGGGCGGCATCATCGACCGGCGACGGGGCGCGCGCGGGGCGATCCGGCTGTGGCTGATCCTGCTGTTCCTGCTCGTCGCGGTGATGATCGCGGTCGGCGGCGCGACGCGGCTCACCGACAGCGGCCTGTCGATCACCGAATGGCGCCCGGTCACCGGCGCCCTGCCGCCGATGACCGATGCCGACTGGCAGGCCGAATTCGACCGCTACCGCCAGATACCGCAATATCAGCTCGTCAACCGCGGGATGAGCCTTGAGGATTTCAAGGTCATCTACTGGTGGGAATGGGGCCACCGGCAGCTTGGCCGCGTCATCGGCCTTGTCTGGGCGCTGGGCTTTGTCGGCTTCCTTGTCGCGCGGCAGATCCCCGCGGGCTGGACGCGGCGGCTGTTGCTGCTCGGCGTGCTCGGGGGGCTGCAGGGGGCGATCGGCTGGTGGATGGTCCATTCCGGCCTGCAGGAGGGGATGACATCGGTCGCCTCCTACCGGCTCGCGGTGCATCTGGGCCTTGCCTTCGTCATCCTCGGCCTGATCGCCTGGTATGTGTTCCTGCTCGACCGAACCGAAGTCGCGCTGATCCAGGCCCGGCGGGGGCGCGAGCGGGCGCTGTGGGGCATGGGCACCGGGCTGATGCACCTTGCCTTCGTGCAGATCCTCCTCGGCGCGCTGGTCGCGGGCATCGACGCCGGGCGCAGCTTTCCCGAATGGCCGCTGATGGCGGGGCAGTTCGTGCCGCCCGATCCGTTCTACGTGGCGGACGGCGGACCGGCATGGCGGGCGTTCTTCGAGAACCCGGGGCTCGTGCAGTTCATCCACCGCTCTGCCGGCTATGTCCTCTTTGCCTTCGGGATCGGCGCGTGGTTCGCCGCGCGCCGGTCGGCCCATGTCACCACCCGCCGCGCCTTCGACTGGATGCTGGTGATGCTGTTCGGGCAGATGGTGCTGGGCATCGTCACCGTCCTGTCGGCGGCGCATCTTCATGTCGCGCTCACGCATCAGATCGGTGCCGTCATCCTCTGGGTGCTGATCCTGCGCGCCCGCCATCATGCCGGCTATCCTGTCGCCGGTTCCATCGCCCGGGGCACCGCATGACCGCATTCCAGACCCTCATGGATTTCCAGCGCGAGACCGAGGCGCTGGCGCAGATCGCCGGGCGGCTCGGCTGGGATCAGGAGACGATGATGCCCCGCGGCGCCGCCGACCAGCGCGGGGCCGAGATGGCGGCGATCGAGGGCGTGCTTCATGCCCGGCGCAGCGATCCGCGGCTGGCGGACTGGCTTGCGGCGGCCGAGGCCGCCGATGCTGCCGGGGCCGCCGCGCTGCGCCTCATCGCGCGCGACCATGCACGGGCGACCAAGGTGCCCGCGCGGCTCGCGCAGCAGATCGCGCGCGTCACCTCGATCGCGCAGGGCATCTGGGCCGAGGCGCGGGCGAAGGACGATGTGGCCCATTTCCTGCCGACGCTGGCCGAGGTCATCGCCCTCAAGCGCGAGGAGGCGGCGGCGCTGGCGCGCGGGGGCGATCTTTACGACCCGCTGCTCGACGATTACGAGCCCGGCGCGACGGCCGCCAGCATCGGCGCGATGTTCGCCCGCATGCGCCCGCGGCTTGTCGCCCTGCGGGCGGCCGTGCTCGCCCGCCCGCCCGCAAGCCCCCTCGCCGGGCATTTTCCCGCCGCCGGGCAGATGGCCGTGGCGCGCGATCTGGCCAGCGCCTTTGCCTATGACTGGACGCGCGGCCGCCTTGACCTTGCGGTGCATCCGTTCTCGTCCGGGTCGGGCCATGACGTGCGGATCACGACGCGGGTGAACGAGGCCGATCCGCTCAACTGCTTCTACTCGACGATCCACGAGGTCGGCCACGCCACTTACGAACAGCGGATCGACCCCGCCTTCGCGCTGACCCCGCTCGGGCGCGGCGTGTCGATGGGCGTGCACGAAAGCCAGAGCCGGATCTACGAAAACCAGATCGGCCGCAGCCGCGCCTTCACCGGCTGGATGTTCGGGCGGATGGTGCAGGAATTCGGCCAAGCCGGGGCGGACAGCCCCGAAGCCTTCTACCGCGCGGTCAACGCTGTGCGCCCCGGCCATATCCGCACCGAGGCGGACGAAGTGCACTACAACCTGCACATCATGATGCGCTTCGACCTCGAACGCGCGTTGATCGCGGGTGATCTTGTGCCTGCCGATCTGGAGGCTGCGTGGAACGACCGCTTCGCGGCCGATTTCGGCGTGGCGGTGGACCGGCCGTCCAACGGGATGCTGCAGGATGTGCATTGGTCGGTGGGGCTTTTCGGCTATTTCCCGACCTATACGCTCGGCAATGTCTATGCCGGCTGCCTGCATCTCGCGCTGCGCGCGGCGGTAGCGGACCTCGACGCGCAGCTTGAGGCGGGCAATGTCGCGCCTGCAACCGACTGGCTGCGCGATGCGGTGCAGCGGCACGGCGGGCTGATGGAGCCGGCAGCGGTGATCGCCGCCGCCTGCGGCTTTGCGCCAACCGAAGGGCCGCTGCTCGACTATCTCGAGTCCAAGTTCGGCGAGCTTTACGGTATATGACGATAGAACCGGAAAAGTCGAATTGACATCCCCCCGCCGGCGTGCCTGAAAGCGCACGCAAGGCGAGGCGGCGGGGGCGGCGATGGACACGAGGGCACTGGCGCGCGCCTGGCCGATCTGGGCGCTCGCGGTCGGGCAGACGCTGGGTTACGCCTGCTTTTTCTATATCTTCGCCGCGCTGATCCTGCCCTGGACGGCCGACCTCGGCTGGGACAAGGCAACCTTCGCCACCGGCCCGACGCTTGCCATCCTTCTGTCGGCGGTGCTGGCGCCCTTTGTCGGGCGGTTGGTGGACAAGGGGTTCAGCACGCTCCTTCTGGCGGGGGGCGCCGGGATCGGGGGCGCATCGCTCCTGTGGCTGGTGCAGGTGGAAACCCCGACAGGCTGGATCATCGGCTGGACCGGCCTCGGCATCGCGCAGGCGCTCTGCCTTTACGAGGTGTGCTTTGCCTTCCTGATCCGGCGCCTCGGCCCCGATGCCCGCGCGGCCATCGTGCGGGTAACGCTGGTGGCGGGCTTTGCCTCGACCCTCGCTTTCCCAGCTGGTGCGGCGCTGGCCGAGGCGCTCGGCTGGCGCGGGGCGGTCCTTGCGGCGGCGGCGGCGGCCTTCGGCATCATCCTGCCATTGCACTGGCTCGGTGCGCGGGCGATCCGCCGGCGCGCGCCGCCGCCGCGGGCCCGCGAGGCCGGGGCGGGGCGCGGCGGCTATCGCGCAACCCTGCGCAACCCGGCGTTCTGGGGTCTGGGGGGCGTCTTTGCGCTGGTGTCGATGAACCACTGGATGATGGTCAGCTTCCTCGTCCCGGTGTTCGTCGCGCAAGGCGCGGCGACCGGCACGGCTGTGTTTGCCGCCTCGACAGTCGGGCCGGCGCAGGTGGCGGGCCGGCTTGTCCTGATGCGCTATGAAGCGCGCGTCGGCAACGCCATGGCGGCGCGCGTCACGCTCGCCGCGACGGTGGCTGCCGCGCTGATCCTCTGGGCGGCCGGCCTCGCCCCGGTGCTGATCTTTGTCTACACGCTCACGCAGGGCGCGGCGCTCGGCGTGATGACGATCCTGCGCCCGGTGCTGATCGCCGAGATCACCGGACCCGAGAATTACGGCGCGCTGTCGGGCCTCATCCAGATCCCCGCGCTCCTGGGGTCGGCGGCGGCGCCGGTGATCGGAGCCCTGATGCTTGACGGGCCGGGCCTCGACGCGCTCATCCTGCTCAGCCTTGCGGTGTCGCTGGCGGCCTTGGGCGGTGTGTGGCGGCTGGCGCGGTAGGCTCAGGCGAGCCAGGGGCGGAAGGCCGCGATCACCTGCGCGTAGACATCGCGCTTGAACGGCACGATGGCGCCCAGCATCTCGTCCGCGCCGATCCAGCGCCAGCGGCCGAATTCCGGTTCCTCGGTGTCGATGCGCACGTCCGCATCGCGGCCGAGAAAGCGGTAGAGGAACCATTTCTGGTCCTGCCCCCGCCACTTGCCGCCCCAGAC
Source organism: Gemmobacter sp. (assembly GCA_046292445.1). GTDB lineage: Bacteria > Pseudomonadota > Alphaproteobacteria > Rhodobacterales > Rhodobacteraceae > CALIZF01. Next base: position 177,898 of record JBKBQT010000002.1, read on the forward strand.
CTTGCCCAGAAGGTCGGGCGGCAGGTCGTAGCGCACCCATCCCGGCGCCTCGGCCAGCGGTTCGACGAGTGCGGGCAAGACCCCGGTTTCCTCGCGCAATTCGCGCAAGGCCGCCTCGGCCGGGGCCTCGCCCCGGTCGATCCCGCCCTGCGGCATCTGCCATGCCCCCGGCATGTCCAGCCGCTCGCCCGCAAAGATCAACCCCTGAGGGTTGATCAGCGTGACGCCCACGCAGGGGCGATAGGGCAGGTCACTTTCCGGCGGCAATCGCCGAAACCCCGCGCAGGATGTCGATGGCATAGGCGAGCTGATAATCCTCGGACCGCAGCCTCGCCGAGGCTTCGGCACGCGCCGCCTCTTCCTCGAGCATCCTGCGTTCGTCCTCGGTCATCGAGTCGTTCTTGAGCGAGCCGCGCAGATCCGCCTCGGTCCGCCCCGGCCGCGCCGGTGCCGCCGCCTCTTCGCCCGCCGGGCGCCGGGGGGGCTGTTCCACGAGGATGTCGGGCGCCACGCCCAGCGCCTGGATGGACCGGCCCGAGGGCGTGTAATAGCGCGAGGTGGTCAGCCGCATCGCCCCGTCGCCGCGCAGCGGGATGACCGACTGCACCGAACCCTTGCCGAAGGACTTGGTGCCGATCACGATCGCGCGCCGGTGATCCTGCAAGGCCCCCGCGACGATCTCCGACGCCGAGGCCGACCCGCCGTTGATGAGCACCACCATCGGCATCCCGCCCGTCAGATCGCCGGGGGTCGCGTTGAACCGTTCGCCGTCGCCGGCCGACCGGCCGCGGGTGGACACGATCTCGCCCCGCTCGAGGAAGGCATCGCTCACCCGGATCGCCTGGTTGAGCAGCCCGCCGGGGTTGTTGCGCAGATCGAGCACGACGCCAGAAACCTTGTCGCGCCCGCCCGCCTCTTCGATCATCTTCTTGAGGCCGGCTTCGAGGTTGGCATAGGTCTGGTCGTTGAACGTGGTCACGCGCAGCACGACCGTGTTGCCTTCCAGCCGCGCGCGCACCGCCGTCAGCTTGATCGTGTCGCGGATGATCGACACGTCGAACGGCTCGGGCTTGCCCTGCCGCACGACGGTGATGACGATCTCGGATCCGACCGGGCCGCGCATCCGCTCCACCGCCTGGTCGAGCGTCAGGCCCAGAACCGACTCGCCGTTGACATGGGTGATGAAGTCGCCCGACTCGATCCCCGCCGCATCGGCCGGCGTGTCGTCGATGGGCGAGACGACCTTCACGAACCCGTCTTCCTGTGTCACCTCGATGCCGAGACCGCCGAATTCGCCGCGCGTCTGTTCGCGCATCCGCCCGAAGTCGCGCGGCGGCAGATAGGACGAATGCGGGTCCAGCGAGGTGAGCATGCCGTTGATCGCCGCCTCGATCAGCTGCGGCGGCTCGACCTCTTCGACATATTGCGACCGGATGCGCTCGAAGATATCGCCGAACAGGTCGAGTTGTTCATAGACCGACGCGCTCCGCCGCGCTTCCTGCGCGATGAGCGGCCCGGCGACCTGCGTGGCGATGATCGCGCCCATCGCGCAGCCGCCCAGGGCAGCGGCAAGATACTTCCTCATGGTCCGATCCTATCCCTTCGTCTCGGCGAACCAGGGCGCGGGGTCGATCGGCGCCGCATCCTGCCGCAGTTCCATATAGAGCGTTTCCGTTTCCGACGCGCCAGCCCCTTCGCGGGGCGCCAGCGCCTCGCGCCCGCCCATCAGGCCGAGCGGCGCGCCCTGCGCCACGATCTCGCCGACCTCGCCAAAGACGGTGGCCATCCCGGCCAGAACGAGAAGATAGCCGGGCGATGTCTCGAGAAGCATCACATTTCCGTAGTCGAGCAGCGGGCCCCGATACCGGATCGTGCCGCCCCAGGGCGCCGTCACCAGCGCCTCGGGCCGGGTGGCGAGCACGATGCCGGGCCGCGCGATACCGGCAAGGTCCGGCTCGCCCGCCCGCCGCAGCACCACGCCCCGCACCGGCAGCGGCAGCGTGCCGCGTGCCGCGGCGAAATCCGGCCCGTCGCCGGGCGGGGTCGGGGCGAGGCCGCCGGCGATGGCATCGAGCGTGCGGGCATTGGCGACGAGTGCGGCGAGCGTCGCCGGATCGTCGGTCAGCCGGCGGGGCAGGTCGCCGCGCGCCGCGATGGCCTGGCTGAGCGCCGTGCGCGCGGCCTGCGCCGCATCGAGCCCGCGCGACAGCGCCTCGGCCGCCTCGGTCTGGGCACTGCGCAGCGCGGCGAGTTCTGCGAGCTGCGCCCGCAGGGCCGCGACCTCGGCCTGCAACGCGGGCGTCACCTCGGCCAGCATCATCCCCGACCGCGCCATGCCGAGCGGCCCCGCCGGGTGCAGCAGCAAGAGCGGCCCGGGTTCCTGATCGAGGCCCGACAGCACGCCCAGCAGCCGCGCCACCCGCTCCCGCTCGGCCGCAAGGCGCAGGCCGAGCGCGGTTTCCCGGATCGTGGCCTGCCGCAGCGCCTCGCGCAGGGTGCCAAGGCCGGCCTCGTAGGCCGCGATGGCCGCCGACAGGGCGGCGACCTGGCTGCGGCCCTGCCGCGTGTCCTGCATCGCCGCGACGGCCGCGCGCAGATCCGCGGCGGCTCGCCGCGCCGGCTCGGCCGCGTCCTGCGCCGCCGCGGGCGCGCCGAGCAGGGCGGCGGCCAGGACGAGGCTGCGGGCAGCGGCGCGGGCGGTCATCGGGCGATCAGGCTCTGGCCGGTCATCTCGGGGGGCGGGGCGATCCCCATCAGGTCGAGCACGGTCGGCGCCACATCGGCCAGCCTGCCGTCGCGCAGCCGTGCGCCCGGCGGCCCGCCGACCAGCGCCACCGGGACCGGGTTGACGGTATGCGCGGTATGCGGGCCGCCGGTGACCGGATCGACCATGACCTCGCAATTGCCGTGGTCGGCGATGACCAGCATCGCCCCGCCGGCCGCGGCCAGCGCAGGCAGCACGGCGGCAAGGCCCCGGTCAACCTGTTCGCAGGCCGCGATCGCGGCGGCAAGGTTGCCGGTATGGCCCACCATGTCAGGGTTGGCATAATTCGCCACGATCAGATCGTAACCCGCACCGATCGCCGCGACGAGCCGCTCGGTCACCTCCGCCGCCGCCATCTCGGGCGCCAGGTCATAGGTCGCGACCTTTGGCGAGGGGGCCATGTGCCGGTCCTCGCCGGTCTCGGGTGTCTCGCGCCCGCCGTTGAGAAAGAAGGTGACATGCGGGTATTTCTCGGTCTCGGCCACCCGGAACTGCCGCAGGCCCCGCGCCGCGACCCAGGCGCCGAGCGTGTTGACCACGGGTCGTTTGGGAAACAGCGCCGTCATGTAGCGGTCGTGGTCGGCCGAGTAGTCCACCATCCCGAGGCAGGCGGCCCAGACCGGGCGAGGCCCCGTGTCGAAGGCGTCAAAGGCCGGGTCGGCCAGCGCCGCAAGGATCTCGCGCGCCCGGTCGGCGCGGAAGTTGAGGCAGAAAAGGCCGTCGCCGTCACGGGCGCCGGCATGGCCCGGCAGGACGGTGGGCGCGATGAACTCGTCCGTCTCGCCGCGCGCATGGGCGGCGGTCACCGCCGCCGCCGCATCTGGCGCCGTCTCGCCCCGGCCATGCAGCATCGCGGCCGCGGCGCGGGCGATCCGGTCCCAGCGGTGGTCGCGGTCCATCGCCCAGTAGCGGCCCGCGACACTCGCCACCCGCGCCCCTTGCGGCAGGCCCGCCAGCAGCGCCGCGACATGGCCGGGGGCGGAGGTCGGCGGCACGTCGCGCCCGTCGGTCACCGCATGCACCGCCACCGGCACCCCGGCCGCCGCGACGGCCCGCGCCGCCGCCAGCAGATGCGCGATATGTCCGTGCACGCCGCCATCCGACACCATCCCCAGCAGATGCGCCGTTCCGCCCGAGGCCCTGAGCCGCGCGATGAAGGCGCCAAGCGCGGGATTGGCGGCGAAGCTGCCATCCTCGATCGCAAGGTCGATCTGCCCGAGATCCATCGCCACCACCCGCCCGGCCCCGATGTTGGTATGCCCGACCTCGGAATTGCCCATCTGCCCTGTCGGCAGCCCGACATCCGGCCCGTGGGTGACGAGCCTGGCATGCGGGCAGGTGGCCATGATGCGGTCGAAGGCAGGCGTATGGGCAAGATGCGGCGCGTTGGCCGCAGTATCGTCAGACAGGCCCCAGCCATCGAGGATGCAGAGCACGACGGGTTTCGCGCGGATCATTCGGGGCCTCCGGTCGGTCGCGCCGGTCTAGCGCCCTTCGCGAACCGGGGCAACGGGCCGGCACCGGGAACCTTGCCGCCCTCGCGGGGCGAGGGCTGGATCGCGCATTTACAGAGGCTTACGCAGCCACAGCCGCGGTCATGCGGCGAAAAGGATCCGCTCGGACTTCTCAAGCCGGAACACCTGTTCCTGCGTTCCGGCGAGGGCCATCAAACGCTCGAGCGCCGCATCGGGCCGGCGCAGGTAGCGCAGCCGCAGGTCGAGCACCACGGCCCCGCCGGCCTCGACCGTGGCGCAGAAGAGATCGGCATAGTCCGCGATCGGGTAGTGGAAGCCGCAGGAAAAGAGGCTCATCGCCAGATCGGCGGATGCCGGGATGCGCGCATCCGCATCACGCGGGTTGATCGTCGTCACCGATGCCGCCGGCACGCCGTTGCCGATCAGGAAGGCCTGCGCATCGGCGAGCGCGGCATAGCCGCTGCCCGCGGCCGCCCAGGCATGATACTGATCGGGCGTTTCCTCGATATCGACCAGCGTCAGCGACGCGCCGAAATCGCGCCACAGGAAGGCATCGGTGATCGCCTGCCCGCAACCGATGTCAACCACGCGCGCGAGCGCGCGCCCGCGCCGGCGCAGGCAGTCGCGCAGCGGCAGGTATTCGCCATGGATCTCGGCCGCCGCGCCGTCGAACACCGCCGGCCCGCGCGCGGTCACCTCGGCGTCGAGCGGGGCGGGATCGCCCGCCTCCCATGCGAGGCGCGACCGGCGGCTGATCTGCTTGGTCCGCTGGTAGCCCAGAAGCATGAGGCCCCGATGGGTGATGCCCGCCGGGGTCAGCCCGTGATCCCTCACGGGCTGCGGCGCGGCCGGAGGTTGTGCGTCGACGTCCATCGGCGAGGTTCCTGCGTTGCTGCGGCCTGCCGGCAACCTGAACAAGATCGCCGCGAAGGGCAACCGCACGCATGCCGCGCGTCGTAAGCCGGCCGATCAAGGGCGCGTAATACGTCGGTATTTTCTGGGATCTCTGCGACTGCCGAAACGCGCCGTCACAGCCGGTGATAAGGCCCGCCGCCGAGGATCGTCGCCGCCCGGTAGAGCTGTTCGGCGATCATCACCCGCACGAGCCGGTGCGGCCAGACCATCGGCCCGAGCGAAAGCACCAGATCGGCCCGGTCGCGCAACGCCGGGTCGAGCCCGTCCGCGCCACCGATCAGGAACGCAGCATCGCCCGCCCCGTCGTCCCGCCAGCGCGCCAGCACCGCGGCAAGATCGGGCGACGAGAGCGGGCGGCCGCGTTCGTCCAGCGCGGCGATGCGCGCCCCCTGCGGCACCGCCCGTGCCAGCAGCGCGCCCTCGGCCGCCATCCCGCCGCCGCGCCGGACCTCGACCGCGACCTCGCTCAGCGGGCCGACGCCGAGGGGCCGGCCAGTGCGGTCGAGCCGCGCGGCATAATCGTCGATCAGCGCCCGTTCGGGCTCTCGCGCACCGATGCGGCCGACGGCAACCAGATGCAGCCGCATCCCGCCCGCACCTGTTCCGCCCGGCCCCGGTCAGGCCCGGACGGCCATCCGGGTGCCGGCGGGCAGCCACATCTTCTCGAGCTGATAGAACTCGCGCACCTCGGGGCGAAAGACATGCACGATCACGTCGCCCGCGTCGATCAGCACCCAGTCGCCGGTTTCCTTGCCCTCGACCTTGCACAGGATGCCGAACTCATCCTTGAGCCGCTCGGTCAGCTTTTCCGAGATCGCGGCGACCTGACGGCTCGACCGGCCGCTGGCAATCACCATGTGATCGGCCATCTCGGACCGGCCGCGCAGGTCGATCGGCACGACATCCTCGGCCTTGTCGTCGTCAAGCGATGTCAGAATGCTGGCAAGGAGCGTGCTGCTGGCCGCATCGCCGGCGTCGGCGGGCGCGTCCATCATGGGCGCCCGCAGGGCGGCCGACGCCAAGCCGGCCGTGAAATCAATGGACAGGACATCGTCCCCCTTCGTTGCGCGCCGACCGCCCCGGCGCCGGGCATGATCAAATGATAGCAGGATCGGCCCGGCATCTCAACCACGGCGGGATGCGCCCCCATGCTTGTCACATGCGCGGATCGCGCGTATCACGGCGCGCATGAGTTGTCCCGTGCCGCGCCAGAGCCTCGACGCCAGAACGGCCGCCGGTCCGTCCGCCGTCACGCTGGATGACCGCACCCGCCTGCCGTGGCGTTTTCACGGCGCGCGCCGGTCGGTCCGTGCGCAGGGCTGAGGGCAGCCCCGCCGCCATCCGCCCTTTCCACATCCGTGATCCGTGAGACCGCCATGACCGCACCCCGCACGCTCTACGACAAGATCTGGGACGACCACGTCGTGCACCAGGACGCCGACGGCACCGCCCTGATCTATATCGACCGGCACCTCGTGCATGAGGTCACCAGCCCGCAGGCTTTCGAGGGCCTGCGGCTCGCGGGGCGCAGCGTGCGCGCCCCCGACAAGACGATCGCGGTGCCCGATCACAACGTGCCGACGACGGCGGGCCGCGACCTGCATATCGACAACGCCGAGAGCCGCCTGCAAGTTGAGGTGCTCGACCGCAACGCCCGCGACTTCGGGGTGCACTACTATCCCGTCAGCGACATCCGCCAGGGCATCGTGCATATCGTCGGGCCGGAACAGGGCTGGACGCTCCCGGGGATGACGGTGGTCTGCGGCGACAGCCACACCGCCACCCATGGCGCTTTCGGGGCGCTCGCCCACGGGATCGGCACGTCGGAGGTGGAACATGTGCTCGCCACCCAGACGCTGATCGCGCGCAAGTCGAAGAACATGAAGGTCGAGATCACCGGCCGGCTTCGCCCCGGCGTGACGGCCAAGGACATCACCCTGTCGGTGATCGGCGCGACCGGCACGGCCGGCGGGACGGGCCATGTCATCGAATATTGCGGCGAAGCGATCCGGGCCCTGTCCATGGAAGGGCGGATGACGGTCTGCAACATGGCGATCGAGGGCGGCGCGCGGGCGGGCCTGATCGCGCCGGACGAGACGACCTTTGCCTATGTCATGGGCCGCCCGCATGCCCCCAAGGGCGCCAAGTGGGAGGCCGCGCTGGCCTACTGGAAGACGCTGCACAGCGACGAGGGCGCGCATTTCGACAAGGTGGTGACGCTCGCGGCCGAGGATATCGCGCCGGTCGTCACCTGGGGCACCTCGCCCGAGGATGTGCTGCCGATCACCGGCATCGTGCCCGACCCCGAGAGCTTTGCCGGCGGCAAGGCGGATGCGGCGCGGCGGAGCCTCGAGTACATGGGCCTGACGCCCGGCACGCGGCTCACCGACATCCCGATCGATGCGGTGTTCATCGGGTCCTGCACCAACGGGCGGATCGAGGATCTGCGGGCGGCGGCCGCCGTGCTGAAGGGCCGCCGCCTTGCACCCGGCGTGCGCGGCATGGTCGTCCCCGGCTCGGGCCTCGTGCGGCTTCAGGCCGAGGAGGAGGGGCTGGCGCAGATCTTCATCGATGCCGGGCTGGAATGGCGTCTGGCCGGATGCTCGATGTGCCTCGGGATGAACCCCGACCAGCTCGCCCCGGGCGAGCGCTGTGCGGCCACATCCAACCGCAACTTCGAGGGGCGGCAGGGCCGCGGCGGGCGCACGCATCTGATGTCGCCGGCGATGGCGGCTGCGGCGGGGGTTGCCGGGCGGCTCGCGGATGTGCGGGATATGGCGGTCGGGGCAGGCTGATGCGCATTCAGTCGATCAGGGTAAAGAACTTCAAGGCGTTGCGCGATGTCGAGATCCGCGACCTTCCGGGGTTCGTCGTGTTCGTCGGGGCCAACGGCACCGGCAAATCTACCCTGATCGACGTGTTCAGCTTCCTGCGCGATTGCCTCAAGGACAACGCCCGCGCTGCCTTTGACCGGCGCGGAGGGTTCCATCAGGTGCGGTCGCGCGGAACAAACGAGGGCGACACGGTTCTGATCGAACTCAAGATCGACCTGGACTTCAGGACCGAAGAGAAACGTCGGCTTGTCACCTATGCGGTCGAATTCGCGGCGGACGGCCCGAAGGTGGTGGTCGAACGGGAAATCCTGAGCTGGAAGCGCGGAAGCTATGGCGCGCCGTTCCACTTCATCGACTTCCAGCGTGGCCAGGGCGTGGCGATTGCCGAAAGTTTCGATGCCTTCCATGCAGAGGTAAAGGATGCCGACCTCAAACGCGAGGACCAGGCGCTCGACCGCCCCGATCTCCTGGCGTTGAAGGGGCTAGGGCAGTTCCGCCGCTTCGATGCGGCGAGCCAGTTGCGCGACCTGATCGAGAACTGGACGGTCAGCGATTTTCACATCACCGAGGCCCGCCGCGAACCGGACGCGGCCCCCGCCGAACATCTGTCGGCGTCGGGCGACAATCTCGCGCTTTATGCGCAGTATCTTCAGGAATATCATCCCGACACCTACGCTTCGATTGTCCGGGCGATGGCCGAGCGGGTTCCGGGGATCGGCGATGTCATCGCCGAGCCCACTGGCGACGGGCGGGTGCTGCTGAGGTTCCGTGACCGCAGCTTTGCCGACGGCTTCATCGCCCGCCTTGTGTCGGACGGCACGATCAAGATGTTCGCCTATCTTGCGCTGCTGCATGATCCCAACCCGCATCCGCTGCTGTGCATCGAGGAGCCCGAGAACCAGCTTTACCCCAGCCTGATGGGGGTTCTGTCCGAGGAATTCTCGGCCTATGCGGATCGGCGCAGGGGCCAGGCCCAGGTGTTTGTGACGACCCATTCGCCGGATTTCCTGAATGCCGTGCCGCTTGAGTCCATTTACTGGCTGAACAAGAAAGACGGATACACCACGGTCACAAGGGCAGCAGACGACCGCCAACTCGTCGATTTCGTCCTCAATGGCGACAAGCCCGGCTGGCTGTGGCGGCAGGGCCTGTTCACGGGTGCCAATCCCTGATGCTGGTGATCCTTACCGAGGAAGAGTCGATGGAGGTCACGTTAAGCGCGCTTCTGCCGCGACTGGGGGTGACGGCCTTTCAGATCGTCACCTTCCGGGGTGTCGGCGACCTGGAGGCGTCGCTGGCCCGGCGGCTCAGGGGGTGGCGTGACCCGAATGCACGCTTCCTCATCCTTCGCGACAACGATAACGGCGATTGCTGGAACAGAAAACAGCGGCTCCTTGCGCACGTGGCGGCATCCGGCTGCACCAGACCCGTCAAGATCCGCATCGTGATGCAAGAGCTGGAGGCGTGGTTCCTTGGCGATCCGCAAGCCCTTGTCGAGGCCGGTTTGTTGCGAGTTCGGCAGCGCCCCGCCTTCTTGCGGTCGCCCGAAGCCGAGGCGCAGCCGGAGCAACGCCTGCGCAGCCTTGATCCCGGTTATCGCAAGATCGGCGGCGCGCATCGCATCGCACCCTATCTCGATCCGTCCCGGAACACGGCCCCCAGTTTTCTTGCCACAATCGCTGCGATCCGCCACATGGTGGATGCAAACGGAGAGTGATCCATGACCCCCTTCACCACGCTGACCGGCATCGCGGCGCCCATGCCGCTGGTCAATATCGACACCGACATGATCATCCCCAAGCAATACCTCAAGACGATCCAGCGGACCGGCCTCGGGCGCGCGCTGTTCGACGAGATGCGGTATTTTCCCGACGGGACCGAAAATCCCGACTTCGTGCTGAACCAGCCCGCGTGGCGCAACGCCGAGATCCTCGTGGCCGGCGAGAACTTCGGCTGCGGGTCGAGCCGCGAGCATGCGCCCTGGGCGCTCCTTGATTTCGGCATCCGCTGCGTGATCGCGCCGAGTTTCGCCGACATCTTTCACGGCAACTGCTTCAAGAACGGCATCCTGCCGGTCGTGCTGCCGCAGGACGCGGTCGATCATCTGATGGATGACGCGCGCAAGGGTGCCAACGCCCGCATCACCGTCGATCTTGCGGCGCAGACGGTGACGGCCGCCGATGGCACCGCCTTTGCCTTCGAGATCGATCCCTTCCGCAAGCACTGCCTGCTCAATGGCCTCGACGACATCGGGCTGACGCTGGAAAAGGCCGCGGCGATCGACGCCTATGAGGCGCGGGCGGCGGCTTCCCGGCCCTGGGCCTGACGCCCCACCGCTGACGGGTCGCCGCCCGCGGCCTGTCCCCGGGGAAGCCTGCACCCCGGCCTGCCGCGGTTGCCATGCAATTGATGCAATCTGGCGACACATCTTCCCGGAAATCGCCCGATTGGCGGTGCCTTCTGTTCGCGACATTGCCGGGCGAGCGGAAAGCAGGCAGAAATTGGGCAAGATAAAGGCAATCCGCCACAAAGTGCGGAAGATGGCAGGAACAGGCGGGGCGGCGCGCTGGGCGGCCGGTCGCGGGCAGGAGTCTGACGGGGTGATCGCGCGGATAGCGGGCGCAGTGCTGCGCGCATTTCTGGTCGTGGTGATGGTGGCGACACCGGCGCTGATCCTGCCGGTGGTCGGGTCGGATGCCAAACAGGCGATCTCGCTCGTCGCCCTGTTCCTTGCGGCCTTCGTGCTCGTCGAATATGCATCGACCTATCCGGGGCTGGTGGAATTCCGCCATGCGCCGCCGTTCAACCGTCTGCGGTTCGGATCGCTCTGGTGCACGGTCGCCGTGGTCTCGCTGCTGGTGCGCGGGGCGAGCGAGCCTTCGGCGATGACGGCGGCGGTCGAGGCAGTTGGCGCGGCCGTGGGGGCCGCGATCGACTTTTCCTATTCCCCCGTCCGGCTGGTGATCCTCCTGCTGCCGGCCGATGCGCCGCCGGCCGAGGTTTTCGTGCTGCGCGCCGCGGCGGGGTTGGCCTACCTGATCTCGCTGGTCACGCTGGGGATGTTCGTCGTGCTGACGCGGGCCGGGCTGTGGCCGGGGCCGGGTGTGGCGTTCAACGTCTGGGTGAACCTTCCGACTTTCGACCCCACGGCCGGCGGCGATGTGGTCTACCGGCTGGAGCGCGACGCGCGCGTTAACATTGCGTTAGGGTTTCTGCTGCCATTCCTTGCCCCGGCGGCGTTCAAGGCGGCATCGACGGGGTTCATCCCGCTGACGCTCGACAACCCGCAGATGCTGATCTGGACGATGGCGGTATGGTCCTTCCTTCCGGCGTCACTGTTCATGCGCGGGATCGCGATGGGGCGGATCGCGGACATGATCCGCGACACGCGCGCGCGGGCCGAGGCGGCTGCGCTCGACGGGCGGTTGCAGCCGGCCTGATCTCCGCCCTTGCCGCGCCGGCCGCGGCCGATCCCGTCCGCGTGGCGACATGGACTGCGGCGCTGACCCGCGCCGGGCCGGGGCTGCTCTTGCGCGATATCCTCAAGGGCGATGCGCAGGTGACGGCGGCGGTCACGGTGATCGCGTCGGCGGCGCCGGATGTCCTGCTGCTCACCGGGTTCGATCATGATCTCGACGGGGTGGCGCTGGCCGCCCTTGCCGAACGGCTCGGCGCGGCGGGACTCGCCTATCCGCATCGTTTCGCGCCGCCGGGCAACCGCGGCATGCCCTCGGGCGCCGATCTCGACAGAAACGGGCGCATCGGCGGGCCAGGCGATGCGCAGGGTTGGGGTCGGTTCGCCGGGGCGGGGGGCATGGCTGTGCTGTCGCGCTGGCCCATCGGGCCGGGGGTGCGGGATTTCGGCGGCTTTCTGTGGCGCGATCTGCCGGGGGCCGAGGACCCGGGTGCGGTTCTGGATGCCGGGGCGCTGGCGGTGCAGCGGCTTCATGCCTCGGGCGCGTGGGAGGTGCCGGTGATGCTGCCGGGGGGCGCGGCGCTGCGCATCCTTGCCTTTCACGCAACACCGCCGGTGTTCGACGGGCCGGAGGACCGGAACGGCCGCCGCAACCGGGACGAGGCGGCATTCTGGCTGCGGCTGATCGGGGGCGATCTGGCCGTCCCGCCGCCCGAGCCGCCCTTCGTGCTGATGGGCAACGCCAACCTTGACCCCGAGGATGGCGAGGGGCGGCGCGATGCCCTGCGCGCACTGCTCGCCCATCCGGGGCTGACCGATCCGGCGCCGGCGAGTGCGGGCGGGGCCGCGGCGGCGGCGCAAGGTGGGGCGAACCGCCTTCACCGGGGCGACCCGGCCCGCGACACGGCCGATTTCCGCGACGACCCCGGCCCCGGCAACCTGCGGGTGGATTACGTGCTGCCCTCGGCCGGTCTGGCGGTTGCGGGCAGCGGCGTGATCTGGCCGCTGCCGGACGATCCCTTCGCCGAAGCGGTCGCGGCGGCGTCGCGGCACCGGCTGGTCTGGGTGGATATCGTGGTGCCCGAGGGCGCGCCTTGACCCTGCGCGGGGCACGGGCTAGGCGCGGGCAACCCCTGCGGACCGGAGGACACCATGCCCAACCCATCGCTTCTCATCCTCGCCGGCGACGGCATCGGACCCGAGGTCATGGCCGAGGTGAAGAAGATCATCGCCTGGATGGGCGCGCGGCGCGGCATCACCTTCGATCTGTCCGAGGATCTGGTGGGCGGCTCTGCCTGGGATGCGCATGGCACGCCGCTGACGGATGCGACGATGGCACGGGCACAGGCGGTGGATGCAGTGCTGCTGGGCGCCGTGGGCGGGCCGAAATATGACAGCCTGCCCTTCGCCGACAAGCCCGAGCGGGGCCTTCTGCGCCTGCGCAAGGAGATGGACCTCTACGCCAACCTGCGCCCCGCCCAGTGCTTCGATGCGCTGGCCGATTTCAGCTCGCTGAAGAAGGAGGTCGTCGCCGGCCTCGACATCATGATCATCCGCGAGTTGACCAGCGGGGTCTATTTCGGCGAGCCGCGCGGCATCTTCACCGAAGGCAACGAGCGGGTGGGGATCAACACGCAGCGCTATACGGAATCCGAGATCGCGCGCGTGGCCCGCGCGGCCTTCGATCTGGCGCGCAAGCGGTCGGGCAAGGTCTGTTCCATGGAAAAGGCCAATGTCATGGAATCGGGCGTGCTCTGGCGCGAGGTGGTGACCGAGGTGCATGCCCGCGAATACCCCGACGTCGCCCTGTCACACATGTATGCCGATGCCGGGGCGATGCAGCTGACGCGCTGGCCCAAGCAGTTCGACGTCATCGTGACCGACAACCTGTTCGGCGACCTTTTGTCGGACCTTGCGGCGATGCTGACCGGCAGCCTCGGCATGCTGCCCTCGGCCAGCCTCGGCGCGCCGATGGCGAACGGGCGGCCCAAGGCGCTCTACGAGCCCGTGCACGGATCGGCCCCGGATATCGCCGGGCAGGGCAAGGCCAACCCGATCGCCTGCATCCTGAGCTTCGCCATGGCGCTGCGCTATTCGTTCGACATGGGCGACGAGGCGGCGCGGGTGGAACGGGCGATCGAGACCGTGCTGGCGAGCGGCCTGCGGACGGCCGACCTCATGGGTCCGGCGGGCGGCGTGCCGGTGAGCACCGCCGCCATGGGCGATGCGGTGGTCGCGGCGCTCGACGCGAGCCTCTGACGCCTAGCGCCCGGCGCGTTCGGCCGCGGCAAGGCGGTAATGGGCAATGCGCTCGGCGTGGCCTGCCACATGCTCGACCCAGCGCATCGCGTCGGTGCGCCGGAACATCTCGCCCACCGGCACGAGGCCGACATGCTCGGCCAGCAGCGTCGTGCGGCGGTGCCGCAGCGCCCGCTGCGCGATCAGCGGGGCGAGGCGGGCGAGGCGGGCGGCATCGCCTGCGCCATCCGCGCCCGACGCCATGCGCGCCGCTGCGGCGGCCGTCGCCGCTGCGGCACGGCGCAGGATCGGATCGCTGCTGGTCAGGGTCAGCGCATCGGCATGGGCTGCGCGGTCCACCAGCCGGGCGATATGGTCGATCAGGTGCAGGATGGCGCCATAGCGTTCGAGGGTGCGCGTCCGGTCGGGCGGGACCGAGATACGGGCGAGATAGCCCTCGAGCGCCTCGATCGCGGGCTGGACGCGGCGCGTCATCGCGCCAAGGGCCTGCGGGTCCGGCGGATCGCCGAGCGCACGGGCGACGGCGCCGAGGGCCGCATCGGCGATCCCGCTGGCAACGGCCTGCGCGGCGTCGAGCGCGGCGTCGGGATCGGCCAGCAACGCGGGGTCGAGCGGGGCGGCAAGGCCGCTGTCGCGGTCGGGGACGAGCCGCGTCACCGCCCGGGCAAAGGCGGCATTGACCGGCAGGAACAGCGCCACCCCGACGATGTTCAGCGCCGTGTGGAAGAGGACGAGCGCCGTCTGCGGATCGACCATGGCCGCAAGCCGCCCGACCGGACCGAGGAGCGGCAGGACCGCCAGCGCCGAGATGACGTTGAAGAGCACATTGGCCACCGCTGCCTGCAACGCCGGCCGCGTGCCGCTCGACCTGCTGCTGTCGGCGGCGATCTGCGGGATGGCCGCGCTCGAGGCCGAGGCGGAGCGGCGGCTCGACGCGCTCGAGGGGCGCGGACGGTGCGGGACTGGCGGGCACTGGTGCGCGACGTCCCGCGGCAGCACTGGCTGCCCGCGCTCCTGCCGGCGCGGCGCGGGCGGCCGGACCCTGCGGGCTGCGATCCGCGCGCCTGGGATCTTCTGGTGTCGGACTGGCTGCGGCCCGAGCAGCCCTGCGTCGCGGCCTGCCTCCGGCGGATGCGGGACGCGGCGGCGCGCGAGGGCTGGGGGCCGATCCCGTCGGACAGCACTTTGCGCCGGCGGCTCGAGGCCGAGCTGCCGCGGGCGGTGAAGGTCGCCGCGCGCGAAGGGCTGCGGGCGGCAGCGCGGCTGATCCCGGCGCAGCGCCGCTCGCGGGCGCTTCTCGCGGCGCTCGAGGGCGTCGGCGCGGACGGGCACAAGCTCGACCTCTTCGTCGTCCCGCCGGGCGGCGGCACGCCGGTGCGGCCGGTGCTGCTGGCGTTGCAGGACCTTGCCTCGGGCAAGATCCTCGCCCACCGGCTGGGGACGACCGAGAGCTGCCA
Source organism: Gemmobacter sp. (assembly GCA_046292445.1). Classification (GTDB taxonomy): domain Bacteria; phylum Pseudomonadota; class Alphaproteobacteria; order Rhodobacterales; family Rhodobacteraceae; genus CALIZF01. The sequence continues at coordinate 193,017 of JBKBQT010000002.1, forward strand.
TCTGGTGCGGCTGGCGTTCCTCGACCTGATCGAGACCTGGGGCGTGCCGGGGGCGGTCTGGCTCGACAACGGCCGGGGCTTCGCGGCGAAGTGGCTGACGGGGGGCAACCCGTATCGGTTCCGCTTCAGGCTCAGGCCCGACGAACCGTCGGGGCTGCTGACGCGGCTCGGGGTGGCGGTGCATTTCGCGACGCCCTACCACGGGCAGGCGAAGCCGATCGAACGCGCGTTCCGCGACCTCGCCGAGGAGATCGCGCGCCACCCCGCTGCGGCGGGGGCCTACACGGGCAACCGGCCCGACGCCAAGCCCGAGAACCATGGCGCGCGGGCGCTGACCTGGGACGAATGCCGCGCCCTCGTCTCCGACGGGATCGCGCGGCACAACGCGCGGCCGGGCCGCCGGGGCGGGGTCTGCGCCGGGCGGTCGTTCGATGCGACCTTCGCCGAGCTCTACGCGCAGGCGGTGGTGGCGCGGCCGACGGCGGCGCAGCTGCGGCTGTTCCGGCTCGCGGCCGAGCGGGTCGCGGCGCGGGCGCCCTCGGGCGAGATCGAGATCGCGGGCGCGCGCTGGTGGCACCCCGAGCTGGTCGCCCATGCCGGGCGGCGGGTGACGGTGCGCTTCGACCCCGACGCGCTGTCGCGCCCCGCGGCGGTCTACGACGCCGACGACCGCCTGATCTGCGAGGCCGACCGCGTGGGCGACGTGCCCTTCGACAGTCTCGAGGCGGCGCGGGCGCGGGCGCGCGAGGCCGCGGCCTGGAAGCGGCAGGTGAAGGCAGGCATCGAGGCCCAGCGGCGGCTCGCCGCGGCCGAGGTTGCGCGGATCGTCGGTGCGCCCAAGCCGCAGGAGGCTCAGGCGGCCGCCGACGCGGCCCGGCCCGAACCGGCGGCGCTGCGCCTGGTGGCCGGCGGCGGCGGGCGGCCGGCGCAGGACGCGGTAGCCGATGCGATCTGCGACGTCTGGGGGCTCGAGGACGGCGAGGCGCGGCGAACAGCCCAGTTTCCCCGCGCCAGTTTACCCGCGATCGCTGTCAGCGCCGCAGCTTCGCTTTGATACTCATCGCGGTGTTCCATCACCAGCCGCACCGTACGTTCGCGGAACCCAGGTGAATACGGCTTCGCGGTCTTCTTCTTTGATGTCTGTTCCATAACGGGCAATTCTCCGAGAGTTTTGCCCTCCGGTAAACCAGGGGCGGTTCACCGCGCCGTGGTCACGCTCGACCCGATCGAGATCGTCTGGCGCCGCTTCCTCGCGGCGACCGCGCTCGACGGACCTGATTATGTCGTCCGCGGCCTGCGTCTGCGCTCGGTCAGCGCCACGCCGCAGCAACTCGTCGCGCAGGCGGGCTGGCAGGACCTCGTCAACGAACGCTTCCCGCGCCTGGTCTACGACCGGGAACGCTTTCCGACACTGGAATACGGCGGATGAACGCGCCGCTCGCCATGACGGCCGCCTGCGGCCACTGGACCGCGCGCTGGATCGGCCGCCCCTGGGTGCCGGGCACGAGCGACTGCTGGTCGCTCGCCCGCGCCGTCTGGGCCGCGGAATTCGGGCGCAGCGTCGCGCCGCTCCCCGTCGATCCGGGCGATCTGCGCGCCGCATCGCGCGCGCTCGCGGCCGGCGCCGCAGGGTGGATCGCGGTCACCGACCCCGCCGAGGGCGACGGCGTGCTGATGGCGCGCGGCCGGCATCCCTGCCACGTCGGCGTCTGGGTCGCGCCCGACCGCGTCCTGCACGCGGTCGAGCGCGCGGGCTGCCTGCGCAGCCCCGCCAGCCGGCTGGGCGATCTCGGCTACCGCATCGCGGCGATCCTGCGGCACCCGGACTGGGGGCGGCCGTGAAGGCCCATCTGGTCATCGCCCGGAACCCCTTCGCGCCGGCTTCGGCCGAGCGGCGCGTGCTGCGCCGGCGCGTCCGCATCCGCGCCCTTGAGGCCGCCGCCGGGATCGCTAGGGTGCCAGCCGGCAACCGGCAGCAGAGGCTTGACGCAGCATGACCGCCCTCGGCCCGAATGCGCGCGGCGCACTGCTCGCCCTCTTCGGCTTTGCGATCTACGCAAGCCACGATGCCGTCATCAAGGGCCTCGGCACGCGCCTGTCAACGCCGCAGATCGTGTTCTTCGTCAACCTTCTTGGCCTGCCGCTGGCGCTCCTGCTGCTGGCCGCGGACAGGGCGCCCGGCCGGCTGATCCCGGTGCATCCGGGCTGGATGGCGGTGCGGGCCGGCGGGGTGATCGTGTCGGGCATCGCGGGGTTCTTTGCCTTCACGCAACTGCCGCTCACGCAGGTCTATGCGCTTTTGTTCACCACGCCGCTGCTCATCACCCTGCTGGCGATCCCGGTGCTGGGCGAACGGGTGGGGCTGCGCCGGGCGCTCGCGGTTCTGGTCGGGTTCTGCGGCGTGCTGATCGTGCTGCGGCCGGGCAGCGCGGCGATCGGGCCGGGGCATCTGTCGGCGCTGCTGTCGGCGCTGGCCGCGTCGATGGCGGCCGTGGCCTCGCGGCGGATCGGCCGGGACGAACGGCCGGCGGTCATGGTGATCTGGCCGATCATGGGCAATATCGCGGTGATGGGGGCAGTCCTGCCGATCGTCTATGTGCCGGTCGCCGGCGCGGATCTGGCGCTGCTGGCCTTCGTGGCGGCCTGTTCTTTCGTGGCACTTCTGATGATCGTGATGGCCTATCGCAGCGCCGAGGCGGTGGTGGTCGCGCCGATGCAGTATTCGCAGATCCTCTGGGCGAGCGTCTTCGGCGGGCTCTTCTTTGCCGAGACGCCCGATCCCTGGACCTATCTGGGCGCCGGTGTCGTGATCGCCTCGGGGCTTTACATCGTGCTGCGCGAGGCGCGGGGCGGCGCAGTATCGGCGACGCAGCCGGTTCTGAGCACCGCCGCGCGGCCGGGGGCGGGCGGCGATCCGGCCGCTTGAGCGGGGGCATCCGGTGCCTCACCCCCCGTGCCTCACCCCTTGTCAAACCGGGGGGAAGCGTTTACCCACCGCGGCACGGTCGGAGCGTAGCGCAGCCTGGTAGCGCACCTGCTTCGGGAGCAGGGGGTCGGAGGTTCGAATCCTCTCGCTCCGACCATGTCCTTTCGGAACGTCAGCCCGAGAATGCGCTCACCCCCCGGCGGGCGAGCCAGAGGTTGACCGCGAGCAGGATGCCCGAGGTGATGGCGATGGCGATCACGCTCATCGCCATGCCGGTCTGCACCGATCCCTGCTCGAACTGCGCGAAGACGAAGGTTCCGACCGTCCTCAACCCTGCCGGGGCGAGCATGATCGAGGCCACAAGCTCGCGCGAGGCGATGGCAAAGACCAGCATCATCGCCGCGATCAGCGACGGCGCCATCAGCGGCAGCGTGATATGGCGCAGCGTCTGGGCCTGGCTGGCGCCCGACACCCGTGCCGCATCGTCGAGCGTGCCCGAAATCTGGCGCAGGCGCGCGACGGCATAGCGGATCGGATAGGGCAGCAGGATGCCGACATAGGCCACCAGCAGGATCCCCGCCGTGCCATAGAGGGTGACCGGCAGGAAGGGCGAGTTCCAGGCGAGGATGATCCCCACCGCCAGCACGATGGCCGGAATGGCGTTCGGCAGGACCGACAGCCCATCCATCACCGCCCGCCCGCGCCCCGTCCCGCGCACGACGCTATAGGCCACCAGCCCGCCGATCGCCGCCGTCGCACCGGCCGTCAGCACGGCGAGCCAGCCGCTCGTCATCAGTGCCTGCGCCGCGCGGCTGCCCGGCTGGAGGATCGGCGCATAGTGCCGCGAATCGAGGTTGCCCCAATGCAGCCCGCCCGAGATCGTCCCCAGCATCGAGGTCGCGCCGATCGCTGCTAGCGGGATCGCCACGCCGATCACCGCGACCAGCGCAAAGAGCGCCAGCACCGGCCAGCGCCAGGGCCCGAGATCGGCCTTGTCGATCTCCGCAGGCTTGGCCGTCTGGGTGATGTAGGATCGCCGCGTGGCGATCCAGTTCTGCAGCGTGAAGGCCGCCAGCACCATCGCCATCAGGATCACCGACCCGAGCGCCGCGCCCGCAAGGTCGATCGGCCAGTCGGACAGCCGCACATAGATACCGGTCACCAGCACGTCGAAACCGGTGCGCGCGGCCAGCGCCGCCGGCGTGCCGAATTCCTCGATCGACATTGCAAAGACGATCAGCAGGCTGGCCGCGATGGCCGGAATGGACAGCGGCAGCGTGATGAGGAAGAACGCCGGCAAAGGCCCCGCGCCATGGACCCGCGCGGCGGCCGCAAAGCGCCCGCCCACCGCCTCGAGGGCGCGGGAGACGGCGAAATAGACCAGCGGAAAGAGGTTCAGCGTCATCACGAAGGCAACGCCGGCAAAGCTGAACAGGAACCGCCCCAGATCGAAGCCGGCAAGCTGGAACAGATAGCCCCGCGGCTGCAGCGTCATCATCCAGGCGATGGCGGCGATGAACGGCGGGATCAGGAAGGGGATCAGGAATACCACATCCCAGAGGCGCGCGCCCGGCACATGGAACAGCCCGCGCAGAATGCCGATGGGGAGCCCGAAGACAAGGCAACCGGCCATGACCGAAAACGCAAGGCGCAGCGTGTTGGCCGATTGCGTCCAGAGGCGATCATTCTCGGTCAGGATCGCAAGCCGCGTGAATGCACCGTCGAACGACCCGCGGGCAAAGTCGGGGAACACGGCCTGCAGCAGGATGAACAGGACCGGCACACCCACGAGCACAAGGATCGCCGCCGCTGCAAGCGTCGTCAGGATGGATGGCGCACGCGCGATCATGGATGCCCCGCCGTCGGTTCCCTGCCGGTGATGCCGATCCCGCGCGCGTCGATGGCCCCGAACGGCTTCGGGGCCATGCGCGGCAAGCCGACCCGATCAGCGGTTCGTCACGGTCGCGTTGAAGCGGGCGATGATCTCGTCCCGGCGTGCCGCGACGGCATCCTCGTCCACGGCGATCACCGTCAGATCCGCGATGCCCGGGCGCAGGCCCGCGACGTCGGTGCGGGCCGGCATCATCCAGGTCTTGGCGACCAGCGCCTGCCCTGCGTCCGACAGCACGAAATCGACAAAGGCCCGTGCCGCATCCGGGTTCGCAGACGAGCCGAGGATCATCATCGGGCGCGGCGCGATCACCGTGCCGCTCGCCGGCACGATGACCTCGATCGTCTCGCCCTTGGCCGCCTGACCATAGCTGATGTAGTCCACCGCGCCGAAGACGACCGCCTTGGCCCCCTGCAGCACGGGGTTGAGCGCCGCGGCATTCGGACCGGGCACGATCATCTTGTTCTCGGCCAGGGCCGCCAGAAGCGCCCATGCCTCGTCGCCCTTCGCCGCTTCCAGCCCCGCGACCAGATCGAAGGCAGACCCGGATTGCGCCGGATCGGGCATGGTCACCATGTCGCGATAGGCCGCGTCGGTCAGATCGGCCCATTCGTTCGGCCGCGGCGTGCCGCTCTGGGTGTTCCAGACCATGGCGAGCGCGGAAATCCCCTGCGCGGCATAGTGGCTGTGCTTGAGGAAATCCGGGATCGTGGCGGCGTTGGGCGACAGATACTCCATCAGCAGGCCCCGCGCATGCAGATCGCGCGCCGACCCCCAGCTGGCCGAGACGACGACATCGGCCTGCGGGTTGGCCTCTTCCGCCTCGAGCCGGGCCATGACCTGGCCGGTGGTGCCCTGGAACACGTTCACGGTGATCCCGGTTTCGGCCTTGAACGCCTCGGCCAGCGCATCGGCAAGGCCGCCGGGGCCGGCGGTGTAGAAGGTCAGCGTGTCGGCCTGGGCAAGCGTGCCCAGAAGGCCGAAGGCGGCGGCGAAGGCGGTGCTGCGAAACATGGGTCTGTCCTTGTCTGTTGTGGCCTAGTGGGGGAAGAAGCGCAGCCGGTCGGTATCGATCGACAGCGGCATCAGCGTCTCGACGGGTACCGGGCGGTCTGCGGGGCATGCGAGGTCGGCGGCCTGTTGTCCGTCGAGGCCGAGGTGCAGCAGGTAACGGTCGCCCTGGAACTGGCAGCGCAGCACCCGGGCGCAGAGGGCGCCCTGCGGATCCGGCCGGACGGCCGTGCGCGGGATCAGGATGCGCCCGGGACCTTCCGCGGCGCCCTGCCCGATACCGGGCAGCGTCAGGCGGCCCTGCGCGCAGGTGAATCCGTGCCCGGCGGTCATGCGGCCGTCGATCAACGCGCCGATGTTCAGGAACTGCGCAACATCGACCGTGGCCGGTGCGGAGAACAGCCGTTCGGGCGTGTCGATCTGCGCGATCGCCCCGCCCAGCATCACGGCGACGCGGTCGGCAATGGTGAAGGCCTCGGCCTGGTCGTGCGTGACGTAGATCGCCGACAGCCCGAGGTCGCGCAAGAGCGCGCCGATCTCGAGCGCGAGGCCCTCGCGAAGCTCGCGGTCGAGGTTCGACAGGGGCTCGTCGAAAAGGACGAGCGGCGGCTCGGCCACGATCGCGCGGGCGAGGGCCACACGCTGCTGCTGCCCGCCCGACAGCGTGCCCGGAAACCGGCCAGCGAGGTGGCCAAGCCCTACGCGCTCGAGCGCCGCATCGGCACGGCGGGCGCGGGCCGCGGCGTCGAGCCCGCGCATGCGCAGCGGAAAGGCGACGTTGTCGCGGACGCTCAGATGCGGCCAGATGGCATAATCCTGGAACACCATCCCGATCCCGCGGTCTTCGGGTGCAACGTTCAGCGCGCTTCCGTCCACCACGAGACGCCCGGCGATCTCCATCCGGCCCGAGGTCGCCGCGAGCAGCCCGGCCGCAATGCGCAAAAGGGTTGTCTTGCCGCAGCCGGAAGGCCCGAGAAGCGCAACCACCTCGCCCGGCGCGAGGTCGAGATGCACATCGCGCAGCACGGCAGTATCGCCGAAGCGTTTGGCGATCCGCGCGGCGCTGAGTGCAGGGGGTGTGCTGGCAGCCATCTCTTCAGCCGGTAGCCGGATCGTGTAACGGTTTGACGACAGCGCATGTCCATAGACGGCCGCCGGCCGTTCAAGGCGCGCGACGCTCGTCCATGCGCACCGCTCGACCGTCGCGCGGCAACACAAGCTGTTCCTGCAAGCCGCAAGGCAGAGGTTGTGCTGATCGCCCGCAGGCGTTGCGTGCCCTCCGCGGTCTCGCCGCTGATCCGGAACTGCGGTCCCACCCTTGCGCCGTTCGCGCCGAACAGAACCTTGCCATTACCCAGTGGCGTGAACGATGGGTCAAGCACATGCCCCGCAATGAAAGCAATGCGCGGCGCATCGAAGCGGCCTTTCTGCCGATCCACCATTGGCGCGCAGGCTGTCGCCCCGTGCCGGCCGGAAAGGCGCTGGACAGCGCGCTGCTCGGTCCATAGTTTTCGTGCGATGGCGCAGGCACCGATTTCCGTGACGAACGACGGCGACAGCGCGCCGCCCTATGCCGTTCATGCCTCGCCCGGTTTTGCCGCCTGGCTTCACGCGGCCGGGGCTGCGCTGGCAGTGACGACCTATCAGATCGGCAAGCTGTTCCTGATCGGCGCCCCGACGCCCGACACGCTCAGCGTGTCCGAGCGCAATTTCGACCGTTGCCTCGGCGTGGCGGCGGGCCCCGACGGCATGCTGCTGGCCGGCAGGAACGCGATCTGGCGCCTTGCCAATCTGGTGCCGACGGGGCGCGACATCGACGGGCACGACGGCGTGTTCGTGCCGCGCACCGCATGGTTCACGGGCGATGTGCAGGCGCATGACGTCGGCCATGGCCCCGGCGGGCTGCCGCTGTTCGTCAACACCGCCTTTTCCTGCCTCGCGGCGGTCGACGAGGGGTCGAGCTTTCGCAGCGTCTGGAAGCCGCCCTTCATCAGCGCGCTGGCGCCGCAGGACCGGTGTCATCTGAACGGGCTGGCCTGCGATGCGGCCGGCTGGCCGCGCTATCTGACCGCCGCCGCCGAAACCGACACACCGCGCGGCTGGTCCGAACAGCGCGAGGGGGCCGGCGTGGTGATCGACGCGCAATCGGGCGAGACGCTGTGCCGCGGCCTGACGATGCCGCATTCGCCCCGGCTGCACGATGGCGCGCTCTTCGTGCTCAACGCCGGCACGGGGGAGCTTGGCCGGATCGACCGCGCGGCGGCGCGGTTCGATCCGGTGGCCTTCCTGCCGGGTTTTGCGCGCGGCCTCGCCTTTCTGGGCGGCAGGGCGCTGGTCGGGCTGTCTCTGCCGCGGGCAAGCCCGGTCTTTGCCGGCCTGCCGCTGGAACGGCGCCTTGCCGAGGCGGGCTATGCCGCGCAATGTGCGGTTGCCGTGGTCAACCTCGAGACCGGCGAGGCCGAGCATGTGCTGCGCCTCGGCGGTCAGGTGCGCGAGCTTTACGATATCGCGATCCTTCCCGGCCTGCGGCGCCCGATGCTGGTTGGCACCGCGCCGGGCGGCCCGCTCGATCGCCTCGTCCTGCGCGGCAGCGATCTCGACCTGATGGATCGGGCCTGAGGGCGGCAACGCGCCGGCCGGTGCAGTGCGGTCTGGCGGAGGCTGTCCATCCGTCTTCGACACGGCCGCCCCTTCTGACAAGGTCAACGCCGCGCGCGGTGCGATCCTGTCGGCGACGACGGCATTGCAAGCCGAACCAGCGCGGGGCGCGATGCGCAGCCGCGATGTGACGGCGCGGTCGGGGGTCAGCACCGGGCTGCTCGACCGTCATTTCACTTGGGGCGCCCGGCGGGCCGAGGCGCTGCGGCGCGCGAGCTGTGCGCCGACCTTGGCGAGGCCCCGGTCCAGCAGCGGCAGGGTCTGCTCGAAGGTTGCGCCGGCGGGTTCAGCACCGCCACCCAACCCGTGCAGCCATGGACCGGATGCGGGGTCAGCAGATCGAGCGCCCGGAAATCCCGGCCCCCTCGATCACGCGGCCTTTGCCGGGGCGCGGCGGCGGGTCGAAAAGCGCCGGGCATGCGGGCTGCAGCCGGCCGAAGTTCAGCCCGAACAGCGCCGTCCGTTGGAGGCCGGAGGCACGGGTCCTGCCCACCGTCGGCTAGCTTGACGCTCGCGAAACCGGCGCCCCTGGGCACGGCGCGGCCGGGGTTGACGAACAGCGCCGGCTCGCCCCGGGCATGCACGGTCACCAGCCCGCTGCCGCGCACCGGAAGCGCCGCGATCACCGCGTCTGCACGCATGGCCTCGCCTGTCGCGCCAGCGTCATGATCGTTGGCCGCGCAGACACATGGTCCCGGCCTTGATGGCCTCGATGAACGGCACCAGCTTGGCCTGCGTCATCGCGGCCTCCGGCGCCGCCCGAGCGTGAGCGCGCGACGTCCATTCGACGTGATCTGTCCACGAGCCTTCGGCGCCCGGCCGGGCGCGTGCCTGCACGCCGCCGGTCACGGATGTGCGCAGCGGTGCCCGATGGTCGGCTCGGGGCGGGCAGATCCCCGGTGCTGCGCGCCTAGCCGATCAGGGCCAGCCCCCTTCGCAGGGTATCAGGCGCGGCCTCCCCGATCTCGCCTTCGAGTGCCGTATGCGTCGCACGCCACACCTCGACCGCCTGCCGCATGAGTGCCACGCCCTCGGGCGTGATGCGCAGCCGGCGCGAGCGGCGGTCGCCGGGGTCGGGATCGATTGCCAGCAATCCGCGGCGGGCGAGCGGCTTGACCGCGGCGGTCAGCGTCGAGGGGTCCATCCCGAGGAAGGGTGCCAGCCGCCCGATCGGGGGCGGCTCGGGCTGGTTCAGAGCCACCATGAGCGAGAACTGCCCGTTGGTCAGCCCGAAGGGCCTGAGTGCCGCATCGAAGCGCCGCGCCAGCCGGCGTGCGGCGCGTTGCACCGCGAGACACAGGCAGGTGTCGCGGATGTCAATGACCGTCTCTCGGGGCAGGAGGTCGGGGGTTGTGTCGGACATGAATATTTGATATCAAATCGTTTATGCTGCCGCAACGACCGACATCTCAGCGAGGACAACATGACGCAATCAACGCCAGCGGGGGCCAACCCGATGCAGGGCGTCCTGCCCTATGTCGCGATGGCGGGTCGCACGGCCGAGGCGATGGATTTCTATGCCCGTGCCTTCGCGGCCGAAGATATCGGGCGGATGCCATTCTTCGACGGCAGCCCCGGCGTGATGCACGGGCAGGTTCTCATCAATGGCGGCGCGCTGATGATGACCGACAGCGGCATGAACCCCGGCGGGGCCGCGACCACCGCCATGCAGACCGGCTTTGGCCACCTGCAACTCGTCGTCGCGGACGGCCGGATGTGGTGGGACCGTGCGCTGGCAGCCGGCTGCACGATGCTCGTGCCCTACGAGCGGCAACCCTGGGGCGACGACTGGGGCATGGTGCAGGATCCCTTCGGCCTCAAATGGGGCATCATGCAGGACGGATCAGCGGCATGATCCCGAAAAACACCGTCTGCCTGTGGTTCGACACCGAGGCCGAGGCGGCCGCGCGGTTCTACGCCTCGGTCTTTCCCGACAGCGCGGTGACGGCGGTGATCCGCTCGCCGATGGACAACCCCGGCAACAGGGCGGGGGACGTGCTGGTGGTCCGGTTCACCGTCTGCGGCATCCCCTGCCTCGGACTGAACGGCGGGCCAATCTTTCCGCAGACCGAGGCCTTCTCGTTCCAGATCGCCACCGACACGCAGGAGGAAACCGACCGCTACTGGAACGCCATCACCGGCAACGGCGGACAACAGAGCGACTGCGGCTGGTGCAAGGACCGGTGGGGCGTCAACTGGCAGATCACCCCGCGCACCCTGACCGAGGCGCTGGCGGCCGGCGGCGCGGAAGCGCGGCGCGCCTTCGCCGCCATGATGACGATGCAGAAGATCGACGTGGCGGCCATCGACGCGGCCCGGCGGGGGTGACGGAAATGAGCCGGCGCCAGCCCTTTTCACCGGACCGCAAGGAGCAGCCATGAACCTTTCGTACAAACCCGAGGGCTACTCCTCGGTCTCGCCCTACCTGATCGTCGATGGCGCGGAGGCGACCATCGCCTTTCTCGCCGCGGCGTTTGACGGGGTCGAGCTGAGGCGCTTTGCCGACGATGCGGGCAGGCTCGTGCACGCCGAAATCCGTATCGACGACACCGTTCTCATGCTGGCGGACCCATCCCCGCCCGACTGGCCCGCGATGCAGTCCCACGTTCATCTTTACGTGCCTGACGTGGATGCGGCCCATCGCAGGGCGCTCGCCGCCGGGGCCGTTTCGGTGCAGGAGCCGGTTCAGAAGGATGACGCTGACAAGCGCGGCGGGGTGCGGGACGCCGGCGGCACGACCTGGTGGATCGCCACGCAGGTCCAGCAACACAACCTGTAAGTGCCCTTGAGCCCTGATGCCCCTTGCCATCCCCCCCGTCGCCCGCGCCACCATGCTGATCCGCCGACCGGTGGACGACGTGTTCGCCGCTTTCGTCGATCCCGATGTAACCACGAAATTCTGGTTCTCGCGTACCAGCGGCCCGCTAGTCCCCGGCGCGACAGTGACCTGGTACTGGGATCAATGGGGCGTCTCGGCCGAGATCACGGTCAAAACGCTTGAGCGGCCGTACCGGCTCGTCATCGAATGGCCCACCCCGGTCGAGTGGACGTTCACGCCGCAGGGCGATGACGCAACGTTCGTATCCATCGTGGCATCGGGCTTTGCCGGCAGCGACGACGAACAGGTTTCGCAGGCGCTGGGGTCGACGGAAGGCTTCAATCTCGTCGTCGCCGCCTGCAAGGCGTTTCTTGAGCACGGCATCAAGCTGCGGCTGATCGCCGACAAGCATCCCCATGGGCCCCGGGCGGATGCCTGACGGCCTTGCCGGCGAATGAGCCGCGCGGTTCGGCGACGATCGCGATCGCCGAACGGTTCGACGCGCCGCCGAGTTGCGTCTGGCGACGCCTGATCGACTGATCCGGATCGCCGCTGGCAGGCAATCCGGCATCGGGCATCATCGCGCCGTGGGCAACCGAGCAACTGCGCAACGCACTCGGGCGCTGCGCGAGGCCGGGCCGGGCAGGTTGGTCCGTTTCGCCCCTGCGGGACTCGTCGTGTCGATCCCGGCGTATTTCGCCCTTGACTATGGGGCACCTCGATTTTTCACCGTTTTCTGCTGTTCTGGGCCGGCTCGGCGGCCTGAAGACTGCATGAAACGGCTCGGCGGGGTGCTTCGGGTTGGGTTCGGGGGCTATTCAGCCCGGTTGC
>JBKBQT010000003.1:0-22123 GCA_046292445.1 Gemmobacter sp.
GGCCTTGCCGTCATCCCCCCGATCGTCGTGCTGGACGAGCTGTCATCTGGGGCCCTGGTCGAGGCGGCGCGGCTCGACGGGATCACCGAGACCTTTTTCGCCGTAACCCAGGTGCGCCGCTACCCCAACCCGCTGCTGTCGGACGTCCTGCGCCGCTAGACCTGCGCGCAACGACCCCGCGCCCTTCGCGCGCATGCGGTCGGCGACGCCGGGCGGTCAACGGCGCCTGCAACGATCACGCGATCGCGCGGTCTACCAACCCAAGCGCGCTCATCATGAAGCAGAACGACCCGGAGGCAGGCCGGCGGCGCCGCGACCGCGCCCACTCCCGGGCTGTCGCCCGTGGGAGGACGGAGTGCCGGACAGCGTGCGCGTCGCTGTGGAAGCCTGCAGGCGCGCGGATCAACATGCCCTTGTGATGGCGCTTTCATCTGAGATACGTATCTCGGAATTGACGGAGTGCCCGAGGTGAACCGACCCACCGTCCACGACATCGCGCGCGAGGCCGGGGTAAGCCTTGCGACAGTAGACCGGGTGCTCAACGCCCGCAGCGGCGTGCGGGCCGCGACGATTGCGCGGGTCCAGGACGCGATCCGCCGCCTCGGCTACATCCGCGACACATCGGCGGCGAATCTCGCCCGGCAGCGGCAATACAGCTTTGCCGTCGTCCTGCCCGAGGGGCCGAGCCAGTTCGTCGAGGCGATCCGCAGCGCGCTGCGCGAGGCCTATGCCGCACAGATCGCCGACCGCGCCGTGCTGCGCGTCTTGTCGGTGCCCGCGCACGACCCGCATGCGATCGTCCGCACCCTCCAGACGCTCGATGCCCAGCGCCCCGACGGCATCGCGCTGATGGTGCCCGAGACGCCGCAGGTTCGCGATGCTGTGGCGCGGCTGAAACAGGGCGGAACGCCGGTTGTCGCGCTGGCCTCGGACCTGCCCAGCAGTGCCCGCGATTTTTTCGTCGGGATCGATTCGCTCGCCGCCGGGCGCACCTCTGCCCTTCTGATGGGCAAGTTCGCGCGCAATTCCGGCGACATCCTCGTCGTCACCAATTCGATGCGCGCGCGCGACAGCCTGGAACGGCGGCTCGGCTTCGATCAGGTGATCCAGAGCGATTTCCCGCATCTCGGCGTGCTGCCCAGCCTCGAATCCTTCGACGACCCGGCGCGGATGGAGGAGCTCGTCTTCGGCATGCTGCTGCGCAAGCCGCGGCTCGTCGGGCTTTACTCGATGGGGTCGGGCAACCTTGCGGTGTTGCGCGCGCTGCGGCGCAGCGGGCGCCGCGCCGATCTGGCGGTCATCATGCACGAGCTGACGCCGCCCACGCGGGCGGGCCTTCTGTCGAACGAGATCGACGCCGTGATCGCACAGAACGTCGGCCACCTCGTGCGCAGCGCGCTGCGCGTGCTGCGCAACCTCAGCGACCGGCTGCCGATCTTCGAGCAGCAGGAGCGGCTGCGCACCGAGATCGTCCTGCGCGAGAACCTGCCCAACGCATCATGATCGCGGGAGGGCATCGGGCCGAAGATTTCCGATTGCAATGATGTACGTTCCTCAACTACCCTCGCACCAGCGCCACGATGCACCGGCGCGGTCCGGCCAAAGCAACGCCTGCCGGAAAACTGGGAGGAAGGATATCATGACCATCAAGACCCGCATCCTTGCGGCGACGGCGCTGGTCGGCGTGGCGGGCCTTGCCGCCAACGGCGCGCAAGCGGCAAACCTCACGCTGTGCTGGGCGGCCTGGGACCCGGCCAATGCCCTGATCGAGCTGTCGCGCGACTTCGAGGCCAAGAGCGGCCACACCATGCGCTTCGAGTTCGTGCCCTGGCCCAACTTCGCCGACCGCATGCTCAACGAACTCAACTCGCGCGGGCAGCTGTGCGATCTGATGATCGGCGACAGCCAGTGGATCGGGCTCGCGGCCGAATCGGGCCACTACGTCCAGCTCAACGATTTCTTCGCGGCCGAGGGCATCAGCATGGATGCCTTCATCCCGGCGACCGTCACCGGCTATGCCGAATGGCCGAAGGGCACGCCGAATTACTGGGCGCTGCCGGCCTTTGCCGATGTGGTCGGCTGGACCTACCGCAAGGACTGGTTCGCGCGGCCCGAGCTGCAGGCGGCCTTCCGCGAGAAATACGGCCGCGAGCTTGCCGTGCCCGCGACGCTGGCCGAGCTCAAGGACATCGCCGAATTCTTCCAGGGCCGCGAGATCGACGGGCGCACGGTCTATGGCGCCGCGATCTACACCGAACGCGGATCCGAAGGCATCACGATGGGCGTGACGAACGTCCTCTACAATTACGGCTTCACCTACGGCAGCCCGGACAATCCCTATGATCTCGAAGGCCATGTGAACTCTCCGGGCGCGGTCGAGGGGCTGGAGTTCTACAAGGCGCTCTACGACTGCTGCACCCCGCCCGGGTCGTCCGACTGGTACATGTCCGAGACGATCGACGCCTTCCGCTCGGGCCAGGTCGCGCTCCAGATGAACTTTGCCTTCATCTGGCCCGGCGTCGATCAGGACGCGAACGTGGGCGGCGACCGGTCGGGCTATTTCCCCAACCCGGCAGGGCCGGCGGGGCATTTCGCCCAGCTCGGCGGGCAGGGCATATCGGTCGTGTCCTATTCTGCCAACCGCGAGGCGGCGCTCGAATACATCAAGTGGTTCGCCCAGCCCGAGATCCAGCAGCGCTGGTGGGAACTTGGCGGATTCTCGGCGCTCAACGCGGTGGTCGAGGGGCCGGGCTTTGCCGCCAGCCAGCCCTATGCGCAGACCTTCCTCGACTCGATGGCGATCGTGAAGGATTTCTGGGCCGAGCCGTCCTATGCCGAACTGCTGCTGGCGATGCAGAACCGCGTGCACCGCTATGTCGTGGCCGGCGAGGGCACCGCGAAGGAGGCGCTGGACGCGCTGGTGCGCGACTGGACAGAGATCTTCAAGGACGAAGGCAAGCTCTGATCGCCGCCGCAGGCGCCCCCTCCGCCTCGCCGGGCGGGGCGCCTGCGGACCCGCCAAAGTCCGATATGGAATAGCCGCATGTCACAGACGGCCCTGGACCGCCTTGCCCGCGCGACGCCGCCACGGGTTGCCCGCCGCGTGCGGGGGCTTTCGGACCGCGCGATCGCGTGGATCTTCATCGCCCCGACGGTCCTGCTGCTGCTGGCGGTCAACATATTTCCGCTGATCTGGACGATCCGCCTCAGCTTCACCAATTTCCGCGCAAACCGCCCCAACATCGAGCCGCAATGGGTCGGGCTGCAGAACTACCAGCGCATCCTGTCGGACCCGGAAATCTGGCAGACGATGCAGGCGACCGCCCATTTCCTGATCTGGACGCTGATCCTTCAGGTTCTGATCGGCTTTGCGCTGGCCTGGCTCATCAACGCGCGGTTCCGCGGCAGCAACCTGTGGACCACGATCATCGTCCTGCCGATGATGCTGTCGCCGGCGGTCGTCGGCAACTTCTGGACTTTCCTCTACCAGCCGCAGATCGGCATCTTCAACTACATCCTCGGTTTCTTCTCCGGCGCCGACCCGCGCAGCTTCTCGATGATCGGCGATGTGCGGCTTGCGCCATGGGCGATCGTGATCGTCGATACCTGGATGTGGACGCCCTTCGTGATGCTGATCTGCCTCGCCGGCCTGCGATCCATCCCGGACTCGATCTACGAGGCGGCCGAATGCGACCGCGCGTCCAAGTGGCGGCAGTTCTGGACGATCACCGTGCCGATGGTTCTGCCCTTCCTGATGCTTGCGGTCCTCTTTCGCGGCATCGAAAACTTCAAGATGTTCGATCTCGTGGTGCAGCTGACCGGCGGCGGCCCCGGATCGACGACCGAGCTCACCTCGATCAACCTCAAGCGCGAGGCGTTCGAGAAGTGGCGGACGGGCTATGCCTCGGCCTATGCGGTGATCCTGTTCGTGACCGTGTTCGGCCTCGCCTCGATCTACGTCAAGGCCCTGAACCGGGTGAAGAACCGATGAGTGCCTCCGTCACGGAACCCTCGGCGCGGCTCAAGTGGATCGCGGGCCTGCTCGTGGCGGCCTATGCACTCGTGACGCTCCTGCCGCTCCTGTGGATCATCGCCACCGGCTTCAAGTCGTCGAGCGATGCCATCGCCTATCCGCCCAAAGTGTTTTTCGACCCCACGCTCGAGGGTTACGTCAACCTCTTCACCGTGCAGAACCGGGCGAGCGCCGAACAGCTCGCCATGCCGCCGACCACCTGGTACGAGCGGATCGTGCAGGACAAGGGCATGGTGATCTCGGGCGCCTCGCGGTTCGGCGAGCGATTCACGAACTCGGTCATCATCGGCTTTGGCTCCACCTTCCTGTCGGTGTTCCTCGGCACGCTCGCCGCCTATGCCTTTTCGCGCTTCAAGGTGCCGCTGAAGGATGACCTTCTGTTCTTCATCCTCTCCACGCGGATGATGCCGCCGATCGCGGTGGCGATCCCGATCTTCCTGATGTTCCGCGAGCTTGGCCTGTCGGACACGCATGCCGGGATGATCCTGCTCTACACCGCCGTGAACCTGTCGCTGGCGGTCTGGCTGCTCAAGGGGTTCATCGACGAGATTCCGCGCGAATACGAGGAAGCGGCGCTGATCGACGGCTATACCCGCTTTCAGGCCTTCGTGAAGGTGGTTCTGCCGCAGGCCGCGACCGGCATCGCCTCGACCGCGATCTTCTGCCTGATCTTCGCCTGGAACGAATATGCCTTTGCCGTGCTGCTGACCTCCGGCAACGCCCAGACCGCGCCGCCCTTCATTCCGACGATCATCGGCGTGGGCGGCCGCGACTGGCCGGCCGTGGCGGCGGGGGCGACGATCTTTCTGGTGCCGGTGATGGTGTTCACGATCCTTCTGCGCAAGCATCTGTTGCGCGGGATCACCTTCGGGGCGGTGCGCAAATGACCGGGTTCCTGCATGGCCTGATGCGCCTGCGCCGCGGCCCGTGGGAGGCGGTTGCCTCGGCCCTCATCGGCATCGGCGTCGTGATGCTGATGCAGCCCTGGGCGCTCTGGGCCTATACGCTGTCGTTCCCGGTAACCCTCGCCGGCACGGTGATGTTCATCATCGTCAGCCATTTCCCGGAGTGACCGATGGCCGAGATCGTGGTGCGCAACCTGCGCAAGCAATTCGGCAGCTTCACCGCGGTGCAGGATTCGTCCTTCCGCATCGCGGATGGCGAGTTCTTCATGCTGCTCGGCCCGTCGGGCTGCGGCAAGACGACGACGCTGCGCATGATCGCCGGGCTGGAGCTGCCGACATCGGGCGCGGTGCTGATCGACGGCGAGGACGTGAGCCGCAAACCCGCGAGCCGGCGCGACATCGCCTTCGTGTTCCAGATGTTCGCGCTTTATCCGCACATGACCGTGCGGCGCAACATCGCCTATCCGCTCGCGAGCCAGGGCATGCCGCGGGCCGAGATCCGCACGCGCGTCGCCGAGGTCGCGCGGCTCCTCGGGATCGCGGGCATCCTCGATCGCCCGGTGGGGGGCCTGTCGGGCGGCGACCGGCAGCGGGTGGCGCTGGGGCGGGCGATCGTGCGCAACCCCAAATGCTTCCTGATGGACGAGCCGCTCGGCGCGCTCGACGCCGAGTTCCGCGAGCGCATGGCCGAAGAGCTGCGCGCGCTCCATGACCGGATGGGGGCGACGACCGTCTATGTCACCCACGACCAGCTCGAGGCGATGCAGATGGGCGACAAGATCGTGGTGATGAACCACGGGGTGATCGAACAGTTCGGCGCGCCGCAGGATATCTACGACAAGCCTGCAAGCCTGTTCGTCGCGGGCTTCATCGGCTCGCCCCCGATGAACATCCTGCGCTTTCACGGTCGTATCGCGGCGGGCGATACCACCGTCACGCTGCACCGCCACCGCTTCGCCGTGCCCGCAGCGCGCGCGCCCTTCGAGGGCGACATCGCCCTTGGCGTGCGGCCCGAGCACGTCCGCCTGACGGACGACGCGCCCTATCGCGGGCGGATCCTCGCCGCCGAATATCTCGGCACGACGCAGATCGTCACCGTCGAGACCGAGGGCGGCCCGGTCAAGGCGCGCGTCCCCGCCGCCCGCGCGGTGCGCGCGGGCGAGACGGTGGGCCTCGACTTCAACCCTGGCACGATCACGCTGTTCGATGCAGGCACGGGGCGTGCGCTGCGCTCGGCCCTGAACGAGGGGGTGCTGGCGCATGGCTGAGGTGCGGCTGGCCGGCGTTTCCAAGGCCTTCGGCGCGACCCGGGCGGTGCAGGGGCTCGACCTGACCATCGGACAAGGGGAATTCGTCGTCCTCCTCGGCCCGACCGGCGCAGGCAAGACGACGACCCTGCGCCTGATTGCCGGCCTCGAGACGCCCGATACCGGCAGGATCCTGATCGACGGTCGGGATGCGACGCGCGAGACGCCGGCCGGGCGCGACGTGACGATGGTGTTCCAGCAATATTCGCTCTACCCCCACATGACGGTGCGCGAGAACCTTGCCTTTCCGCTGCGCTCGCCCGTCCTGCGCACGCCCGAGGATGAAATCCGCCGCCGGGTGCTGCGCGTGGCCGAAACGCTCCAGATCGCGCACAAGCTCGACAACAAGGCAACGCAGCTGTCGGGGGGCGAGATGCAGCGCGTCTCGATCGGCCGGGCGCTGGTGCGCGATCCTGCGATCCACCTGATGGACGAACCGTTGTCCTCGCTCGACGCCAAGCTGCGCGCCGACCTGCGGGTGGAACTCAAGCGCATCCACGCCGATCTCGGCGCGACGCTTCTCTACGTGACGCATGACCAGGTCGAGGCGATGACGCTGGCAACCCGGGTCGGCGTGCTGGACGCGGGGCGGCTGGTGCAGGTCGGCACCCCGCGCGAGGTCTATGAGAACCCCGTGAGCCTCTATGTCGCCGGTCGCCTCGGACAGCCGCGCATCAACGTCCTGCCTGCGCACCTCTGGCCCGGCGGCCCGCCGGGCGCAGCCAGCATCGGCCTTCGCCCCGAACACATCCGGCTCGGCGCGGGGCGGCCCGCGCGGGTCGCCCGGGTCGAGCATCTGGGCGACCAGACGCGGCTGCACCTTGCCTTCGAGGGGCATGCCCTCGTCACCCTCACCGATCCGCACACCGACCTTGCGACCGGCGACACGGTGCCGGTGGAACCCGTGGGCGCGCTCTATTTCGATACTGCCGGCGCACGTATCGCCTGAGGAGAAGGGTATGAGACAGTTCATCAATTCCCGGGAAACCCTAGTCACCGAGGCGATCGACGGGCTTTTGCGCACCGCGTCGGGGCGGCTCGCGCGGCTGGACGGCTATCCGCATATCAAGGTCGTCGTCCGCACCGACTGGGACCGCTCGAAGGTCGCGCTCGTCTCGGGCGGCGGATCGGGGCACGAGCCGAGCCATGCCGGGTTCGTCGGCCGCGGCATGCTGACCGCCGCCGTCTGCGGCGAGGTGTTCGCCTCGCCTTCGGTCGATGCGGTGCTGGCGGGCATCCTAGCGGTGACCGGCAAGGCGGGGTGCCTGCTGATCGTCAAGAACTATACCGGCGACCGGCTCAACTTCGGGCTGGCTGCCGAGCGGGCGCGGGCGCAGGGCCTCAAGGTCGCGATGGTGGTGGTGGACGACGACGTGGCGCTGCCCGATCTGCCGCAGGCGCGCGGGGTAGCGGGGACGCTCTTCGTGCACAAGATCATCGGTGCGCTGGCCGAAGAGGGGATGGACCTCGACCGGCTGGCGGCCGAGGCGCGGCGGATCATCGGCGGCGTCGTGTCGATCGGCATGTCGCTCGATACCTGCACGGTTCCCGGCTCGCCCAAGGAGGACCGGATCCCGCCGGGCAAGGCCGAGCTCGGCCTCGGGATCCATGGCGAACCCGGCGTGCAGCAGGTCGATTTTTCCTCGGCCCGCGATGCGATGGACAGGGTCGCCGAACGCCTCGCCGCGGCCATCGGCCCGGGGCCGCATGTCGCGCTTCTCAACAACCTCGGCGCGACGACCGCGCTCGAGATGGCGGTGCTGGCCGAGGAACTCATGCGCTCGCGCCTCGGGCCGCAGGTGCGCTGGATGGTGGGGCCGGCGGCGCTGATGACCTCGCTCGACATGCACGGGTTTTCGGTCTCGCTGCTGCCTGCGACCCCGGCGGACGAAGCGGCGCTGCAGGCGCCGGTGGCGCCCGCAGCCTGGCCGGGCTGCCGGCCGGTGGGCGAGATCGTGGTCCACCCCCTGCCCGACGGGCTGACGCCGATCCGGCCGCTGCCCTCGCGCCACGATCCGACGCGGGCGCTCGTCGAGCGCTGCTGCGCGGCGCTGATCGCGGCCGAGGCCGATCTCAACGCGCTCGACGCCAAGTCCGGCGACGGCGACACGGGCAGCACGATGGCGACCGCGGCGCGCGCATTGCTCAAGGCGATGGACCGGCTGCCGCTGGCCGATCAGACGCAACTCTACCGCGCCATCGGGGTCGAGCTGAGCCAGACGATGGGCGGATCCTCCGGCGTGCTGCTGGCGATCTTTTTCGCTGCGGCCGGCGATGCCTCGGCGGCGGGTGCGGGCGCGATCGAGGCGCTGCGGGCGGGGCTCGACCGGGTGCAGCAGGTAGGCGGCGCCGGGCCCGGCGACCGCACGATGATCGACGCCCTCGCCCCGGCGCTGGCCGCCCTCGCGGGCGGGTTGCCCGCCGCCGCGGCGGCGGCGCGGACGGGTGCCGACGCGACGGCGCAGATCCCCCGTGCCCGCGCCGGCCGTGCCAGCTATCTCGCATCCGCGAGCATCCTCGGCCACAACGACCCCGGCGCCGAGGCGGTGGCGCGGCTGTTCGAGGGGCTGGCCGGGCACTGACGGCGGGGGCCGCTCTGGCCCGGATGGCCCGCGCCGGTCGGCGGCAGCGGTCGAAGCGACGGCATAGCCGGGCGGCGCGGGCGGTCAGCGCGGCGGAATGTCCCCCTCGGCCCGCAAGCTGTGGAACGCGGCGACGAAGGCCGCGAGCCGGCCCGCCGCAATCGCCTCGCGCAGGCCCGCCATCAGCGTCTGATAGTAATGGAGGTTGTGCCAGGTCAGCAGCATGGACCCGATGATCTCGTCCGACCGCACCACATGGTGCAGGTAGGCGCGCGAATAGCCGCGGCAGCAGGGGCAGGTGCAGCCTTCCTCGAGCGGCCGGGGATCGTCGGCATGGCGCGCGTTGCGCAGGTTGACCGGCCCGCGCGCCGTCCAGCCCTGCCCCGTGCGGCCCGAGCGCGAAGGGAGGACACAATCCATCATGTCGATCCCGCGTTCCACCGCGCCGACGATATCGTCCGGCTTGCCCACACCCATCAGATAGCGCGGCTTGTCCTCGGGCAGCATCGCGGGGGCATAGTCGAGGACCGAGAACATCATGTCCTGCCCCTCGCCCACCGCAAGCCCGCCGACCGCGTAGCCGTCGAAGCCGATCCGCACCAGTTTCTCGGCGCTTTCGGCCCGCAGGTCGGGGTAGATGCTGCCCTGCTGGATCCCGAAGAGCGCATGGCCGGGCCGGTCCCCGAAGGCATCGCGCGACCGCGCGGCCCAGCGCATCGACAGCGCCATCGAGGCCGCCGCAGTGCCCTCATCGGCCGGATAGGGCGTGCATTCGTCAAAGGCCATCACGATGTCCGACCCCAGCAGGCGCTGGATTTCCATCGAGGTCTCGGGGCTCAGAAGGTGCTTGGACCCGTCGATATGCGAGGAAAAGCGCACCCCCTCCTCGCTGAGCCGGCGCAGGGCTGCAAGGCTCATGACCTGATAGCCCCCGCTGTCGGTCAGGATCGGCCGGTCCCAGTTCATGAACCGGTGCAACCCGCCGAGCCGCGCGATGCGCTCCGCGCCGGGCCGCAGCATCAGGTGATAGGTATTGCCCAGCAGGATGTCGGCCCCGGTCGCCGCGACGCTGTCGGGCAGCATCGCCTTGACCGTCGCAGCCGTGCCGACGGGCATGAAGGCGGGCGTTCGGATCGTGCCGCGCGGCGTGGCGATCGCCCCCGTCCGCGCCGCCCCGTCGCGCGCCGTCACCGCAAAGCCGAACCCCGCGCCGCCCATGTCCCGCCCCATCGCATCGCCCCCCTGCCCCGCTATTGCACGGCGCGGGCCAAGTCGAGGGTTGGCAGGACCGTGGTTTCGCGTTTACCTTTGCGTCACTCGCGCTGCCCCGGCGCGCGCCTGGACCGGAGGATGCCGCGATGTGCTCCATCTGCCACCAGTTCCGTCCCTATGATCCGCAATGCCCCTATGAGGCGGCCGTGGCGGCCGAGGCTGCGCTCCTGGCCGAGCGGCTCGCGCATCTCGAACGCATCGGCGTCGACTTTGCCGATGCCGCGACGCTTCTTGCCGGGCCGGTCACCGCCGATCGGGTGATCGACCCCTGGATCGGTGTCGGCTTTCCTGAAAGCGATCCGACGGGCTTTGCCCCGTTCTTCGACATTCCGTCCGGCCCGAGCACGCAGGTGACGCTCGGCGTCGGCCAGCGGCTGAACGCCGAGATCTCGTTTCCGAACGATACCGACTGGTTCCGGTTGCAGCTCGTTCAGGGCCAGACCTACCAGATCAGCATGGTGTCGCTGCCATTCTTCGGCACCGGCGACCCGATGCTGTTCCTCTTTGACAACAACGCCAACCTGCTGACATCGGACGACAATTCAGGCGGCGGGGTCAATGCGCTGCTCACCATCACGGCGACGCGGACGGGCCTTTACTTTGTCGGCGCGACCGGGTTCGGTGGCGGCGGAAACACCACCGGATCCTACCAGATCGCACTGAGCCAGGTGAATTTCTCGGCCGACCGGGTCGGCGACACGAATGCGACCGCCGGATCGGTCCGGGTCAACGGCGAGGTGTTCGGCACCATCGACTTCATCGGCGACGTGGACCGCTATGCGGTGCAGTTCGAGAAGGGCAAGAGCTATTACGTCGTGCTCGACGCCGCAGCGCTGAGCTTCACTCCGCTCAGCGATCCCAAGGTGCAGATCGTCGATGCCCAGGGCCGCGTGATCGCCGAGAACGACGACAACGGCATCACCAAGAACTCCTTCATCGCCTTCGACATCGAACGCAGCGGCACCTACTACGTCCGCGCGATGGGTTCGGGCGTTGCGACGGGCGACTTTCGCCTTGCGGTGGTCGAGCTCAAGCCGCCGCCCGAGCCCGATCTTCTGTCGGGCGTCGATTGGGGGGTGAAGTTCAACAAGAGCACGATCCGCTACTACTTCGCCGACATCAACGAACAGGTGATGAACGAGACGACGGACAGCCGCTGGTCCGCCTACGAAAAACAGCAGGCCGCTGCGGCGCTGAACGAATTCGCCAAGCTCGCCCCGCTGTCCTTCGTCGAGGTCACGAACCGTTCCAATGCCGATTTCGTCTTCGGCAAGGGCTTTCTCGACAGCAGCCTGAGCGGCAAGATGGCGCCGCAGGATCCGGCCTTCGGCGGGATCCAGGGCCAGGGCTGGTTCAACACCAACGCGCGCTTCTGGTCTGACGAGGCGGGCGGGCTGCTCGAGCGCGGCGCGTATGGGTATTCGAACTTCGTTCACGAATTCGGACACGGGCTCGGCCTGGCGCATCCGCATGACGACGGCGGCGGGAATTCCGAGATCTTTCCGGGTGTGCGCGGGTCGGGCGACTTCGGCCAGCTCGGGCTGAACCAGGAAGTCTTCACCGTGATGTCCTACAACAAGGGCTGGCAGAGCGGCCCGGCGGGCGGGTCGAACACCAACAGCTTCGGCATCGTCAAGGGCCCCATGGCGCTCGACATCGCGGTGATCCAGCGCAAATACGGCGCCAACATGGCGCATGCCACGGGCAACGACACCTATGTGCTGCCGACGACAAACGGCCGCGGGACCGGTTACGAGGCGATCTGGGATGCGGGCGGCAACGACACGATCCGCCACAACGGCAGCGCCGTGGCGACGATCGACCTGCGCGCCGCGACGCTGCGGTTCGAGGAAGGCGGCGGCGGTTTCGTAAGCTTTGTCGCCGGTATCTTCGGCGGCTTCACGATCGCGAACGGCGTGGTGATCGAGAATGCGGTGGGCGGCTCGGGCGCCGATGCGATCACGGGCAACAATGCCGCCAACCGGCTGCAGGGGGGGCGCGGCGACGACACGATCAGCGGGCTCGGCGGGAACGACACGATCCTCGGCGGGCCGGGCAATGATGTGCTGAACGGTGGCGGGGGCAATGACGTCATCCGCGGCGGCGGCGGGCGCGACCGGATCGACGGCGGCGCGGGGAACGATACCCTGTCTGGCAACGGCGGCAACGACCGGTTGGTCGGCGGGACGGGAAACGACCGGCTCGACGGCGGCGGCGGCAACGACACGTTGCGCGGCGGGGCGGGCGATGACACGCTGAACGGCGGCGCAGGCGATGACCTGCTCCAGGGCGATGCCGGCAACGACCGGCTGTCGGGCGGCGCGGGGAATGATACGCTGGTGGGCGGCGCCGGGCGCGACGTGCTCGACGGCGGGGCGGGGGCCGATGTGCTGACGGGTGGCGCGGGGCGCGACACCTTCGTGTGGCGGACCGTCGAGCATATCGGCCGCGGCGCGGACCGCGACCGCATCACCGATTTCGAGACCGGGGTGGACCGGATCGACCTGTCGGCGCTCGGCCTGACCTTCATCGGCACCGACGCCTTCACCGGCGCGGGCGCCGAGTTGCGGTTCAATGCCGCCGCCGGCACGGGCCAGCTGCAGATCGACGCCTCGGGCAACCGGGCGCCCGATGGGGTGCTGATCCTGACGGGACTCGCGACCTTCGACGCGGGCGACCTCATTCTTGCCTGATCGGGGAGTTATGCCTTGACTGCGCGCCCGCGTGCGGCAGGGTGCCCGCAGCAATGGAGTCAAAGTCATGTTGAAAGTTCGTTTTCCGGGCAACAGCCCGAGCTCGCCGGCGGCCTTCTACGACGCGATCGAGCAGCTCATCTTCGACACCACGGTCAGCAACGCGACCGCCGGCGGTTTCACCGCCACCTCCGGCACGACCGTGTTCAGCGTGACGGGCACCGGCCTGACCTATGCCAGCCTTCCGGGCCTCGGGCTGGTGCCCGATGGCGGCACTGCGACCTCGGTCGTGATGTCCCGCGGCGGCGTGCCGGTGCTCGAGGTGACCGGCCCGGTGTCGATGGCCGCCGTCTTTGCAGGCGGTATCGCAGAGCGGACCGGCTCTGACCGCAGCGCGCTCGAGCGGTTCTTTGCCAGCTTCGACTACGACTATCGCGGCAAGGACAATTCCGACATCTTCCTGCCCAACACCCGCAGCGGCGACAACGTTCTGCTCGACCCGCTCGGCAACGACCGGATCGTCCTTGCTGGCGGCAACGATGCCGTCACCGGCGGGTCGGGCGACGACACGGTGCGCGGCGGCGCCGGGGCCGACACGCTCTGGGGCGAGCGGGGCGACGACAGGCTCTTCGGCGACGGCGGCGACGACATCCTCTTTGGCGGGGCGGGGCGCGACCGGCTGTTCGGCGGCGGCGGCCGGGACGAGCTGCGCGGCGGCACGGGGGTCGATACGCTGACGGGCGGCGCCGGCGCGGACGCCTTCGTCCTCGAGGTGACGCGCGGTGCGGTCGAGACTGACCGGGTGACCGATTTCCTGCGCGGGACCGATGTGGTGCGCTACTATGGCGATGCGCAGTTCACCGGCGGGCGGTTCCGCGGCAATGACGGCGACATCCGCTTCATCGTCAAGAACGGCAATGGCCTGCTGCAGATCGACACCAACGGCGACCGCAAGGCGGATGCCGGCCTCATGCTCGTCGGGGTCACGGCCTTTTCGGCCGGCGATATCGAAATCCTCTGACATCGCCCCCGGTGGTCGCGGCGGGTGCGCCGCGGCTACTGGACGTCACCCTCCGCATTCCTTATATCTTCGGTCAGGAAAGCCGCGCGGCCCGCGCCGCGAGCCCGGCGCGAGCACGAGGGCCTGACCGATGAACACGCAGACGACCGACCGCATCGAGGGCACACCGCTCATCCGTCCCTCGACGACCGACCATCCGCTCTATGACTCGGTCGTCGAGGCGTGCCGGACGGTATTCGACCCCGAGATCCCGGTGAACATCTTCGACCTCGGGCTTGTCTACACCATCGAGATCGACGCCGAGAACGCCGTGGACATCACGATGACCCTGACCGCGCCCGGCTGCCCCGTGGCCGGCGAGATGCCCG
Organism: Gemmobacter sp.; assembly: GCA_046292445.1. Taxonomy (GTDB): domain Bacteria; phylum Pseudomonadota; class Alphaproteobacteria; order Rhodobacterales; family Rhodobacteraceae; genus CALIZF01. The sequence goes on from JBKBQT010000003.1 coordinate 14,182, forward strand.
GCTGGGTGGCGAGTGCGGTGGAACCCCTGCCGGGTGTCAAGCAGGTGGACGTGCACATGACCTTCGATCCGCCCTGGGGGATGGACATGATGAGCGACGAAGCCCGGCTCGAACTCGGGTTCATGTGAAGGATCGAGGACATGTTCGGCATCCCCGGAAAACAGGCCGTCACCCTGACCCCCGCCGCCGTCCGCCAGATCGCGCGGCTGATGGAACGGGACGGGCGCGCGGGCCTGCGGATCGGCGTCAAGAAGGGCGGCTGCGCGGGCATGGAATACACGATGGAATTCGCCGATACGGTGAATCCGCTCGACGCCGTGGTGGACCAGGACGGCGCCCGGGTGATGATCGCGCCGATGGCGCAGATGTTCCTGATCGGCACCGAGATCGATTACGAGACGACGCTGCTTGAATCGAAGTTCACCTTCCGCAATCCGAACGTGGCCGAGGCCTGCGGCTGCGGCGAATCGATCAAGTTCAAGGACGTGCCCGCCACCTGACGGCCGGGTGGTGCAGGCCGGCAACGTCCGGCGCGCGCCTGATACCGGCCCCCGTTCCACGGGCGCCCGCTATCGCCTAGAGCCTGCTGGGATCGGCGGCGGGAGGTTCGAATGGCGCGGAAACTGGCAGCGGGCAACTGGAAGATGAACGGCACCGGCGCCGCGCTCGCCGAGGTGACGGCACTACTGTCCGAACCGCTGCCGGCCGATGTGACCGTCCTGCTCTGCCCCCCGGCCACGCTTCTGCACCGGATGGCGGGGCTGGCGGCGGGGCGCATCGCGCTCGGCGGGCAGGATTGCCACGCGAAAGCCGCCGGCGCCCATACGGGCGATATCGCGGCGGCGATGCTGGCCGATGCCGGGGCGAGCCATGTCATCCTCGGCCATTCCGAGCGGCGCAGCGACCATGGCGAAACCGATGCGGTGGTCGCGGCCAAGGCGCGCGCGGCGCTTGCCGCCGGCCTCGTCCCCGTGATCTGCCTCGGCGAGACGCTGGCGGAGCGCGAGGCGGGCGAGACGCTCGCCGTGGTCGCCCGCCAACTCGCCGGGTCGCTGCCCGATGGGGCACATCCCGACCGGATCGTCATCGCCTATGAGCCCGTCTGGGCCATTGGCACCGGCCGCACCCCGACCGAGGCGCAGATCGCCGAGGTCCATGCCGCCCTGCGCCGCGCCCTCGTCGGCCGCTTCGGACCGGGCGCCGCCGAGACCGCGCTGCTTTACGGCGGATCGGTCAAGCCGGCCAATGCCGCCGCGATCTTTGCCCTGCCCGAGGTCGATGGCGCCCTCGTCGGCGGCGCGTCCCTGACCGCCGCAGAGTTCCGCCCCATCATCGCCGCCCTTGCAGCGGCGTGACACCCGCCAACTGGCGCAGGTGGAGCATCCGCGGCTACATTCGGATCCATGGCGCGGCCGCAGGTGCCGAGGGGGGGCGGGATGGCCGAATACGACTACATCATCGTCGGCGCCGGCTCGGCCGGCTGCGTCCTGGCCGACGCCCTGTCGCGCGACCCGGCGGTCCGGGTGCTGGTGCTGGAGGCGGGCGGTCACGACGACTGGATCTGGTTCAAGATCCCCGTCGGCTATCTCTTCGCCATCGGCAATCCGCGCGCCGACTGGATGTTCCGCACGCAGGCCGAGCCGGGGCTGAACGGCCGTGCGCTCGGCTATCCGCGCGGGCGAGTGATCGGCGGGTCGTCGGCGATCAACGCGATGATCTACATGCGCGGGCAGGCGGCGGATTACGACCACTGGCGCCAGATGGGCCTCACAGGCTGGGGCTGGGACGACGTGCTGCCGATCTTTCGCGCGCAGGAGGATTTCCATGCCGGCGCCGACGCGGCCCATGGCGCGGGCGGCCCGCTGCGGGTCGAGCCGCCGCGCGTGACCTGGCCGGTGCTCGACATCTGGCGCGCGGCGGCGGCCGAGGCGGGCATCCCGCCCATCGCCGATTTCAATCGGGGCGACAACGAGGGCGCGGGCTATTTCCACGTCACGCAGAAACGCGGCACCCGCTTTTCCGCCGCGCGCGCCTTTCTCAAGCCGGCACTGACGCGCCCGAACCTCACGCTGGAAACCGGCTGTCTCGTCGATCGGCTGACTATCGCCGAGGGGCGCGCGACCGGCGTGATCTGGGCGCAGGGTCACTCCACCCGCAGCGCCAATGCCCGGCGCGACATCGTTCTGGCGGCCGGCGCCATCGGATCGGTGCAGGTCCTGATGCGCTCGGGCATCGGGCCGGGCGCGTCGCTGCAGCGGCTCGGCATCCCGGTGCTGCGCGATCTGCCGGGCGTCGGGCAGAACCTGCAGGACCATTTGCAGCTGCGGATGATCTACCGGATCGCCGGGGCGCGGACGCTCAACGAAACCTACTGGAATCTCGCCCGTCGCGCCTGGATGGGTGCGCAATATGCGCTCTTCCGCCGCGGCCCGCTCACCATGGCGCCAAGCCAGCTGGGCGCCTTTGCCCGCTCGGGCCCTGATGTGGACCGCCCCGATCTCGAGTTCCACATCCAGCCGCTGTCGCTCGACCGGTTCGGCGACCCGCTGCACCGCTTTCCCGCGATCACGACCAGCGTGTGCAATCTGCGGCCGAGCTCGCGCGGCCATGTGGCGATAGCATCGCCCGACCCCGCCGCGCCACCCGAGATCGCCCCGAACTACCTGTCAACGCCCGAGGACCGGCGCATCGCCGCGGCGTCCCTGCGGCTGGCCCGCCGAATCGCGGCGCAGCCGTCCTTCGCGCGGCTGAACCCGGTCGAATACCTGCCGGGGCCCGCGGTCGGCGACGACGACGACGCCCTGGCGGCAGCGGCCGGAGACATCGGCACAACCATCTTCCATCCGGTCGGGACCGCGCGGATGGGCCTGGCCTCCGACCCGATGGCGGTGGTCGATGCCCGCCTGCGCGTGATCGGCCTGGCCGGCCTGCGCGTCGCCGATGCGTCGGTCATGCCGACGATCACCAGCGGCAACACCAACGCGCCCGCGATGATGATCGCCGGCAAGGCCGCGGCGATGATGCTGGAGGACGCGCGCGGCTGACCGCGCGGCCGGCCCGCCACCTCAAGCCGGCCAACCCCTCAGAGAACCGCCGTCCGCCCGATGATCGCGAACCGCAGGCGCGCCGAGATCTGGTCGATCACGGACACCACCACGAGGATCATGAGGATGATCGTCGACACCTGCTGCCATTCGCCGGTGCGGATGAGATCGGACAGGAACAGGCCGATCCCCCCCGCCCCCACGATCCCGATGATCGTCGCCGAGCGCGTGTTGGATTCGAAGACGTAGAGCACCTGGCTGATCATCACCGGCAACACCTGCGGGATGAGCCCGAAGGTCACCTCGCCGGCGCGGCTCGAACCGGCTGCCCGCACGCCTTCCTGCGGCTTGCGGTCGGTCGCCTCCATCGCCTCGGAAAAGAGTTTGGCAAACCCGCCGATGTCCGATGCCGCGATCGCCAGCACCCCGGCGAACGGCCCGAGCCCGACGACGTTCACGAAGATCAGCGCCCAGATCAGCGTGTCGATCCCGCGGATCGCATCGAGCCCGCGGCGGCTGGAGAACTGGACGATGCGCATCGTCATCACGTTGCGCGCCGCCAGCAGTGACAGCGGAAACGCCAGCAGCGCCCCGAGCGCGGTGCCGATGAAGGCGATCGCAACGGTCTCCCCGATGGCCGAAGCAAAGACCCAGAACCGCCCCTCGGTGACCGGCGGCAGCATGAAGTAGAGGATATAGCCGAGCCGTTCGGCGCCGTTCAAGAAGCGCTCGAGCGTGAAGCCGAGCCGGTCGAGGCTGTAAAGATAGACCAGCAGCATCGCGGCCACGATCAGCGCGGGTGCAAGGTAGCGCCGCAGGCCGGGCCGCAGCAATGCGGCGCGCTCGGGGCCGAGCGTGGCGGCGCGCGCGGCGAGCGCGGCGCCGACGGGGTTTTCGCGCGGCACGGCCATCAGTGACCCTCCCCCCGGATGATGATGTGGCGCAGCTTTTCGGTGAGGATGTCGACGATCATCACGGTGGCGATCAGCATCAGCAGGATCGCCGAGATGTCGCTGTAATAGAACTGCCGGATCGCCGTGACCAGTTCCTGCCCGATCCCGCCGGCGCCGACGAAGCCCATCACCGCCGCGCCGCGGATGTTGATCTCGAACCGCAGCAGCGCATAGGAAATGTAATTGGGCAGAACCTGCGGCAGGATGCCGAAGATCATGCCGGCGTGCCAGCCGCCCCCCGTGCTCACGATGCCCTCGACGGGCGTGTAGGAGGCGTTCTCGTTCACTTCCGCAAAGAGCTTGCCCATCGCCCCGATCGTGTGGAGCGCGATGGCCAGAACGCCGGGCACCGGGCCGAGCCCGAAGGCGACGATGAAGATCAGCGCGAAGACGATTTCCGGCACGGTGCGGCAGAATTCGAGGAACCGGCGCGTCACGAACACCAGCCACTTGGTGCCATTGAGGTTCGATGCGGCGAGGAACGACAGATAGACGGCGATCAGCGTCCCCGTCAGCGTGCCGACATAGGCGATCAGGATCGTGTCGAACAGAAGCCGGAACCAGCGCTTATAGCCCCAGTACCATTCCGCGACGTCGGCGCCGAGGCTGGACCAGCGCAGCGTTGGCACAAGGTTCGACAGATAGTCGAGAAACCGCGGCATGCCTTCGGCGAACCGCGCCGGACTCACCTCGGCCTTCCAAGCCGCAACCAGCGTGATGAGCACGAAGATGACGGCCCCGACGGCCGTGCGCACCTGCTTGGCGCGGCGGGCGGCGGCATAGGCGCCCTCGATCTCGGCGCGCCGGGTCGGGGAAAGGGTCAGCGATGCGTCGGCCATGGCGCGTCCTCGACAGGAAAGGCCCGGCCCCGCATGCGGGCCGGGCCGGGATCAGATCGCAGTCGTCACTGCTTCTTGCGCAGTTCGTCCACGTATTTGATCATCGCCATGGAGGCCTCGTAGTCCTCGAGCTTGACCGGCAGGAACCCGTCGCCCTTGCCGTCGTTGAACTTGGCGTAGGTCTCGGGCGAGCGTTCGGTCATCTTCACGAACGCCTCCTGGATCGCGGCCTTGCAGCCATCCGACAGGCTGTTGATGTAGATGAGCGGCGAGCCGGCGAGCAGCGGGGTCTTCCAGACGATGCGGAAATCCTCGGCCTTGACCATGCCCTTGTTGGCCATCTGCAGCAGGTTCGACGCCTCTTCGCTATCCCACCAGTTCGCGCCGGCATCGACGGTGCCCTGGGCAACGGCGATCACCGCGTTCTCGTGGCTGCCGGTAAAGACGACATCCGAGAAATACTGCTCGGGGATGATGCCTTCGTCACGGTCCATGAAGAACCGCACGGCGAAATTGCCCGAGGTCGAGTTGGGATCGACAAGGCCCAGCTTCTTGCCCTTGAGGTCGGCGAGCGTCTGATAGGGGCTGTCGGCCTTGACGTAGAGAACCGCGTAATAGCCGACTACGCCCTTGTTGTTTAGCGCGGCAAAGGGCGTCACCTGCCCGCCCGTCACCTGATAGGCGCGGGCGAAGGATCCCGGGCCGTGCCAGCCGATGTGGATATTGCCGGCCTTGTGGCCCTCGATCACCGCGGCATAGTCCGAGGCGACGCGGAGCGTGACCTTGGTGCCGAGCTGTTCGGTCAGATAATCGGCCGTCGGGGTGAAGCGATCGATCGAGCCCTGGGCGTTCTCGGCCGGAACCACGGCGAAGGTCAGCTCGCCGTCGCCCTTGCAGGCATCGGCGAAGGCAGTGGTCGCGGCAACGCTCGCCACGACGGCAGTCAGAAGAAAGTTCCGCATCGTCAGTCTCCTTGAACGATTGGGGTTGTCAGGTGCCCGGACCGGGCGCGGTCAGGCCGGCGTGGCAGCGACGGCCAGCCGGGGGGCGGCCGGTTCCGGCGCGCCGCCGAGGCCGGCGTCGCCCGATTCCATGCCGTAGAGATCGCGGATCACGCCATCGGTGAGCTGTGCCGCGGTCCCGTCGAAGAACAGCTTGCCCGCCTGAAGCCCGACGAGCCTGTCGCAATAGCCGCGGGCAAGGTCGATGGAATGCAGGTTGCACAGCACCGTCAGACCCATCTCGCGGTTGAGCCGGCGCAGCGTGTCCATCACCACCTTGGTGTTGCGCGGATCGAGGCTCGCCACCGGCTCGTCGGCGAGGATCAGTTCGGGCTCCTGCGTCAGGGCGCGCGCGATGGCGACGCGCTGCTGCTGGCCGCCCGACAGCGTCTCGGCGCGCTGGCCGGCGAAATCGGCCATCTCGACAAGGTCGAGCGCCGCGGTCGCGAGAGCACGGTCGCGGTCGGAATAAAGCCTGAATGCGGCGCGCAGGGTCGAGGTATGCGACAACCGGCCGAGCAGAACGTTGGTCATCACATCGAGCCGGCCGGCAAGGTTGAACTGCTGAAAGATCATCGCCGCACGGGCGCGCCAGCGGCGCAACTCGGCCCCCTTCATCGCCGAGACATCCTCGCCGTTGAAGCGAATGGTGCCGGCGGTTGCGTCGGACAGCCGGTTGATCGCCCGCAGCAGGGTGGACTTGCCCGCACCCGACCGTCCGATCACGCCGACGAAACTCCCCGGCTCGACCCGCAGCGTGATCGCGGACAGCGCCGTGCTGGTGCCGAAAGTCTTGGTGAGCGCGTCGATCTCAAGCGCCATTGTGCGTTCCTGTCCGTGGATTACCGGGTGGCGTTAACGGACCTGTGCGAAGACTGTGTGACATTCGCCGCTTGATCGGCGGATTCAGCACCCGGCGCCGCCCTGTGCCCAAGGCTCGCGCAGGACCGGGGCGCCCCGATCGAATGCCCAAGCAGAGCGCGCGCGTCACGCCGTTGTTTCGCACAACCGTTACAAAACCGTCGGAAACCTGTTGCGCACAGACGCTACCGCTCTGCCGTCCCAACCAGGAGCTTCCCACATGCGACATCTGCTTGCCGCCGCCGCGCTGGTCTGCCTGACGGTTCCGGCTTTCGCCGAGTTCAAGCTCGACCCCCGCTACACCGACGCCGATGGCGACATGATTGCCGACATCCCGACCGATCCGTCGCAACTCGTCGATCCTTCGGTTCTCATCTTTGCCTACACGCCCGTCGAGGATCCCGCTGTCTATGTCGAAGTCTGGAAGGACTTCCTCGCCCATCTCGAGGCCGTGACCGGCAAGCGCACGCAGTTCTTCCCGGTCGATTCGAACGCCGCCCAGATCGAGGCGATGCGCGCCGGCCGCCTGCATGTCGCGGGCTTCAACACGGGGTCGAACCCGCTCGCCGTCGCCTGCGCGGGGTTCCGCCCGTTCGCGATGATGGCCGATTTCGACGACAGCTTCGGCTATGAGATGGAATTCATCACCTACCCCGGCTCGGGCATCGAGAAGGTCGAGGACATCCGCGGCCGCAAGATGGCGTTCACGGCCGAGACGTCGAACTCGGGCTACAAGGCGCCTGTCGCGCTGATGCGCGCGCAGTTCGGCATGGAAGCGGGCCGGGACTACACCCCCGCCTTCTCGGGCAAGCACGACAACTCGATCCTCGGCGTGGTCAACAAGGACTATGACGCGGCCGCCATCGCCAACCGCGTTGCCTGGCGCATGGCCGAGCGCGGCGTGATCAAGCGCGACGACTATGTGACGATCTACAAGTCGGAAACCTTCCCGACCACCGGCTACGGCGTGGCGCACAACCTCAAGCCCGAGCTGCAGGAAAAGATCCGCGAGGCGTTCTTCTCCTTCGACTGGAAGGGCACCGGGTTGGAGAAGGAATTCGGGTCGGCCGGCCAGAACAAGTTCATCCCGATCACCTTCAAGGATAACTGGACCGTCGTGCGCGAGATCGACGCGGCCATGGGCGTCGAATACGCCTGCCGCTGACGCTGGATCGGAGCCAACGTCGCGGGGGGGCCCCCGGCCCCCCCCCCGGCCAATTAAACGGGGGTGTCAAGGGTTGGAA